>JASMDM010000116.1 GCA_030752795.1 SAR202 cluster bacterium | reverse complement strand
GTCTTCGAGTACCATTAGGTGGCGACCGCCAATCCGCCGACGTCCCGGCCGCTACGCTCGCAGCAGGCGCTCCATCTCAACCGCGAACCATAGGGCGAGCGCGCCCGTGCGGTCGTCGCGGCCGAATTCCGCCTTGCGGTCGAGGTAGGCGCGGAGGTCGGGTTGCGGACCCGTGCTGGTGCATCCGTCAACCAGTCCTCCATCGAGGGAGATTCGCTCCGAGACTCCGCGCCACGCCAGGTCCGGGAGTGGGCGGTGTCGATCGTCCAGCCAACCAAGTCTCAGGCCACGAGCCACCGCGTACCCGAACATGCCGGTGGCGGTGTGCTCTTGATAGGAACCCGGAGCGTCCAGAACTTCCATCAGCATCCCCGATGGTCGCTGACACGCGGCCAGCGCGTCCAAATGGCGAACGTGGATCGCGAGAAGCTCGGCTCGGTCGGGGTGGTCTTCCGGCACGTACGTCAAAGCCTCGGTGAATCCCAGAGCAGCAAAGGTGTTGCCCCTGCCCCAGAAGTACGGGACTGACCGAGCATGCCAGAAAAGCCCGTTCGACTGTTGGACTTTTGCGTCCAGTAAGAATTTCGTCAAGATGTCGATATAGGCCATGTCATTGGTCAACGCGAATGCACGACCCAAGATCGCGGCGGCGAAGAACATGTCCTCGGTGCGGTAGTCGGGGTCACACGGCGCTGGCGGCAGGTCGCCGCTCACGTCCCGGAACCTGTCCGCGGTCGCGATCAGCCCATCGGAGTAGCGGGCGTCGCCGGTCGCTCGCGAAAGCTCGTCGCACCAAACCAGACCCGCCAGGGCCGATCCGCCCGCGCCATCCGCCACGATGCCGTCTTGCGCCTGGAGCAAAGGCTCCATCGCCGCGACGACATCAGCGGAAGTGTTCTCGACGGATCCGGTGAGTTCGGCCACGCGCAGCCGGCCGCTTATCGCGACGCCCTGCGTGTACACGACCGGATCCAGCGAGTATCCGTACTGTGAAGCCATGAGTTCCGCGACATCGAGAGGACTGCGCGACCGTCTGGCGTCGAGTTCTTTGCGGGCCGGCGACGGACTCGGGAGCGGTCGCTTCGCGAGCTCGGCCACGAAGGCGGCAATCTGACCTTCCAACGAGTCGTCGGTCGCTGTGAGCCGAAGGCCTGGAATCGGGGCGAGTCCACTGGGCGCGCCGGTGGCGAGCGCCGCCAGCATCGAGTCCGACGGACCAAGGACGCCAGCACTCAGCGCCAAGCCGATGCCGGTTGTCGATTCGGTGGACTCCCATCCCTCCGCGGCGCCATGACGCACTTCGATTACGAGGTCGGGCGCTAAAAAGCCGACCCACCTCCAGAGATATCGGGACTCCGGGTCGCGTTCGTCGTCGTAGAACCCACCGTCGGGAGGATACCCGAGGCTAGGATTGCCCCCGGACCCGTTGTCGGGTCCGACGCCAAGATGCAAGCCGTCGGGATTCGCGCACGGGATCAAGCTCAGTGCTATGTCTGGTGACGCGCCCAACAGAGTTGCCGCGCTCAGCGCCAAATCCACGTCCAATTGCTCACCGGAAAATCCGCCGATCAGCAAAATCCTGTGCCGGGAGCATTCGGGAGAGTGCGCCTCCCGATCGACCAGGGCCGGAATCGGCGTCTCCATGCGGGTGATGCCGCAGGCGTCACGCTGCCAGCGTGCGGGTTCGCGTTCGGCAAGGGAGGCTATAGCGGCCTCGAGATCGAAATTCGACACACCCATCAACGTCCTCTACTTCAAAAGTTTTTCGGATGGCGTTGACTCGTCAAAGGCCGTGCCAGCCGATATTAGCGCGCGCCACACGAGGGACCCGCGATTGGTTCGACGGCGATCGGACCAACGAATTGCGACTTGATCCGCGGGCGCTTCGAACGGCGAACTGGACCATCCTGTCGGGCAGCCCCGAAGAGATCGACAATGTCACACACGCGTACGAGAGCGGTTCGGGCATCATATCGACGCCAGTCACGATGAGGCACGACGCGCGGATAACTTGGCCCGGCAGTCCGAACCTAGACTTTGCTCAGGAAGCCGACTTTCTCGTACTCGGCTTTGACCACCGGCTTGGCATCGACTTCCAGCCAGTCTTCGAGTATCTCGGTGTAGATGCTCCGGAAGTCGAGGTTGAACGCCAGGTCTCCCTCGATCAGGTCGTTCGCGGCCAGTGACGGGTACTCGCCATGATGCCCGGCTTGAACGCCGTCGCCGATGAGGAATGCTACGCCGCCTGAACCGTGGTCGGTCCCGTTGCCGTTGTCTCCGACCCGACGGCCGAACTCCGAGAAGACCAAGATCAGCACGTCCTCACTCTGGTCGTGCGCTTTCATGTCCGTGTAGAAGTCGTGGATGCCACCGGACACTTCGCGCCACAGCGCGTCTTGCAGCGCCAAGCCGTTCGTGTGGCCGTCGAAACTTCCGTGCTGGGTGTAGCAGATGCGCGTCCCGATATCCGCCTGCAGCACCTGTGCGGCCCCCTTCATGCTCTTCGCGAAGGAATCCGTGGCGTACTCGATGTCCGAGGAGTACTTTTTAGACACGGTCCCGAGAATCTCCGATCCACGTAGAGCGTCAAGGCCGGTCTGACTGAGGTAGTCCATTACCGGACCGCTGCCGATAGCCTGCGTGTACATCCGCTTGAAGACGTCCAGAGCGGCGTCGCGCTGCTCTCCGGCCTCCAGATGGTTCATCAGTCCGTAAGTCTCGATGTCCGTCACCGAGGCGACCGGAGCGCCCTTAGCCGCGAGCGCCCTCGGCAATCCGGCGCCGAAGTTCACCGCGGCGACGACGTTTTCCCCGTCCGGGTGCATCTGGTTGATCGCGTTGCCCAGCCACCCTTCGTCGCCTACTTTAGTGGGCTCGGCCGTGTGCCAGATGTCCATCGAGCGAAAGTGCGACCGATTAGGGACCGGATATCCCAATCCATGCACGATGGCCACTTTGCCAGCGTCGTACAGCTCTTTTATCGGCTGCATTGCTGGGTTCAGGCCATATCCGTTGTCTATTGGAATGACCGCGTCCTCGGAGATGCGGACGTTTTTCCGGTTGTCGTAATAAAGCGGATCCTGGTAAGGAACGACGCAATTGAGGTAGTCATTTCCACCTGAGAGCTGCACTACGACGATTGTTCGGTTGCTTGGTTCACCCATCCGAACCTCCTCTGATCTTCAGCCGCCTACCGTTGTTTGTGTGGCATTACGCCTGTTCGTACACCTGAAACCGATGTCTGCAAGTTTCCAAGACATAAACCCTGTCGGAGCCGTCCATGGCCACGGCGACCGGGTCCCAGAAAAAAGGCTCGATCCGTGCGGACACCTCCGATGGATCGTCGGTGTCGACGTCGAACACGGGAACGTATGAAGACCGAGCCCGCTCTTCATCCGCCTGCGCATGCAGGTACTCGAGCGCCCAAGGATTCAGGTCTGCGTCTCCGCGAACGGTCGTCAGGAATCGACCGTCGGGGTCTAGCACCTGTAGGCGTTGATTGCCCCAGTCTGCGACGTAGATGTTCCCGTCCGATCCGACGGCAAGCCCTGCCGGCCTGTTGAACTGGCCTTCGCCGTCGCCCGACTCGCCGTATTTGGCAAGGAATCGGCCGTCGGACGTGAATTTCTGGATGCGATCGTTACGCCAGTCCGCGACGTAAAGATTGCCGTCTCCGTCTTGCGCCACGCCCCACGGCAGGTTGAACTCCCCGTCTCCGTCGCCTTGCGATCCGAAAGTCGACAGGGAGGCGCCGTCCTTTGTGAACCGTTGGACCCGGTTGTTCTTGTGGTCTACGACTAACAAGTTGTCATCCCGGTCGAACAGCAACCCCGATGGCCCGTCGATCTCACCCGGACCCCGCCCCGTCGTTCCCCAGGAGGCCACGAAATTGCCGTCCGGGTCGAATCTGGATATTCGGTTGAGAGACTCGTCGGCCAGGTACAGGTTGTCGTCGCCGTCGAGCGCCAAAGCGGTGGGCCAGATCATCTGACCGTCGCCCGTGCCGCGCTCTCCAATCTGGCCGTAATAGTCGTGGTCGCGCGAGACCATTTGGATCCCAACGACCCGCAACGCCGTGGTGTTACTGCGGCTCGCTACGAATATTCGGCCGTCGCTTCTGATGGCCATGGCCGTCGGCATCATGAAGCCACGCCCGCCGAAGTCTGCACAGAAACCGACGTTGGTCAGGTAGTTGAGTTTGAAGGCGGTTGTGGTCATGCGACCTTACTCCTTAGCGCTTTCAGATCGGACCCTACACCATTTGATATTCTTGGGTGGACACAATCATTTGGATCAGCGAGATGACCGCGGCGTCAAATTCAGATCCGGCTGTTTGGCTCAGGTCTCCATGTGTCCTTGCGTATTCGATGAGGCTGGAGCGTGTGCCGTCAGCGACTTCTATCGGCCCCAGGACTTCGAGGCAGGCGCCCACCAGCGACTCCGGCGAGTGGGCCGACCCGGAGGTGGACTGCTGCACCCGATCGATCACGGATCTTAACCCGGGCCTGTTGGCGTCACGGAGGATTTTGCTGGCAAAATTCACGCGAGCGACATATGTTCCCGTATTTATCCAGTCGCCTCCGCCTTGCCATCCTTCAACACTGGGAGGCGCCATCAAACCCTGGCCCATGTTGGCGCAAGTTCGCGCGCCAAGATACGTGTCATCGGAAGGGAGCTCGATGCCGCCGGCCAATCGCATCGTGCCAACAACCATCTCCGCAGGGCTCTTGGTCCGCGCGAATCGGGAGGCCTCCGATTTGAAGAAGTCGGAGGTGAACGTTGCCCTCAACATCTCCTTGATGCTGTAGCCGGAGTCGAAGTAGGCTTTTGTCATCACGTCGATCGCGTGCGGGTCGACGGGCGCCGTATGGGGCCACTGCGGAACCGGGTACTCGTCGGCAACGAAGAAGTGGTACAGGTGACGAGCGATGAACCTGGCCGTGGCTTCCTGTTTGCAGATGATGTCCACGGCATCCTCGCCGTTTAGGTCGCCCGTTTCGCCGAGAAACGTTTTCTGGCCGTGGTCATGGTCGTCGTCGTCATACTCGAACTGCCAGGCAATATAGCCGTAAGGCCTGGCGGTGTTGTTACGCATTTTGATCGACATGTAGTCGGGGTTTACGACCCGCCATCCTGTGAACGCGCGTGAGCATTCTTTGATGTCTTCTTCGGTGTAGTTGCCAACTCCCATGGAAAAAAGCTCGAGGATCTCCCGGCCGTAATTCTCGTTTATCGAGCCTTTGTGATTGTCCTGGTTGTCCAGCCACATGAGCATCGCAGGGTCGCGGGAAACACGTAGGAGAATATCGCTAAAATTGCCCATTCCGTGCTGACGGAACATGTCGATTTGATTGGTCACTACTCTGGCTTGTATCAGCTTGGTCGCCCCGGTGGCGAAAATCCGGTGCCAAAACAGGCACATCTTTTCGCGCAAAGGCGCTTCGGTCGTGACCATGCGATAGACCCAGTGAGCCGAGGCTGCAGGGGACCCGCGTAGGTCCGATTGATCGACGTGGTACCGTCTGATGAGGTCCTCGGGCACGTCATCGTCGCCGATGGGATTCAGCAGATCTTCGAGGGTGGCGTCGTAGCCCTTTTGTAGGGCTTGGTCAAGCTCGTCGGGCGTTGCTCCGAAACCGGCCCGGCGGAGCAGATGTGCCATTAGCCTTGAGTCTTGCTTGACGGCGACCATGTCGTCCCTCCTAAAAAACCAAAGCATGCAATCAGTGCAATATCTTC
>JASMDM010000115.1 GCA_030752795.1 SAR202 cluster bacterium | reverse complement strand
AAAATGAGGATAACCGCAATCGAAACTTTCCCGATAGCAATACCCTACGTCACGCCGTGGCGCAACCGACACACCGAAGAAGCGGGCAAACCGATGGCGAACCTCGAAACGACCGTGTTGAAAGTGCACACCGACGAGGGTTTGATCGGCATCGGAGAAGCCAAAGGTGACGACGTCCCAGGCCTGGTGAAGACACAGGTTGAGCCGTTGCTTAAAGGCAAGGACCCGCTTCAGATCGAGGCGCTGCTCACCGAAGTCGAAGCCGCTTTCGGGCCGTCGACGATCCTGGCGGGCGTGGACTTCGCCCTCCACGACATAGTTGGCAAAGCTCTGAGCGCGCCCGTATACCAACTGCTCGGCGGCAAGTTCCGCGACAAGGTGCCCCTGGCCTGGACCATCGCGTACCAGTCGCTCGAAGAGCAAGTCGTGGACGCCCGCGAACACGTCGAGCAGGGGTTCACCAACGTGCTCAAGATGAAGGTCGGCGTCGCCGGAGACTTGGAGCGCGTCTTGCGCGTGGCCGAGATCGCGGGCGACATCCCCATCCGGCCCGACAGCAACATGGGACACGACAAGGAAACCTCAATCAAGCAAACGCTCGAAATGAAAGCAAACGGCGTAAAGATCGAGCTGCTGGAAGACCCTTCGCCGTCGAGCTGGGACGACTACCAGGAGATCTCAGATGCCGTCGACGAGGGCATTTCCGTGCACGCGGGCTGGAAATCGTTGGGCGACCTAGCGGGCATCATGGCGGCGGGAAAGTCCGGCATCCGGTGCGTGAACATCATGCCGACAAATTGGGGCATCCGGCGCACGGCACAGATCGCGGGCGCCCTCGAGTGCGCGGGCATCGGCTGGACCATGGGCACCAGTCACGACTCTGGCATCAAATCCGCCGCGTGTCTGCATATTGCAACCGCGATCCGCAACGAAGTCTACGCGATCGACATCAACGGCCCGCTCCTGCGCGTGGCCGACGTGCTCAAGGAACCGTTGAACCTCGGAGCGGGGTTCGGCGAGGCTCCGGACAGCCCAGGACTGGGCGTGGAACTCGACGAAGACGTACTCCGGGAGTACGCGGCGGGCTAGCCGGCGAATAGCGCGTTCGGATATGAGGCCAAACCCGCGCGATGCGGCTGGCGACCACTGTGCTCTGGCCGTTCACGGCCAAGCCATCTCCGAGCCGCTCTCGACCGCCTAGCGTCTCGCGCTCAGCGGCTCCGTGCCAATAACATCACATTCGAGAAGCGATTGTAGCTCGTCGGCTGAAAGGCCGAGCACTTCGCCCAGCACGAAGTCGTTGTGTTGCCCCAGCCCGGGCGCCGGCAGCCGGATGTGCACGGGCGTTTCCGACATCTTCCACGGCATGCCTATCTGGGCGTGCGTTCCCGCGTCAGGGTGCGTGACCTCCTCGAAGAAACCGCGCGCCTGGAAATGCGGGTCTTCGTGGATCTGCCGGTTCGACAGCACGGCGCCCGCGGGCACTCCTCGCTCCTGGAGCCGATGCATCGTGTCGTATTGTTCGTGACGCCCGGTCCAATCTCGTATGAGCGCGTCCAGCGCATCTTCGTTCGCTTTGCGATTTGCCATCGCGACGAACCGCGAATCGACGGCCAAGCCCATCACGTCGCGCAACGCCTCAAACTGCACGTCAGTCGTCGCCGTGATCGCGACCCAGGCTTCCTCGCCCTGGCATGGATAGACGCCGTGGGGCGCGAACCTGGGATGCCGGTTCCCAACCGATGACATCACGCGATCGTTCATGGTGTGCTCGAACACGAGCTCGGGCAGCACGGTTGCGAACGCCTCCCGTTGGGACAAGTCGATCCGTTGCCCTTCGCCGGTCTGCATCCGATGCCACAACGCAGTCGATACGGCGGCGGCACCGAACAGCCCGCCGGTGGGGTCGCCGTAGAACACGCCGGTGTCGATCGGCACTTCGCCGGGGTATCCGGTAACGCCGGAGAGCCCGGACATCGCCTCTTGGGTCAGGCCATACGCGGCGTAGCCTTTCTCCGGACCGGTGCTGCCGAACCCTGGCAGCGAAATGCAAATGATATCCGGCCTCAGCTCGCGGCAAGACTCGTAGTCCAAACCCAACCTGTTCATGACGCCGACGCTGAAGTTTTCGACGACGATGTCCGAAACCTTGACCAGTTCCTGGATCAGCTCGCGGCCTTCGTCGGAGCGAAGGTCAAGCGTCAGACCGAGTTTGTTGCGGTTGTAGGCGTTGAATCGACCGGCCCGGTTGTACGGGCGCTCGCCGGGGTCGCCGTCCGGATACAGCCGCATTCTGGCGCCGGGAATGATCCTCGCCGGACCGCGTTCGGGATCGGTGCGGCTCACCGACTCGACCTTAATCACCTCGGCGCCGAAATCACCCAAGAGTCGGGCGCAGAACGGACCTGCCCAGACGTGGGAGAAGTCAAGCACTCGGACGCCATGCAATGGCAACACGTTCATTTGACCCGCCGCCTCCGTACAATCAACGACCAATCCGTCATCGTTACAGCCTCAAGACTTCGTGATTGTGCTCGCCCAGCAACGGCGCACGCTCGAAAACGAACGGTGTCCCGTCCATGACGAACGGCGCCCCAGGATACGGCAGGTCTCTCGCCTCGGGGTGATCGATGCGCTCGAAGAATTCGCGCGACCGGAGTTGCGGCGACGCAAACAGGTCGGGCGCGGTCGCCACGTAACCGAACGGCAATCCTTCCGCTTGCGCTAGGTGGTAGACCTCTTCTTTCGCCTGTCCCGAAAGCCAACCCTGGAACATGCCGTCCAGTTCTTCGACGTTCTCGGCGCGACCGCCGGGCGTCGTGTACTTCGGATCGGCGAACCCGGGCACGCCGACCTTGTCCATCATCCTGACGAACATCGACCACCAATCCACCGATGGGCGGCTGTACGCGAGGATGTAGCCGTCCTTCACCGGCCAGACGCCGTTGGGCCATGGATGACCTTCCGCGCCGCGCCGTTCGGCGATGCTGTGCATGTAGACCCAGCGCATGGCGGCCATGCCGATCACGGCGGTGGCCCCTTCGATCAGCGAAACGTCGATGTTCTGGCCCCTTCCGGTAGTCGCCCTCGAAATGATCGCGTTTAGCGCAGCCAAGTAGCCGTTTAGCCCGCCGTGGTACTCAGAAAGGTTGCCGCCCTTCTTGAGAGGTTCCCGGCCCGGCCTGCCGGCCAGATAGAGCTCGCCGCTCAGTGCGTGGATAACCATGTCGGTTCCGGCGAAGTCGCGGTAAGGACCGTATTGCCCGAAGGGCGTGATCGACACGTTGACGAGGCCCGCGTTGATCCGAACAAGGTCTGCATAGCCCAGTCCGCGCGATTCCAGCTCCCCCGGTGGGTAGTTTTCTACTACGATATCAACGTCCGCGGCCATTTTGATCGCGATTGCGGCGTCATTCGCGTCGCTCAGGTCGAGCGTGACGCTTTTCTTGCCGGTGTTCAGGTAGAGGAAGAGCCCGCTGGCCTCAACGTTCGGAATGTCGTTGCGAAAAGGCCCGACGCGCCGTGCGGCGTCTCCGTCGGGAGGCTCGACCTTGGTCACGTTTGCCCCCAACCCCGCCATCAGTTTCCCGCAGTAAGGACCGGATATCCCTTCGGCGATCTCCAACACAGTGATGCCGTCGAGCGCTGATTTCATGTATTCGAGAATCCTCTTGTCATCAGGATTTGCGCAGAGCAAAACGACACCCGCCGGTGGACGGAACAGTGAATGCAGGATAAAATGCAGGCTAAGTTTAGCACGTAACCAAACCACCGAGGAGCGCGTTATGGGCAACAGCGAAGAGATTCGCTGGGAGTGGGAAGCCGTCGAGATCGGGTAGACAGGTCCGCCCTATGCACTGGAGATCACCGACGAGCTCGTCGCGCGATACGCCGAGATCGTACGGAACCCGAACCCGGCTTACGCGGAAGACAGCGCCGAAGATCAGTTGAAACTGGCGATGCCGACCATGATCTTCCGCATCGCGCCGTTACGCCGCCAGGACATCGCCTCCGAGAACGGTTTCACGGCGTTGGAGCGCGTATCCGAGAACCCACGACAAACCCCGTTCGCGAAATGCGAGGTCCGCTGGTTCGCTCCGATACACGTCAACGATGTCATCACCAGCTACGGACACGTCGTCGACAAGCAGATACGGCGCGGCAACAAGTTCGTCACATTCCGAATCGAGGCGAGCAACCAAGACAACCAAAAAGTCGCCGAATACGACTACACGTGCATCTTCGAATACGCGAAAGGGCAACACACACGGACTGACCGCGATCTTAAGCCTCAGCCTCGACGGGCCAGGGGTTCCGTATAGCCGTCAACCCTGAATCTTCGATGGAGGACACATGGCCATGAACACCAAACCGATCACTTTCGACACCCTCCAGATTGGAGACGAGCTGCCCTCGTTCGAGATCGGCGAGACGCAAGAGACGATCAACGGCGCCAGACTCATCGTCGACGACACCCATGAGATTCCGCGCAACATCCACACCGACCCTGAGTTCGCCAAAGAAGGGCTGTTCGCCGGAACCGTGAACGCGGGCGTGACCACGATGGCATACGTCAACACGATGCTCGAGCAGTGGTTTCCTGCCAGCAACTTCTACGACGGCGGCGGGTTGGTATTCAAGGCCATCGATCCGTTCCGTCCGGGCGACACCGTGACGTTCACCGGCAAGATCGCCGACAAGCGCGAAGAAGGCGGCAAGAAGATCGTCGACTGCAAGATCGAAGGCTACAACCAGCTCGGCAAGATCATGGGTGTCGCGGAAGCGACGCTGGTTCTGCAGGACTAGCTTTCGCCTTCGTCCATGGACGCGGGCTGTTCGGCGGTACAAATTTGGCCCGAGAGCTGACTGGCGCTGTTCGGAGGGCGTACCCCGTCCGCCTCGACCGTTCAAAGTGAGCCCCGATCCAATCGGGATTATGTCCGCGCGTCTGACACTTCATGTGCAAGGAACGGCAACGCGTGATTTCGACATGTCGACAACGATCTTCATGGTCGCTTGTTAGATCCGGTCGTCGAGGATGATCTGTTGGGGGGCGGGCGGCCCCCCCCCGCCCGCGGGGGGGCGGAAAAGCCGACAGGGAGAAACAAACAGAGCAGAAGATGAAGAGAGAGAGTTTTTTTTTTTGTGTGTTGTTG
>JASMDM010000114.1 GCA_030752795.1 SAR202 cluster bacterium | reverse complement strand
GGGCCTGAAATTAATAGAGACAGTCGGTAGATAAAGCGAGCTCCTGACAGGGGGATAGAATGTCCCCAGGGAAGGAGCAGCAGTGATCGAGAACACAGAAGATAAGAAAAGCTCCGTTTTGTTTCGATGCAGGTCGCCGTCTAGCGTAATTCGTTGTTAGCGTTGATTGCGCTTTATGCGACGCTACATTGTTCCGATCGACTTCTATCGAAGTGTAGCGACACCCCAACATTATTTGGATCGTCAATATCGTGAAACTCTTCCGGTTTGAACTCATTGAGTCCGAACAAGGGATGCCAGCACGTCAGACTGCGCCAATGTTTGCTTGGAGGTGTTTCAATTTCAGTTTTCCCGATTATTGCTTGCATTAGCTTTAATTGTTTAGAACGTTTTAGACTAAACTCAGTTGACAAACGAGTTTGTATTCGATAGATTAGCTGTCGCGCACCGTATCGAACATTCAGTCGGGCGGAGTGCGACCGGCGAATCGTCGAGGTTGCGCGACGGCTAAAACAATCGTATGACGGATCGAGTCCAGATAGTTGATCACAATTCCCAGCATGATTGAGGCGCGTTTGTCTGCGCAAACAATACCATCTGTGATACCGTGTTCTCGGAGCGCGATGCGGCGTTTTCAGGTTTCAAACACCCTAACCTCTCATGCCTGCCTAAGGGAAATCGTTCTTGGGTAATCTAGCCGTCCTACTACGGCTTGGGTCATCGCCGCCGTTGCGCGGCAACCGTTCGCACGGGATCGATGGCGCGTATTTAGGGAGCAAGCGATGAACAAACACGCCCTGATTGTCGGAATCTTGTGGGTCGTGTTCACGGCAGTGTGCTATGCGGTCGTCTTAAGTTATTCGCCGTTTCCCGTGGCCGCGTCGGAGCAAGCCAAAATCGTCGACGACGCCTTCACGCTGCTTACCTATCTTGCGATTCCGGTTTTCTCGCTTGTCTGCGCACTGCTGGTCTACAGCATGATTAGATTCGGCCATAACAGCCGGCCCGGCCAGGACGGCCCGCCGATGCGCTCCAACAGACGCGTCGTATGGGTGTGGCTGGCGGTCACGACGGCATTGACCGCGGTTATGATCATCCATCCCGGGATCACCGGTTTGCTGGAACTGAGAGCCGATGACGACAACATCGATCTTGTCGTACAGATCGAGGGACGCCAATGGTTCTGGAATGCAAAATACCCAGAACAGTCGGTCCAGAGCCGAAACGAACTGGTGCTCCCTATAGACAAGACGGTGCAGTTTCTGGTCATGTCGCATGATGTGCTTCACTCATTCTGGGTGCCCGCATTCAGGGTCAAGATTGACGCGGTGCCCGGGATTATCACCAAAGTGACCGCCACGCCCACAAGATTGGGAACGTTCAATGAAGAAACCAACTACCGCCTCCAGTGCGCGGAGCTCTGCGGGATTCTGCATGCTGAGATGCAGATGCCGGTGCGCGTGGTAGAGCAAGCCGAGTTCAAGCAGTGGGTTACAGAACAAAAACCTTTAGCGGCCAGGAGGTAGGTCTGTGGCGTCCCTCTCCGCACTGAAATACATTGGCCGCGGCCTGATTTTCGCCGCGATCGGCATGGCAATCGGTGTTGGCTTAGGCCAGTTGATTGCTGACTTCACCGACAAACCCCCCGTTCAAATAAGGGTCGCCATCGGATATGTGTTCACCCTGTTCGGTTGGCTTTTCGGCGTAGGCTTGTGGGAGGTCATGGGTCGAGGTTGGTTCGGGTTGGAAACGCGAGACCAGGCGGCTGCCGGCTGGCAACGCTATTTCAGCTTCAGTCTTGACCACAAAGTGATCGGCGTCCAGTACCTGGTCACGTTCGTCGTCCTTTTCCTTCTCGGCGGGGCGATGGCGATGCTATTGCGCGTGGAGCTACTGGATCCCGGCAAGATAGTTCTGGACAGCAGCCAATTCAACACCGCGATGAGCCTCCACGGCATCATCATGGTAGCAGTGGCGGTGGCTACCATCCTGGGCGGGTTTGCTAATTTCTTAGTTCCCATCATGATCGGTGCGGACGATGTCGCGTTCCCGCGAATCAACGCCATGAGCTACTGGATCGTGCCGCCCGTGGCCGTCATGCTGCTCCTTACGCCGCTGTTTGGGGGGTTCGACTCCGGTTGGACGGCCTATCCGCCGTTGAGCGTGGTAAACGCCGACGGACAGTTGTTCATGTTGCTGGCATTTCTGACTTTCGGGTTTTCGTCGATCCTCGGCGGGCTCAACTTCGTAACTACGATCATTGCGCTCCGAGCTCCAGGAATGACCATGGGCCGGTTGCCCATTTTCGTCTGGTCCATCTTCGCCGCCGCGTTGATCAGCCTCACGGCCACTCAGGTTGTAGCTTTCGGGCTCCTGATGGTCATTCTGGACCGCGTGGCCGGGTTGGCCTTTTTCAACGCTGCGGCGGGCGGCTCCGCGCTGCTGTACGAGCACGTTTTCTGGTTCTACTCCCACCCAGCGGTCTACATCATGGTCCTGCCAGGTCTGGGACTCCTATTGGAAATTCTCAGCCACTTCTCGCGTAAACCGGTGTTCGCCTACAAATTGGTGGTCGCGGCGTTTCTGTCGATCGTCGTCCTTGGATACCTGGTATGGGCGCATCACCTGTTCACCAGCGGGATGGATGACTTCCTGCACCTTCCGTTCATGGTCATGACCGAGTTGATTTCGATTCCGACCGGAGTCGTGTTCTTATCGGCGCTCGGCACGATATGGATGGGAAAGCTGTGGCTCCAAACACCGATGCTTTTTGCATTGGGTGTAGTGTTCAACTTCCTTATCGGCGGCATCACAGGCATATTCTTGGCCGACGTAGCCACGGACGTAAACCTCCAGGACACCTACTTTGTCGTGGCGCATTTCCATTACACCATGATGGGCGGCGAGATCTTCATATTGTTCGGCGCCATCTACTACTGGTTCCCAAAAATCACGGGCCGGATGTATGACGAGACCATGGGTAAGATCCACTTCTGGTGGATGTTCGTCGCGTACAACGTGCTCTTCATGACTCTGTTCTGGGTCGGCGTACAGGGCATGAACCGTCGCGTCGCGAGTTACCCGACCGAGTTCATCACTCCCAACGTGATAGCGAGTGTGGTGGCTTTCGTGTTGGGGGCCAGCTTCCTCGTTTTCGTCCTCAACATGATCCGATCGTGGGTACGAGGTCCAGTCGCTGGTGACAATCCCTGGGGGGCGAGGACGTTGGAGTGGCAGACATCGTCGCCTCCGCCCCATGAGAATTTCGATTATCCGCCCGTGATCACGGACGACCCCTACGGCTACGGCGACCCGGCCTCGGTCCACGCGATCATCCAACCTCTCGCCGCTCCCGAACCAAGCTCGGGGGGGGCGGGAGACGCCGATTGACGAGATGCCAACTTCGTCTAGCCTGGAGATCCCTATGCCTCAAAATAGCTTCTTAGCGACCATGCCCAGAGGACTCAGTGTCATCGTCGGCTTGATAGTGCTGACCTTGGTTGACTACCTGATCGCTACCTATGTCGACGCGGGCCGGTTCGCGCTGTTGTCATTATTCGCCGTGGTGGAGGCATGGCTCATCCTCCAATACTTCATGCACTTGTCTAAGGTGTGGCATCCGAAGGAGCAGGAATGACCACGACGTTACCGGAACAAGTGGGCCAACTGCGCTACAGCCGGTTGGCGATCAACCAACTTGGCATCTGGTTGTTCTTTGCGTCCGAGACGTTCCTTTTCGGCGCGCTGATCTCAACTCGGTTCTACCTACGAGGGTTTGAGACACCGGAACACGTGGAGCCACTGTTGGGCTTAGCTCTAACGATCGTCCTTCTGTGCAGCTCGTTCAGCGCCTATCGATCCGAACTCGCGATCGCCGAAGGCGACCACCGAGGGTTCATTCGATATCTGTTGGCCACCATTCTGTTGGGAAGCGCGTTCCTGGTGGGTGTCGGATACGAATGGTACGACGCATTCGAGCACTTCCCGCCATCCACTCCGTTCGGCACCGTCTTCTTCACCTTGACCGGAATTCACGCGACGCACGTCGCCAGCGGCGTCGTCATGCTGTGGATGGCCTTCTTCTTGGGCCGCAAACAGGGCCGATGGGGCGCGGACGGGTACTGGGGCGTCGAAGGGGTGATCAAGTACTGGCACTTCGTCGACGTAGCCTGGGTGTTCATCTATCCGACGCTATACCTCCTGGGATAATAGACTCCACGTCCTAACACGACCTTTCTCGACGTTGACGACACGATCGTCTGATCGCCGCCCGTGACGAGGGCATCGGGATGTCCCAGGGGAGAGTTCCTCTACCTCGACGTCTTTCTTGTTCAGTATGGGCACGCTTCCTCCTCCAATCGCCCGACCTTCGTCGAGCTCGGTGCGAATTTCTGTTAGCAGAAAGTCAATTGTACGGGACGTCGCCCGAATGCGGAACGGATGCGTCTCAGTGCGTCTGCCACATCTCCGCTTCCGCGTACTCGATCAGGTCGGATATCCGGTCCATCCACTCTCCGAACTCGACCCCGGCCCGTGGGTCGCCTTCCATTTCTTCGTTGACCGACAGCAACTCGGTTACGCTCTCCGTTTCACATTCGACGACCACTGTGTCGGTGCGACCGCTGATGTAATCTGACATCACCCGTGGTTTGATCGCCATTCCGAGACCGCGCACCCTGAAATTGGCGTCGGTGCAAAGTTTGATCAGTTCGTTTCCGCAGCCTGCTTTGCCGTGAAAAATGCGCCTCATGACGTATGACATCTTTATCCCCTCTGACCACTCGCGCGTCGCCGTAAAGCGTCTGTTTGAACAACCGCCTCCCGATGCGCGATCCGGGATCGGTTTCGAATACGATTAGTGCCAGGCCCCACGCACCGAAAGTCGATTCGGGTTGCACGAAGGCCCTTTGCTATAATTGTATCCCGACAGTCAATTCCCGAGTGATTTGCGTCGCCGCCGAAGGTCAATTTAGCCGTGCATCGCGCCGATTCGGCCCTCTCACGCCAAGCCTATATCCTTTGGGAACCGACTCGCAATCGACCGAACACAGATCCTTCACCAATTAAGTCGAGGTAACCGTGGTTGACAGTGGCGCCGAAGTAAATCTGGAAACGATAGTATCACTGTGCAAGCGCCGAGGTTTCGTATTTCAGAGCAGCGAGATCTACGGAGGTCTCGCCAGCTCGTGGGATTTCGGACCGCTGGGCGTCGAGATGGTGCGCAACATCAAAGACCACTGGTGGAAGACGATGGTCTGGTCGCGCAACGACATGGTGGGCCTTGACGCGGCGATCTTCATGCATCCGGACGCGTGGCGAGCGAGCGGGCACGTCGACAACTTCTCCGATCCGTTGGTCGAGTGCAAGGATTGCCGGCGCAGGTTCCGCGAGGACCATCTGGATGGCCCGAGGTGTCCAGAGTGCAACGGCAAGCTGTCCGAAGCGCGGCAGTTCAACATGATGTTCAAGACGTTCATGGGCCCGATCGAAGAGCAGGCCACGACCGTCTACTTGCGACCTGAAACCGCTCAGGGCATTTTCGTCAACTTCAACAACGTGGTCACGGCCACCCGCAAACGATTGCCGTTCGGAATCGCTCAAATAGGCAAAGCGTTCCGCAACGAGATCACGACCGGTAATTTCATCTTCCGCAACCGCGAGTTCGAGATGCTGGAAATCGAGTATTTCGTGAAGCCCGGCGAAGATGAACAGGTCCACCAGCAGTGGATGGACGATTGCATCAAGTGGTATACAGACCTGGGCATCGATCATGATCGTCTGCGTCTGCGTGCGCACGAAGACAATGAACTCTCGCACTACGCCAAAGCCACCTACGACATCGAGTACAGGTACCCGTGGGGCTGGGGCGAGATCATGGGCATCGCCAACCGGACCGACTTCGACCTCGAAGCCCACACCGAAGCCAGCGGCCAAGCCCTGTCGTACTTCGATCCGGAATCGAACGAGCACATCGTGCCATACGTGATCGAGCCGTCTGCCGGCATCGGCCGCGCCGTCATGACGTTCCTGATCGATGCGTACGCCGAGGAGGAAGCGCCGACCGCGAGTGGGAAAACCGAGACCAGGGTCCTGCTCAAGCTCCACCCGGACCTGGCGCCGGTGAAGGTTGCCGTGTTGCCGCTATCGCGAAACGAAAAGCTTGCGCCGCTCGCACAGCGGGTATTCGAAACGGTACAGCGTTCCGGCTGGATCAAAGGCTACGTGCAGTTCGACGACACCCAGAGCATCGGTCGCCGATATCGCCGGCAGGACGAAGTCGGCACGCCCCTCTGCGTGACGGTGGACTTCGACTCGCTCGACGACGACGCGGTGACCATCCGCGAACGTGACACGATGAATCAGGTTCGCGTATCGATCGACAGCCTAGTCGATGAACTGGTTCGGAAGCTCGAACAAAGCGGCTAACCGTCAAAGAGACGGCCCGGCGGCGCCAACGGTCCGTGTTGTCACGATGATTTGGCTATTGCTTACTTACAGGTCTTCTCTCAGTAAAAAACCGGCCGTCGCTGTCATTCTACACTTATAGTTTTTCCGTGTAACACATCCATGCCACCTGTGCGATAATCCCCACATGATCGGGGGCCCGTCTCCGGCGGGTCCGCAGCCACGACTCCGTCAAGCCGAAGGAAATGCGATGAAAGGACAAAAAATCCTGGTCACGGGAGCGCCCGGACTGGTGGGCTCGGCCCTGACCCTGGAGCTCTGCAAGAACAACGAGGTGTACGGCCTGGCCCGGTTCAGCGACGCGGGGATGAGGACGAAGCTGGAGCAGGCTGGCGTGTCGATAATTCAAAAGGACGTCCATCGGGAAAGCCTGGACGATCTGCCCGATGACTTCGATTACATCTTTTCGCAGGTTGTCATGGTCGATTCTTGTGACGAGAATCCTGGAGAAGCCTTCGACGTGAACGCCTACTTCGTGGGAAGGCTCATGGACCACTGCCGGAAGGCATCGGGCGTTGTCCTCGCATCCTCCGGATCGGTTTATGCGCCCGGACCCGATCCACTGGATGAGGACGGGACCATCGGCCCCGTCAACGCGTATGGTATCTCGAAGCTCGGCGGCGAGCTTCTGGGGATATTTCTGTCCCAACAGTGGCAGATACCAACCTGTATCCTGAGGTACTTTTTCCCTTACAGTCCCGATGGGGGTAGGCCGACCCAGTGGGCGAGGCAGATTGCCAATAGTGAGGAGATACTCGTGAATCGGGCCTATGACCCTGTATTCAGCCCGCTTTACATGTCTGACTGCATACGCTATACCATCGAATCTGCTCGTCACTGCTCCGTTCCCGCCACGGTCATCAACGTCGGAGGGGCGGAGACCGTCACCCAGGCTGAAATCCTCGCCATTCTTTCGGAGAGCCTGGACGTCGAGCCAAAGTTCCGCGAGACCGATGAGGTGCCGCGGTTCTGGAACGCCGACGTGGGGCTGATGTTGCGTCTTTTCGGCCCTCCGGAGGTGACGCTGAAGGAGGGTTTAACGAGAGTAGCCGGCGCATTGAGGACGCGGGATAGACAAAGCTAACGGGAGCGTACCTGGCCTTGTCAGAACCCATCCCAAAAACCCGGTTGGGGGAGTCCAGGGGGGGAATCCCCCAGATATAAAAACCCTTTCAGGAGGGCGGGCGGTCGCGGCTACGCATCGTATCTCACGAAGCGCGGCGATTGCCGTCCGCGATGCTTACCGTCGCACGGTCACACCCGCCGAGGAACTTGACCACGCGACCCGAATTTGCCATATTTGGGCGAGGTAATGACGCTTCCAAGTGAATCGCCTAGGCCTCGGGCACGTCCAACTAACATAACGGATGACAACCCAAATCGTCAGGAACTTCAGAATGTCGACATTGACCATCCGCCCGGGCTTATGGAATTGGGGTAGGCTGTTCAGACATCGGAAAACGTTGGCAATGTCCGCGATAGCGACACTGTTCTTGGCTGCAGCGTGCGGCGGCGCCGGCACTGAGGCGTCGATTTCACAGGACGCTGCGGCGGCGAGTTCGGCAGCGTCCGCGCCGGTTTCCGCGTCGACCGAGACCCGCGAAGAGGCCGCCGACTTCGAGCTGACTCTATACGGCAACGGCGAACACACCGCGGGAGACACAATTCACCTGTCGGATTTCGCCGGCGATCCGGTGGTTCTGAACTTCTGGTTCCCGTCGTGCCCACCTTGCGTCGCCGAGATGCCTGACTTCGAGGCTGCGTACCAAGATATGAAGGACGACAGCATCGAGTTTATAGGCGTCCAGTTGCTCGGATTGGACACCGCCGAAGACGGACAAGAATTCATCGATGGGCTTGGCGTGAACTACATGATCGGCGCCGACAAAACCGCGGACACGTCCGGCGAGATCATCCGAAACTACAAGGTAATCGGATTCCCGACCACCGTGTTCATCGACCGCGACCAACGCATTGCACGTAGCTGGTCCGGAGCGCTGAACAGGGAAAAGCTAGACGAACTGATCCAGGATATCGTTAACTAACCTCCCCTTCGCAGCCGTACCGCCGGCAGTGGTCGCACTCCCACTGTCGGCGGCGGTTCGTCAACCTCCGACCTGATCCTCACGCTTGACCCGCTCTTCTTCGCCTCTGTTGGCGCCCTCCCGTACAATACCCAGTGTCGAAAACCGCATCGGGACTCGTGACATTTGAGCTTCAGCGAACTGTTTCTCCTGATTGTGCGCTGGTCGCATCTGGTCTCCGCGACCGCTTGGCTTGGCGGAAGCCTATTCTACTTGCTTGTTCTCTGCCCTGCCCTGCGACGCGCCCCAGACGCGGCCCGTACGATCAACGAGGCCGTCGCCGCCGAGTTTCGCGTGATCGTCGAAACGTGCATGTTCGTGCTGCTCGCGACCGGCGTGATCCTCACGTTCAATCGATTGACGCCCGGCGTGGTCGGGGTCCCGTACGCGGCCACGCTGACCGTAAAGATCGTGTTGGCGATTTGGATGTTCGTCCTGGCTCGGGGCAGGAGACGTCAGACTGCCCTCATGAGGATGTATAAGGACGAACCGACCCCGATGCCGAACAGCCGGATGCACCGCGCCATCCAGGCGGTTTCGGGATACAACCTCGTGGTCGTACTGGGGGTCATCGTATTCCTGCTCTCGGACGCGTTGAAGGTATTGTTCGAATCCGCACTGGATAGCCAGTAAACCGTCGCCGTGGAACGCCGCATTGGGAGCTGGCAGCACCGGACCATAAGACAATCAGGCGACGATTGAGGTAGAATTGAGGTAGAATCGTCACAACAGAACCGGAGGTTCCCTCGCGATGAAGCGTAGCTTGATGGACATCCTCGCCTGCCCAATGTGCAAGAGCGAACTCGAGCTCGAAGTGACCAAGGAAGACGAAACCGAGGTCGTCGAGGGCAAACTGCTTTGCAAATCCTGCGGGGAAGCCTACCCGATCGAGGACACCATCCCGAACCTTCTGCCGCCTTCCCTCAGGGACTAGCCGTCCGGCCCCATGCTCTTGCCTGCGCCACGACTTGCGTCGGCTCCGCCGGCAATCGATTCAGAAGCTCTCGCATCGTGACGCCTAGCGTCGGGTGAATCGGGTTCGGCGCCAGCTCGACCAGTGGCTGAAGAACGAACCGCCGTTCGGCCATCCGTGGATGCGGAACCGTAACGGGCGGCGTACACAAGCCCCTGTTGCCGTACAACAGGATGTCGACGTCCAACGTTCTCGGCGCATTCACGAATGTAGGTTGTCGATTAACCGCGCGTTCGATCACCCGAATCTCGTGCATGAGCTCGAACACCGTCAATCTCGTCCAAAGCCTGCACACGGCGTTGTAAAACGCCGGTTGGGTAGTGAAGCCAACCGCCGTGGTCGCGTACATCGACGAAACTTCGACTTCGCCTGCCTGTTCCTCGAGCAGCCGCACGCCAGCCTCAAGATTGGCGACGCGGTCTCCAAGATTCGACCCCAAGCCAAGAAACGCTTCAGAGAGCAAGACCGCGACTAGTCCGCGTAGCCCGCGTACAGCTTCGATTCCATCGGATCCACGACCTGGTACGGCAGTCCGCTGGCTTTCGCGGTGTGTTCGCCCATCGGATTCACGAGCAACGTTCCGCCGGAGCCGACCGCCCTGCCCTTATGCATGATGAGCTTGCCCGCGACGAGGCTCATGTCAGGTTGGTTTGCCACCGGGTCGAGCACCGTAATGTCGGCGTCGGCTCCCGGGCTGAAATGCCCTTTGGCGGTGAGACCCATCATCACGGCGGGATTCAGTGAGAGTTTTTCGACCATCTCCAATCGGGTCAGGGCGCCGAACTGAACCAGTGCCATCGTGCTCTGGATCGCGACGTTGCGCGGGTGCGATCCGCCGTCGGTGCTCACCGCGTCGACCGTGAATTGGCCGGCATCGTTCTTGGCGGTCGCCATGCGGAACGCGGATGAGGGTTGATTCACGGGAAAACTCATGCCCACGTTCGAACGTCCCTTGTCGAACAGGTTCAGCGCATCGTCGCCTTTGGCGTAGTAGACCTGGCCTCCCTTTTGGGCGACGACCGAGCCGTAGCCATCGCGGATCGATTGCCGGATGCCTTCGATTGTGGTCGGGTATCCCCGGAGTCGCAAACAATTCCGGGGCACATCAGCCATGACGTTGCCGTCGCTGTCGCATCGTCCGCTGGTGCCGTTTTGGATCGCGTGGTACGCCTCCGAGTTGAGCTGGCCGCGCATCGACTCGAGTATCGACAGCGCTTCGTTGCATTCGTCCGCCGAGTCCTCCAAGACGCCGCGGCAGTATGAGTTCACGTGACATACGTGGAGTCTGCCGCCGACGACGACACCCGGTATCTCGCGAACGCCGCCGAGATGGCTGCCGGTCTCCGTGGTGCCCAGATGGAACGCGACGTACGCTCGCTGCCGATTTGATTCACCGATTACGCGCGCGGTCGTTTCCGGTGAGAACGGATTGTAACCACCCAGAATCTTGACTCCGAAGCAACCCTGTCTCAGCGCATCGCTGACGATCCTTCTCACCGCGCCCGAATTCAGGTCGCCGACCGGAATAGTCAGCCCAGGTATGAGTCCGAATTGGCCCGCAACGTTGAGGCCGGCGCCTAGGCGCTTGATCCCGTCGATTAGCGTCTGACCAGTCCCGCCCATGTCCAGGACCGTGGTGGTGCCGGCTCGCGCGAGCATGCCGTATCCGAGCGCGGGGTCCCAGTTCCTCGACAAACCTGCGACATGTGCGTGGGTGTCGATCTGTCCTGGCATCACCCATTTGCCTTCGACGTCGATGATGTCGGCCCCTGTTGTTGGATCCAGCTCCGACTCGACTCGCTCGATTCGGCCGTCCACGATTCCGATATCCGCTCGAACGTCGAGGCCGTTCTTAGGGTCCAAAACTGTGCCGCCCGACAGTATCAAATCATATGTCGACATTAACCGATCTCCGCCTCCCTGGCATCGGACTCGCAGCCACGAAATGGTCGGTCCGAAGCGGCATCTATAGTACACTATGGAGGTCCGCGAAACACACTGAAACCGTTGATGGGAGGTACAATCGTGAAGTTCGGAGCAGTCTTCCCTCAGATTGAATTCGGCAACGATCCGGTCGCGATCCGCGACTACGCTCAGGCTGCCGAAGGGATGGGGTTCGAGCACATCATCGTCTACGACCACGTAGTGGGCGCCAACGCCGCAAGCCGTCCCGGTTGGAGCGGCGCATACAACCACAACAACCCATTCCACGAGCCGTTTGTCTTCTTCGGATATCTTGCCGGAGTCACGGAGACGATCGGACTCGTAACAGCGGTCATCATCCTGCCGCAACGCCAGACCGCGCTCGTGGCCAAGCAAGCCGCCGAGGTTGACGTCCTGAGCGGCGGACGGCTCCGGCTCGGCATCGGGACCGGATGGAACCAGGTCGAGTACGAAGCTCTGGGCGAAAACTTCCACAACCGAGGTCGCCGTTCCGAAGAGCAGATCAAGCTCATGCGACAGCTTTGGACGAACGAGCTCGTGACGTTCGACGGCCGTTGGCATAAAGTGACCGACGCGGGGATCAACCCGCTGCCGGTCCAGCGTCCGATCCCGGTTTGGCTCGGGGGCAGCGCTGACCAGGTCA
>JASMDM010000113.1 GCA_030752795.1 SAR202 cluster bacterium | reverse complement strand
TTCACTGTTCGATAATGTTCTACGGCGGGCGATTGTTGAGCAACCTCACCGCGAACGATCCAGAGGTTGACGAGTTCATTTCACTGCGGCGGCTGAATCGAAATGTCGCCATTGTTATGGACAGCGATCTCAAAAGCTCAGACGGCAAAGTCAACGAAACGAAGTTACGAATCCCAAAAGAGATCGAGGAATCGGACGGCCTGGCTTGGATCACGACGGGGCGCGAAATTGAAAATTACGTTGACCCACATACGTTGGCTGACGCGGTGGGCACCGTGCACTCAACTGTTGAATTGATGGATCGGACTGATCGATATGATGCCGTCTTCCGAACTTCGCAATCGGGTAGCGTCAACGACAAGTCCGTTGACAAGATCAAAGTGGCGAGAGAGGTCGCCGTTCATACCGCCGGCTTTGCCGAGCTCGATTTGGACAACAAGATCCATAACCTCGTCGAGTTCATCCGCACGGCGAACGAAGAGTGATGTCTCTGATTTGGATACGCAATAACAACAATGGATAGCTAGCGCATTCTTTGACGGCACGGGGAGTAACAGCACATGCCAACGATAGCGGTATCGAGCTTGGCCCTGGGGTTTGACTGCACGGCGCAGGAGGCGATCGAGTTCACCGTCGAGCACGGGTTTCGCGGGCTGGAGCTTGGGTCGCCCACGCTTTGGCCGGAGGCGATGTCTGCGGAGGACGTGCGACTGGTGCAGACCCTGGCGGCCACCAACGGCATCGACCTGTCGATCCATCACATTCATCGCGGAGTTGCGCCGGCCACCCATGATCCGGAGCGGCGAGCCAGGCATTTCGCCGAGTTGGAGGCGACGCTCCATCTGGCTCACGATCTCGGCGCACGGCCGATCGTCGTCCATCCTGGGCCGGTGGACGTGCCTGGAGTCGCGCCAGAAGAAACGACCGAGTTCGTCCGGCTCGAGGCGGTGGCGAACCTGACGAATTTCTTGTCGGACGCGATGCCGATCGCCGAGCGCACGGGGACGGTGCTGTGCCTCGAAAACCTGGTGCACACACCTGGCAATGTCATCCGGAGCTATCGTGAGTTGGTTCGGGTGGTCGAGGCCGTCGACAGTCCGCTTCTCCGCATCACGCTGGACACCGGGCACGCCCACCAGTCGGACGGGTTGGCGGAAGCGTTCGAGGCGTTCGCGCCGTACCTGCGCCACATCCACGCCCACGGCAGCGACGGGATTGCGGACCACTTCGAGATCGGGCAAGGCAACATCGACTGGACCAGCCTGCGCGACGAGCTCGCCGCGTATCCGTTCACGATGGCCCTGGAGACGCAGAACACCAACGACGGGCCGAGCGGGTTACTCCGGAGCAGAGACGTACTCCGGCAGCTATTGGGCGCCTCGGTTGGGTGAACCCGCGTGCGATCTGCCACTCGTCTCCCGATCTATTTTACGGACGATTCCGAGCCAACGCGTGCGGTTGGACTGACGTTGAGGATCATGCGAATCCAGGTCGCGATCCACAGCAAGGAGTCGCGCCGCACGGCGCCCCGATTATCGTCTTGCCCGCACTGACCGTCCCCCGGCGCGTCATGTTCATGACCGCGGTCTCGGCGGCGGTGATTATGGGCGACTCGATGATCTACAACGTGCTGCCGTCCGGCGTCGAGGCGTTCGGCGTGTCGGTCGGACTCGTTGGGGTGCTTCTTAGCGCGAATCGGGTCGTGCGGTTGGCGTCGAATTCGCTGGCGGCGTGGGCGCTGGAGCGGTTCGGGATCATCGCGCCGTTGACCGTTGCGATCGTCATCGCCATCGCGACTACTGCGATGTACGGCGTCGGTCGAGGGTTCGTCGTGCTGGTCGCCGCGCGCATGATGTGGGGCGTGGCGTTCTCCGTTTTTCGGTTGACCGGTTACATGGTCGTGATCGAGGAGAGCCGCGACGCCAATCGCGGGCGGATCATGGGATTCTTCACCAGCGGCGTTCGAACGGGCAGCATCTTCGGGGTGCTGGCGGGCGGCCTGCTGTTCGATGTCGCGGGGAAGACCGCGAGCTTTCTCGTGATGGCCGGACTGGGGCTGCTGGCGTTGCCCGCCGTCGCCGCACTTCGCCGGAGCTCGGGCGCTGCCGTTGCCCCTTCTGCGCCCCAGAGTTCATCGACCGACGATGGCGACTCCTCCGTAACCCCCATTGAAACCCGCGAGCGGGGCGGGAAGCATGAACGGCTTTGGGCCTTTCTCGTCTCGCCGGTTCCGGAGCTTTCACTGGAGGAGCGCCGTCGGGTCCTGACCGTCTGCTTCACGTATTTCTGCTTCCACCTCGTCATGAACGGAGTCTTGGTGGGGTCGTTGGGATACCTCATGAGCCAGCGATTGCCTTCCGGTGCGACGATCATGGGCGTGGCGTTGGGCATCGCCACTCTCAACGGATTCCTGATATCGACACGATGGATCGTCGGACTTGCCGCCCCGATTTTCGGGTATGTAGGCGACCGGCACGGCCGAGAGAAGGTCGTGATCGGCGCGCTGCCGGTTTGCGTCGTTGGGTTGGCGCTGCTCGCCGTGCCCTCGGCTTTCACCGCAGCCGTCGTCTGGCTCCCGCTCGCGTTCGGCGCGGTCGCGGCGGCGATCACCGCGCTGGACTCGACGATCGGCGGTCTCGCGCCGCGTCATCGACGGGCCAGGGTGATGAGCCGTTACGCGACCTGGCAGGATGTGGGCTCGGCGATCGGTCCGCTCGCGGCGTACGCGGTGCTCGATTTCGCCTCGTTGACGCTGGTCTACCTCACCGGCGCCGCGGTGCTGGTCGTTGCGCTCGCGGTGTTCTCGTTTGTGTTTCGGGCGCAGGTCGAAGTCGACAGTATGGGCGACCCCAGGACTTAGCGTCGCCGAGATGCGGGTCCTTCGCCAGACTGGCTCCGCCCCGCCCTGGATTTCCGGTTGAGTCGACTCTATCATGGGCTACTGACGGAGGGACGCTGCCGATGTCCGACGACAACAAGCCCGCGGATCGAAGAAAGCTCTGACTCTGGGTGGGCATAATATCGCTCGTTGCCGCCGCGATATTGTGGGTGCGCATCGTCATCGCGGTCTTGTCCGACTTCGGCGGTGCGTTGTACACGGTCCTCGGCGGCATAGTCGCTACGTTGATCCCCGTCGCATTCGGCATGTACGCGTTCATGCGCGGCAGAGACTCGTCGGCGTCCGGTGCTGTCGAAGCTGTAGACCGTCAGCGAAAGTGGGAGACATTTGGGCCTGAAATTAACAGAGACAGTCGGTAGATAAAGCGAGCTCCTGACAGGGGGATAGAATGTCCCCAGGGAAGGAGCAGCAGTGATCGAGAACACAGAAGATAAGAACCTAGCTGCAGAAGAGCGAATCCAGGACACCAAGCGATTCGTTCGTCAGGTTCGATCCGGCCACCCGAAGAAAGTACCCCCCAGAAGAGAAGATCCACATCGTCCTACAGGGCTTCCGGCGGGAGGTCACCGTCAACGAGCTGTGCCGCCGTGAAGGCATCAAGCCCGCCAACTGTTGGCTGTCAGCCCAAATGTGTCCCACTTGCGCTGACGGTCTACAGAAAAAAACGGCGATGCCAACGCTGGACGAAGGACGTCCCGGCGCATGAGCACCGATGAGAAAGTTCAAGTTCTAGAAAAGGTCGAAGCCTCCCGCGGTTCCAAGCGCAAGGTCATGGCTGAGTTGGGTGTTCCCAAGAGCACGTACTACCGCTGGAAAACCAGGCAAAGCCAAGGGAGACTTGAGGACCGCCGCCATCCCAGTTCATCTTGGAATCGCCT
>JASMDM010000112.1 GCA_030752795.1 SAR202 cluster bacterium | reverse complement strand
GCGGCGCCAATCCGGGCGGAACGAGCTCGGAGACGATCAAGGCATTGCTACGGCTCGCGCTCGCGGCGGACGATCTTTCGCCCGGCGCACTGGCGCTCGCAATGTCGCCTCCGACATTCGGGCGAACGCGACTCGCCGCCGCCGGCTCGCCGATCGACGAGGACGAAGACGAGGCGTTGGGCAAGGTCATCGTCTCTCTTGCGGTGACCGGTTTTCTCATTTTCGCGATCATCATCGGCGCGAGCGGGTTACTCCGGAGCGTCGCTGAAGAAAAAGAGAACCGGATGATCGAGGTGCTGCTAACCTCCGCGAAGCCGCTGTCGGTCATGACCGCGAAGGTGCTGGCTTTTGGAGTATCGGGATTTGGCATCGTGATGGCCTGGATTGCAGCGCTGCTGATTATCGCTCCCCTGATATTAACGACGTTCGACGACGCCCCGATTCTGTCGGCCAATCCTGTGACGTTCGTATGGGTTGGCGCGTTTTTCGTTGCGGGTTACTTCTTCAGCGCAGCCATCCTCGCGGCTGTTGGCGCCGCGACTGACAGCGTTAAGGAAGCCGACCAGCTCTCAATGATCGTGATACTGCCGCAGCTTTTGACGCTGGAGGCGATTCCTCTATTCTTCAACGATCCATCAGGTCCCGCGCCGACCACCCTGTCGCTCATCCCATTCACCGCGCCGACCGCGTCGACGATGAGATTGGCTATCGGAGAGCCTTCGAGGGTCGAATTGTTGTCGAGGCTCGCGATTACGTTGTTGTTCGGCGTCGCGTTGTTGTGGGCGGCGGGCCGTATCTTCCCCGCCGGGATGCTGATGTACGGCCAACGCATGGGCATCCGTAAGATTGTCGCCACGCTGAGGGAGGCGGGGTAATGTTGCAATTTCGCCAACCGACCCACCTAACTGTCCCGCTACGGTCATACGATTTAGCGTGGCGCCAAGGCGCTTCCCGTGGCTGCTTCCGGGCAAATGACCCCGATGGCTTTGGGGCATCAAGGAGGACTGCCATGCGCCGTAATTCTCGACCACATTCATGGTCCCGTGTTCAGGGTTGTCTTGTCCCGCCCACACGCCCTCGAAGGTGTTCTGGGGAGGCCTCAAAACCCGCCGGGACCTGGTCCCTGACTCCCGTTTCACAGCAGCCAACGACAGCCGATAGACTCGAAGCTAGACATCGAGCGGAATGGAAATCCGATTTCGGCCATTGTCCCTTCAACGCGGCCACGGCCGTTCGTGAAAGTTCGGTCTAGTCGACCATTGCGATAATTTCGACCCTCTTACCACACGCAATCGGTCGACTTCAATATTCGAACGGTCAGAAACGATGATTGGCACTCGCGGTTTTCGGACGATTATGATCGAGGAACTCCGGCGCGGCAGCGGACGTATTTCGTTTCGTATTACCACGGCGGCTGTGCCGGTCTTGTTGCTGATACTCTCGATCGCCGTGCCAATAGTCCGAAACGCGATCTCCGATGATGAAGGGGATGACGCCGCGAGCGACGCTGACATCGCGTTGGCAGACGAGTCGGGTATGTTGACCGAGGACGACATCGCGCAAGCCGGGCTCCTGCCGTTCGCGACTCGTGATGCGGGCGTTGACTGCCTGTCGAACGGCGACGTCAAATCGCTCTACGTTGTGTCCGGGCATTACGCGACGACAGGTAACGTGGAGTGGTTCTACACCCAGTCGTTCGTCGCTGCCGGATTCTCGAGGGACAAAAACAGCGTCATCGATCCGCTCCGCTCAGGGGTCATCGGCGATGCGCTGGACAGCCAAATCAGTGCAAGGTTCATCGATCCGGCTCAGTTCACTTCGACGGTCGTGACGGATGACAGCTCCACCAAAGAAGGGGTCGAGCAAGCCAGAATTCTGTCGGCTTCGTACTTGTTCATGATCTTGATGGCTGTCGGCGTCATGTCCGTCGGCGACTAACTCTTGGCGTCCGTTACCGACGAAAAATCGAATCGGATGATGGAGATACTGCTGACCTCGGCCACTCCACTCGAAGTGATGGCCGGCAAGGTGGTCGGCCTGGGCGTTCTTGGGCTGGCACAGATGCTGGTGTGGGCGAGCTCGGTCGCGATCCTCGGTCCTCGCGTCGCTGAACGGTTCTCCGCCGCCGGGGACTTGGCCGTGGACGGGTCGCTCGTGGTTTGGGCGGCGATATTCTTCGTCGCCGGGTGCTTCGTGATTGGCGTGATCTCCGCGGGCATAGGAGCCGCGACCACCTCACTGCACGAGGCTCGTCAACTGTTCCTGCCGATCGCGCTCCCCGCCTACGTACCACTATTCCTTTGGCAAGTCTTGATCGAAGACCCGGACGGCCCGTTGGCTCGGGTACTGTCGTTCATCCCGATGACGTCCGCGATGACGATGACGCTCCGCCTCGGAGCAACCGACATTGCTCTTTGGGAGACGCTGGCAAGCCTGGCAGTCACGATCGCGGGCGGAGCGGTGCTGCTGTGGGGCGCGGCGCGCGTCTTCCGAGCCGGGCTGCTCATGTACGGCCAACGGATGACGGTGCGACGCATCCTGACCACGCTCAGGCAGGCGGGCTAGCCGCGACAAGATCGAGAGAGTTTGCCTCGAACGAGGTTTCACGCCGTTCCGCCAGCAAAGTGGGGTAGGGCGCCCACTCGCGCGCCATTATCGTCAAAGCCGGTTGGCAGTTTCCTATCGCATCCTGTCTACCCCACGCCTTGCTGAGTTGAGCGTCGTGTCCAACTATGATCTAGCCGAGACCACTCGTCTCATGACATCTCGTCCTTGATACTGCCAGCGAGGGTCGCCGGTTAGCACTGGCCTGCTCTGCAGATCGGACATGTCGGCGTGGCACGTCGCCGGATGCAAGGCATCGCACGTCCAACGTTTCCGAGCCATCGTCATAGCATTCGCAGGCGCGATAGCGGCAATCGCGTTGTGGACCTGTCCTCGCCTCTCGGCGTCGCCGGTGGGCCGCCATTAGTGGCCCCGCGGTGTTGACCTCGCTGGGCGCCGGACTATCGTGGACGTTGGCATTCGCCTGATTGGGGACGGCTCTCCCGGCCGTTGGGTCTAATGAAGTCGACCCACTGAACTCGCTGAAAATGCTCGACCTCTACCCCGCGATCCAGCTGCACATGACGGAGGTCCGGTAGGCACCCGGTCACACAGGCGGCAGCGGCGCGTCGTCTCCTGTCGCGTGTTGCCATCGCCGGATCCGTTCCGCCATTTCGTGGATGCGGTCTCGCTGATCGGATTCGTTGAACAGATTGCGTTCTTCGTACGGGTCTGAGTTCAGGTCGAACAGCTCGCACTGATCGGTGGCGCACAGGTTGAGCTTCCATCGGTCCGACGTCACGACGGTCCGCCACGGCAGTTCGTTCAGCCGGTTGATACTCGGGTTGCCCAGGTCCCTATCCCCTACACCATTATGTTCGATGAACACGTCGTTGTCGTCGAGCGTCGCTTCGCCCTTCAGCACCGGAGCGCGGCTCGTGCCGTGAAGCCCCGTGGGCGTCGGCTCGTAGAGCAGGTCGAGCATCGTCGGAACCAGGTCGACGTGGCTGAAGTTGCCGCCAATCGAACGCTGCGCCGAACTCAGCCACGGAACGCGCATCAGCAACGGCGCTCTCGATGCTTCTTCGTACGGCGTTCGCATCTCCAGCATCCCGTGCGTGCCAACGAGATCACCGTGCTCGCTGGTGAACACCACGATGGTATCGTCCGCTAAACCCGCCTCGTCCACGGCGTCGACGATCGTGCCCACCGCGTTGTCGACCACGGTCATGTTGCCCATGTAACCCGCACGAAGTTGACGCCAGCCTGCCTCGGTGCTGATGTCATGGCCAACCAACATAGGGGTTGCATTGTACTCGTTACGACGACGCTCCCAGTCGACTTTACTCTCCGGGTCTATCGCATCCGAGAACTCGGTCTGCATGAAAAAGTCCGCCCTGACCCTGTTGAACATCGAGCCGCCTTCCGGTTTCTTCATGAACGTCGGGTCCACAGGCAGCGTGGCGGGGTCGTACAAATCGTCGAAAGGTCCGGTGAACGGAGGGTGGGGCTCGAGGAAGCTCACATAGAGCACGAACGGGTTGTCGGCGTTCTCGTGGATGAAGTCGCGAGCGCGGTCGGCGAAAAACGACGCCATCTGGTG
>JASMDM010000111.1 GCA_030752795.1 SAR202 cluster bacterium | reverse complement strand
GACCTTGTTGACAGGCCGATCCGATCCATTTCGCGTTGTCGTTTTCGAGCGACAATATCAGATACCAGAGTCGTCAATTCTGTCAGCGAAGTCAATGTAGGCGTGCACCGTCCATTAAAGGTCGTCGAGGACGAAGTAATCACCTGGAGATCCTGGCAGGAGACCAGTGCGATTCGGGGTTGAAGTTGACAGGCCCATAATAGTTTCCTGCCCCTCCAACCGGTTGTCAAGCGGGCTAGACAGGGTGATTGACTGCGCTGAGGGGTGTCGGTACCATTCCTCTCGCCATGGCGCGGACGCGTCCTTTGAACGCTTCTAGATTGCGATGAGAAATGTCGGTTTGCTCCAATCTACGAGAACCCACTGATGGGCAAGCGTAACTTTGCGGAGTCTCTCGAAGGCGCGGACCAAATGCCTGCCACCGTAGCCGACAGCGGCCGAGCACTTGCGTTCACGCTGCTCAGACTGAGGGACTTTCGGTTTGCGCTCCTCAGCGGAGCGGCGTTGGTCTTCGGTTTCGAGATGCGCGCCGTCCTGCAGTCGGGGCTCGCTCTAGAGTTGACTGATTCACAGGCGTGGGTGGGAGCTATCAACGGGCTCCCCGCCGTCACGATGATCGCGCTCTCGCTGCTCGGAGGCGTGGCTGCCGACCGATTTCCGAAGCGAGATATCCAGGTGCTGACGCGGTTGGGCCTCGTCGGGCTGGCGCTCGGGGCGGGTTATTTGGTGGCAGCCGACGTTATCACGATCTGGTATCTGCTTGCGTTGGCGCTAGTACAAGGCAGCATGACAGCGGTTGGCCTGCCAGCCAATCAGAGCATTGTTCCTGAGTTGGTTGGTCGAGAGAATGTGCTGACCGCGAGCTCGCTCACGCAAGCGCTGATGAGCATCGGCGTGATCCTTGGCCCGGCCCTGGGCGGGTTCCTGATGGGCTTTTTCGGAGTCGCGCCAGTATACTTCATCATTGGCGGAATCCAGTTCATGGCCGTGATGGCATCGGCGTTGATTCGGTCCCGCAAGATCCAAAGCGGGCCAGGGTCGAAGTCCGCATTCTCGGAGATCGCGGACGGAATGCGTTTCATCAGAAAGAACACCGTCGTCCGGATGCCAATGATGCTAAATGTGCTCTCGATCTTCGCCGGATTCTTGTCCCCGCTGATTCCTGTTTACACCCGAGACGTCCTCGACGTCGGAGCGATGGGTTACGGCTTGATGATGGCGACGTTCGGCCTGGGCGCGGCAGTGGGCACCATCGGCCTGGCGATCGCAGGGAATGTGCAGCGCAAAGGCGTACTACTGATCGGTCCAGGGGTGATATGGGCGATGGGGACCATCGCCTTCGCTTTCTCACGTGAGTTTTACCTCTCGCTGGCCGTGCTGGCAGTAATGGGCGCAGCCGGCATAGTCTACATGACGACGATCAACGCGATGGTTCAAATGGCCATTCCGGATGACCTAAGGGGACGGGTTACCAGCCTGTTCAACTTCACGATGCAACTGGCTCCATTAGGTTTCATCGCCGGTGGTGTCACCGCCGCTACAATAGGTAACGAGTTGGCGCTGATCGTCAGTGGCATAGGAGTCATGCTGCCGATTGTCGCGGTATGCACTTTGTCGCCGGAGTTCCGCGTGCTGACTTTGAGGAGTCTGGGATAGCCGTGCCAATACGATGTGACGCACCTCATTCCAATCGAGCCTGTCAAGGTCGAATCGTTGGGCAGTAATAAAAGTCTATCAACCGCCGCCCTTCTCATCCGGTGAGAATTCGTGTATCGCCCAGCCAAGATGAGTGGCCTCATTTCAGAGGTCTCTTTCGTTTTGGTGCCGGGACGTTTCCCCTGTCGAAAAGGAATAGTTTTTGACAAGCGCCGAACTCACGCCTGGGCCCACGCCTGACAAGCCACCATTTTGACAACCCTGTTTTCACGATCACAGAGGAACAAGATTGACGCGTCAAGCCGAACGCAAGACGTGCGTCTCTTGACTGGAGACGTGGTCGAGCCTTTAGCAAACCTGAGTCAGGCGTAGAAGCGAGCTCGGGTGATGGCCGGTGGGCCCCTAGTAGCGCCATGCAGGAGGAGTAGGCTCAAATCGAATCGAAAAGGTCGGGTGTCGGTACACGCCAGCCCGCCGCGCTGAGCTCGGTGCCGAAGCGTGGCGATCGTCGTCCCTAGTCGGAGATTATGTTTAGCCAGGTTGCGAGGTCGAAGCCCACGTAGCGAGCACCTCGCGATGATGCTCTTCCGTCGTGAGCCATCACGTCTTCGAACGCCCAATCCGTTATGAGACAAACCGGGCCCGACACACCAGTCGACGCTCGCGGGCGACTGGTGTAGGCTTTCGGAGAATCCAGACTCTGTGAGGTGAATGGCGATGGGACGGCTCGATGGCAAAGTTGCGGTGATTACAGGCGGAGTGGGCGGCATCGGTCGGGCGGCGGCGAAGCTCTTTGTGGCGGAGGGCGCACGAGTGATGTTGGTCGATCTGAATGAGGCTGATCTTCAAGCCGTTGTGCAGAGCCTCGAGGAAGGCGCGGCCAGCTATGCGGTCGCCGACACCACCCAGCCCGATCAGGTTGAGAGCTTCGTCGACTCGGCGGTCCAACGTTACGGCGGCATCGACATATTCCTGGCCAACGCGGGGATTGAAGGCGAATCTCGCCCGATCCCGGAATATTCTGTCGATGTCTTCGATCAAGTCCTAGCTGTGAATGTACGCGGCGTCTGGCTCGGGCTCAAATACGTGATCCCGGTGATGGAGAGCCGTGGCGCCGGAAGCATTGTCATTACGTCGTCAACGGCTGGGATTCGAGGGGCGCGAGGCATGTCGGCGTATTCGACCAGCAAGCACGCTGTGATCGGGATGATGCGCTCAGCCGCCATGGAGTGCGCTCCGTTGGGCATCCGGGTCAACTGCGTCAATCCAGCTCCGACTGAGACACGAATGATGCGGTCCTTGGAGAACATGGCGGCGGCCAACCGATCGATAACGGTGGATGAGGCCAAGCAAGCCTCGGCCGCCCGGATTCCGCTCCAGCGCTACGGAGAGCCCGAGGAAATCGGGAACCTGATGCTTTTCCTAGCCAGTGACGAAAGCAGCTTCTGCACCGGGGGCGTCTACATGGTGGACGGAGGGTCGTCCGCCGGGAGCCCGTGAGCGATCGCGACACCTGCCTTGCACGCGCCTGCTCGGGTCGCGACGGCAGCCGCGCTGAACACAACGCTGGTAGGCGTTGTTCGTTATCTCGAATCGGAGATTTTATCTAGCCAGGTCGCGAGCTCGATGCCGAAATAGCGAGTGCCTCGCGTTATGACCGTCCCAGGTTCCACTTGCATGGTTTGGCTACGAATCGGAACAGCGACCGAACGGACGCAGAGCCAATGACCCTCGGGGGTTGAGCTGAACGCGCTGGCAACATCGTCCTCCATCGAGCGTTCTTTCACCTCGGAAGGCAGTTGAGGGGCTAGTTGCGGAAGCGTGAATCTGGGCACGTATCTTGGTCTGTAAATGTCCTGTGACGGTCGAGCCCTCCTGACGGTCGTCGTCGTCTTGACTCGGCGTCGAATACGATAACCAGGTCCGTTCGCCACGCTCGCAGCGCTGCGTTGATCGCGTCTCTTTGGTCGGGTGTTGCCTGTACTGCTCATCGGAACATCTCCCCTAACGCGGGATAATCAACCGACCCGCGTTAATTCCAGACTACCAACACACGTTCCGGATTTGCAGTGGGTAACATACAAGACGGATAGGTATGCGTCGAATGTGGGCGTTATCGGGGCATGACGGATTCCACCTATGCCGTTTGACACGGACGCCTGCGGCCGAGAGAATTCGCCGATATTTCAGCGTCCCGGCGATGATCGCGATAAGTTCGGCGAATTGTGGCCGCGCTCGGATTGCCCCGTTTCCCAATGGATTTGTCGGCCCACGGATGCGCCCGAGCGATCTTCGCCGACGCCATTTCCGACGCCCTGAGGCGAACTACGACCGCGAAGCCCCAAACCTACCGCCTCAACCGCTGGTCGCCGTCGAGCACCTGGTCCCAGCCGCCTTTGTCTTCGATCTCGAAGTCCTCGGCGTGGCCGCGTGGGACCCAGCCGAGGACCTGTTTGGGGTGGTCGATGTCACGCCAGCGGTAGCGGTTGTCGGAGATCGCGTTGAAGACGTCGAACTTGAGGTCGTCGGGGGCTTGGAGGCATCGGTCGATCATGTCGACGCAGTCCTGCTGGTCCAGGTATCCGGGGTAGTGGCGTCTGAGGGTCGGTGCATTGTCCGCAAGCACGGCGCCTAGGCGGATGCACAGCACCGACATGTCGTAGCGGTCCGAGTACCAGTGTCCGAGCGCTTCGCAGAAGACCTTGCATGCGCCATAGATGCTTTTCGGACGGGTCGGGTCCATGTGGGTCAGCATCCTCCACGGCTCGGCGACCTTGTCGTACTCGCCGGCCGCGAGCTCGCCGTACGGGTAGTCGAGCTCGTAGCCGGTGGTCGTGTCGCCGGTGCTGCCGAAGACGACCCGCTTGACGCCGTTCAGGCGCGCGGCCTCGAATACGTTGCGCGTGCCGACGATCCCCGACTGCAGGTGCAGGTCCCACGAGTCAACGTCGCTGGTGTAGTTGGCCATGTGCACGACCATGTCGACGCCCTCGAACGCCGGCAGCATCGCGTCGAAGTCAGCGATGTCGGCCCGCGTGTTCGGAATCTCAGGCACGGCGCTCCGATTCAGGCCGCTGAACTCGTACTTGTCGCCAAGCCGGCGCCACGTCAGGCCGCCGATCAATCCGCTGGCGCCGGTTATCAGGACTTTGGGCTTTTCAGTAGACATAGTTTCCTCCCGTCTCGTCGTGCGATGCTACAACGGTTTCTTCGATCAATTCAACGGGGTTGGAGCGTGGTGTGCACGACTGCACAAAGATGCCAGGTGGGTCGATACCCGATCCGACTATTCGACTCCCGCTTCAATAATATCGAGCTCTCGTTGCCACCACGTGATGGCCTCGTGCATGATGTCACGACAATCTTCGTGGGAATAGCGGCCACCGGCTACCGGGCAAAACAGGTTTTCATCAAGCGTGAATTGATCGCCGGTTTGACCTGTTGGCTGTCAGCAGAAACGGGACAGATTGTTAATAGAGACTTTGAGCTGATATCGCGAGCTCTCTGAGTTGATGATTGTACAATCGTCGTCGCTGTATCGTTCGGACTTGAACCTCCTTGCGTTTCTCTAATATCTGTT
>JASMDM010000110.1 GCA_030752795.1 SAR202 cluster bacterium | reverse complement strand
GCTACATCGGTTCCGGGGCGTGGCTGACCAATCACACGTCAGGCGCCTACGTCGACACCGACGGCGTGAATCAGTACTGGAATTACTTCGTGAAGACCGTCGCCGCGCCCTCGGATGCGTATGCGGACGGCGGCACATGGTTCGCCGCCGACGATACCGAGGTCGGACCTGTAATCTGGGAATCCTTCGCAATCATTCAAGAAGTCGAAAACGACACAGGATCAGGCACACACGGTGTTCAATATCGTTCGCCTATCGGTCCTGGTTTCGGAAAGTTCTAGGAATCTGACGGGAACGCCGTAGCACGACCTTCCCGCCGTTCGGAAAAACGTAGCTGAGTCCCTGGGATACATCGACTCTCCCCGGGGGCTCGTTGCGTCACGACTGACGCAAAACACTTATGGAAGATCTCAGATGACTCTCGGACCAGAACCTAGCGACGCACAAGAAGTAGGCTGGAAATTGCAGTTTGCGGTTAGCGAATCCGACAGCAGCTGTTCCCGAAATTCGACCCCTCCGGCGATACACGACCATCGTTCGAGATCATCGTCTTGTCGTTCATCGGGTTCCGGATATTCCTGGCCGTGTGCATCGCAAGTATGATCGTCGTTGTCGGCTACCTGTCGTGACATAGCCGCATCGATCGAGGTATTACGCAAAAGCGAACGCCGCTCCTCGTTCACACTCAACCGGAGCGGCGTTCGTTGTTTCTCTGAGGCTGGGTTTGTGCGGGCTTAGTCGGCGACTCCCGCGGGCACTCGGGCCTCGACCGGGATCTGGAGCGGCGCGTACGGCATGACGGCGACTTTCGTGCCGGGGCCGTGGCGGCCAATGAGCTCGGACAGGGTTTCCGCCCAGGTCTTGCACCACTGCACCTTATCGCTCGCGGGCAGGTCGTATTTGGCCATGATCGGGGACATGATAATCGCCTTGCCGATCTTGTCCAGCGCGGGGTTGCCTCGGTCCGGGTTGTAGCCGCGTCCTCCGTACTCCGTGCCGAACCGTCCCGACAGTTGATGCAGGTTTTGGCCGTCGCGGGAGTGAGTCACCACCACGACATCGCCACCCTCTCGCAAGCAGCGTGAGATGCACCAGAAGGCGCGACCGAGTTGGCTTTCGTCTGGGTAGGCGTTGCTGATCAGCACGTCGGCGTTCTCGACCATGTCGGTGGTGTACATCTCGCGGGCGAGCTCGACTCCGGCGCGGTGCTCTTCGACGAAGTCACCGGCGAAAAGGCCGATGACTTCGCGCTTGTTGTTCATCACGCAGTCGACCTTGAATTGCAAACCGGCGATTCGGGCCGCGTCCTCGAGGTCCGCCCTGAAGACGTTTCCGTCGATGCGTCCGAGGCCGGTGTTCTCGCGTCTGTTGGCATGGTGGTAGGAAATGGTCTCGATCCCGCTGACGCCGGGCATGATGATTTTGCCGCCGCCGCCAAATCCGGCAGAGCCGTGCGGGAAGATGCTGCCCATCGCGATCCGCAGATCGCACGACGCGAATTCGCGGTTGACGTACACCGGCGTCCCGAGCGCGGTCTCGCCTTTGTGCACGACGTTTTCCCAGATCGAGTGGTTGTAGACCGGGTATCTTTCGACAATGTCTTGGCCGAGTTTGGCCACGAGCTCGGAGTAGACCAACGGCCGGTGCGTGCCTGGTGCGCACACGAACCTTATCTGATCGTCGGTGATGCCTCCGGCGTGCAGCTCTTCGAGAACGAACGGAACGATTCGGTACGCCGGCGTCGGCTTCGGGATATCGTCGAACAGAATGCACACCTGGGTCGCGCTCCGGGCCATCTCGCTTAGAGTCGGGGCGCCGTACGTGTTGCGCATCGCCTGACGCATCTCGTCGTCGGTCAGCGGCGCTCTGTCGTGGCCCGCCATCAGGCTCTCTTGAACGTCCCAGTTGTCCGGAAAAGCCAGCTCGATTTCGTCATCGCCGAAGAACGCGTTTACTCGTAGCTTTATCGACTGTGTACCCATTGTCACATCCTCCGGTGTTCGCTCATGATCGGCGTCGATCTCGATTCTGCTTCATTGTGTTGGTGGCCGCTGTATCCGCAAGAAGACTTGTGATGCGATGGACGTATCTGCACAAAACAATCAGCAATCTCAACGCTTCGATCATGCTCAACTCCGAGCTACAACGCCACGATTCGGACGATATCACCCGCCTCCGCTGCCGTCAACCGACGTTCGACACCAACGAAATCCGTGCACAGCCTTGCACCGCTGGAACCAAGGAGGCGCCACAGAACAGGCACGGGCATTCGACGACTTGGCAGTGATTCAATGAGCCGTTGATCTGGCGCCATCGCAGAAGTACTACTTCGCACCGGCCAGAATGGTTACTCTGCAATCACCCGAATTGCTTCCCTGAGATCAATCTGCCCGACGATGACGCGACGTTGGCCTGGCACTACTATTCGATAAGAATCCGCATCAGTCGAAGGCAGGTGGAGCGATGTTTACGCCAGGTGTAAATCCTAACTCCGCGTACACAATCTCAAAACGCCGCATGAGCAAGTTTCGTGGCGGCTCCGCGAGAGCGCTAATCGCCAAATGAGCCGCGTCTGACGGGTCCAGGTCTCGCCGTCAACGTCGCGCATCTTTGGTCGAACTGTTGCATTTCGACGCGATGCGCCCGGACGCCCAAGTGTAACATGGTAAAGGCCGATTCTTACGCCCCTTGCCTGGGGGGCGCCCACCGAGCATTCGTGAGTGACCGATAGACTCGACCACGAGAATACGGCAAAGGCTGTCGATGCCGATCGTTCGCTCGGATTTTGGGCCGTGGCGACGGTCGTTTTGACACGTGCCTGATGGAGCGTGATTTGAACGTTGCCTTGAAGTTCGGGACGTCACCGAGGTCTATGACCGAAAGACGGTCGTAGATCATGTCTCGCTCGAGGTCAGCCGAGGCGAGATATTCGGTTTGCTAGGCCCAAACGGGTCCGGCAAAACCACCACGATCCGGATGGCGCTCGACATAATCCGCCCCGATTCCGGCGCGGTCAACGTGCTGGGAGCGAGTTCGGTGCGCGACGCGTTGGCTCGAGTAGGCTACCTGCCCGAGGAGCGCGGTTTGTATCAGCGATCCCGCGTTATGGAGATTCTGACCTACCTCGGCAGATTGAAGCGAATGGAATCCGTCAACGCCGCGAAACAGGGCGAAGCTCTGCTCAAACGCGTCGGCCTGTACGAGCAGCGGGCGATGAAAGTCCAGGCGATGTCGCGCGGCATGTCGCAGCTCGTCCAGTTCGCCGGCGCGTTGATGCACGGGCCGGACCTGATCATCCTCGACGAGCCGTTTTCAGGACTCGACCCGTTGAACGTTCAACTGATGAAGGAAATCATCAGAGAACAACAGGCCCGTGGCGCGGCCACCATTTTCAGCACACACCAGATGACCGATGTCGAGGAGCTGTGCGAACGCGTCCTCCTCATTAACGAAGGCCAAACTCTGTTGTACGGGCGTTTGGACGAACTGAAGCGATCGCGGGGGACACACAGCGTCAGAATCGACGCCAAACGAGCCCCGAACACGGCGCCGGGCGCAACCCAAGTCAACGGCGCCGACGGACATTACGACTATGCGCTGGCCTAGGGCGTCGCACCCGAGACCGTGTTCTCCACCTTCGTTGAAGCGGGCATTCAGGTCGAGCGATACGAAGTCGCCCTGCCATCGTTGAACGACATCTTCATCGAGGAGGTCAGCCGTGCGCGGGGCGCTCGATGAAACCGTTGTAATCTTCGCCGGGGAGTTGCGCAGGATTGTGAGCAGGCGCGGTTTTTTGATCGTCGCCGCGTCAGTGCCCGCCATCTTGCTGCTGCTAACGGCCGTCGTTCCTGCAATTCGCGCTATTGTGGACGATGACGACGAAGACGACCCGGACATCATGGGCGTCGTGATGATCGCGGACGGTTTGCCTCTCGCAACGGATGCCGTGCCGGACGTCACCGCTTTCGAGACCCGGGAATCGGGCATCGATGTGCTGGCCGCGGGCGACTTAATAGAGCTTTTCGTCGTGTCTTCGGATTACCTGGCATCGGGCGAAGTGGAATGGCTCCACAAAGGCGGCGGCGCCAATCCGGGCGGAACGAGCTCGGAGACGATCAAGGCATTGCTACGGCTCGCGCTCGCGGCGGACGATCTTTCGCCCGGCGCACTGGCGCTCGCA
>JASMDM010000109.1 GCA_030752795.1 SAR202 cluster bacterium | reverse complement strand
AACAGATATTAGAGAAACGCAAGGAGGTTCAGACCCGAACGATACAGCGACGACGATTGTACAATCATCAACTCAGAGAGCTCGCGATATCAGCTCAAAGTCTCTATTAACAATCTGTCCCGTTTCTGCTGACTGCCAACAAGAGCAGTCGCGAAGGACAAGCGGAGTCGATTCAACCTCAAGCTCATAGAGATAAATCGAGACGGCTCCGACGGGAGAGCGTTCACTTACACGGATTGCTTCGTCACGCGATACTGCTTCCCTGGCTTTTCTGAAGGCGGAGCCAAAAACCTGTATGAAGAGGTTGCGATCAAACCCATCCGACTTGAGCTTGCATGGAGGAAGTCCTTTCGGAGCCGTCTTCGGGCGGCTCCAATCGATTTTTGTCGACTCCCCACGAATATCTGAATGAAACGCGCCCAACTGAACCAGTCCCGCGAAGTGTTGTCATTCGTTTTCGGCAAAGGTCGGGCAAACAATCTCGGCGCAAGATGCCCTGGGCTCACACGTCTCTTCTCGGAAGCGCCGTCTGCTGCTGCCTCCCGTGGCCCGCTGCGCATCGTCCGGTGATCGGGCCAGCGGTTCGTCGACAACGAGCGATTCGCACGACACTGGACCGCGTGGTGCGCTAGTTGCATTGCCGATTACAATCGCATTCCCCTTCAGCCAAACAACCATGCGAAACCGCGCTCGACCGTGATCCACGGCGCCTCCCAGGACGCATCTCGTTCGCCGTTCGACAACATTCGCAACACACGGTACAATCCTGCCGTCCCAGCACCACATGTTCGGGACGCGATTCGCTCTGGCGCCTGCGAATCTTGCAGCGAGACGTTTGAATGACCAGGAGGCTGGCTCGATGACATCCAAGAATCCTCTGCATACCAAGATGTGCGACTTTTTCGATTGCGAATACCCGATCATGAACGCGGGCATGGATGTCGCCGGGCCCGAGCTCGTTGCGGCCGTTTGCAACGCCGGCGGTTTCGGATCTCTCGGCACCGGTCGAGGCAGCCCTGACCTGCTCCGACGCGAGATCCGTCGCGTCAAGGAGCTGACCGACAAGCCGTTCGCCGTGCAACTCATGTCTCCGAGCAAAGGCCGAGTCAACGCAATCGCCCGCGATCAAGCACTGCCGGAAGAGCATGTATTGTTCGTCAAAGGCCTCCAAGAGGAGTTCAGCATTCCCGAGCCCAAGAACATGCCGCCGAAGAAAGAACCCGTGGACCCCATGGAACTGTTGGAGGTTGCATGGGATGAGGATGTCCCGTTCTGGATCTGCTTCTTCGGCTCTGCCGGCAAAGAAGTAGTCGACGAAGCCCACGCCCACGGCGTGAAGGTCATCAACTCCGTCGGCAATACCCGGCACGTGGAAAAGTGCATGCCCATGGGAGTCGACGCATTCGTTGCGACCGGCTACGAAGGCGGAGCTCACCGCGGAGATGTCGGCTCGATGGCTCTCATCCCGCAGGTCGTCGACGCCGCCGACGGCAAGCCCGTCATGGCTGCCGGGGGCATCGCCGACGGTCGAGGGCTCGTCGCCGCACTGGCGCTGGGCGCGGTCGGCGTAACATGCGGGACTGCGTTCCTCCTGTCGCCCGAATGCGGAATCTGGGACACGCAGATCGCTCTTTGGGAGCACGAATCGAACCAGCCCTGGTACGTCGACGCATTCAAGAAGCAACTGATCGAGGCGAAAGACCACGACACGAACCCGAGCCACGCCGTTAGCGGCGGTCCGCTTCGCACGCTGAACAACGACTTCACCGGCGCATGGAAGCGGCCGGAGGCGCCTGCCACGCTGGCGATGGGTCAGCAGCCGATGCTCATACGTGACTCCCTACGCGCCGCGTTCGAGAATCAGCGACTCGATCTCCTGCCCAACGCGGCGGGCCAGATCATCGGCATGCTGGACCACGAGCGCCACGCCAGCCAAGTCATCTACGAAATGATGACCGAGGCCGTTCAGGTACTTGAGCGAGTTTCCTTGCCGCAAAACTAGCCGGTGTTTCATTCGAGCGCCGCGCCAACGTTGAACGGCGCTCCGACCCGCTGGAGAGATGGCGATCATGGATCAGCGCGAACGGTTCCGAGGCAGTTTGCTGGGACTGGCAACGGGCGACGCCGTCGGAACGACTCTCGAGTTTCACAGCCCGGGAACGTTCAAGCCGATTGACGACATGGCCGGAGGCGGCCCGTTCGGCCTAAATCCAGGCGAATGGACCGACGACACGTCGATGGCCTTGTGTTTGGCCGAGAGCCTGATCGAGCGTAACGGATTCGACCCTGTCGATCAACTGGACCGATACACCCGATGGGCCCACGACGGTCATTTGAGCAGCAACGGTCAGTGCTTCGACATCGGCGGCACGGTGAGCGATGCATTGTACCGATTCGGGCGCACCCACGAGCCGTATAGCGGCTCGACCGACGAGTGGAGCGCCGGCACAATGGCTCGATCATGCGGTTGACCCCGGTCCCGATGTTCTTCTCGGCGAGCGCAGAATAGGCAATCGAGCGGTCGGCCGAGAGTTCCCGCACCACCCATGGCGCTCCCGCGGCCGTTGACGCCGCCAGATACTTCGGCGGACTATTGGTGGCGCACTTCATGGCGTGGACAAAGCCGAACTGCTCGCCGACAACTACTGTCCGGCGCCCGGTTACTGGGACGAACACCCGCTGACGCCACTGATCGATGAAGTTGCTGGTGGATCGTTCAAGCGCCGCTCGCCGCCCAAGATAGTCGGTTCCGGATTCGTCGTCAAGTCTTTGGAAGCCGCCCTGTGGGCGTTCCACCACTCGGACAATTTCCGAGAAGGGTGCTTGCTGGCGGTCAATCTAGGCGATGACGCGGACACAACCGCCGCTGTATACGGCCAACTTGCGGGCGCTTTCTACGGCGAAGGCGGCATACCCAGGCCTTGGCGCAGAAAGCTGGCAAAGCGCTCGACGATCGAGAAGTTCGCCGACGATCTTTTCGAGCTCGCGACAGCCTGAACGGCAACCCGCCATTTTGCGACGCGCCCTCAACGCGCCGACACGCCCGCTTCGCGAAACACGCAGAACTCCGGTCATCGCTTCCCTCGATTCGCGGTGCGCAGGCGTCGAGTGCTATTATCAATGGGAAGCCTACGCGTCACTGTTCCCTTTTTCTTTGTTAATCGAGCCCATGTCGTTCGCCCTGTGCGCGCCGATGTTGCGATAAATACCGGTGAGCGGGCGGCGAACGCGACAATCCAGACAGGACAGATACGGATTTGAACCAGGTTCAAGCGAACGACCAGATACGAAACATCGCGATCATAGCCCACGTCGACCATGGCAAGACCACGTTGGTCGATGCACTGCTGAAACAAGGTCAGGTGTTCCGAGCTCACCAAGAGGTCGGCGTACTGATCATGGATTCGAATCCGCTTGAACAGGAACGCGGAATCACGATCCTCGCGAAGAACACCGCGGTTAGCTACGGCGGCAAGAAGATCAACATCATCGACACTCCTGGCCACGCTGATTTTAGCGGCGAGGTCGAGCGCATCATGAACATGGCCGACGGTTGTTTACTGCTCGTCGACGCCGTAGACGGCCCGATGCCCCAGACCAGATTCGTGCTCCAGCAGGCGCTGACCCACGAAGTCGCGCCGATGGTCGTCATCAACAAGATCGACCGACCCGAAGCCAGGGTCACCGAAGTCGAGGAGCTCATCCAAGACCTGTTCCTCGAACTCGCCACCAAGGCCGAGCAGTTGGACTTCCCTGTCCTGTACGCGTCAGCCCGGGACGGTTACGCGATCGCCGAACTCGACGCTCCACGGCAGGACATGCAACCGCTCTTCGAAGCCATGATCGAAAGCGTTCCGGCGCCAACCGGCAGCGCGGATGAGCCTTTCCAGATGCTGGTTGCAGCCTTGGACTACTCCAACTACCTCGGTCAGATCGCTATCGGTCGGGTGTTTCGAGGGAAGGCCGAAACCCGGCATCCCGTCGCGCTGCTCCGAAATGGCGATCAACCCCAACCGCACACGCTCGAGAAAGTCTTCGTATTCCGAGGTCTGGAGCGGCTGGAAGTTACTGAGGCCCAGACGGGCGACATCGTGGCCATTTCTGGCGTGGCCGGAGTGTCGATTGGAGACACAATCACCGACGCCGAACATCCCGACGCCCTGCCTTCGATTGAGATCGATGAACCGACGGTGAAGATGACGTTCGGCGTCAACACATCGCCGTTCATGGGCAAGGAAGGCACGCACTCGACGTCCAGGACGCTGCATGCGCGCCTGCGTCGCGAGTTGCGAACCAATGTAAGCCTCCGCCTTGAGACCACCGACAGTCCGGATGAGTTCTTGGTGTCAGGTCGGGGCGAGCTTCATCTCACGATTCTGGTCGAGACCATGAGACGTGAAGGCCACGAGTTCCAGGTGTCGAAGCCTGAACCCGCGACTAAGGTCATCGACGGCAAAGTGCACGAACCCTTCGAGCTTCTGACCATCGACACGCGCGAAGAATATATCGGGCCGTTGACCGAAAACCTCGCCGGTCGCTTGGCCGAACTCATCAACATTGCCAACGACGGCGAAGGCAACGTCCGGATTGAGTACAACATCCCGACGCGTGGACTGATCGGTTTCCGTTCGGCGTTTCTCCGAGTCACTCGGGGCACTGGCGTCACGAACAGTCTTTTCACCGGCTTCCGACCGATGACCGGCGAGGTCAAAACGACGAACAACGGTGTATTGATCGCGTCCGAGACGGGCACGGCCGTCACGTTCGGACTGCTGATCGCTCAGGGCCGTGGCGAAACCTTCGTAGAGCCGGGAACCGCCGTGTACGGGGGCATGATCGTCGGCGTCCATCCCAGAGATGCGGACATCGAGATCAACGTATGCAAAGAGAAGAAGCTCACGAACATGCGCTCGGCCACCGCGGACATCATCAAGCGGCTGAGCCCTCCCCTGCTGCTGAGCCTCGAAGACGCCTTGGACTTCATCTCCGACGATGAACTTGTCGAGATCACGCCTAAGAACTATCGAATGCGAAAGAAGCTGACCTCGTCAACGGACCGGCAACGCCAGCGCCGCAACGTGGCCAAGGGCAAAGCGTAGCCGATGGGCAAACTTCTCAACGAACCGATCGCACCCCAGCGCTCGTTCATGAGTTCGAGCCGCGCACCTGATTCGTTCCTCGACGCTAACCTGGCGCCCGTTCCCGTGCGGCGCACGCCTGCGCATTAGGCCCTTGCTCGGCGCAATCGCCGAACGCGTCGCAATCCACCCCGTCACTGCTGACCTTCGGTTGTATAATTGCGCCAATCCGGCACCGATCTCGAATCGTAATTTCTGCAATGAAAGTTTATCAATGCCCCAACTAATCGAATCCGAAGGAACCTTCAACTTCCGCGACTTCGGCGGGTACGCCACGAGCTCGGGTCGTCGAGTCCGCTCGGGCATGCTGTTTCGCGCCGCATCGCTCGACAAGATCGACGACGCGGAAGCCCGGTCGCTGCAAGACAGGCTGTCAATTCAGACGATCATCGACCTGCGACACCCGGACGAGTTCCGAGACAATCCCGGCAGAGGATCGCTGGTCGATCTGGTTCCGAATAGGCACGAGCTCTCACCGATTGAGGCCTCCCAGCCCATCAAAAATCACACAGAGGCGTTGAACACCATCCATGGAATCGGTCAATCCGGACCGCGATATTTCGAGGCGCTGGAACGGGGCGAATCGGTTTGGCGAGAGGTGGTTCGAGTGCTGCTCGAGCTGGCTTCGTACCCGATTCTCGCGCACTGCACCGCCGGCAAAGATCGAACCGGCACTGCCGCAGGTTTGCTTCTCGATTTGCTCGGTGTTGCCAAAGACGACGTATCCGCTGATTACGCGATGAGTTCGGCGAGTGTTGACCAGCTTTACGACTACATCATCGAAGCCGGGCGGCGACCGGAAGGATCGATGGAAGAGTCGAAAGCTCGAATGGTTACCCATCGAGAGTATATGGCCGACTTCCTAACGCTTCTGTACGAAAAGTACGGAAACGCGGAAGGATACATCAAACACCTCGGCTTCGGATCGAATGAGATCGCTCGAGTTCGCGAGTTTCTACTGGAATAGCTTCAAACCAAGCTGGCTGGACGGCCGGCCGAAATCATGTCGGCGTTCGTTCATGCGGAAACGCCCGAATGTTCCAGGCACACTTCCGTAGAGCCCGCCTCATCGTGCCTGACTCAAATGTCGTCGCACGTTCGGGCAATTGTTCGAAACCATGGCATCATCGTGTTACAATTGCGCAATCCCGTGGCGAGCCCTTCTTGGGCTACGCATGTAGTTATTTTTCGGAGGCCACATGGCAACAGAAGCTAAATCGCCAGCAGATCAGTACAAGGTAGTCGGGACAAGGCCGATCAGACACGACGGTTTTGACAAGGTGATGGGGAAGGCGACGTACGGGTCCGACATAAACCTGCCTGGAATGCTGTACGGCAAAGTCTTGCGCAGCCCGCACGCTCATGCCGTGATCAAGTCGGTCGACACCAGTAAAGCCGAGGCGCACCCTGACGTTCTCGCAATCGCCACGTCGGCCGATCTCGCGGTGCTCGGCGACGAACTTGCCGAGCTCGGCGAAGAAACCTACACCGCGCTGAAGTACGTCCGAGACAAGGTATTGGCGTCCGACAAGGCGCTGTTCCGAGGCCACCCGATCGTCGCGGTTGCAGCGACCAGTTCGCATCTGGCCGAAGAGCTGCTCTCGCTGATCGACATCGAATACGAAGTCTTGCCCTCAGTGACGAACGTCGAAGATGCGATGAAAGACGACGCGCCGCTGCTGCACAAAACGATGACGACCGGCGGCATCGGCGGCGGCGACACCAGCGGGACGAACATCTCCAACCACCTCGAGCTCGCTCTGGGTGATGTGGACAAGGGCTTCGAAGCCGCCGACAAGGTCTACGGACGCGAGTTCCGCACAAAGACCGTCCACCAGGGATACATCGAACCGCAGAACGGCACCGCGTGGTGGAACCCCGACGGCTCGGTGTCAGTCTGGTGCAGCAGCCAGGGCCATTTCGGCACCCGTGATGCGATCGCGAAGGTGCTCGGACTGCCCGAGTCCCGCGTGACGATCAACTACATGGAACTCGGCGGCGGATTCGGCGGCAAGCACGGAATGTACCTGGAACCCATTGCGGCGATCCTGTCAAAGAAGAGCGGACAACCTGTCAAGATGTGGATGACCCGCTCCGAAGTCATGGAAGCCACGGGCCCGACTTCCGGCGGAACGGTCAAGGTCGAGATCGGCGTGACTTCCGAGGGCAAGATCACCGCGGGCCGGGCGGTGATCGCATTCGAGTCGGGCGCGTATCCAGGATCGTCGATGGGCGGCGCGGCGAACAACATGTTCTCCCCGTACAACATCGACAACCTTCGCGTCGACGCGTATGACGTGGTCGACAACAAGACCAAGACCGGCGCGTATCGCGCCCCCGGGGCTCCGATTGGCGCATACGCCGTCGAGAGCGTAGTCGACGAGATCGCCGCTGACCTTGGCATCGATCCTATCGACTTCCGGATCATGAACGGGGCCAAGGAAGGCACCCGCAGGCTCAACGGCATCGTCAATCCTCGAGTCGGGATGCTCGAGGTCGCCGAGGCCGTCAAGTCGCACCCGCATTACACCTCCCCGCTCGAAGGCGAGAACCGGGGTCGCGGAGTCGCGATGGGGTTCTGGGGCAACGGCGCCGGCCCGGCCAGCGCAACCGCGCTCGTCGTGTCCGACGGCAGCGTCGTGCTGACAATCGGCACCTCGGATGTCGGTGGATCGCGGGTGACGGCGGCTCAACAGCTCGCCGAGGAGCTCGGCATACCTATCGAAGATGTTCGACCGGATGTCGGCAACACTGACCGAATCGGCTACAGCTCCGGCGCAGGCGGAAGCGGCGTCACGTTCAAGACAGGCTGGGCGGTGTACGAGGCCTCTCAAGATGTGAAGCGACAGCTCGTCGCGCGTGCCGCCGCGATCTGGGAGACCGAGCCGGACCAGGTCGAGTTCGTCGACGGCGTGGTTCGTCACGTCTCCGACTCCGAGCTCAGCACAACGTTGAAGGAACTGGCGCCAAAGCTGAACTCGACGGGCGGGCCGATCATTGGCCGCGGGAACCTGAGTGCGTCGGGACCGGGCGGAGCTCACGCCGCGAACATCGTCGATGTCGAGGTCGACCCCGACACGGGCAAAGTCGAGATCCTGCGGGTCACCGCGTTCCAGGACGTGGGCACCGCTATCCATCCGGGATACGTCGAAGGCCAGATCCAGGGCGGCATGGTCCAAGGTATCGGCTGGGCGCTCAACGAAGAGTATTACATGAGCGACGACGGCCGAATGATGAACAGCAGCCTGCTGGACTACCGCATGCCGACCGTCCTTGACGTACCGATGATCGAGACCCTGGTCGTCGAGGTTCCGCACCCAGGGCATCCGTACGGAGTGCGCGGCGTCGGCGAGGCGTGCCTGGTTCCGCCATTGGCGGCGATTTCCAACGCCATCCACAACGCGATCGGCATTCGGTTGACGCAACTGCCGATGTCTCCGGCAGCAGTGTCCAAGGCACTGGCCGACAAAGAGTAGCGGCGCTGTGGCGCCGAAGTTGACGGCGTATCCCGCTTGAATATACGGCCTCGGGTCCCTCGAAACAACCTGGGGCCCGAGGCCGTCGTGCATTGAGCGGATTCGTGGGCATTGGCTGTGTTTCGACGAGACCTGAAACCTCATAAGAATTTCGGGCGCGACGCGAGGCCGGCAATCGGCCCAGGTCGGAACACGTCCTAGGCTCGCCTGCCCCGAATGGTCTCGGTTTTGGGAGAGCATCCCTTCTTCCCGAGACGGATGGGGGAGCAACCGGATTGACCTAATTGAGACAACTGTTGCGAACTCCGATTCCCAGACCGTTTGAAACGACCCAACACGGTGATTTAGTGCGTCGCCAGAGGCGCCGCTTGATCGAGCAACGTGCCCGCACGAACGGGGTCTGACCATCGACGCTCGAAATCTAGTAAAATCATTCGTAACCAGCCACCAGGAGGGCGCAGATGGCATTACTTCTCGACAGACAGACAATCATCGGATTAGTGAACATGGACGGCGCGGTCGGCATCATCGAACAGGCATTCGCTGAGCTCGCTAACGGCAGCTCCATCATGCCGCAGCGCACCGCCGAGACCGACGCCGACCACAACGGGTGGTACGCGTTCATGCCCGCGCAGCTCAAGGAGATGGGCGCTCTCGGCATCAAGACCGTGACCGTCTACAAGGACAACCCGAGCAAGCACGACCTCCCCAGCACCCTCGCCACGATCGTGCTGCTGGACGGCGAAACCGGAAAAGCCGTGTCGGTCATGGACGGCGGATATCTAACTGCCGTACGCACCGGCGCAGTCACCGGCCTGGCCACGAAGCATCTCGCGCGAGCAGACGCGTCGGTCGCGGGTGTGCTCGGCGCGGGCGTTCAGGCGCGAGCCCAACTACTCGGGATGGCGGCCGTTCGCAAACTCGACCGCGTCCTCTGCTTCTCCCAAGACCCGCCCGAGGCGCAGCAAACGTTCGCGAGCGAGATGTCCGAACAGCTTGGCATTCCGGTCGACGTAGCCGGAAGCGGGCGCGAGGTCATCGAGAGCGTCGACATCCTTTCGCTGGCGACCACTGCCGCGACACCGATTCTCGACGGCGACTGGATCAAGGAAGGCACGCACATCAACGCCATCGGCTCCCACGCTCCCGGCGTTCGAGAGCTGGACACTCGCAGCGTGGTCCGGTCGAAGATCGTGTGCGACCAGGTGGCGGCCTGCCTGGCGGAGGCCGGCGACATCCAGATCCCCATCGAAGAAGGCGCGATCACGGCGGACGACCTGTACGGCGAACTCGGCGAGTTGGTCACCGGCCAGAAGCAAGGACGCGAGAACGATCAGGAGATCACGCTGTTCAAGAGCGTCGGACTCTCGATCCAAGACATCTCGATAGCCTCATCCGTCTACAACCGAGCGGTGGAAGCCGGGGTCGGCACGGAGTTCAACTTCTAGGTGGCATTGCCACTTTTGCTTTTTAGTTGCCGCGGGTCGTCGGTCTGATGGGCTCGCGGCGGCCGGCGGGTGTTGGTTGACAACGTAATTTGGTCTGCGCCATCGCGGTGGGTTGATCGTGCGTTTAGGTGTACGCCACGCCAGCGCGCCGTGACACCTCATCCTTGAGAAAGATAACTGACCGAGACAGTCGACGCTGCGAAGACTTCCCGACCGCCCGCGAACCCGGTCGAAGCCATCTTTGCGTTCACATAGAGAAATGGTCTAGCACTGCTGAAACAATGGGCCCACGACGCCGACCTGAGCCAACAATCCCGTGCGATGCTATCTGTGGCAACCGCTACCCGACAGGTGTCGGGCTTTCTTGCGTTCGTCAGTCTCAGTGGCCTGACGGCCCAGCATGCAAGTGCCGCCGGGCAGTGTGGACCACCCGACGGCGGAAAGAGCGACGATGAGTGAAGCATCGCCACTCCACATGTCAGGATATCAGACGGCCAGGGCGTTGCCCAAGAGCTCCAGGTGCCCGGATGTGGGGAGCGGATTGCCGAGACAATGGTCCGTCGATCGCTCATGCGCGAAACGACACAGTTCTTCCGGGCATCTTTCTACGGCCCCACTTCATCGACGGGCAGGTGTATGCGGATCGCCTTCGCCGAGGTCGTAGCTATTCGATCGTCTGGATGCTCGTCTGATTGGCTGTGATGAAGTCCCAGTCGTATTCGACGCCGAGACCCGGTCCTTCGGGAATGTCGACGCAGCCGTTCTCGTCGATCGCGTCGAACCCGTCCCGGTAGCCGACCTTGTAGATTGGGCCGCCGAACGGTCCGCCTTTCGGATGCAACAGGCCCATCTCGTAGTAGTTCGTGTTGCGCATCGACGCCATAAGATGGCGCTGGGCGGGGCCCGCGACATGGAGCTCGACGTCCAAGCCGAATCCTTCTGCTGCGTGGGCGATCTTCATGATGCCGGTAATTCCACCGTCGTAGATGGCGTCGCCCCGCACAAAGTCGGTGGCCTCCGCTACGATGAAGTCGACGTGGGATTCGAGGCCACGCAGGTGCTCCAGCTGCAGGATCGGAGTTTTTAACATCTGGCGCAGCTTCCGGTGTGCGTGCGCCGAGACGCCCCCGTCCTTCAAAGGGTCCTCGTACCAGTAGAAATTCTCTTCGTCGCACGCGTGGCCCAGCTTCAAAGCGTCGCCGAAGGTTTCGATAGCGCAAAACGGGTCGAGCATCAGGTCCATCTTGCCCCCGACGCGCCGGCCGACAGCGTGGACCAGCTCCACATGCTCCTCGATGGTGGCGTCTTGCCAGCCGTGGATCTTGAACGCCGGATAACCCGCTTCGAGGCATTGCTCCGCGAAGTCCGCGTAGGCTTCCGGAGTGGCGAGGCCGTCCGGTTCTCTGTCTCCGATGTAGGTGCTGGCGTAGCATTTCAGTTTCCGCTGAGCGCCTCCGAGCAGCTCGTATATTGGAGCGTCGTAGAACTTGCCGGCCAGGTCCCACAGAGCGATATCCACGACGCCCTGCCCCATCCGCGCGATCTGACGCGTGGCTTGCTTGACGTCGTTGTATATCTTTTCGCGGCCCAGCGCCGTCCTGCCGATCAGCGACGGAGCGAACCCGCGGATGGCCGCGTAGTCGGTGGGCAGGCCTCCAACGAACTCGCCCGTGACGCCGGTGTCGGTGTGAATCTTGATGGCGCTGCCGCCGGACTGCAGAGTGCTCCCTGACTTGTAGATCGGGATCCCTATCGTCGGCTCGCGCGCGATGTTTTGGAGCTCGAAAGAAAACGTGATGAGCTCGATCCGCTCGATCTTAGGTCTGTCCTTCATGCGAAACCTCCTGAATTTGCTGCAGGTTGCATCGTACAGCATCGTTCGGTGAGGTGTGTGAACCACAGTCACAATCGAGATGGTCGTCTCCCGTCGCTCAATCGCATGCCTGGACGCCAGGCGAATTCGGGAGATTCCATGCGCACGGCGGAGATCCGCAGATGGCGGTAGATGCCGACAGACGTGACCCAGCGTCGGAGACGGTGACCGCATTGCCGAACTTCGAGGCGCGTCGCGGGCGCGGTGGCGAGACGGTTGCTGGCGGACCGCCTGTGCGCTGCCGCTATTGCAGCGACATCAGATGCCCGGCCAGAGCGATGTTGAGAAGCCCTCTCGGATTGTCGGCTCCTTGTCGACAAGCAGTTGCTGTGAGTTCGACGGACGATGTAGCGAGAATCGTGTCGAGGGCTACGTTACCTCTCAGGCATCGCAGCACGCGTCGGGCTCGAGTGTTTGCGAGTTGTTCGTTCGAAGGCAACGACCGTCGAGCACGGACGGATCTTGGATGTTCGTGACCGCGCTGATCGGTAATCCTATTACATCGGGGTCGGCGGTTCCCGATCGTCCCGTTGGCGCCGAGCTCTGGCCGCTTGTTGGATGCCGAAGGTTTGCGCCATCTCGACGTACTGTCGCCGCGATCCCGGTTGCATCGTGCGCCATATGATCCACGCGAAGCAAATCATCGCGAACGTCCCGAGCGTGCCTGAAACCGCGAGCCCCTTCCACGACGCATTGGTTGACGCGATGCCGAAGAGGAGCCTCAGCGCGACGCTGGCGTTAAGTGACGCGAAGACCGCGTCCATCAACCGATGCGCGGGAAGGACGGACCCTTCGAAGAGCGGGATCATCCGGGACGCCATCCCCATGATGATCATCGTCACGAAACCGAGCGAGACGACGTGCAATGCCGGATTGGCGAGGTTCGACGGCGGCGCCATGTCCGGCCACACGGCGCCGACCGCGTTCCAAACCTGCAGTCCTCCGCCGATCAGAAGCCATCCGTAGGAAGTTCGCAGGAACCATTCGTATCTGCCGTAAGCGCTCAGGGTGTAGCTGCGAGGGGCGTCTCTCCGAGCGAACAGGCGCAACGAGTTAACGAACGCAGCGAACCCAGCCAGTTCGAGCCCGGCGCCAACGGCCATGACCCAGGCGTCCAGTCCGAACAACAACGAGATCGTCGTGACGGCGATTCCCGAGTTCATCGCGATTACGCCAGCCAGATTCAACCTCAGTCGCGCCGGAGGCAGAGCGAGGAACGCCGACACCGATCGGAGGCTGATCCCGAAGATGAAGTTGGCGAGGAATCCGACGATTCCGGCATGAACGAACGCGCCGTCCGGACGGGCCGAAGCTATCTGCTGACCTTCGGTTGCCATGTCGATGACGGTGACCAGATGGAGTCCGGCGGCCACCAATGACCAAACGAGGCTCATCCACAGCCACTTCTCGGGCGCGGTGTGTGGCGTGGTGCCCGTACGCAACGCGGCGCCGATCGTGACAACGAAGATCCCGACGCTGATGAGAATGCCGACGCCCGACGCCACGAGAAGCACATTATCGAAAACTAGCGACGGGACCGTCTGGCCGATGAATCTGGAAAGAATCGAGAGCAATATCAGCGCGAGAGCGATTCGTTGAGGCCAGGGGAAAACGATCGACCCGTTGCGAAAACGCGGCACGATGTGGAACGCCATTCCCATCAGGAACAGCCCCGCCCACCCGAAGATTTGGGCGACGCCATGAGCTTGGAGGTGCGCAATCCAGGACTGGCCCGTTGAGCGACCGAACGCGGGCAAGAACAGCATCACTGTTCCGGTGCTGAATCCGAGGGTGACCGCAACAATGATCGCCGACTTGATGTACGGTCGGAAGAATCGTTGCGACGACCACGGGGTCGGCGCGTATCTGTCGCCGGGCGGAGGCGAGCCGCTGGGGATCGGTGAAATCGGTATTTGCGTCATCCGGCCGCTATCGTCCGAAGGTAACCTTGAACACGCCTTCGCCGAGCGCCTCGGTAACGTGACCGAATCCGAGTTCGGCCATCGCGGCGTACAAAGGTTCAGGCTCGAACGGGGCGATGACCTCGAGTTCTTCGTCGGCGCCGAGTTCGTTGACCGCCGCCATTATCCGTTGAAACGGGTCTTGTCCGGCCGCGAGATCGGGCCGCACGTCAAGGGTTGCCATTTCTCCTCCCTGAATCACGTCATGCAATGATACGTGAAAAGCCATGACCCACGGTAGTGTTTTCGACAGCGGTTGACCGGTCTCGACTCCGGTGTTAACGTCCGACCCACAGCGTCGTCGGGGCGTCGCAACTTCGATAATCAACCTGGAAACACGGAGATCGATATGGAACTTGAAGGCAAAATAGCAATAGTAACGGGCGGCGCGGCGGGAATCGGAAAAGCGATCGCCACTGCTCTCACAGAGCAAGGCGCCTCGGTAGCCATCGCCGATGTCCGAGAAGATCTGGCCCTCGAGACCGCCAGCGGATTGGAAGCCCAAGGGTTGTCTGCCGCAGTCTTCCCCGTGGACGTATCGAACTCAACGCAAGTCGAAGCCATGGTCCAGGCTGTGACCGACCAACTCGGGCAGATCGACATCTTGGTCAACGACGCCGGCATCGGTCAGAGCTGTTCCTTCTTGGAGATGGCGGAGGACGAGTGGGAACGCGTGATGGCGATCAATCTGAAAGGGGCATTTCTGTGCGCCCAGGCGGTGGCAAGACGGATGGTGGAACGCAGCGCCGGCGGACGCATCGTCAGCATCGTGTCCACGGCCGCGTCGAACGCTCGCACGGACGCCGCGGCATACTGCGCGTCCAAAGCGGGACTGCTGCAACTCACGAAGGTGATGGCTCTGGAGCTCGGGCCGCACGGCATCACTGTGAACGCCGTGGGTCCCGGCCTCACGATCACCGGATCGCCTGTTCGACAAAAACCAACCGATGCTTATCGAACCGCATTCGTCGCTGCCGTCCCGCTCGGCCGTACCGGACAGCCGACCGACATTGCGCAAGCCGTCGCGTTCCTCGCGTCGCCGAGGGCGGACTACATCTCAGGACAGGTTATCTACGTCGACGGCGGCTACTCGGCGGGCAAGCTGTCCGTCAGGGAATGATTTGCACCGCTGGATTTCAACCGGCGAGTGAACATCGTAATCCGGTCTAACGCAAGTAGGACATTTGGCCAAGTCGATGGCGATAGACGTATCAAGTGGCGACGAACATGTCATGTCATTCTGAACCCGCAGGCGAAGAATCTGGTCGTTGAACGCGCATTATTGCCGGCGGGATTCTAAAGGCCTCATCTTCAACGGAAGGGTCATCATGCGGTATGCGTCGAGCGCACAACGTATTTGGTCGATGACGTTAAGCTTGGCAGCGTTGTTGTTCGCTTGGCGTCAAGGGACAGCTACAATCACACAGCGGAACTTGGCTCGGCGACGTCCTTCGATGGGCTCAGGACGAACGGTTTGGGGGCGATGGCCTCGGTTTCGGGATCGACAATCGTGACTTCACTGCCAAGCGGATAACGGCGGAACCGGGCTCGGTGAGGTCTATCGACAAGGGCGGAACGAAAGGACCGGAGCGACCAACAGGGATTCGATGAACGGTTTGGCGAACTCGCCACCGGCCTTCGAGCACTTGCCACGTCCTCGTGCGAACAGACTAAAAAGGGCGGGCGAAACTTCGAACCGGCCGTAGTTCCGAATCAGGAGAATGGCATCATGAAGATCAAAGAAATCAGAGCAGTCACGATCGACCTTCGGCCGAATCCGACGACACAACCACGGGTTCCGAAGCTGGATAACGTGCCCGAATGGGTCAGTCCGATGAAGCGATACCCGGATTTCTCGCGGCCGAAGTGGACGGCCGGGAACTGGAAGCGCACCGCGTGCGTCGTCACAGCCGAGGACGGCACGTGGGGATTCGGGCTCACCGTTCACAGCGGGCCGGTGTGCGAGATCATCAACCAGCATTTTGCCGAGTTGCTCGTCGGCCAGAACTGCATGGCCACCGAGAAATTGTGGGACGTGATGCAGCGGTCGTCTTCGCCGTACGGCACCGCCGGCCTGACGAGTTTCGCCATCAGCGCGGTCGACAACGCGTTGTGGGACCTGAAAGGCAAGCTGCTGAACAGGCCGGTGTACGAACTCCTGGGCGGGCCGCAAAAAGATCAGATATTCTGCTACGCCAGCAACACTGACATCTCTTACGGCACGGAGAACAGCCTGGCGTGGTTCCTCGAGAACGGCTTCAAGGCTGTGAAAGTCTTCCTGCGCCATGGCCCCGAGGACGGCGTCGAGGGGTTGAATCGCAACGAAGAGCTGGTGGCCCGCGCCCGTGAGCAGATCGGCCCCGACATCGAACTCATGGTCGACGCGTGGCTGTCGCTCAACATCGAGTACATCGTCCGGTTGGTCGAAGTGCTCAAGCCGTATCGCATCAAATGGCTGGAGGACTATCTGATCTCCGAGGACATGGAGAGCTACTTCAAAGTGAGGCAACGGGTCCCGGGGCAGACGCTCGCGACGGGCGAGCACTGGTACACGGTCCATCCGTTCGCGCTCGCGGCGAGCAACGGGCTGGTTGATATCATGCAGCCGGACGTCCAATGGGTCGGCGGCATCACGGCGTCAATACGAATCTGTCACCTCGCCGAGGCTCACGGCCTGACCGTGATCGGCCACGCGGGGATGAACTATCCGTACGGCCAGCACCTTGCATACGCGATGCCCGTCATAACCTGGGGCGAACGCTCGGAAGGCGTGGCGCCTCCCGGAGTGCCGCTGGCCGAGATGATGTTGCTGCCTGGCACCCCGGCCATCGAGAACGGCTACGTCAAGCCCAGCGACGCGCCCGGTTTCGGCTTCGAGTTCGACCAGGCTTGGCTGGAGGGCCTGACAACGTGATCATCGTCTGTGGTCCGTCGCTCAGAGACGCAAGCACCTCAGACCGTCGAAGCAATTCGAATTCGTGCGGGTCCGTCCCGTGGAGTTCACGGGTTTCGTGATCCTACAACCATCATTTAGCGGGCTGGAGGATGTCGGCTAAGATCAGTCCCGTGTGGACCAAATTCAATTCGTCGCACATGTTCAAGGGGTCGTTCAGGGATTCCTCGTTTTGATCCCAGACGAGGCCGTCGAAGTGTATGATCGGCCGGATTGAACTCGACCAATCCCTGAGGCATCAATCTCCATCATGCCCTTCACCCGACAGCAGTCGACCGAATAGCCAATTCCTTGTTGCCAGGTGCAAGAATTATAGCAGCGGATGTGCGTGGGCAGCGTTCGGCGACCTGTGGGTCCGAGACACACAGACAAGCGACAATTATGGAGAGCGACAGTATTTCTCGCATGAGGGAGGGTGTCCTGGCCGGTCGATGCTTAACTCATCCGGGAAATTCCGGCATACGCATCATCATGACATGTGGCGGATAGTTCATAATCGGAAATTCAGGTTGCTATGGCTGGCTATCCTCATCAATGAAGTCGGCGTGATCGCCTACTTCACCGTCAGCGGATGGCTGGCTTTGACACTCACCGACTCGCCATTTTGGGTAGGCGCCACCGCCGGCATGAGCGGCCTAGCTCTCGCGACGGCCATTCTGTTCGCCGGCGTGATTGTGGACCGCCTGGATAAGCGCAAGCTGCTAATTACCGGTCACATGGTGCGGATGGTCTTCTCGTTCACCATCGCAATTTTGATATTCACCGAGCAAATCGCTTTGTGGCACATTCTGGTGATGGCGTTCGTTCGGGGATTGGTGGCTTCGGTAAGAATCACTGCCACTCACACGCTGATTCTTGACGTGGTTGGCAGATCCAGATTGCTGACCGCCAATGGAGCAACCTTTGTCGCTTACACCATTATCGGAATCTCTATTCCTTCTGGCGGTCGGCCTGGTGGTGGAACGATCGAATATCGGATGGACTTGTGTGGTAATGGGATGCGCCGGAAGTGCGGCGACTTTGCTGTTGGCTTTTCTCCGCAGCATGGCGCCCAGTAAGAGAGCGACGGGCGCATCGCCGAATCAAGACGTGGGCGTGGGATTGCGGGAGGTCATGACGAATCCGGTTGTCCGCGCTCTCATAATCTTGGGGTTAATCGGGGAGGTTTTCGAAAACGGCCACAAAGTGATGTTGCCGGTCATGGCCCGCGACGTTCTGGAAGTCGGCCCAACCGGTCTGGGGTACCTGTATTCGGCCGGGAATTTCGGCGCGCTGATTGCGTCGCTGATCCTGTCGACCGGCAGTATAGTCACACACGTTGGGCGGTTGATGGCGGCAGGCTACTTCGGGATGGGCGTGTTCCTGATACTGTTTGCCCGGTCGCCGTGGCTGGCGGCGTCGTTGAGCCTGCTTGCCGTTGCGTATTTCATGGGAACGGACGCCTTCATGTTTTTGGAGACGATGCTCCAGACCAGTGTGCCGGATGAGATACGCGGCAGGGTATTGAGCGTCCAATTCTTCGGATTTGGCCTGTCGGACGTGATGGGAATTCAGACCGGAGCGATAGCCGCTTTGCTTGGAGCCCCTGTCGCGATCGCGATCGGGGCGGCAATATTGGTCACCAATGCTTTGACCATGTTGAAGGGCGTATCCGCGAGGTTCGGTGATCAGCAGGAACGATGTCGATGAAGCGAGGGGATGCCAAGTGTTGGCGCTTGACGCAGGTTGTGGGGCTATTGAAATCGAGCCTTGGTGTCATCCCAGCGTCGACAATGGAGGTTTTCCGGCGCCAAACTTTTGAGGGCGTGTGGCGGATTTGGGCGCTGCCGACAAAAACGATTAGCGCCGCCGCATTGGTTCGGCGGCGGCGCTAGATTCGTAACTCACGGTCACGGGCCGTCGAGACGAACACACCTGAATCCGAGTACGTGGCCCCGCCCTAACCCCCCTGGATCGGCGGGAACACGATCAGAGTTGCGCCTTCGGCGACGACATCGGTCTCGTAGGCGAGGTTGCCGTTCATCGCGGCGTTCCAGGTTTGGTCCCGAGTCACCCCGAGACTTTCCAGAACCTCGCCTACAGTCATTCCAGTGTCGACTTCGACTTCGACCTTTCGGTCTCCGTTTTCGGTCGATTTCCCGAGGTCGCCCAGCAGTTCCACTTTCACGAGCATGGCACGCACCTCCTCCCCACAACCCTACACATCTGATGCCATCCGGTCACGATCCGATGCTTTAAGCGGTCACGGCTTCGCGGAACGGAGCCTCTTCTTCGAGCCAACTGAGGCCGAGTTGTGCGATCTTCTCCGGTGTCGGGACGCCGTCTTCAGCGTCCCAGCCCATCATCGTGTAGAACATGCCGATGGCGTGCTGCATCTTCTCAGGATCGACGCCGCCGTTGACCAGGGCGCCGGCGGTGGTCGGCTTAAACATGCGCTTCGGCAGCGTGTCTTTGTCAGACGTGATGCCCTCGCGAAGGTTGAAGATGCGACCCATGGTCGCCACGCGCTCGCCTGTCAGGAGCGCCTCGGCGACAGTGTACTGCCAGCCAGTGACTGCTCGGATGATCTCGACCTGCTGCTGGATGGTCCAAGGCACGAATGAGCAGCAAACCATCGAGTCCCTGTATAGGGCCCAGAGGTGGACTGCTCGCTGGTTGGCGACTTTCTCGCCGCTGAGGTCGTCAGCCGGCAACGGCCCAACGACGCCAACTCCTCGCATGTGCTCGAGGCCCGGCGATTCCTGTGTCGCCGCGGTGTCGTGCAGTCCGGCGCAATGGTCGGCGCCGTGTGCTTCCACGGAGTAGACGATGCCCAGGCCCTGCTTGACTCGGGGATCGTGCATCGGGAGTTCGAGGCCTTTCACGTGCACCGCGAACTCGTCGGATCCGCCGCCAAGCTTCTCGGCCGCAGCTCGCACGCCGTCAGCCAGCGTGTCGCCGATGCCCTGTCGATTGGCGATCATGTCGATCATCTGGAGCATGGCGTCCGCGTTGCCGAACCGAAGTTCGACGCCGCCGGTGTCTTCGAGGGTGATGATCTCGTTCTCGAAGCATTCCATGCCGAAACCGATCGCCACGCCCAAGGAGATTGTGTCGAGGGAGTGTAGGTTCGCCAGCTCGTTAGCCTTGCAGACGGCGGCGAGGTCGTCGACGCCGCACGCCGCGCCGAGGGAGGCCAGCGACTCGTATTCGGGTCCGCCGTTTCGTGGGTCCACGTTCCAAGGCGGGCCGATCTCGACGGTCTTCTTACACCGGATCGCGCAGGCCGCACAGGCCTCCATCCCAGCGCCGAAAACCTCCATCGTCTTGGTCGCGGTGATGTTCTCGGTGTTCTCGAGATAGTTCACGCCGAAGTTGTGGGTCGGCATGTTCCCAATGTTGTTGCCGCCGATCATCATCGAATGCTCGCCGGTGCCGACATCGTGCATCGCCTTGCCGAAGAGGGGAAGATCGTAGTAGTTGCGATTCATGTACAGCGTGAGCTCGCGGATCTTGTCCCTGTCGGCGACTTCGCGATCGGGAAGCCAGCGACCTCGGGAGGCCACAGCCTTGAGGTTCTTGGAGCCCATCACGGCACCGAGTCCGCCACGGCCAGCCGCGTCTTTCAGGTCGTTGATGACGCAGGCGTACTTGACCAGGTTCTCGCCGCCAGCGCCGATCGCCGCGGTTCGGATGCCCTTGATGCCTGTCTCTTCCGTGATCGTGTCGTGGGTCTCCATCACGTTCTTGCCCCAGAGATGGGACGCGTCGCGAATTTCGACGGTCTCGTCAGTTATCAGCAAGTAGACCGGCTTGTCGGCCTTTCCTTCGATGATCAGGGCGTCGTATCCGGATTTCTTGAGCTCCATTGGCCAGAACCCACCGACTTCGGTCTTCGAAAAACCGCCGGTCAGAGGCGATTTCGCGCCGATGCAGTTGCGGCTCGCGCCCGGCATCGCCAAGCCGGTCATCGGGCCCAGTGCGAAGATCAGCTTGTTCTCCGGTCCAAGGGGATCTACGCCTGGCGGGACTTCTTTCAGCAGGAAATAAGAGACGAATCCGGCGCCTCCCAAATACTTCCGATAAAACTCCTCGCCTGGCTCGTCGACCGTAGTGGTGCCTTCGGTGAGGTTCACCCTGAGAATCTTGTTAGCGATACCCGCTACCATGCATGACCTCCTTGTCGTTACGCCATTGTCGCCTGTAATTCGAGTGCGAATTAAACTGCGGCCAAAGCCCGATAGTTTTGCCTGCGGCAAGCGTAAATGCGTAGCCAACTTCTGTCAATCCCGAAATGCACATTTAGGCGTGATCGGACTTGTTGACGGCTCCTCCGCACGCAAAGTCCGCGACCGCGTGTATTGGTCGTGACAGCCGAGTTCCGTCGGTCCGTCTGGGGATTGAGAGGTCCGGCGATGTCGTGGATTTGCCCGATAGCCAACACAATCGCCCCGACATATAATGCGGTTGACCGAGGGAATCCGAAATCATAATCAGGGAGATCGACATGCTGGGATTCGACCTGACCGAAGAGCAAACAGCTTTGCAGACGCTGGCCCGCGACTTCGCCGAGCGAGAGATCATGCCCGTTGCCGCTGAGCTCGATCGCATGGACGCTCACGACAGCTTTCCGTGGGACGTTGTGAAGAAGGGCTCCGAGATCGGCCTGCGCACGATGGCGCTCCCGCCCGAGTGGGGAGGCCAAGGCATCGATCTGCTGACGCAGGCGATCATGATCGATCAGCTTGCTTATGCCGACATGAGCTGCTGCAAGATCTTCAGCCAGTGCTGGAAGGTTTCACGACATCTCAGCATGGCTGCGACCGAGGACCAAAAGAAGCGATACATCCCCGCGTTCGTCGAAGACGACACCTTCGTTCTCGGCCAAGCCATCACTGAGCCCAATTCAGGGTCGGACAATTCCGGTTACTACGAAACTCCTCCTGGCGAGGGATTGGCGTTGAGGGCCGAGCGCAACGGCGACCACTTTCTGCTAAACGGAACGAAGCACATGATCGCCAACGGCCCGGTTGCCAAGCTGTTCATCGTGACCGCCCGGACAGACCCGAACGCGAGCCAGGTCGACGGCGTCAGCCGGTTCATCGTGCCGAAGGACACACCCGGGTTCCGCATCGGTCGAATCCACGACAAGGTCGGCTTCCGCGCCTACCCGAACGCTGAGCTCATATTCGAGAACGTCCGCATCCCGGTCGAGGATCTGCTCGGGGGCAAGGAAGGCCGCGACTCCGAGGAGTGGTACATGCGAACCGTGAGCAACATCGAGCTCTCCGCGCACACTCTCGCCGTGGCACGGGCGGCGCTCGACGCCGCGGTCCGGTTTGCCAACGAACGATTCCAGGGCGGCAAGATCATCATCCAGCACCAAGCAGTCCAGAACACTTTGGCCGAGCTCTACGTTGCGCTCGAAGCTGGTCGAACGTTGTTATGGCGTTTGGCGTGGACCACGACGTATCACGACGAACCCAACGGCTTGCTGGCCAGCGCGTGCAAGGTCTTCTGCGCCGACGCTGCCCGCCGGATCACGCTCGGAGCGATGGACCTGTTCGGCGGCGCCGGCGTCATGCGCGACCTTCCGATGGAGAAGTACGTTCGCGACACCCTGGTCATGCTCCACCATGCCGGCGGCACCCAGTCGATCGTTCACCTGAAGATTGGCAAGGCGCTGGAGGCGCGGTACAAGGCGGGTTTGGGCGTGGTGTGATCAGCGATCGTTCCGTTGCAACGAGGCCATATCAGCCCCGACGACAAACGGCAGGTTCGTTCAAAGTGCGGGCCCGTAGGGGCGGGTTTGGCAAACCCGCCCGCAAAACCGCATAGCGCGAGCATCGGCAAAACGTCCTGATGCGACGCCTGTTACCCCTAATATTGCAGTAAATACAAGTGACACACGCGGGAGGATTTGAAACCCGCCCCTACGGAATGGCCGCGGCTCATTGAGAGCCGTCAAGGCAGCAGCGCGATCCGCTGAACGCCTTCGTCGCGGCGCTCCATCAGGCGGAAGCCTTCTTGCGCCTCATCAAGCGGCAGGCGGTGCGTGACCAGCGGATCGAGTTGTACGCGGCCTGCGCGCACCAGGTCGATCGCAAGCGGATAGCCGCCCGCGCCGCCCCGGACGCCGATGACGCTCACCTCCTTGCGGTACAGCAACTGCGCGGGGAAGGCGTCGATGACGTCCTCGTACACCGAGAACACGACGATGCGGCCGCCCGTCTTGACGAGCTCGAACGCGTCGCTCAAGGCGTTTGGGTCCCCGGAAGTCTCGAACACCACATCGAAGCCCTGGTCGTTGGTCAGCGACCGGGCGCGCTCCATCCAACCGTCTTGCCGCACGTTGATCGTTTCGTCCGCGCCCAGGTTCGCGGCCATGTCCAGCCGCCAGTCACGGGTGCCGAACATCGTGACGCCGGACGCTCCGTTGTCGTGGGCAAGCTGGCTCAAGATGAGTCCCGCGATACCCGGCCCGAAGATTGCCACGCTGTCGCCGAATTCGGGCCTGCCTCTGCGCATGGCTCGGACGGAACACGCAACGCTGATCAACGCTTGAGCGATCCCGAAATCGAGATCGCGCGGAATCATGTGAAGACCGCGCGTCGGGGCGACGAGGAATTCGGCGAACGTCCCGTCCCGGGTCCGGCCTTGCGAAACGCGGTTCGGGCACAGCGGCTCCCGCCCTCCCTGGCACGCGGCGCAGATCTGGCAACCCCAGCTCCCCTCTGCGATCACCGGATCGCCGAGTTGGAAGCCAACCACCCCCTCGCCGACCGCCTCGACGACGCCCGCGCCCTCGTGGCCGGGCACGATCGGCATCGTCACCGGTTGCCTGCCCTGGTAGACCATCAGGTCGGTGCTGCAAATTCCGGTGGCCTTGATGCGGACGAGCACCTCGCCGCGGTGCGGTCGTGGGATGTCTCTATCGACTATTTCGAGCGATCCTGGGCTCTGAAGAACTACCGCGCGCATTGATAATCCCGTGCATTCGATCAGTGAATGAGCGTCTCAACTTGGCTTGGGCGCAGTTTAGCTAGAGCCCCCTACCCTGTCAACGCATAGCGTCGAGCGCCGCGCCGCAAACACATCGGGCCGGTTTGACTTGGCTACGGACTCGGATATACTCACGATGCTCGACAGCCTGGGTTCAACTGTTGAGAACATTCAGTTCGATACAAAGCGAGGAAAACTTTGGCCATGCCACTGGAGAACATCAAGATACTGGACTTCACGATAATGATGCAGGGTCCGCACGCGACCCAGATGTTGGCCGACATGGGCGCAGACGTCATAAAGGTGGAGCGGCCCAATCGCGTGACCGGTCGAATCGACCAGCGCTATGGCGAGACGGAGACGTACGGCCAGGAGGGCGGCGACCACAGCTTCTTCTCCGCCACATTCCTTGCGCACAACCGCAACAAGCGAAGCATCACCCTCGATTTGAAGACCGAGACCGGTCGCGAGATCATCGATCGACTGCTCAAAGAGGCCGACATCGTCTATTCGAACTTCCGGCCCGGCGTCATGGCGCGGCTCGGCCTGGGATACGAAGACTGCGTCAAGGTCAACCCGTCGATCATCTACGTTCTCGCGTCCGGGTACGGGGAAGACGGCCCGTACGTGAATCGACCGGGACAGGACATGCTCGCACAGGGCATGGGCGGATTCAGCGCGGTGAACGCGTCCGCCGATGGACGGCCCACCGCGATCGGCTTCTCGATATCGGACCTGATGGGCGCGCATTACGGCGCGTTCGGCGTCATGGGCGCCCTCTACCATCGTGCGGAGACTGGTGAAGGCCAGGAGGTCCACATCAGCCTGCTGAACGGCACCGTCGCCGCCATATCCGAGTCGGCGTTGCATTACCTCAACACCGGTATCGACCCGGTCCGCGCAACCCCCGGCCACGCCTGCGCTTATATTCCGGCGCCTTACGGGTGCTACAAGACGAAAGACGGATTCATCGCAATTGCGGGCGGCGGGAAGCTGCCCGGGCTTTGCAGAGTGCTTGGCATCGACAATCTCGAAGAAGACACTCGGTTCAACACAGGTCCGGTCAGAGACGAGAATCGAGCCGAATTCGAGTCAATCCTCGAGACGGCCCTTGCGCCCCACACCACGGACGAATGGCTGCCGCTTATGGCGGTGGAAGACCTCTGGGTCGCGCCGGTCAACAGCCTCGGACAGGTTTTCTCCGATCCGCAGGTGCTGCACAACGACATGGTCGTGACCATTGACAGCCCAATCGGCGAGCTCAAGATGCCGGGCATTCCCTATAAGCTGTCGAAGACGCCCGCTCAGATCCGTATGGCGCCGCCGAAACAGGGCCAGCACACCGAGGAGATCATGGCGTCGATAGGTTTCAGTCCCGACGAGATCGAGCAAGCGAAACAGGACGGCGCGGTCTAGAGATCGTTGCCGATAGACGGCAGATGCGGAGGCCAGGCGACTGGCGTTTCGCCGGACTGACTTCGGAAGGAGGAATTGACTTTGAAAGTAATACTCGCGGGGATCGAATATGTCGGAGCGACGACGATTGCCAACAAACTCAGCGCGTGGAAGACGGAGATCATGGGTGAACCGTTCGCGGGCGGCCTGATCCACGACCACTCCAAGCTGCCGCATACGTCGGGCCACCCGGACGACACGACGCTCGAAGAGCAGAAGCAGATACTCGCTCTGTCTCCGAAGCTGAAGGAGATGTATCACCGATACAGCATGTACTACCATCTGCACCATTACAACTCGGCGGACGACCTCACCATCGGCTTCCACATCGAGGAATCGATCTATGCCAGAAAGTACTACGGGTACGGCCTGCCCGGTGACCAGTTCGACCGCGAAGCCGTGTTCGAACAGGTCGAAGCCAGGGCGAAAACGATCACGTCGGACCCGATCGTCATCGTGCACATGACCGCGGACGAAGTTGTGATCCGCCAGCGGATGTCTGAGTTGAGAGGTACGTCTCATCACTCCAACAGCCCGTTGAAAGAAGCCGACATCGGGGAAGTCATGTCCGAATACGAACGACTCGTAGCGAAGTCGGAGCTCGGCCCCAAGATTCACGTCGACACGAGCTCGGACACGCCGGACGAGACGCTGCAAAAGCTGACAGCGTTGATGGAGTCCCATTTTACCGATCACGATCGCGGGCGCATCAAGGCGCATTCCGGCTAGCCAAAGCCTGTCAACAGCTGACCCGGAGTTGAACTCCGGGTCTCGCTAGTCAGAAACAAAATACGGAGGTTCCCATGGCGAATCAAGAAGTTATCTACGAAAAGAAAGGTCGGATTGCCGTCGTAACAATCAATCGCCCCGAGCGGATGAATGCGGTTGCATTGGAGACCAATGCGACTATGTATGACATATTTACCGACTTTCTCGAGGATCAAGACATCTGGATTGGGATCATCACCGGATACGGCGGCAAAGCGTTCTGCGCCGGCTCGGACATCAAAGAGATGACCGAGCGCCCTGCCGGTGAGAGAGTGTCCAAGGCTGCTGACTCGCCGCATCAGGAAGGCGGGATGGCCCATCGTGAAATTTGGAAGCCGCTCATCGCGGCAGTCGACGGCTACTGCCTGGGCGGCGGCCTCGAGATCGCGATGGCGTGCGACATCATCATTGCGTCCAACAGGTCGAGCTTCGGCGTTCCCGAGATCAGGAACATTGGCGGCTTCCCTGGCGATGGCGGCATCCATCGACTTCCCCGACACGTGCCCAAGAAAATTGCCATGCAAATGCTATTGACCGGCCAGCGGATCTCGGTTGAGGAAGCCTACCGAATTGGCCTCATTAACAAGATCGTTGAGCCGGACCAAGTGATGGACGAGGCCATGGCGATGGCAAACACGATCAACGAGAACTCACCAATCGCGGCCAGGGTGAGCAAAGAGATCGCCACCAAGACCATGGATCTGCCGCTTGAGTACCACGAGTCAGAGGCGAAAACGGCGTGGGAGCTCGACCGGATCGTCGGCGCCAAACTGCGAAACTCTGAGGACTCGAAATCCAGGGAAGGCCCCCGGTCCTTCGTCGAGAAGCGCAAGCCTGTGTGGCTGGGACGCTAGCCAAGTAGTCGCTACGTGGTGGTCGGCTTCGGCGCCCCTTCGACAAGCTCAGGGTGAACGGTTAGGAGGGCGGGACCTCGCGCACATCCGTTCGTGGTGAGCCTGTCGAACCACACCGACGAGCCAAACTCGCGCCGCGACAACCGAATCGCAACCTAGCTTAACAACGGTCGTGACGGACGTAAGACGGGGTCCCGAACCTAATCGGGACCCCGTCCTGTTTGTCATCGGATGTCCACTTTATCTCGTCAAACGGCGGCTACTCGCTCCACCCAGAGCTGGGTGAGGCGCGCCGCGTCCACACCGAATGCAACCTTGGCGGTGGTCGGTTCACCGGGATCCTCGCGCTGATTCGCGACCGTCATCCCGCGTGTGTGTTCGCCATGGATCTCGATATGCACCGGCAGCTCCCGGCACTCAAACAGCTCCGGAAAGATGCCGTACGAGACGGCTGGCATGTCGTTGTACCGGACACCGCCCGGATGGTGAAGCCGTCCTCGGCGCTCGTAGGCGGCCTGGATGAACGGCGACACTAGGTGCATGAACCGGGTCGCCTTCGTGTCCGCGGCCCAAAGCTCTTCCTGTTGCGCCAGGCTGATCTCCACCTGCTCGCATACGTCGAGCCCGATCTGCACGACGTTCGCGCCTGAGCGGTACACAACGTCAGCCGCCTCGGGATCGCCCCGCAGGTTCGCGCTCGCGGTTGGCGATGCGTTGCCGGGGACACTGACCGCGCCGCCCATCACGATGACCTCGCCGACGGCCTCGGTGAATCCCGGCTCGACGGCCATGGCCAACGCGACGTTCGTGAGTCGACCGATCGCCATCACCGTGATTTCGCCCGGAGACGTCATGACGCGGTTGATGAGCTCGATGACGGCGTTCGTGGGCTGCGCCGCCGTCGACGGCATCGGCACGCCCGCGTCGCCGAGTCCGTCGTCGCCGTGGATCAGTGCCGCGAAGACCGGCTCGGCGCAGTTGTACGGCCTAGACGAGCCTTCGTACACGGGGATCTCCGTACGATCAGCGGCTTCCAATATGCGAAGGGCGTTGATCGTGCAGTTCTCGACCGGCGTGTTGCCGAACACCGTGGTCATCGCTTCGATATCCAGCTCGGGACTGCCAAGCGTCATCAGAATAGCGGCTGCGTCATCGATGCCGGGGTCGGTGTCTATAATTACTCTCTTCATCGATTCTCCTTGAAATGGTTCGATGGTCATGCTGAATCGAAATCCGATACGCGGCAGAGGCCCGCTGATGTGACAGTTACGGCACCCTGGATCAACCGTCTGGGCTGTCAATCGAGGGCCGGATACGATGGTTTGACGATAGCAACAACTCCCGAAGCCGTCAATGTGAATGTCGAGAGCGCCAGAATTGGGAGGGACCGCTTTCTTGCCAATGTGAACGAAGCCGATGCGGGTTCCGTGTTTCTGGCGGAACGCCGCTTTGACGTTGTCATCGCACCGCCTTTCGCGACCGCTGATCCGTATACAGATTCGCCTCCCAGTGGCGGACTTAACTTCGAACTACATTCTTAGTCTTTCTAGCCTACAAATAGGCATAGGTCACGCTGTGTCAAATTGGGGTGACGGCTCATTGTCAGAGTGGTATCATTCACTCCGTCTCAGGGGAGGAGCCGTTTTCACGGCCAGCCATTTCGACTGGCGGCGGCAGCCAATCCATCGCACGAAATTCAGCAGAATCAAAAGAACGCACCCCGTCGAGATTTCGGCGGCAACGAGTGAGGGCATCATATGACGACGCAGACCTCGCAAGGGCAACTGAAGGACCACGTGCTGGACGCTGGTTTGTGCAGCGTGTGCGGGGCGTGCTCTGGCTTGTGCCCGTATCTGAAGCCGTTCCAAGGACGAGTGGCGGTGGTGGACAAGTGCACCTTGACCGACGGTCGTTGCTTCGCCCACTGCCCTCGCGCCGGAACCGACCTCGAGCAATTACACCAGGACATGTTCGATTCCTCGTATTCGGCCGAGCCCGTCGGGTCCGTCCGCAAAGTGCGCATCACCCGCAGCACCGACTCTGCGATCCGCGACGCCGCGCAATATGGCGGGACCGTCACCACGTTGGTGCAGAACGCGTTGACCAGCGGCATGGCAGACCGCGCGGTCCTCACACGGACCGTCGACGGCAGGCCCGTCGGCGTCAACGTTTCCACTCCCGAGGAAGTGGCCGAGAGCGCGGGATCGAACTATCTTGCGTCGCCGACTTTGGCCGCGTTGAACCAGAGGAACGGCAACGGTGGCTCGGTAGCGTTCGTCGGCACGCCGTGTCAGGTCATCGGGTTTCGCAAGATCGCGGACAGGTCGTCTTCGACGAACGGTTCCCGCGGCAATCCAGTCGTCATCGGCCTGTTCTGCACGTGGGCGCTGGGACACTCGTTCCTGAATCTGCTGCACGAGACGGTTCCTGACGGCGAGTTGGTAAAGACGGACGTGCCTCCGCCGCCCGCCTCGCAATTCGACATCCAGACAAAAAACGAAAAGGTGTCCGTGCCTCTGGACGACGTTCGACCCCACATCCTCGACGCATGTGCAACATGCCACGACATGACGGCGGAGTTCTCCGACATATCCGTCGGCTCCGCGGAGGGCATTTCGGGTTGGAACACCGTCCTGGTCCGGACCGAACGCGGCGAGAAACTGCTTCAGCAAGCATTGGACGCGGGGTTGTTAGAATCTCAAGAGTTGCCGGACGAAAACCTGGAGCACCTGAAGATGGCGTCGTCGAACAAACGCGCCCGAGCATTCCAGAGGCTTTCCGAATCGGGCGATAATCCGGAAGAGTTGGGCCACTTGCAATTAACCGCGGAGGCCGCCCATCGCGTCTTGGGCCAATCTTAGGTCCTAGCAAAGGGAAAAGAGGGAAACATGGTTTCATTGGCGAGCAGTCCGGCGGGCACGACTGAGCTTCTGCTGGGCAACGAAGCGATCGCGCGAGGCGCACTGGAAGCGGGCGTGAAGGTCGCGGCCGCATATCCCGGCACTCCGTCGAGCGAGATTATCGAGACCCTCGCCAGACTGGCGAAGGAAAGCGGCATCTACGTCGAGTGGTCGGTCAACGAAAAAGTCGCCGCCGAAGTCGCGTCCGCGGGCGCTTTAGCCGGGATCCGGTCACTGATCGCGATGAAGCACGAGGGCCTGAACGTGGCTCTGGACTTCCTTGCCCACCTGAATCTAGGCAACCGTGTCAATGCGGGTTTCGTTGTAATCGTTGCGGACGACCCGCAGGCGTGGTCGAGCGCGTCGGAGAACGACTCGCGACACATCCCGCCGATGATACACGCGCCGCTCTTGGAGCCCAACTCACCCCAGCAAGCCAAGGACATGATGCAATGGGCCTTCGACCTCTCCGAGGAACTGGGGATGTTCGTCATGATCCGAAGCTGCACCCGCCTTGGCCACGGCACCGGCAGAGTGGTCATGGGCGAGATGCCCGAGACCGAAGCCCATCCGCGAGTCGAGATCAACGCTCCCGTTCGAGCACTGACGGCCCCGATGCGACACTTGGAAGCGCTCGACAAGCTCGAACGTGCGAAAGAGGCGTTCGAAGATTCGCCATGGAACGTGTATGAGGGCCCCGATGAGCCTGAGCTTCTGCTCGTGTGCACAGGCCCTTCGGCGCTGTACGCACAGGAAGCCGTCGAGATGCTGGACGTCGAAGAGACTGTCGGCATCCTGTCGCTCGGCACCACCTACCCGCTGCCCACGCGATTGATCGAGCATCACATCTCGAACGCCCGCCGAACCATGGTCCTTGAAGAAGTCGATCCGTTCGTCGAAGATCAGATCAAGAAGTTCGCGGCCGACCGCAACCTTCCCCCATACGAGGAGCCGGTCTACGGCAAAGGCACCGGTCACATATCGCCGGCCGGTGAGCTCAACCCGGACGAGGTGGCCAAAGGCATCGGCAGAGTGTTGCGCGCCGAGCGGTTGCCCGCGCAGGACGAAGGCTATTCCCGGTTGGCCAACGCGCTCGTCGACGAGCGCACCGTCTCCCGAGGGCTCGTCTGGTGCCCCGGCTGCCCGCATCGGGGAACTCTCTGGAGCGTCAAGAACGCCTTGAAGCTCGACGGACGCGACGGCTTCGTCACGGGCGACATCGGTTGCTATGGCATGGACGCCGGATTCGGCGGCTACGGCAGCACCCAGGCGATGGCTTCGATGGGCACCGGCACCGGCGTGGCGTCCGGGCTTGGCAAACTCTCCGGATTCGGGTTCGACCAACCGGTGATCTCCATCGCCGGCGACTCCACATTCTTCCACGCCGTGATTCCGGCCCTGGTCAACGCGACCTACAACCGATCCAACTTCACGCTGGTGGTCGTCGACAACAGCGCCACCGCGATGACCGGTTTCCAACCGCACGCCGGGGTCGGCATGACGGCGATGGGCGACGGCGTCCCGAAGGTGGACATCGAGAAGATCTGCCGCTCGCTGGACATCCCGGTCGAAGTTCTCGACCCCTTCGATCTGGACGATTCACAGGATGTCCTGCTGGATTTCGTACAGCGAACCGAAGGCGTCAGGGTGGCCGTTATGCGCCGCGAATGCTTCTTGACCCGACCGCGCGACGCCGATCCGGACTACAAGATTACGATCGACCACGACAAATGCCTCGGCGATTCCTGCGGCTGCAACCGATATTGCACCAAGACATTCAAGTGCCCCGGCCTCTACGCGGACCCCAAAACCGGCCAAGGCCACGTCGATGAAGCCGTATGCGTCGGATGCGGGTTGTGCACCCAGATATGCCCCGAAGGAGCGATCACCAAGGAGGCGTTCGCATGAACGAAACGACCGCGATTGCGGACCCATGCAACATCGTCGTTTCGGGCGTCGGCGGGCAGGGCAATGTCCTTGCTTCACGATTGATCGGACGCGCGATGGTCAAATTCGACTACCACGTCTCCATCGGCGAGACATACGGGGCTTCCCAACGCGGCGGCACCGTGATGAGCCACGTGCGATTTTCATCCAAGCACGCCTACGGTCCCTTGATCCCGTTGGGACGCGCCAACACGGTCATCGGACTCGAGCCCATGGAAACGCTGCGGATCCTCCGAGACTACGGCAACCCGGACGTTTCAGTCATCGTCAACACCAGGCCCATCACGCCGGTGAGCGTCAACCTGGGCGAGGGCGACTACCCCGAGCCCGACGACCTGAGAGACGCCATCCGGCAACTCTCGAAGAAGGCTTGGCTCATCCCCGCCACCGAGATCGCGCTGGAAATCGGCACCCCGGTCGTGGCCAACGTGGTGCTGCTCGGAACGCTGGTAGGCGCCGGGTTGATCCCGATCACCCCCGACGGGTTCGAGCAAGTGCTACGCAACAACGTCCCCGAGCGCCGGTTAGAGCGCAACCTGGTGGCGTTCAGCAGAGGTCTCGAGGCGGTACAAACTCACGCTGCGTAGCGCCGACGGCTGCGGTGTTGCAGAGCAAACGACCCATGTGGTCCAGCAGGTCCCTAAAACACTTGGAGCCAGATGCTGGAAACCCGCTAATAACCGTCTATTCTTGCCGCCGTTCGGCCTGAGCCTGTCGAAGGCCCATTACCACACTACCCTGCCCTAATGGGCTCGGCACGGGTTCGGGCTATCGTGACGGACGTGGGCGCCAACGGATATGGGGCCGATGTGTCGCTCTCGGGCAAGCGAGGCCCCAGCCTCGTTGTGGAATCCGAAACACCCATCAGCAGACGTGCATCCACCAATCAGCTAATCCACACCCAAGGAGTCCAAAATGGAACTGTCCAGTGATTTCAGGCAAACACTCGAGCGCGGTATGGACCGGCTGGCGTGGGGCGCCGAAGCCGTCGCCAAGACCATCCCGCCAGTTCAGGAGGGCAGGTACCTCAACCTGAACTTCAGCAACGGCACGTACGTGGTCGAAGAACAACTCGGGTACTGGGCCGGATACCTCGCTGGCAAACTCTGGATGCTGTACGACTACTACGGTACAGAGAACTTCGCGCAGGCGGCCTCACTCGTGACCCGCTGGTGCGGACCGATCATGAAGGAGGCGAACGTCAACACCGGCTTCGTCACGCAGTACGCTCCGACGCTCGGCTACGAGCTCACTGGCGAAGAGTGGCTCAAGGAGCTGGCGCTCGAAGGCTGCGAGTCCTTCGCGAAGACTTACAATCCAGAACTCGGCATCTTCATGATGTGGCCCCCGACCGAGCCAAAGCCCGAGCACTACGGCCCTTTCGGCCGGAACTTCGCCGACTGGGAGACGTTCATCGACGAGTCGTCTTGCGGCAGTCCGCTATGGTGGGCCCGACGCTTCAAGCCTGAGTACGGCGACATGATGGTCTCGCACCAAGAGGGGATGAGCAGCCTCGGCGTCATCCAGCCCGACGGCAGATCACACCACATGCTCGGACTGGACCCAGCAACCAAGAAACCACTGGGCTTCCATACGATGCAAGGCTACGACAACACCACTCACTGGACGCGAAGCCAGGGTTGGGCGATGAACTCAAGCATCTTCGCCTTCGAGGCCACTGGGGACGAGCAGTTCTTGGAGATCGCGATAAAAGTCAGCGACTACTACCTGAACGACATGATCAAGGACGGCCCCCCGGTGCCGTTCTACGACGTGCTCGACCCGCGGATTCCGGACGTGCCCCGAGACACATGCTCGGTCGCGCTCGCGACCAATTGCATGATCCGGCTGATCGAAGAGAAGCCTGAGCTGCAAGAAAAGTACGGCGCCTATATCGAAGCCGGCCTCACTGAGCTGTTCGACAACCACGTCACTCCGGCGGGAACACTCTTGCACGGTAGCTGGGGCAACATCCGAGGCCTCACAGAGTCGGTCATGCCCTACGGAGGCCTCTACCTCACCGAAGCGGTTTACCGGCTACTGAAAGCCGGCAAGGACATCTGGGGCACGAGGCCTGCGTAGGCACAGAGCCGCCGGTCGTGTACATCCTGATTGGGCGAATGGTGTGGTCGTCGGGTTATTTAACGGCTGTGGCCTCGATCTCGATCAGCAACTCGGGGAACGCCAATTGCGAGATCCCGAGAAGCGTGCTTGCGGCGTGGCAGCCTGCCTGACCCAGACGAGGACCAAAAATCTAGGTGGCCGCCATGAACGCGCCGACATCGGTCACGTAGTAGTTCAGCCGGACCACGTCGGACAGCGCGAAACCGCCCTCGCTCAAGACCGTCTCCAGGTTGTCCAGCGCTTTCATCGCCTGGGCGTCCATGTCGTTCGCATGCACCGGGACGCCGTCGTCATCAACGGAAGTTTGTCCGGAGCACACCACCACTTGCTGGACTCCGGCCAGGCTGTTCGCCTGAACGAACCCGAAATCGTCTTGCCACGTCCACGGATTGATAATCTCACGCTCCATCGATCCCTCCTCAAGGTGAAATCTCCGCATTTCGCTACGTTGTTTCGAATGATTTCAGGTCATGTCGGGTCGGACGTGGGAACACTGAAGTGTTTCGGGCAAGCCCACGACGCGGCAGATCACTGGCGAAATGTTAACCCAGCGTTGGACATCCCGTCGGGCAACGACCAATGACTGCACTCCGGTCGAGCCGCTTGGCGCCGAGGTTATCGCACTTTCGCCAAGCCTAATCACGCTTCGGCGTTCCCGTTTTGGCGTTCCCAGGGATTATAGTATGCAGGGAGAAGACACGGGAGTATGTAGTTGGACGAAGCTTGGGTCATAGATCAGGTCCGCACCGGAAAAACCGACGTCTTCGGCGAGATCGTCGAGCAATATCAGGCGCCGATCTACCGGCATATGCTGCGATGACCGGAAACCGCGAGGTTGCTCACGACCTGACCCAGGACACGTTCCCCAAGGCGTATTGGCAGTCAGCAGAAACGGGACAGATTGTTAATAGAGACTTTGAGCTGATATCGCGAGCTCTCTGAGTTGATGATTGTACAATCGTCGTCGTTGTATCGTTCGGACTTGAACCTCCTTGCGTTTCTCTAATATCTGTTCTCTCCGGCCGTTCAACACGTCCGAAGGAGT
>JASMDM010000108.1 GCA_030752795.1 SAR202 cluster bacterium | reverse complement strand
CAGGACAGGCTCTGAGCTCGTCGAAGGGCCGCCCACACACAAGAGTGCTTGAGCCGTTATGGTCATTGACCCAATACGTTGTTCTCAACGTTTCTTACCAACTGGGTGGCACGGGCAAAAAGAAGCATTTGGGGTCGCTCGGGCAACAATCCACGGTCAGCGACCAGATTCTTCGGCTGCGGCCTCAGAATGACACATATTGGACAATGCCACTTATTTTGTTGATCGCCATTAGGGCCAGAGCACCGTTGGGTGTTTGGTCCGGCCTTGTGGTCATCCATTAACCGCGTGCTGCTCCTCGTTTCTCGCCATGCGAAACAGAGAACGGGCTCGGCGCGAACGAATGGTGATTCGCGCCGAGCCCGCCGATACGCAAGCGAGCGTTCAGTTCGCCAGAGACGAACCGCCAGTCGGTTAGTCTGGCAGAACCACCGATTCGGGTTCTTCGCCTCGGGCTACGCGCGCGGCGTTGGCCACGGCGAATGTTCGGCTGCGGACACCGGACTCCTGCGTGAACGACGCGAAGTGAGGTGTGATCAGGACGTTGTCCATGTCCAGCAGCGGGTTGTCTTCTGGCGTGGGCTCCACCTCTGTGACGTCCAACCCCGCGGCAGCGATCTTTTCCTGCTGCATGGCTCGGATCAGCGCCGCCTCGTCGACGACCGGTCCCCGGCAGGCGTTGATGAGAATCGCGGTCGGCTTCATCAGGTCGAACTCGCGGTCGCTCATCATGCCGTGGGCTTGGGTGGTCAGGGGAACGTGCAGCGTGACGATATCTGACGTCTGGAGCAGTTCGTCCAACGAAAGCCGCGTCACGTTGAGTTCCTCTTCGAGTTCCTTCGGGATGTCGATTATGTCCGTGTAGACGATTTCGCATTCCCAGCCCGCGAGCCGGCGTGCTACTCGAGAGCCGATTCTTCCGAGTCCTATGATGCCGATTCTTTTGCCGGCGATCTCTTGGGCTTGAGAGAACCATTTCTGACGAATGTCGCCAGCCCATTTCCGGTCCTGGACCGTGCTGAATTGTAGCTGTAGCTTTCGAAGCGTGCTCACCAGCAACGCGATCGTGTGCTCCGCCACGGATATTGCGTTTCCGCCGCCATTGTTGGCAACTTTGACGCCGAGTTCGCCGAGCGCCATCTTGTCCAAGTGGTTAGTCCCCGCGCTGGTGGTTTGAATAAGGCGCAGGTTCGGGATCTTGGCCGCAACATCAGGCGAGATCGGTCCCCCGCCGAACAGCACCGCGACGGTGTCTTGCATCTGTGCGGTCGCGTCATCGACGGACTGTCCAGAGTCCACCCAGGCGACTTCTACGTCCTCGGGTGCAACTTCTTGGTATGCTTGCAATTGCGATTCGCTCGGTCCGTAAAGAACTATTTTGGCACTCATCGTCTCTCCTGACATTCAATGGAAACCCACTCAAGATATGTAGCACGATTATATGCGTGACGCCCAATCAAGGCAACCTTCCTCGGAGTCATGATTCGATGCGTCCCGACGCGATTTCCAAGGCTCGGGTAAGCGTAAGCTCGTCGCCGAATCCTCCGGCTTTTGTCACGAGGGTCCTGCCTGCTGCGGAGCCGTCCGAGATTACGCCGCACGGGACGCCGGGCTCGACCTCGTTCATGATGTCCACGCTGGTCGCGCCCAATGCGCCGAGAACGGCGAAAGCCGTGTCGCCCCCGGCGATGACCAGTCCCGACACGTCGACCGTCCGCAGGACGCCGTAAGCCAGGGTTCCGACGAACTTGCCGAGGTCAGCGGCGTCGGCAGCCGGATCGAGCGACGGCGCCGCGGGCGAATCGGGTTCGGACCAAGCCAGGGCAACGTTGCGACCGGCGCCGAGTTTCTCGCACACGGTTTCCCGCAAGCGAGCCATGTGGGCGCGGCGCTCCGGCGGATCGCTCAACGCCTCGCTCGGTTCCAAGGCCACGAGAGTCGCCCTGCCCTGCCCCGTCAAAGCGCTCAATTGCGCCCGATTGACCTCGTGGCGGCTCCCGACGATGATCAGCGCCGGACCTTCGGCGGCGCTGGCCTGAATTGGCGCGGAAGCATCGGACTGCATTCGTCCTGCAATTGCGTGGGCCAATCCGGCGGATCCGGCGACGACGCAACCCGGCAGCGCATTCGACGCATCGGCCAGCACGTTCAGGTGTTCGTCAGTGGCCGCGTCAACCGCTACGACGTTGTGACCGTCGTCGATTGCGACCCTGATGGCGGCAGTGAGTTGACCTGAACTTACTTCGACTGTCGACAGACCGATCGACGTAGCCGAGAGTTCGCCTTCTAGCGTCAACATCTCGGTCAGACTCGTGGACGCGACCGGCGCCAAGGCGTCTTGGCCTTCCGGGATTGTTGACACGGTTTGCCCGTGAACGAGCAACCTGCCTTCGACCACGGTTCGGCCCAGTTTGGGGAACGCGGGGCATACGATTATCGCCGGGGCTTCGGTCGTCTCCAGCATCGCGGCGCATTCTGCTGCCAGATTGCCGCGTCCGGTCGAGTCGATCTTTTTGTACAGGCGATCGAAGCCCGCTTCAATCAAGTCCCTCGCCGCCATCCGCACGGGGACCAGCGCCAGCGCCGAGTCCACGTTTCGCGTTTGGGTGTTGATGCAGGCTACGTCAACGCCCGACAGCAGCCCTTCGCGTGTGCTCGCTCTGCGCAGCACCCTGACTCGCAGACCCTGGGATGCGAATGCGCCCGCGGTGTCCATTGCCCCAGTCAGGTCATCTGCCACAACACCCATGGACGGTTCGGTCACGTGAAGCTCCTTTTAACAATGTGCCGTCGATTGTATAATCTGCGCTACGGCGTTTGGACCTAATGCAATCGGAGATGTCTTTTGGAGAACACGGCCCTCGCGGGCACACGGGTTTTGGACCTGACCCACCACATCGCAGGACCCTACTGCACCAAACTGCTCGCCGACTTCGGAGCGGACGTCATCAAAGTCGAGCGACCGGGCTCGGGTGACCCCACACGCCGGCAAGGCCCGTTCGTCGGCGACGACCCCGATCCCAACAAGGGGTTGCCGTTCCTGTACCTCAACACCTCGAAGCGCTCGATCACGCTGAACCTGAAATCGCCCGACGGGCAACGCATCCTCAAAGAACTCGTCGCCGAATCGGATGTCGTCGTCGATGGATTCCGGCCGAGCCTCCTGCCTTCGCTCGGATTGGCATACGAAGATTTGCGGAAGATCGACCCTTCGTTGGTAATGGTGTCGATTTCGAACTTCGGGCAGACCGGGCCGTACCGCGACTACGAGGCGACCGACATCGTCGAATACGCGCTCGGCGGACTGCTGTACATCTTCGGATTGAACGAACGAGAGCCGCTCAAACACGCGCTCGACCAGGCTCAGTACAAGGCCGGAACCAACGCCGCTTCGGGCGCGGCCATCGCCGTCCTGCACCGCCTTCTGACGGGGCAAGGCCAGCATGTCGACGTTTCCATTCAGGAGTCTATCACCTCGGCAGTGAGAGACACCACGGCGGCGTTCGCAAACTACGGCATCGTGAAATGGCGCCAACCTGGCCCGACCGGCGAGATTCCGCGCGGTCCGGTGGAGACCAGCGACGGCTACATCATGCCCATCGCTTTCGGCGCCGTGGACTGGAACGAGACCGCCGATTTCTTGCAGGCGCCAGAGCTCAAAGACGACCGGTTCGCGACGCCACAGGATCGTCAGGAACACATCGGCGAGATCCAAGATATATTGATAGCGACGTTCGCGCGATGGGAGAAGTATGACTTGTTCTACGAAGCGCATAAACAGCGACGCCTCATCTACGGGATCGTTCAGGACGGCGAAGAGGCGCTGCACAATCCGCAGTACGAGGCCAGAGGGTATTTCGTGGACATCGATCACCCGGTCGCCGGCGTGCAGACCTATCCCGGCGCGCCGTTCATCATGAGCGCGACGCCATGGCGGGCAGGTTCGTCGGCACCGACGCTCGGCGAGCACAATTCCGAGATTTACGGCGAGAAACTGGGATACTCGAACGCTGAGCTGGTCAGGCTCACGGCGGCAGGTGTGATATGACGGCTAAGCTTCCTCTCGCTGGCGTGCGGATTGTCGAGCTGGGGCAGCTCATCGCGGTTCCGTTCGCGGTCAAGATGCTCGCCGACATGGGCGCGGAAGTGATCAGAATCGAGTCGTGCGGACGGCTGGACAACTATCGCGCGAATTCGTTTTACGACAACGATTCTTCGGGCGACTATTGGAACCGGGCGGTCAACTTCTACGACCAGAACCGCAACAAGCTCAGCCTGACGCTGGACATGACCAAGCCCGAGGCGCAGAAAACGCTGCGGGACCTGATCGCTGTCAGCGATGTCTTTGCCGAGAATTTCACGCCCAGGGTCGTCCGCAACTTCGGACTCGAATACGAAGACCTGCGCGCGATTCGTCCTGACATCATCATGGTGTCGTCGACGGGCTACGGGTACTCGGGCCCATGGAGCAATTTCGGCGCGATCGGATACGGCACCGAAGCCGCGTCCGGGCTTGCTCACACGACCGGCTACGAAGGCGGTCCGCCGATGCTTCCGGAGATACCTTACGCCGACTACACCGCGGCGGAGCACACGGTATTCGCCGTCGCCGCTGCGCTGGCGGTCAGGGCACGGACCGGCCAGGGCCAGTTCATCGACGTCTCGCAGACGCAGACGATGAGCGCCGTCTCTCCCGAAGTGTTGATGGACTTCGCGGTCAACGGCCGGAAGATAGAGCGGCTCGGCAACCAAGCCCGTGCATTGGCGCCACAGGGGTGCTACCCGTGCTCGGGCAATGACAGGTGGATCGCGATCTCTGCTCAAACGGATGCCCATTGGCAATCGCTTTGCGAGACGCTCGGCGACCCGGAGTGGACCCGAGACGAGAGATTCGGAGACTCGCAATCGCGGTGGGCGAATCGCGACGATCTCGACGGTCTGATCGGCCAGGAAACAGCTCGATGGGAACACCGCGAGCTGGAACGCGATCTGCAATCCAAGCGCGTGCCCGCGGGCGCCGTGCTCGACGGCAAGGAGTTGCTTTTCGACGCTCATCTGGCCGAGCGAGGATACTACGAGGTGGTCGAGCACGAGCCGTCAACAGGGATGCCACCCCTCCCTTACACGACCAGGCCGTGGGTCTTCTCCGAGACCCCGGGCTCCATCAGGCGCGCGGCGCCGTTGCTCGGTGAACACAATCGATGGACACTTGCCGAGGTTCTGGGCCGAACCGAGTCGCAAATCGCTGAGTTGGAACGGTCCGGCGTCATCGGCAACGCTCCGGTGAACCATACTCCGGTCCCGCCGATAACGGCTGAGACGCAGATTCTGCAGGGAAAGGCGATCGCGCACGATCCTGATTTCAAAGAGCAAATCAGAGAGTCATTCGGGATCGAAGATCGACCGCGGTTGTGAGCGCCAATGTCGCCGAGACTGATGGGAGGTTGCCAATACCAGACAATGACCAAATCGGACCGCCCCGGGTCGGTCTCAAGGTGTAGCCGTCCTTGCCTCACCATCGACGCGACTCTATAATTCGGTCGATCACGATTCTTGCAGCGCTCGACGCCACAGCCCACCGGCGCGACCGCCGCGACGCCCAGGAGACGCCCGATTTGACTGATCTGATCGCCATAGCCATCGACGGGCCCGCCGCATCCGGCAAGACTGCTGTCGGCAGAAAAGTCGCGGAACGGCTCGGTTGCCGCTTCCTCGACACGGGCGGCGCATACCGCGCCGTCACGCTCGAAGCGCTGAGGCAAGGCGTCGACCTTGATGACGAATCGAAATTGTCGGAACTTGCCGAGAACATCGACATCGAGCTCATCGGCGGCCCGGACGGCGACCGGTTGCTGATCGCGGGCGCGGACGTAACCGACGACATCCGCAGCCCCGCTGTCGATCGCGCCGTGTCCCAGGTGTCTGCCATGTCAGGAGTGCGGGCAGCGGTGGTTCCGCAACAACGCAGGATCGCGGCCCAAGGACCCATCGTCATGGTGGGGCGCGACATCGGCACGGTAGTCCTCAGCGATTCCAAGGTCAAAATATACATGGAAGCGTCCGCGGAAATCCGAGCCGACCGACGAGTCCGTGAGATGGAGCGGTCGGGACGGTCGCTGGATCCTATGCAGGTCCTCGAGGACATCGTGCGACGGGACAGGATCGACAGTGAGCGAGAGGATTCCCCGCTGAAACCGGCCGATGACGCCCTGTGCATCGACACGGACGGTCTCGACGTTGGTCAGGTCGTGGAGCGGATAATGCGCCACCCGGGGTTGAGTTGATAGACGTGGTTTATCCGGTGTGCAATTTCCTGCAGAAGGGCACGCTTCGCCTCTTCGGCGATTGGAAGGTCACGGGGGCCGAGAACATCCCTCCGATGGGCCCGCTCGTGATAGTCTCCAATCACATGAGCAACATGGACCCGTCGCTCCTAGCGTGCAGCATCTCGAGACGGATCCGGTTTTTGGCGAAAGACAACCTTTTCGGATCGCGACCGATGGATTGGTTTCTCAAATCATACGGAGCGTTCCCCGTGAATCGCGAAGGGGTTGACGTCACGGCGTATCGCTGGACCATCGATCAAATCAAAAACGACGGTGTTATCGTGTTGTTCCCCGAGGGTACGAGGAGCCGAGGCGAGTTGATCCAGGCGAAGGCGGGCGTCGCCAACCTGGTTCTTCGAACCAAAGCTCCGATCCTGCCTGTCGGGATTACGGGGACTGAAAACCTGCGGTCAGTTCTTCGAGTCTTCAATCCCACCGGGAACATACGAGTCAACATCGGTCAGGTTTTCTCACTCCCCGACATTGACGGGAGGCCCGGCAAAGACGTCATGGAATCTCTAACGACGATGATCATGCACAGGATCACCGAGCTCTTGCCGGAAAAGTATCACGGCGTTTACCGACAGGCGACCGAGTGACAAAATCCGTTGACGCCGGGCCAACGGCAGCGTTGAAATAGCAGCCCAGGTGCGTTAGATTGGACGCATAGCCACGCTCGGACAAGCTGGAACTCCCGAGAAGCGCGGGCAGGCTGGTCGCGTCAGCTACCGCACGAACACGCGAGGTTCGACGTGAAATGGGAAGCTGGCCCTGCCGCGGTTGAGAGGCGACACATGTGCGGAATCATCGGATACTCCGGAAGCCGGCAAGCGGCCCCGATCATACTCGAAGGGCTGGCGGCGCTGGAATATCGAGGCTATGACAGCGCGGGCATAGCCGTGCTCGACCCTGATCAGCGGCTGACGGTTCACAAGAAATCCGGCAAGCTGACGAACTTGCACGGCGCATTGCGCAACGGCCTCCCGAAAGGCGTCTCCGGGATCGGTCACACCAGGTGGGCGACCCACGGCGGACCAACCGACTTCAACGCGCACCCTCATGCCGACTGCAACAACGAGATCATCGTGGTTCACAACGGCATCGTTGAGAACTACCTCGATATCAAGAAAGAGCTGGTCGAGGCCGGGCACGAATTCTCGTCACAGACTGACGCGGAGTGCATACCCCACCTCATCGAATCGTACCTGGCACAGGAATACTCCCTCGACGACGCTGTGCGCGCGACCTCGCGCCGCATCAAGGGCGCCAACGCCGTCGTCATCATCTCAGCACGCGACCCGGGCACGTTGACGGCGTTCAGGCTGGGCAACGCCGGCGGGCTCGTCGTCGGATACGGCGAAGACGAGCACCTCCTGGCCAGCGACTTGCCCGCGCTGTTGCCTCACACGAGAGACGTGGCGTATTTAGCAGGCGGAGAAATGGTCACGCTCGATGAGCACGACGTAACTTACACCGATCTTGACGGCGACCCTGTCGTAAAGGACACCTTGCACGTGGCATACGACTCGTTGTCCGCGTCGATGGGCGAATACCCGCACTTCATGCTCAAAGAGATCCACGAACAACCCGAGTCAATCATCAACGCACTCCGGGGTCGGATCGTGTTCGATGACGCCTCCGTGCCCCTCGACGAGGTCCTGCTCACCGACGAACAGGTGGCACACATCGACAAGATCGTGTTCGTTGGCATGGGCACCAGCCTGCACGCCGCAATGGTCGGTAGAACGTGGATGGAAGCGATTGCCCGCATTCCATCCGAGTACGACAACTCATCGGAGTTCCGATACAGGGACCCGGTCATCGATGACCGAACGTTGGTCGTCTCCGTATGCCAATCGGGCGAGACAGCCGATACGCTCGCCGCGATGGAGGAGGCGATGAACAAGGGGGCTCGACAGATCACCCTGTGCAACTATCCCGGCACCCAAACTACGCGCATCGCCGACAGCACCCTGCAAATACGCTCAGGCTTGGAGGTTGCCGTCGCCTCGTCAAAGACTTTCATGTCCTCCCTGACCGCGCTTTACTTGCTGGCCATCCACATCGGAGCTCGGCGAGGGACTTTGGACCCGGACCGACGCCGTGAGCTCGTTGCCGAACTGGCCCGACTGCCGGACATGGTCGGCAAGATGCTGACTAATGAGGCGCAGTATAAAGCCCTGGCACGGGAATTCGGACGGTGCGCCGATTTCCTCTACCTGGGCCGAGGCATCAACTTCCCTTTGGCCATGGAGGGCGCAATCAAACTCAAAGAGATCAGCTACATCCACGCCGAGGGTTATCCCGCCGGAGAAATGAAGCACGGCCCGATCTCGTTGATCGACGAAAATATGCCTGTCGTGGCCTTGATTCCCTCAGACCCCCTTCACGACAAGATGCTGAGCAACATCAACGAAGTCAAGGCAAGAGGCGGAACTGTAATCGCGGTAGCCTCGGAGGGAGACACCGACATCGCAGAGAGGGCCGACCACGTGATCTACGTTCCGCAGGCCTCCGAGCTCATCAACCCGATGCTCATGGCCGTGCCCATGCAACTCCTCGCGTACCACATCGCCGTGTGGCGAGGCACCGACGTCGACAAGCCACGCAACCTGGCGAAGTCGGTGACGGTCGAGTAGCGGTTGGCGCGGTTGGCTTGGGCGCAGTGGCGATAAACGATTCGAGTGGCGCCGGAAATATGTGTCATTCTGATCCTTCCGCGCGCGGAAGGATGAAGACTCTGGTCGCTGAACACGCCATTTTGCCTGAGCATTCCCAAACGCTTCCCATTCTCCAAGGCTCCCGTCATGGCAAGAAACGTTGAGCACAACGTATTGGATTGATGACCAATGCGGCTTGAGTGTGGGCGGCCCTTCGACGAGCTCAGAGCCTGTCCTGAGTTTGCCGAAGGGGCGAACGGAAGGTGAGCGTGGCTTGCCATGGACGGAGGCCCAGCACCGCGAGACGCGTTGGGCACGGATTATTTAGATGATGACCATAACGCCCAGAGCACCGGTGGCTTCGGGCTTCACGTTCACCGCGGATCTGCGGTTGTGTGTGGCTTGGGCGTAAACGCCCAGAGCACCCGTGGATTCGGACTCCAGTGTGGATTGGCATGAATCTTGTTCGCGCGGCCCTCAAACGTTGAACCGGCGCAACGCTTGTGCTAACTTATCTGGCACAGGAGTGATTTATGCTACCGCATGTAACCAAATTTGGAATATATTTGAACGCAGAAGAAGGCAAGGTTGTCCGAATCACGTCCCCGTACTGGTTCCCCGAAGAGCCGGACTGGGTTTATGTAACAGATGAAGTCAATGCCACTCTGCTCCACATTCGAGACGTAATCCAAGAAAAGAACCTCTCCGGCGACGCCGGCTCAGTTAGCTGGGGCAGAATCCCTCTCAAAGACTGATCCCTCGAATGCGACACACCGCCATCCGGACCCGCAATTGAGCCAGGCCTCCCAGGCGGAAGAAGCTCCGCGCAAGCGCCGGTTTCAAATGCCGCCCGCGTTCCGGTATCCCGCGTATCGGGCATATTGGCTCGGGACGCTTGCGTCCGTCGGCGGTTTCCAAATGCTCACGTTCGGTCAGGGCTGGCTCACTTTCGAGGAGACCGGATCGGAAGTGCGTCTGGGTTTCGTCTTGGCCGCCAACGGCTTCGCATCCATCGCGCTGAATCTGTTCGGCGGGGTGTTGGCCGACAGGCTGGACAAACGTCGACTGATTATCACCACGCAACTGGTGACGGCTGCGCTGATCTTCCTACTGGCGACCCTCGTGTTCACCGGTGTTATCGCATATTGGCACATCGTGGTGATCGCGCTGTTCAGCGGCGCCACCAACGCCTTCGACCAACCTGCCCGTCAGGCTCTGTACCCTCATCTTATCGATCGCAAGGTCATGGTCAGCGCCGTGGCTCTCAATTCGGCCGTCTGGCAGGGGACCCGGATCGTTGCCCCCGGCGTGGCCGGCTTTATGATCGGCCAACTTGGAACGGCGTCGTCGTTATACATGGCGGGCTCCGGGTTCGTCGTCATGGCGATGGTCATCTTCTGGCTCCACATTCCGAAGATCGAAACAGTCGTCCGAGGCAGCGCAGCCCAGAATCTGCTCGGAGGCTTGAAGTTCATCGCCGGTGACCGCGTGTTCTCGTTCTTGATCGGGATGACGTTCTTCAACAGTTTTTTCGGCATGGCATACGTTGCGATGATGCCTGTGTTTACGGTGGACGTGCTGGGAGTCGGAGCGGAAAAACAAGGCCTGCTGATGAGCGTCGGCGGAATCGGAGCTCTCGGTGTGACCATGCTCCTTGGGGCCCGATCAAACTTTGCCCAGAAAGAGCTTCTCATCATCGGTGGAGCGGTGGTTTTCGGCGTGTCCGTCGCCGCGTTTGCGCTCACGGCCCAGTACGTGGGCAATTTCTACCTGGCGATGGCCCTGATTGTGATAATGGGCATCTCCAGTTCGGCTTATATGATCTCCATCATGAGCTCACTCCAGATCTTGGTGCCCAACGACAAGAGGGGCCGGGTCATGGGTTTCTATGGCATGACGTGGAGCATAATGCCTTTGGGCGCACTGTGGGCAGGAGTCCTGGGCGATGCAATCGACAGCGTGCCCTGGGCCATTGCCATTGGCGGATTGCTCGTAAGCGGGTTCGCTGTCGGTCCCGCGCTGGTCAACAAACGGTTGCGGTCTATCGGAACGCTGCTACAGGAAGCCGAACAAGGCCCGGTGGACGATCGACGCGCCCCAGACCGCCAGACCGAATCCGCGCCAACCGCCGGCGCCAACGACTAGCAGCAAAGTATCCGAGCTGCCCGTAACAGGAACACCACTGTGGGCGACGAACCGAAATATCAATACGTGAGCCATTTCGGCGCATCCGACGATGTCGATGTCGGCGGCGGCAAGGCTGCCAGCCTTTCACGGATGGCAGCGTCAGGAGTGCCCGTTCCTCCCGGTTTTACGCTGACGGCATCGGCCTACCGGAACCACCTTGCGGCTTCAGAACTCGAATCCGGCATCGAATCCGAGCTGGCGGGCCGAGACCCGTCCGACTATGCAGCCCAGGCGTCGGTGTCTTCATGCATACAAACACTCATCACGGATGCTGCCCTGCCCGCCGAGATCGCGGAAGAGGCGCGAACCGCTTATCGCGCGCTAACCACCAGAGCGT
>JASMDM010000107.1 GCA_030752795.1 SAR202 cluster bacterium | reverse complement strand
TCGCTCTTGTGCGGCTAGGTTCTTATCTTCTGTGTTCTCGATCACTGCCGCTCCTTCCCTGGGGACACTCTATCCCCCTGTCAGGAGCTCGCTTTATCTACCGACTGTCTCTATTAATTTCAGGCCCGAATGTGTCCCACTTTCGCTGACGGTCTACAGTCTCGCACTCCGCCGTCATACGCGAGCGTTTCGCCAAGACCGAAGAGTTGAAGCCGTTTCTTACTTAAGGCAACCGCCTCGTTTCCTGCAGCTCAGCCAACAGTGCATCGTACTCGTCGCGATCGACAGGCAGAGACACCCTCTTCGCACGACAGCCTGACAGTGTGATCGCGGCGACGAGTTCCTGGCTGCGGGCGCCCTCTTCACCGGTGACCAGCGGCTCTCCACCGTCCAGCAGGGCTCGGCAGAAGTCATCGAAACACGGGGCGTGGGTATTGCCAACTGGCTCGAAATCGAAGGTCTCACTTTTCGAATCTGGGGACACGAAGGCGATCGTCTTGTCGGTGTCCATGAACTCCTGAACCGGCGTTTCGAGCCGATGTAAAGTTAATGTTGCGCCGTCCAAGAACAGAGCTCCATCGTTGCCAAAGATCTCGATCCGCTGCTGCGTCGGGGCCTGGACAGTGTCGCAATGGAGGGTTCCCAGCGCGCCATTCGCGTACTCCAGCATCGCACCGGCGTAGTCTTCGACCTCGACTTTGTGTTTGAGCGACCGGAGAGCTCCAAACACCGACACGGGCATGCCGGCGACCCACTGAAATAGGTCGATGCCGTGGATGCCCTGATTGAGCAGCGCTCCGCCGCCCTCATCGTTCCACGTGCCGCGCCATGCCAGCCGGTCGTAGTAGTCCTGCGACCTGAAGTTTGCAGTGATCATCGAGGTTCTGTATATTTCGCCGACCGCGCCTTCGTCGATCAATGCCCGCATCTTCAAAGCTTGCGGCCGAAACCTTTGATTGAAAGTCACGCCGATCTTCAGGCCCGCGCTTCGGGCGGCGGCGACCATGCGGTCGGTTTCGCCTGGCGTCACAGCCAAGGGTTTTTCGATCAGCAGGTGCTTGCCAGCCGCGATCGAAGCGAGTGCGATCTCCTCGTGCGACGGGTGAGGTGTAGCGATGACTACCGCATCGACCTCTGAGTCCGCTAGGACTTCATCAAGCGTGGAGTATTGTTTGACGCCGAGTTCGGTCGCCTGTGCGCGCAATGGCTCTTGCGTTCGTGCGTTCACACCGACCAGCCGGCATGAATCGATTTGGTTGATGGCGTCAATGTGTACTTTACCGATTACGCCCGTGGACCCGATGATGGCGAGGCCTAATTGGTTCACAGTTGAACTCCTGCTTGCTTCAATGTTGGACCTGCTGTGTGCCTCAACACTGATGCCTAACCGGGGCCGAATGGCGCAGAGACGAACAAATTGGCGCCGGAGACTTGCTTTCCTTGAGCACTTCGAGATACTTGAGGCCGGAACCGGTGTTGAGCAGCAGGATGTTGTCGGAGGAGCTGAGCAAGCCGTCTGCCAACAGCTTGCCCAGCGCGGCCACGGTCGCTGCGCCCTCGGGACAGATGAACATTCCTTCGAGCGACGCCACCTTCCGCATGTTGTGCAAAATCTCGTCGTCGGTGACCGTTAGGGCGCCGCCTCCGCTTTCACGGATGGCTCCCAAAATAAGGTAGTCGCCGATCGCTGCCGGAACCCGGATGCCAGCGGCCATTGTTGCCGCGTCCTGCCATGGCTCAGCGAACTCATCGCAGTTGTCGAACGCCCTCACTATGGGCGCGCACCCGTCGGACTGGACAGCGAACATCTTGGGACGCTCGGAGCCGATCCAGCCCATCTCTTCCATCTCAGCGAAGGCCTTCCACATGCCGACGATGCCCGTGCCGCCGCCGGTGGGGTATATGATGGCGTCGGGCAGCTTCCAGCCCATTTGCTCCGCGATCTCGTAACCCATGGTCTTCTTGCCTTCGACGCGATAAGGTTCTTGGAGCGTCGAAACATCAAACAGGTCTTCTTCAGCAGCGCGAGCCTTGGATGCCAATCCAGCGTCGCTGATGAGTCCGTCGACCAGGGTCAGGTTGCCGCCGGTAATGAGGACTTCGTGCCGGTTCGCTTCTGGCACATCCTTTGGCATGAATACATAAGCCTCCATGCCGCCCTTGGCCGCATATGAGGTCATGGCGCCCGCGGCGTTCCCCGCCGACGGCATGGTGAGTTTCGTGACCCCGAGTTCCTTGGCTTTCGAGACTGCTGCGGACAAGCCACGAGCCTTAAACGACGCCGTCGGGTTGAGTCCCTCGTCTTTGATGTGAAGCGAGGTCGCCCCCATGTCCGCTCCGAGTCGTACTGCCTGAAAGATGGGCGTGTAGCCCTCACCCAGCGTGATAACGTTGGCCTCGTCGAGGATGGGCATGACTTCAAAGTACCGCCACATGTTGGCGGCCCGGTCTTTCAGTAAACTTCGGTCCAGCGCCTGTTTGGCCCGTACCAGGTCGTATCTCGGATACAAAACCTTGCCGCATTCAGGGCATACGCGATGAGGCACGTCGGCCGATTGCGTGACGTTGCAATAGGTGCATTCGAGGTGTGTCAGGTAGCTTTTCATCGTTCCTCCACTCAAGCAGTGCCATAGTAGCACGCGCAAGCCGGCGAATGGCCACTCGTCGCCACGATGTGATCGACAGGCTCACGCCCTGCAACATACTTCGCGGTTCGTTAGTTCTTCCTTCGATTTTGTCGGAGTCCGAGGAGTGGGCAAGCTGGTTCACCGCTCTGAGCAAAGCGAAGCATCTAGCCTCCGGCAGGGAGACGGGGTCAGCATCTGACTGGAGCCGCTCGGGATTCACGAAGGCCAGTGGCCCTCGACGCGATACGCCTCGTCGGCGCCGGGCCATGGCGGCATGGTCGTGATGATGATACAAAGGTCCTCATCGCCGACGTTGCGAAACTGGAATCGTACGCCGGTTCCGATGGAGATGCTGACGCCCGCTTCGACGTCCGCGACGGACTCATCGCCTTCCGATTGACGCCAAACTTGGCCTTGTCCCGAGATGACGTACCACACTTCCTCCACCGTTTGGTGCGCCACCGCCAACGACGTCGCGCCCAGCGGGAGCGTGCAGTGAACGATGCTGCCTCTGGTGGTCGCGATGAGCTCGCGTATGATCGATCCGTCCGGGGCGGTGACGATATTGGCGTCGGTTATCCGAGTTGTCTGCATAGTCGTTTCCTGGGAGATTCGACGAGCGAATGCCTACGCGGAGGCGCCTATCGGCACAAGCCACGGGTGCAAGTCGAAGACGAAGCGCCCAGCTTTGACGGCGGGGTCCGTGTTCGTTAGAGTAATGGCTTCGTCGAGCGATTCTACACGGAACACGTACACGCCTTGAAGCTCGCCGTCGTCCTGGAATGGACCGGCGATAACCAACTCGCCGGATTCTCTCATCCGGACGATGTTGGCTCGATGCTCTGATTGCGGGGCCTCGACCTCGGGCGTGTCTCTGGCGGTCCTGCGTGGCCCGCGCCGAAGGAGTCCGAGGAAGAGGACTTCCAAGCCATTGGGAACCGTGTATTGTCGCTCAGAATCTAGCATCTTCGACATGGTTACATCCAATCGGGCGTCATGTTCGCGGATGTCCGATGCATCCCAGGCGTTGACGTGTCGACGTCGGTCGGTCCGGATGGTGATTCTTCAGCCAGTGATGTCAGCGCATCCGAACTTGGTCTGGTCTGTCATTCTATTCTGGACGGCCGCGGCCAATTCCTCGGCGCGGCCTGATCCGAGGAGCGCGCGCTTGCCGCCGGAAAGCTCCAACTGAACGCCGCGCCCACCGCTCACGTTGTACGCCCAACCCTTGCGCGGATGCCATCGTATGCCCCAGCCGCCGTACTCTGCGATCGAACTGTACGACCGGACCTCGCACTGCTCGATCTGATCGTAAGGAATTCTCCGACGAAAGAAGGGGCTAAACCGAATGTGCAACGCATCTTCGCGCGCCTCGAAGATGAGCCTTGACGCGAAGAGGATGTACATGACGGCGCCCATGATCGCGAACACCGCACCACTCGTCACGATGAGGACGACGTCTGCCATCGGTTTACTGCCAAACTGATTCCCAAGCGCTAACTGCCAGATCAACCCAAAACCGAAGACGCCGATCATTAACAGGAAAAATGGGAGAAACAGCAACCATAGCCATAACTGCCGGAACTGCTGCACCTCGCGGAAGCTGACATCGTCTGTCGATTGTTGCACCCTATTCACGGATACTTTTCCAGCCACCAGCGCGCGATGTCGACCCTGCGTGTGATCCAAACTCCGGGCAAACTCGTTGCGTAGTCGAGGAACCGCTTCAGCGCGGCGGCTCGCGACGGTCGCCCGATGATGCGGCAGTGCAGGCCGACCGACATCATCTTCGGGCGGCTCGCCCCTTCCGAGTACAGCACGTCCAGCGTGTTGCGCGCCGTCTCATAGAAATCGTTCGGGGTGACCATGCCTCCGCGCCAGAACTTCGTGTCGTTGACCTCCAGCGAGTACGGCACCACAAGCCATTTCTTGCCGTTGACGTTGGTGTAGTAGGGCAGGTCGTCTGAGTAGGAGTTGGAGTCGTAGAGGAAGCCGCCTTCTTCGACGACGAGCTCGCGCGTGTTGACGCTGGGGCCGTATCTCGTGTACCAGCCCAGCGGCCGCTCACCCGTCGTGCGCTTGAGCGACTCGATCGTCTTGGCAATCGCCTCGCGTTCGGCGTCGCGGTCCATGTGGTAGTACTCCTCCCAGCGGTAGCCGTGCCCGAACACCTCGTGCCCGCGGCGAACGATCTCGGGTCCGACTTCGGGGTTGCGTTCGAGGGCCAGCGCGCAGCAGAAGAACGTCGCCGGGATGTTGTAGTCGCCAAGGGTGTTGAGGATGCGCCACACGCCGACGCGGCTGCCGTACTCGAAGAACGACTCGTTCGCGAGGTCTCGTTCGTCCAGCGCGAGAGGCGACGGCACTTCGTTGTTGGTCTCACGATGCGGGTCGCCGTCTAGCAGCGAGTATTCCGAGCCCTCCTCGTAGTTCACGACAACCGATACGGCAACGCGGGCGCCGTCAGGCCATTCGATCTTGGGCGGGTTGGGTCCGTAGCCGACAAAGTCGCGTTCGTTCATGATTCGTCCCTTCCGGGTTTGTTGGCCGTCACAATGACGAAAGTCGGTTGCTTGCCTTCGTCGCCCGCCGTCGCATCGTCCGTGGCGGCGGGCTGCTCGTCGTCCTCGCCCATGGTGGCGTGGAACGAGATGTCGGTGAATCCGGCGGACTCGAGCATCTCGGCGTATTCGTCGTCAGTGTACGCTGGGATGGACTGGGCGTGTCTGGTTACCTGGCTGTCTTTGGGGTCGATTACCAAGAATCGCTGGGTTGCGATGCGTGTGTTTTCGTCCCAATGGTGCTCCATCAGGCAGATGAACGCGGAATCGGAGAACAAGCCCTGTTCGGACGAGTACCACGTCGGATCGTTTCGACCCATTGCCCGGACCGCGCCGAACGTGTGGACCTCGAGTAGAATCTTGCCGCCCGGCGCGATCGCGCGGAAAGCCTTCTCGACGATGTTGGCGGCGTCCGAGCGGGCGAACGCGTTGAGCTCGCCGAACAGCACCATCGCGAGATTGAACCCAGCGCCGAACTCCGTGGTGAGAATGTCCGCGAGCGTGTACCCGCGAGCCAGGTCGGCGGTCGACGCGTGCTCACGTGCATACTCGATGGACGCAGGCGAGAAGTCGATGCCGACGCACCGGTGGCCCAGTTTAGTCAGCCTGTCGGAGTAGAACCCTGGGCCGCATCCAAGGTCGAGTACCCTGCCGGGGTTCCCGGCTAACGCGGTGTCGTGAATCCATGCGACGTGCCGCTCGATCCGCTCGGAGCGCCGGCTGGCCGCATCGTGGTCTTGCGTGAGGTGCTCGCGCAGCATCCGGCGACTGAAATCGGGATCGTTCCAGGGTATCTTCGATCCATCGGGAATCGCGGACGATATCGGTTCCCGGCGGACTACGTCGAATAGGTCCATTGGCATTCCTCGCCGTCAAGGTTTCTCGAGAGATCGTCGGCACAGGCGGCGTCAGGGGAACAATGACGATGCGCACATCACCGACGCACGTTAACGCCATGAAATGATTACGCGTGTTCGGAGCATTTGGGACGATTGCAGATGAGAATCGAAATCCGGGCGGCGCGGATGGCGCCACGAACCTGACGACGGCTTGGTCGTTACCCTTCTTCGTCGTCGGCTGGGTCCTCACCGTCTTCGTCTTCGTCGCCGTCAAGACGCTGCCCCATCTCGCTGAGGAATCGCTCGACATCGGGCGCAAACTGTGAGGTCGATTCTTCGGGCGTTTCGGACTCCTCAGAGTCCTCGGATTCGCCGGATTCGGCCAGCACTCGGTCGTAGTAGGCTTCGAGCTGGCTTATCAGGCCGCTGACCTCGGAGTTGTTCTCGACCGCTTTGCTGATGTCCCGGTATTGCTGTTGTCCTCGAGTCGGATCGGAGAGCGAGCGGGGCAGGCCGTACATGGCGCACAAGATCTCCATGATCCTCGCGGCGCCCATGTGATCCTCGTCCAATTGAACGTACTGGGGCAGGTGCGCCATCAGGCTCGTGGTCGAGACCTCGGCCTCCATCATCGTTTCCGAAACCAGGTTCACGATGCTGGTCGGACCCTGATACGTACTGCGCCTGCGCGAGACAAGCCCTTCAGTCTTGTCGGCTTGTTCGTCCGTGAGGCTGCCGGTCACCAGCAAAGGCCTCGTGTGGGGCACGGAATCGTACATCCCGCCGATGCGGCAATACTCTGCGACTTCGAACTTGGTGAGCAGTTGCGAGATGGAATCGCAGTATCTCTCACCCATCGAATGGGGTTCACGGATGTGGAGAAACAGATAGTCGGTGTCGGTGCTGTCGTCGTGCGCATGGTGGACGATGCTGTTGGGCGTTGTGAACACCCGTTTGCCGTTGACCATGCGCATCCTGGGTCGGTAGCGTGTGAAATCGAAGAAATTACCCGGTTCCGCAAGCCTGCCAAGTTCCTTGGCTTCCAGATGCCGTTCCAATTTGGTTAGCGTCAAGGTGCCGACTCTGCCCACGTCTATCCAGGGTCGCAACATTGCGAAGGCGATTGGATTGCGGAACTCCGGCACCGGCTCGATCAGTTCAAAATCACCGACTCTCATGCCCACATCGTGTCAAATCAGGGGAAATTGTGCAACCCCTAGACACGCTATTTACCATGATCCGTATTGACGAAGTCGCAACACGGATATACGATTCTATGGTCAAATTTCCAGGTACGTTTAGGAAGAGAGAAATCATGAGGAGACACGCACTCGAAGGTGTCAGGGTAGTCGACTTTTCGTGGATCGTGGCCGGTCCCACCTGCACCCGGATCCTCGCCGACTTCGGCGCCGAAATCATACGCGTCGAGTTCGACCAAACGCTGGATTACATCCGCAACGTGGCGCCTGCCAGCGCCGGCAACAGCCCGAACATGAGCGGATTCTTCAACAACCTCAACCGCAACAAACTCGGCGTCACGTTGAACGTGATGCACCCCGACGGCATGCAGCTTCTGCACGACCTCATCGCCGTATCCGACATCGTGGTCGAAAACTACAGTTCGACGGTTCTCGAACGTTGGGGCTTGGACTACGAGAGCCAACGGAAGATCCGGCCCGACATCGTCTACGTGAGCATGTCCGGGTTCGGTCACTCGGGCCCAGACCACCATTTCACGACATGGGGACCGACCGCGCAGGCACTGTCCGGCCTCACGACGATGTCCGGTCTTCCGGGCCACGAACCCGCCGGCTGGGGCTTCTCGTACATGGACCACACCGCCGGTTATTACGGCGCGATGTCCAGCATCATGGCTATGCACCATCGCAACGTTACCGGCGAGGGCCAATGGATCGACATGTCGCAAGTCGAGTCGGGCATCGTTCTGACGGCGCCGGCCATTCTCGACAAGACCGTGAACGGAAGAGACTACCGCACCGAGGGCAATCCGCCCGGCAACCGATCGCCGAACCCCGCTGTCGCACCGCACAACACGTACCGGTGCAAGGGTGACGACCGATGGTGCGTGATCTCGGTATTTGACGAAGATCAGTGGTCCGCGCTGGTCGCGGCTATCGGCAGCCCGGACTGGACTCAAAACGCTCGGTTCACGACGAACGAAGCGCGCGTGGCGAACCAGGACGATCTGGACAAGAATCTCGAAGAGTGGACGATCCAACGGACGTCCCACGAGGTCATGGAGCAATTGCAAGCTGCCGGTGTGATAGCGGGCGCCGTGCAGACCGCGCAGGAGAAAGTCGACGAAGACCCTCAGCTCCGGGCGCGTGAGTTCTTGCCCGAAGCCGACCACGCCGAGCTCGGCATGAGCAAAGTCGAAGGCGAGCCGATGAAGCTGTCCCGATCGCCGTGGGAGCTGCAACGATCTTCACCGCTGCTCGGCGAACATATCGACTACGTGTATCGCGAGCTCCTGGGCGTGGACGACGCCAAGCTCGCGCAGTTGGTGGAAGAGGCCGCGATCTGATTCGGACTCGATCTTAGCGATGACTCCACCGCCGAGAAAGCGGGCGCGAGGTGTAAACAGTGCCCACAGTCAACTATCAGGGTAAAGAGGTCGAGGGGATCGACGTAGGCTTCAAGGTCGACCGCGAGGAATGGAACGAGTACCAACTCGCCGACGGCACGGAGCTCCGCATGCGACTAATCGTGACGGAGATCGTCACGGTCCCCGGAGAGTACGATGCCGAGGGCAACCCCGTTTACATCGCCAAGTCTCAGAACCTGATGGTGGCGCGATGTCCGGATCATTTGAAGCGGCCCGCGGCGGGTCAAGAGGAGTGACTCTTTCCACTTCGCCGATGCAAAATCGAATTCGACCGATATTCGGATGGACCAGTTTGCAGCAAAATGCCGACAACATCATGCCGCGGCGCCCCACCCGGGTATTTTGGGCCCGCCCACCCACCCCGAACGGCGTTCGCATGCGCCCCTCCCCGTGATCGCAGGGTGCTGAAAACGGGCCGGATCAACTCGGTCCATCGGAAAACGACGAACAATACAGCGAGGAACTACGAATGACTGAAAATAGCAGAGCCCTCTCGGGGATCACCATCCTGGATCTGTGCGACGAAAAGGGCCAACTCATGGGCAAGCTCATGGGTGAGATGGGCGCGCGCGTCATCAAGATCGAGCCGCCGTCCGGAGACGCCGCTCGCACCGTCGGTCCGTTCCGCAACGACGATCCGGATCCCGAGCAGAGCCTATACTTCTGGGCGTACAACACCGCCAAAGAGAGCATCACGCTGGACATCGAATCGGAAGCAGGCCAAGACATCGTCAAGCGCCTGGCGGGGACGGCCGACGTGCTGCTGGAGAGCTTCGATCCCGGATACATGGGGTCGTTGGGACTAGGCTACGACGATCTCTCGGCCCAGAACCCGGCGTTGATCGTGACGTCGCTTACCGGCTTCGGACAAGACGGGCCCTATCGCGACTACAAAACATCCGACATCGCTGCATTGGCAATCGGCGGAGTCATGAACTCGTGCGGGTACGACGACGTGCCCGGATCGCCGCCGATCCGCCCCAGCGGCGGCCACGGCTACATGATCGGCGCGCATTTCGGCGCGATCGGAACGCTGCTGGCGATCAACTGGCGCGACATGACCGGCGAAGGGCAGCACGTAGACGCCTCGATTCACGAAGCGTGCTCGGGCACTACCGAGGCCGCCATGCCGCAGTACATGTACAATCAGCAGATCGTAAAACGGCAGACCGGCAGGCACCACGGCGCCAGCCCGACTCCGAAGACGCTCTGTCCTACCAGCGATGGCAGATTCATCAACGTGTTCGCGATGTTCACGAACGTTAACTCATGGCGCTCTCTGGTGGGCTGGATGGACTCGGCAGGCATGGCCGAGGACCTGACCGGCGAAAAGTATCGCGACATCGCCAGGATTCGAATGCGCACGGGACCGGAGGTGGACCACGCGTTCGAGGTGCTCCGACGCTTCATCCAGGCGCACACCGCCGAAGAGATCTACCGAGGATCGCAGGAACGAAAATTCCCTTGGGGCATCGTTCGCACCCCTGATGAAAACTTGGGCGACGCGCACCTTGAAGCGCGCGGCTTCTTCGAGGAGATTGAGCACCCCGAACTGGGCGAAAGCTACGTCTATCCAGGGCGGCCGTACATATTCAGCAAAACCCCGTGGCGTACGCACCGAGCTCCGTTGCTGGGCGAGCACAACGACAAAGTGTACGTCGACGATCTCGGCATGAGCTCGGATGAAGTGACGGCGATGAAAGCGGACGGCACGATCTAGGAAAGAACGCACAAAAAGGATCGCTGATCTCGCCGAATGGGTTGAGACAAATGGGCGCCGAAATCGGCGCCCATTTCAATTGTTGGATCAGCGAGTTTATCAGTGACAGGTCGAATCCGGGATGCGGAGCGACCTAAGGGACCAGAGCCGCACCTGTCTCAGCACCATGCAGGATTCGGCGGGTTTGCCCGATCATGTCGGGGCTGACCGAGACCGATGTGACTCCCCACTCGACAAGGCTTCGAGTCAGATCGGGGTACACCGAGGGCGCTTGTCCGCAGATGGAGGCGGAGACCCCGCGCTCCTTGCACGTCCGTGCAATCTTCTCGATGGCCTTCAGCACGGCGGGGTCTCGTTCGTCGAACATCGAGGCGAGTTGCCCGTTGTCGCGATCGACGCGAAGCACGAGCTGCGTCAAGTCGTTGCTGCCGATGGAGACGCCGTCAATGCCCGCGTCGAGGAACTCATCGAGCAGCAGCACGTTGGCCGGCAGCTCCACCATCATCCACAGCTTGAAATCGGATCCTCGCGTCAAACCCATGGTTTGGAGCAACGTTTTCACGTCCTGTAATTCCGACACAGATCGAACGAACGGCAACATTCCCCAAAGGTTCGGGTATCGTTGCCTGGCTTGCTTGATGGCTTCGACCTCGAGCTCTAACAAGTCCGGCTCGGCCAGGGATCGCGCGCAACCGCGGTACCCGATCATCGGGTTTTCTTCGTGGGGGTCGTACGCTTCGCCGCCTTTAAGGTTGCGGTACTCGTTTGTCTTGAAATCCGAGAATCGATACACGATCGGTCGAGGATGGAACGCCGATGCGAACTTCTCGAGACCGTCTGCCAGGTGCTGGGTAAACACGGCGCCGCGATGCGATCCGAGCATCGCTCGGGGATGCTCGTCCAGATGTGCAATCATGAACTCCGCGCGCAGCAGCCCGACCCCGTCGACGTCCAGGGCGGCGACTAGCTCAGCGGCGTCCGGATCGGCGAGGTTCACGTATAGATTCGTGCAGGTGTCCAGTCGAACGTCAGGTTCGGACTCCGTTTCGGCCGGCGTCAGCAGTGCGGACACATCGCCTTCGAACACTGAGCCGCTAGACCCGTCGACTGTGGCAAGCTCGATGTCCCGCAGCGCCTCGGTCGCGTTGACCGCGCCGACGATACACGGCAGGCCCATCTCTCGGCTCACGATCGCGGCCGCACGTTTCATCGCGGGCACGAAATCGGGGGTCGTCATCTCGGTGACTAGGATGTCGCCGTCCCGTACGCGGTCGATTTCCGTTGCGCTGCCGATCACGCGGACCACACCCGTGGCCACTCCGGGACTCGCCCTGGCGCCGGAAGCGACCGGGCTGAGTTCGATGGGTTGGCGTGTTTGCGCAGCCGAACCGGGCGTCGACACCGTGATCGGTCGGGACTGAAGCACGTAAAGCGTCTCGTCGACAAACGCCCACTCTACGTCCTGGGGTTGCCCGAAGTGCTCTTCGAGCCGGAGCCTTTGACCTGCGAGTTGGCCGATCTGTCTGTCGGCCAACTTTTGCCAATCTTGGACCGCGGTCGGGGCCGGCATCTCTTCCGGTCCGCCCCGATCCGCACTTCCCGAAACACCTTTTCGTTTGAGCAACCATGGCTGGGTCGCGATCTGTTTGTCGACGACGGTCAGAAGTTCGCGATCCACGCTGTAGGCATCCGGGGGAAGTTGCCCCGAAACCAGCGGCTCGCCGAGGCCGAACATCGCTTCGATAAGGAGCTCGCCGGAGTCGTTCGCCGACGGATCGACGGTGAACATGACGCCGGAGATCTCCGACGGCACCATTCGCTGGACGGCCACCGCCATCGAAACCTGGGCGTGCTCAATCCCGTTTTCCTCGCGATAGTACGTCGCTCTAGCTTCGAACAACGACGCCCAGCACGCCCGTACCGCGCGTATCAGGTCGGCCGCGCCCACAACGTTCAAGTAGGTGTCCTGTTGTCCCGCGAACGATGCGTTCTCCATGTCTTCGGCGGTGGCCGAGGACCGGACCGCGACCGGTCCTCCTCCCAATGCTCGGTACGCGTCGACGATTTCGGCCTCTATCGCCGACGAGACGTGTCCGGCGAGGATCCTCTCTCGCACCTTCGCCGAGGCTTCACCGAGGGCGCCGTTCGTGAGGGAGCCGATTCGCCCGAGTTGCTCCGTTATCAACGGATCGATTTCGTGCTCGTTCATATAAGCGCGATAAGCCGAGGTGGTGACAACGAAGCCCTGGGGCACCGGGATGCCCGCGCGCATCATCTCACCGAAATGGGCGGCTTTGCCGCCCGCCCAAGCAACATCTTCTCGGGTAATTGCGGAAAACGGTACGCAAGTGTCAGTTGCTCGGGCTGCCACGGCTGTTGGAATCTTGTCGCAACTCCTTGATTAAGCGAGCATCGATCTAGTCCTCGAGCCAGCGTCTCTGAAATCGAGATTGTGAAAACATTAACAGGCGCCTCGGCCTTGTTCTAGGCGAGCTTGACAAACCCGCTCATCATATGCCAAAGTTCTGCATATTCGTGGAATCGTGCACAATCATGCACGACGGAGGGACCCGTGGATGTACAAGGCCCGAGAAACCGTGCCCAACGATCCAGGGGCGACGTGGTGGATGTCGCCATTCGCCACTACGAATTGGGCGAGCCTATCGAGAATCTTGCGGTAGACCGGGGCGTCGATCAATCGACGATCAGACGCTGGCTTGGCCGAGCTCGGAGAGAGGGCATCATTCGCACGCTGGTCGTCCCTCCGCTCAGCGACGAAGACCGGACCACGCTCCGGCACGAGGTTCGCCACAAGTACGAGTTGGAAGACGTGGTCATCGTTCCGGGACGAGTCGACGTCATGGACACGGCCGACGAGTCGTCCAAGAAGGAAGCGCTGGTCATCGCGATCGCCCAGGCCGCTGCACGATATCTCGAGAATTACCTGACCAATCGCGACGTTCTCTTGGTTCCTTGGGGACGAATGGCCAATTACATCGCCCGCCAGATCAAAGCGCCCAACCCATTGCCCGAGCTGATGGTTGTCCCGATGGAGGGCGTGATCGGCATCGAGTATGACCCGTTCGAGGCGAGCATCCTCGCATCGTCGATCGCGTCGAAGTTCGGCGGCCGCTCTTTGCTGCTGCCTGCGCCCGCGGTTATCGACAGCAGCATTCAAGACACGATTGAGTCGCTCCCACTGGTCAAACGCGTCTCGCAGCAATACGCCGATGCAACCGTCGCAATCGTACCGATCGCGCCTCCGGACCCAAAGAACTCCACGGTGGTTCGCACCGGATTGATGGAAGTCAAAGCGGTCGAGGACCTGGTCGATCGAGGGGCCGTCGGCGAGATCGCTTCCCATTGGTGGTTCGACAGCAACGGCGGCGAAGTTGAACAGGGCGCCATCCACGCGGTGGGACTCGGCTTGGACGGCCTGACCAACATGGTTAGACGACGCGCCAAGGCGATCGGCGTGGTCGGTGCGAGCCGGGAGCGCATCGAACCTCTCCGAGTTGCGCTGGAGAACAAACTCGTCAACGTACTGATCACGGATCACGTCACCGCCGAGATTCTCGCCTCAGGGGAATAGCGCCGAATCACCGGCACGTCTCGGATCGCCTCGTCGCAGCGTGACGGTGGCGTCATCGGATCATCGCGTCTACCCTCGGACGCGGAGTTTCTCATCTCGATGGACTCTGGCCGCGCGAATCGTCGCCGCGTCGCGAGTTCGACTCTCTTCCGCGTGCCATGCCTCGGCTTATGAGATACCATGCGCGTGACGCATAGCCGCGCATGAGTTCCGATGGCGTAGCGCGGCGTGACGAGACGCTGACCGCTTCCACACCACAAGGGGTGACCCATGGCCGAACTCGACGTTAACACCATCATCGAAAAACACACCGCGTTCTGGAACCGGGATTCGGTCGACCAGCCATTGCTGAACGTGTCTTCGATAGAAGGCGACACTCGCTACGATCTCCAAGGGCTCTCGATTACGCTGGCCGACGGCAGTGAACTCTTCGAGCAAGACGAACCGCTAACGCCCGACCAGCTCGACCCCAGCACGATTCTCCACGAGGGCGAGTTCCCGCTCAGGACACGGCCCGCGTCCGACAACGGCCCTCTCATCGTCGACGACCTGATGGTCACGCGAGCTCCGTTGGGCAAGATGGCCTGGGTCGAGGCGATATTGGGCTGCCCGATTGTACCGAAGCTGGACACTGGCTCGATATACTCCGCTCCGTACTTGCGAAGCCCGGGGGAACTCGACAAGATTCCGTCACTGAACGACAACGCGTGGTACGACCTACTACTCGAGTTCACGCGTCAGCTGGCGGAAGACGCCGCCGGATCGTATCAGGTGGTCCAGTGCCTTCAACGAGGCCCGATAGACCTGATGTCGGCGCTGCTCGGACACTCAAGGATGTGCTACGCGATTTATGACGAACCAGAGCAGATGAAGGCGCTGACGGAGAAGGTCACCGAGATCTTCATCGAAGTCGCCAAAGGTCAAGAAGCGCTGATCCCAAAGCTCAACGGAGGCATCTGCACGCCATTCGCGGTCTGGGCGCCCGGCACCGTCGTGCGCACCCAATGCGACGTGACGTCATCGGTGTCAGCCAAGATGTACGAAGAAGTGTTCTTCCCGTTCGACGTCGAGATTTGCAAAAACTTCGACTACTCGATCGTCCATCTCCACTCGGGGTACCTGCACACCGTGGAGGTCCTTCTGAAGCAGGAGTACCCGACAGCAGTCCAGGTGTCTCTGGACACTGGCTCGACGCCGTTCACCGTCCACGACCTGATTCCCGTCTTCGCGAGGGTCCTCGAAGAGAAGCCGTTGTTCATCCAGGGCAAGATGACGCAGCCCGAGCTTGACGAGCTCCTCGAGGTGCTGCCGCCACGAGGGCTGTACATCTCAACATCCACGATGAACGAGGAGTAGGCGGCGAGCGCATCGAAACGTGGTGTTCGCGGCGAGACATGGCGCCAGGCTTGGCGTGAACGCCGAGGCCACCGTTGTCTGCATCGCGAGTACTCTGACAATATGTGGGCGCACACGGTGTTCGAGCACGGTGTGATGGTGACAACAAAATGAGTGGCGACGAACAATCATTGTCCTTCTGAACACGCAGGTGAAAAATCTGGTCGCTGAACACGCGATGTTGCATGAAAGATCTCAGATGCCCTTCTTTATTGGGCCGACTCCGCATAGCGAGCTTATGTGAGAACACCGTGTTTCGTCGATGACCTTAACGCCGAGGCCACCGTTGCTCACACTACGAGCGATCTGGGCGTTCACGGACGTGCAAGGTGTTCGGGGTTCGGCGTGGACGCCGGCGCCACCGTGCCTAACACATCGGGTGCTCTGGCCGGTATGGCGATAAAAAATAAGTAGTGCCGAACAATTTGTGTCATTTTGAGGCCGCAGCCGAAGAATCTGTTCGCTAAAGACGCCATTTTGCCTGAGCAACCCCAAACGCTTCTTTTCCTCAGGAGAGCCCATCACGGCAAGAAGCGTTGAGCACAACGTATTGGGCAAATGACCGTAGCGACTTATGGGACGTTTGAGTGTGGGCGGCCCTTCGACAGGTCCCGACAACGCCGGGATCCCGATGCGTCGGGACTTCCAAGTAACGGCGTCAAAATTGAATGCCTGCGGGGCCCTAGATTCTTCGGCTGCGGCCTCAGAATGACACTATGTTGAGGCGTCGTTGCTGCCTCATGCTTTGTCCGATCGTCGGACAGAATGTTGCTCAGGGCGAACGGAAGAGGGCGTGGCTCGTCATGGACGGATGCTCAGTATCGCGAGACGCGTTGGGCACAACTTATATAGTAGATGACCATAACGGCCAAGCCACTCACGCATACCCAACATTCAAAAACCCCCGGCAGGAGGAGCGAACATGACCATCGTTGGATCGGGTGACTATCGGTACGAAAGGGTCGCGTCATGGCCGAGTCTTCCGAAGTACTGGGAGATGGGTCTGGCGTCGGACGGCGCTGTCAATTCCAAGGACGAGGTCCACATCTTCAGTCGGGGCGCGCATCCGATTACGATATGGGACGTCGACGGCAACTTCATCTCGTCTTGGGGCGAGGGCACGTTCTCGGCCAATCCTCACGGCATCTACATCGCGCCCAACGACAACGTCTGGCTCGTGGACCGCGACTTCCACATCGCAACCGAGTACACGCCAGCAGGGAAGCCGCTGCGCACGCTCGGGACCAAGCTGGCGCCATCGCCGTCGTTTCAGGGAATGCCGTTCAACATGCCTTCCGGGTTGGCGATTGCGCCGAACGGCGAGTTGTTCGTGTCCGATGGATACGGCGGTCACCGCGTTCACAAATTCAGCGCCGATGGCGAACTGCTGTTGTCTTGGGGCAAGCAGGGCACTGGTCCGGGCGAGTTCGCGTTGCTGCACAACATTTGGGTCGATTCCAGGAGCAGAATCTTCATCTGCGACCGCGAGAACGACCGCATCCAGATATTCGACGACAGCGGCGCCTTCATTGAGGAGTGGACCGACGTGGTTCGTCCCGGCGACGTCTGGATTCAGAACGACACTGTGTTCGTCATCGAATCCGGTCCTCAGGGCGGCGTCAGCATCTGGGATCTGGACCACAACCTGCTAAGCAGTTGGCGCGCCAACGAGCCCGAGGAGGGCAGCATCCTCGGCGGGCACGGCCTCTGCGCCGATTCACACGGCAACATCTACGTCACGGAGATCGGACAGGGCGCGCGCGTGACGAAGTTCCAGCGGGTCTAGCCGGTCATGGCGCGATCGAGCCGGCCGGCCTGCCGATGCCGCAATAACCTTGAACAGGCGCTCTGGTAGAATCAACCAAATATCTTCCACGGCAGCGACGGGAGTGATCATGCGAGTCGTCCATTACGTGAATCAGTTCTTTGGCGGGATCGGCGGAGAGGAAGCGGCGGGGACTGCCCTGGAATCGCGCGACGGGGCTGTCGGTCCCGGGCGGCTGCTGGAGCAGGTGCTGGGCGGCGAAGCGCAGGTCGTCACGACGCTGATTTGCGGCGACAACTACGCGGTCGAACATCAGGATCAGGTCGCGGCAGATGTCGTGAATCAGGTTCGCGACGCCAAAGCCGACCTGTTCGTCGCCGGACCGTGCTTTGAGGCAGGACGATACGGCATGGCGGCAGGCGCCCTGTGTGTCGCGATGCAGGCCGAACTCGGCATCCCAGCAGTTGCCGCGATGGACGAAGAGAACCCCGGCGTCGACCTGTATCGCGAAAAGCTGTTCATTATCGATTCCGGATCCAACGCCGGCGCGATGCGCGAGGTCTTGGCGAAGATGGCCGGGCTCGCGCAGAAGCTGATGGCTGGCGACACCATCGGCACTCCCGACGAGGAAGGCTATTTGCGTCGGGGCTTGATCCGAGACGAGTTCACCGACAACACCGCCGCCGAGCGCCTGGTCGACATGCTGATGGCCAAGACGAAGGGCGAACCGTACGAGTCCGAGATGCCCGTGACGTCGTTCGAATCCACGCCAATGCCCGCGGCGGTCGCGGACATGTCCAAGGCCAGGGTCATGGTCATCACCGACGGCGGCCTGGTGCCCAACGGCAACCCCGACAACATCGAACGCGTGGCCGCCACGACCTGGGGTTCGTACAGCATGGCCGACAAGAGCGAACTCAGCGGCGACGATTACGAGATCTACCACGGCGGATACGACCCTCGATTCGTGGAAGAGGATCCGCATCGGTTGATCCCGCTGGACGCGTTGCGTGAGCTTGAAGCGGAGGGCGCGATCGGCGAGCTCTACAACGAGTTCATCTCCACGTCGGGCTTGGTGAACCCGCTCGCGAACACCAGGCGCATGGGTAAGGAGATGGCCGAGAAGGTCAAGCAAGAAGGAGTCGACGCGGTCATCTTGACCTCGACTTGAGGAACCAGCACTCGTAGCGGCGCTGCGATCACAACCGAGCTCGAAAAGGCTGGAATCCCCGTCGTGCAGATCACCTCGGCACTGCCGATCGCCAAGATGGTCGGATCGAATCGCGTGGTGCTGGGCCAAGGCATCGTCCACGTCACGGGCGACGCGAGTCTGCCTCCCGAAGAAGAGAAAGACCTCCGGCGCAAGCTCGTCGAAAAAGCCCTCGAGACGCTGGGGTCCGACGAGCAGACGTAGGATCACGATTCCGGTAAAACGCCGTTGGAGTGGCGCCGGCCCGGATCCGATGGGCAGGCTGAGGCAGGGCAGGCCGATCGGGTCGGTTCGAACTGTCGTGTGGGAGGGCCTCGTCTTTCCGCGGAAGGATCAGGCCGAACGGAGTAGGGGTGTGACGCTCGTGGTGAGCACAGCTATGACCACGGGCCGGACAATGCATGAGGCAGCAGCGGCGCCTCATGCGCCGCCATTCTGAGGCAGCACGAGGTCGGCCTGATGGGCATCGACTGAATAAGTTGTGTCCAATGCTTGTCGCTATGCTGGGCCTTCCGCAGAAGGAGAAACCTCTGGAGTCCTGCTGGCAAAAGTGTGTGTTCAACGACCAGATTCTTCGTCCTTCCGCGCACGGAAGGATCAGAATGACAAATGATGTTAGGCGCCACTTAATTTGTTTATCGCCGTACGGCCGAACCCACCATCCTAGTGGCGCTCTGGCCCTCCAGGGCCAAGCCTAGTTTTCATGCTTCGATCCAGCTAATTCCCGGCATGGACTGGACTCGTTGATGCGCTTCTGCCGCTCAACAAGCCCCTCGATACGCCGAAACAATAACCGAAATGAAGCCCATGGCCAGATTTTCTCCGAACCCCAATACGGCGCACCTGATTCGATGGCGCGAGTGGGGTCATGACGCCTTCCGGATTGCCGAGGAACAGGACAAGCCGCTGATGCTGTGTCTGACGGCGTTCTGGTGCGGTTTCTGTCAGCGCATGGACGAGGTCACGTTTTCTGACGACGAGATCGCGACGTTGTCGAACGCCTACTTCATCCCCGTCAGGGTCGAGGACGCCCAGAGGCCGGACATCGACGTTCGATACAACCAGAACGGCTGGCCCTCGATCGCGTTCATCACCCCATGGGGCGACCACCTCGCCAGCGTCAACTACATGGACGCCGGCGAATTCGGCGACGTGCTGGTCAAAATCCATACGGTCTTCAATCAGCAAAAAGACGAGCTTCGTCAAGCAGCGGTGGCCGTCCAAAGGGCAGAGGAGCCCGCTCTGGAGTCGACTCCGCAGAGCAGGGTTCGCCCATCTGCCGTCGCTGAGATCTCCAGCGCACTGATGGAGTTAGCCGACAGCGTCGACGGCGGGTACGGCCGGGATCACAAATTCCTGCACCCGGAAGCCAACGATTTCCTGATCGACCGACACCAGGCAACGGGTGAAGCCAAGCACCTCAATCACGTCGCGCTTACGCTGGACAAAGTCCGCGCAAGCAAGACTTACGACGCTACGGGCTCCGGATACTACCGCTACTCGTCCAAACCCGACTGGGATGAGCCGCACCGCGAAAAACTGCTCGCCGACCATGCTGGGTTGCTGCAGAACTTCACCAGGTTGTACGTGCTCACCGATCGCGGTGAGTATCGTCGGATGGCGGAGGAGATCATCGCGTTCCTAGACTCGACGCTCTCCGATTCGGCATCGGGCGCGTTCTATGGCTGCGAGGACATCGTTGTCCCACCCGCGACGACTGAGCTGGGTGCCAAGCTGGGCATGCGCGACGTCAGCAAGACGTTCTCGATCGTGGACGAAACGGTGTACGTCGATTCGAACGCCCAGACGATCTCGTCGCTGCTCGAGGCGTCGTGGGCGCTGGGCATGCCCGAGTGCCTGGATCGAGCGATAAAAGCCCTCGATTTCCTGTGGAACGTCTGCCGCACTCCCGACGGCGGCATGTGCCACTACTTCGATGGCGAACCACGCGTTCCAGGATTGCTGATCGACCAGGTGCGCACGGGGATCGCGCTTTTGGACACTGCGAGAGTGACCGCTGGCGCTGGCTACGTCTCAAAGGCACAGGCGCTGGGCGACTACATTCGCACCAACCTGGCGAATCCGACCGGAGGGTACTTCGACATCGCGTACAAAGGCCCGGCACACCTGCGCTTTCCGTTGACACTGCTGCCTCAAAACGGAATCGCGGCCACGTTCTTCTTGCGGCTCGCCGACGCGACGGGCGACAAGGCGTATCGGCAGGCGTCGCTGTGGGCGCTGAGCGCGTTCACCGAGGACTTCGTACCCTACGGCGTCTACGCGTCCGAGTACGGACGGGCGCTCGCCGCCTACATGTCGCAGCCGTTGCTCGTTACACTCGAAGGTCCGGCAGGCGACCCGACGTTGAGGGCGCTGGTCCGGGCGGCGTTGACTCGCTTGGCAAGCTTCCGCCTGACGATCAGTCCCGCTGCATCGTCGGGTGCGCCAGCCATGTATCTTACGCGTGGCGAAGACCGCATCGGCCCGATCCACGACCCGGACGATGTCAAGCTCGAACTCCTGAACGCTCCAGCGCCGGCCGACAGGTGATCTCCGGCCCCGACAATCCCCAATGGCACTCCAGACATAACAGGTGGACAATATGCAATTGACTCTGGCTCGTCATCCGATATCCGAAATTCAGTTGAACGGTCCGACGCGACTGGAAGGAACGACCTTGTTCGTCGACGTCGACGGACTACGGCAGGTGCTCCTTGCCGACACGCGGTTGGAGGGCGTGGACATCGACGCGGTTCGGCCAGGCGAGAACTGCAGAGCGGGCCCGATCTTCGACGTCATCGAACCTCGTGCCAAAGAATCGGGCCTCGACTTTCCGGGCATCCTGAGCGCGCACGGCACGGCTGGCATCGGGACCACCCACGTCCTTGAGGGCGCGGCCGTGACGGTCCTTGATGGAGGACCGCACCAGGGCCCGCTGCGAAGCATCCTCGAGATGAGCGGTCCCGCCGCAGAATATTCCGCGTATTCTGAATTGCAACACCTGGTCGTGACCCCGCGCGTGCGACCCGAGCTCGCGCGACACATCGCGCTGAACGCAACGCACCGCGCGGGTTTGCAGGCGTCCGTCTACCTGGCGCAAGCCGGGTTCGGCCAAGCCCTCGCACTCGAAGAAACGTACGAGTCGGTCGGTCCCGCCGAACCGGGACGGGAAGGTTTGCCGAGAACCGCATACGTTGGCCAATTCTACTCCCGCCAGTACTCTCCGGAGGCGGACGAGCAGATCCTTTACGGATCCAACACGGAAGGCATGGCACCAATGTTGCTCCATCCTGACGAGTGGCTGGACGGCGCCGTCGTGCCGTCGTACTCAGCGGCGCTTGGCGGCGCTGAGACGTACTTCTACCAGAACAGCCCGGTCATCACCGACCTCTACCGCCGACATCACGCCGGCGAACTCAACTTCGTGGGAACCGTGGCCACGATCGCCGGAGCGGACAACGCCGACCGAGACATGAACTGCCAGATCGCATCCAATTTGACGCGATGGGCGCTCAAAGCCGACGCAGCGGTGCTCACAAAGTACGGCGGAGGCGTGCCGCACGCAGACATGGCCGAGACCGCGCGGCTCCTGGAGGGCATGGGCATCCGGACCGCGGTCATGGTGTCCGACCTGTCCAGAGACCGGCGAGTCGAGTCGGCGCTGCTGTTCAACTTCCCGGAGATCGACGCGATCGTCTACCTGGGCGGCAACGACACTAGCTGGACCGTGCCGCCGGTGGAGCGCGTTATCGCGGGCAACCCGCAAGCAGCGGAGGCGCTGGCCGTCTCGCAAGAATTCGCCGCCGCCGCCATCGCTGGCGTGTCCAACCAGCAGGGCGCCGGGCGGTTGATGTCGGCGATCTACTAGGCCGGTTGAGCTTGCGCATCTGGGCGCGGACTCAGATTCGTCGGACGCGCTCTAGGCCTCTCTCGCTCCAGGTGCTTTGCGGCCGTATACCAGCATCGCGGTCGGTGGACTATAGTTGCGGCGTCAATCTTGCACAGGCACGAGACGATGGCGCCGATTCCCAGCACGCTGTTGAGCACGAAGGTGTTCATTCCCAGGTCGCGCCCGGACCTGATTCCGCGTGCCCGTCTGACCGAGGACCGCAGACGGGCGCTTGGCGGGCGTTGACTCTGGTCTCCGCCCCACTGGTACACTTTCGCTTCGCCCTTGACAGCTCGCCATCGCCGCAGTGCTAACTGCCGTCGGAATTATCGCCGCCGTCAGCATGATCTGGGAACTCAAAGAATTCACCGTAATCGTCACCACGATGGTCGGCTTGGCGGTCGGCATCGACTACACGCTCCTGGTCGGGCAGCGCTTCCGCGAAGAGCGTGACCGCGGCTACGACCGCAACGACGCGATCGGCATCGCGGCGCCACCGCGAGCCGCACGGTGCTCTTCTCCGCCGTCGCCGTCGCCATCGCCCTCGCGGGCATGCTCATCATGCCGGACATCCTGTTCAAGAGCTTCGGAGTCGGCGCGATAGTCGTAGTGGTCACAGCGGTCGTGGGAGCGTTGACGTTCCTGCCCGCCCTTCTCGGAGTTCTGGGCGATCGCGTGAACTGGCTGACCATCCCGGTGCTCGGTCGCCGGCGCAATCCGGAGACCGGCGGCGGAATGTGGGGCGCGATCACGTCCGTGGTCACTGCGCACCCCGCTGTCAGCGTCGTCATCACCGCCATCATCCTGATCGGGCTCACCGCTCCGGTGCTGACGCTCAAGCTCGGATCCGGCGGCATCAGCATGCTTCCCGACGACACCGATGAGCGGCACGTGTTCGACGTAGTCATCGAGCGGTTCTCCGACGGCATCATCACGGCCGACGTAGTCGTGCTGGCTCCGGACGTCAACACACCAGCCATCCAGGGCGCCCTGGACACACTGACTGCCAAACTCGATACCGACGACTTCTTCGGATCGTCCAAAACGATGATAAGCCCCAACGGCGATCTCGCTGACCTCAGGGTCTCGATCGCGGGCGACATCTCGAGCGACGCATCCCTTGCAGGCATCAAGCGACTACGCAACGAGTACATTCCGCCAGCGTTCGCTAGCATTGACGCCGAGATGCTTGTGGGCGGAGGCACAGCCGAGGTCATCGACTCGGTCGCCATCGTGTGGCGCTACGTACCGATGATCATGGCGGCGGTGCTAGCGGCGAGCTTCCTGCTGCTCATCGCATTCCGGTCCATCGTCGTGCCGCTGAAGGCAGTGGTCATGAACCTGCTGTCGGTCGGTGCGGCATACGGACTGGTGGTGCTCGTCTTCCAGAAGGGCGTCGGCAGCAGTCTGTTCGGTTTCCAAGAGGTCCCGGTCGTGGAGTCGTGGATCCCGCTCTTCCTGTTCGCGATCCTGTTCGGGCCCTCGATGGACTACCACGTGTTCTTACTGAGCCGGATCAAGGAACGCTACGAAGAGACCGGCGAAAACTCCGGATCGGTGGTGTACGGCCTGCACTCGACGGCCTCGATCATCACCGGTGCGGCCCTGATCATGGTCGCGGTCTTCGGCGGATTCGCCCTCGGCCCGCTATCGATGTTCCAGCAGATGGGCTTCGGCCTGGCCGTAGCGGTGATCCTCGACGCGACGATCATCCGCATGGTCCTCGTCCCCGCGAGCATGGAGTTCCTCGGCGACAAGAACTGGTACTTCCCGACGTGGCTCGAGTGGCTACCCAAGCTCAGCATTGAAGGCAAGCGGGGCTCGCAACCCGAGGCACAGCCGGACGGCCAACCCGGTGCGCAGGCGGCGTAGGGGGACTAGTCGGCGCGTAAACGGCAATAGCGCGATCGGATGCGGTAGCGGAGGGGGGCAGGCCGTGGGGCCTGCCCCCTTTTTTTTGCGTTGTGTTCCGTTCCGCAGCACGCTGCTCGCATGGGCGCACCACGACATAATTCGTTTCGATAACCAGCCGGACTGCAGGGCGGGTCCGGCATCCTCATGATTCGCACGTTGTATCATGCCGGCAAGTTCACGATGGAGGCGCCACATGCACGCGCTTGTACAGATGCAGCGGATCGCGCGGATGGAGTGTGCGCGAGGGTTGCAGGGGTTGTCGGACGAAGACGCTCGGAAGCGCGTCGAGCCGATGAACTGCATCTCGTGGCAGATCGGGCACGCGGCGATTCAGCAGCACGGTTTTTTCGTGGCTTGGCCTCAGGGGATCGACGTTGCCGACGAGTACCGGCCGTACGGGACCGGCGGTCCGGCGTCGCAGCCGCCGCTCGACGAGGCGCTGGCGCTGTGGCAGGCGTCGTGCGACGAGGCGGACGCGTGGCTCGAGGCCGCGACGGAGGAGAGCCTTCTCCTGCCGATGAGCTCGTCGCCGAAAGGGGAGAACAGCGGGACGCTGATCGTCCGCAACATCTACCACACCTGGTGCCACATTGGCGAGATCAGCGCGATCCGGCAGATCCTGGGCCACAAGCCGCCGGAGTTCGTGGAGATGTACGGGTGGAACTACGGCGAGGTGCACTAGCGCGTCAATCGTCGCGTCGGCGGCGGGCCGCGCCTACGCCCGCATCCTCAAAGCCGGCAAGGTTCTGAGCTCGCCTGGAGCGATCTGCCCGGCTCAGGTGGACCCGAGGCGCCGCCGATGTCGTCAGGCGCGCCTGTCCTGAATGTTGCGAGGCCGACGCCGCGAGTGATACAACGAAGCTGGGCCCGCGGACGAGAGTACGGTTTGTGTCAGCCGGGACCCCGCGCATTCGGAGAGTCTATAACGATATGAGATATGTCATGGTCGCCTGCGACGTGATGCACAGGGAGATCTCCTACTGTGTGTCTCGATCGAAGGCTGTCGTAGACGTGAGGTTCTTGAAGAAGGGGTTGCACGACGTCGGCCAGTCGGGGATGTCCAGCAGCATTCAGGAGGAGATCGACCGGATACCCAGCGGTGAATACGAAGCTGTGCTGATAGGTTATGGGCTGTGCAACATGGGGACCCGCGGACTGTTTCGCGAGGACATGCCCATGATCATTCCCAGAGCCCACGACTGCATAACCATGTTGCTCGGCTCCAAAGAAAGGTACCAAGAGTCGTTTGACCGCGAGCCCGGAACATTCTACAGGTCGACCGGATGGATCGAGCGCGACAGCCCGCGAATCGGCGAGGATGGGAAGCCGATCAGCGTTATGACACAGCTCGGGTTCAACCAAACCTACGAGGAGCTCCTTACGAAGTTCAGCGAAGACAATGCTCGCTACATCATGGAGACGATGAAGGAGTGGGAGGGAACTCGCAATTACACGAGGCTGGCCTACATCGACATGGGAATCGGCGAGTTTCCGGCGCTGGCAGGGTTGGCGAGAGAAGAGGCCTTGGAGAAGGGGTGGCGATACGAAGCGCTGCAAGGCGACACGGGTCTGCTTCAGAGTTTGGTCGACGGCGATTGGGACGACGAAAGGTTCTTGGTCGTACCGCCGGGAAAGACCATCGCGCCGACCTATCTGGACAACATTGTTAGTGTGACTGAGCGCGAGCCGAATTCACCGTAGGCGCAATGGGGCGGCGCACTTCTCGCTGGCGTATGGCGTCTTGACCGGCGACAGCTCAACCCACGATTGGATCAGGGAGACAGCATTGGAAGAGAACACAGACACGCGAGCCCAGGGCGCCGCAGCGAATCCCGTCTCAGACACCGCGCCCGACGTATTCGAGTTGGGCGACGTCGTTTTGCAGTCCGGACTTACGTTGCGAGCGGCGAAGCTGTCGTACAAGACATACGGGGAATTGAACGCCTCGCGAGACAACGTGATCGTCTTCCCGACGTTCTTCGGGTCCAATCACACGGGCAATGAGCCGATGATCGGCGAAGGCATGGCGTTGGATCCGTCTCGCTATTTCATCATCGTGCCAAATCTGCTTGGCAACGGGATGTCGTCGTCGCCCAGCAACACGCCACAGCCTTATGACCGGGCGCGATTCCCGAAGATGACCTACTACGACAACATCGCCTTTCAGCATCGGCTGGTCGCCGAGAAATTCGGGGTCGAGCGCATTGCCCTGGTCTGCGGGTTCTCGATGGGCGCGCAGCAGTCGTTCCACTGGGGGGCGATGCATCCCGAGATGGTGGAACGCGTCGCTCCCTGGTGCGGCTCCGCCAGAACATCCCGCCACAACTTCGTATTCCTGGAGGGAGTCAAGGCCGCGCTCACCGCGGACGACACCTGGAACAACGGTTGGTACGACCGGCAGCCCACGAAAGGCATCCAGGCGATGGCTCGGGTGTATGCGGGATGGGGGCCGTCTCAGGCGTTCTACCGCGAGAAGGTCTATCTCGAGATGGGGTTCTCGTCGATCGAGGATTACTTGATCACCGGTTGGGAGGGTCGATTTCGAGCGACCGACGCCAACGATTTCCTGACGATGATCGACACCTGGCAGAACGGCGACATCTCTAACAATCCCACATACCAGGGCGACTTTGAGGCCGCGTTAGGCGCGATCAACGCCAAGGCCATCGTTATGCCATCAGAGACCGACCAGTATTTCCCGCCGGAGGACAACGAGATCGAGGTGGCTCATATGCCCAACGCCGAGTTCAAGGTCATCCCCTCGATCTGGGGGCATCTGGCCGGAGGCCCGGGCCGCAACCCGTCAGACACGCGGTTCATCGACGGCGCGTTGAAAGAGTTGCTGAGTCGTTAGTCTGGGACTGCGCCGAGTCGTTGGCAATGGGTCCTGTGCGAATTGTACGCGTTTAGTCGAATGTCAGAATGGCGGAGTGGAATTGCTCGGGGGAGAATATAGTCGACTACGACAACGTCATCGGTGACTTACGTGCTGCATACGACGGCAACGCGGATCGGCGCGACGCAGCGGATCTCGCAATCTGGAAGTCGAGGAACGGCAAAGGTTCCTCGATCTCCTTTGGGCCGAGAACTCGAAGCGCTTGTTGGAGGTCGGAGCTGGGACCGGCCAGGACAGCCTGTTCTTCCAAGAAAACGGATTCGACGTCGTCGCAACGGATCTCTCCCCGGAGCACGTGCGGCGGTGCCGAGAGAAGGGCCTCGACGCCCATGTCATGGACTTCCTCGAGTTGGATTTCCCTGCCGCATCCTTCGATGCGATCTACGCGTTCAATTGCCTGCTGCATGTTTCGTCGGCGGACTTCCCGGCCGTTCTCAAGATCATCGAGCGACTTCTGAAACCTGGAGGCGTGTTCTTCCTGGGCCAGCACGGAGGCGCTGAATCCGACTCGATCTAGATGATATCCTCTTGACGAGCGCGCCAGGATAACCCGTATGTTGGTTTCGTGGGCTGGTCGTTCTCGAAATTAAGCGTTCAAGAGGAGCTCTAATTCATGGCTTTCCCCCGACCGTTGGCTGGCGTACGGGTTGTCGATTTCACGTGGGTTCGAGCCGGACCGTGGTCGGCGCGGTGGATGGCGATCTTCGGCGCGGACGTCATCAAGGTCGAGTGGCCGGAGCGGCTCGATTCGTTTCGGCGCAACCAGTCGACCGTGCCTCCCGGCGTCGAAGAGGGGCCCAACTCGTCCGGGATGTTCGCCGACCTGCACGTCAACAAGCGCGCGATCACGCTGAACGTTCGGATGCCGAAGGGAATGGAGCTCATTCAGCGACTGATCTCCGTGTCCGACATCGTGATAGAGAACTTCTCGTCTCGAGTGATGCAACGATGGGGACTGGGTTACGACGAGATGGAGAAGCTCAATCCGGCGATCATCTATGTCTCGATGGCGGGTCTCGGTCATACCGGCCGCGATCACGCTCAAACGACGATGGGGCCGTCGGCTCAGGCGCTATCAGGCCTGACCTATCTGTCTGGACTCCCCGATGAGCCGCCCGCCGGATGGGGCTGGTCGTATCTTGACGACACGGGCGGCATGTACGGCGCCATGACAGCTCTGACAGCGTTGAGGCATCGGGACGCCACCGGGCAGGGCCAGCACGTCGATCTGTCGCAGATGACGGTCGGTGTCTCGCTCAACGGCTCGGCGATCCTCGATCGCACGATCAACGGGCGCCCTTCCCGCCGCGAGGGCTACCCGCCCGGAAACCGTACCGTGTGGCCCGGCGCTCCGACCGTCAATAACTACCGAGGCCCGACGGCAGTTCCGCACAACGCGTACCGCACGCTGGGCGACGGATACAACGACTGGTGCGTGATCGCCTGCCAGTCGGACGATGAGTGGAGCGCGTTGGTGCAAGTCATGGGCAGTCCCGGATGGGCAACGGACGAACGACTCCGTTCGCTTGCCGAACGCATTCGATGCCAGCAAGAGGTCGATGACGGCATCGAAGCGTGGACGTTGACGATGGACAAGTACAAGCTCACCGCGGCATGCCAGGCCGCCGGTGTACGCGCGATGCCGGTGCAGAGCTCCGAGGACAGGGTCGAACACGATCCGCAGCTCGCCCATCGCGGGATGTACACCCCGATCTCGCATCCCGTCGTCGGCGACCGCAAGGTCCAGAACGCGCCGTTCAAGCTCTCGAAGACCGAAACGGATATCCGCGGCCCGGCGCCTCTAATCGGCGAGCACACCGTAGACGTCATGAGTGACTTGCTGGGAATGAGCCGTGAAGAAGTGGCAACGGGATTCGACGACGGCACGCTCTGGCCCACCGACATGCCCAGGTTCGATTACGTCGAGGAGACCCTGCGATGAGCGTTCAGCGAGCGGCCGGTGAGGCGGTAGAGCGAAGGGGTCGGCCTGAAAGCCGAGCCAACCGTAAGCGGCCGCGCTCTGGCCATTGTGGCGATAAACAATATAAGTGGCGCCGATTATTTATGTCATTCTGATCCTTCCGAGCGCGGAAGGACGAAGAATCTGGTCGTTGAACACGTCATTTTGTCTGAGCAACGCCAAACGCCCCTTTTCCGCCGGGGCGCCCATCATGGCAAGCAACGTTGAGCGCAACGTATTGGGTTAATGACCGTAGCGGCCTGAGCGATGCGCGAGTGTGGGCGGCCCTTCGACGTTGCTCAGGGCGAACGGAAGGGTGCGTGGCTCACCATGGACGGATGCTCGGCATCGCGAGCATCGCTGAGCGCAACCTATTTAGTTGATGACCATCAAAGCCAAGCCAGGATTGCATACATGAGTAACTCGGACCGAACCCCTGCTGGCCCGCTCTCGGACCTTCGCGTCCTCGAGCTCGCCGACGAGAAAGCCCAGTTTTGCGGCAAGATGATGGCTGATCTCGGGGCCGACGTGATCAAAATAGAGCCAGCGGGCGGGCAGCACACGCGTCGCGTCGGGCCGTTTCTCGACGACGAGCCGCACCTCGAACGAAGCCTTTACTTCTGGCACTACAACACGTCCAAACGCGGAATCACGCTCGATCTCGACTCCGAGGCGGGCGCCGAGCTCTTCAAGCGACTCGCCGCCACCGTGGACATCGTTCTCGAGTCGTACGCGCCCGGGTACCTGCCGTCGTTGGGTCTCGGATACGACGACCTGTCCGCCGACAACCCGGCGCTCGTGATGTGCTCGGTGACACCCTTCGGTCAGACCGGGCCCTGGCGCGACTACCGGACGTCGGATCTGCTCCACATGGCCGCGGGCGGTCAAATGGCGTCGTGCGGGTACGATGAGGAAGACGTCCCCAATCCGCCGCCCATCGCTCCCGGCGGCGGCAACGCCTGGCACATGGGCAGTCACTTCGCCTACATGGCGATCATGGCCGCGCTGCACTACCGGCACGTCAGCGGCGAGGGCCAGTGGATCGACGCGTCGATTCACGAAGCGTGCGCACTAACGACCGAGGGCGCGATACCCGTGTACATCTACACGGACGCCGTCGTACGCAGGCACACAGGGCGTCACGCATCGGTCGGCGCTTCGGCTCCGAATCAGATCCCGTCCACCGACGGCGGCTGGGTCCAGACGACCGGCTCAGGCGGCAACCCGACGCCGAGACGGCTTCGAGGGCTCGCCGAGTGGATGGACACGTACGGTCTCGCGGGCGACTTGCTCGATGACAAGTACCTCTACCTATCGACTTTCCGCGAAAGCACCGCCCACATCAACGAGGTAATCGGGAATTTCATCGCCAACATGCCGCGAGAGGAAGCGTGGCGCGGCGGTCAGGAACACGGCTATCCATGGGGAGCGGTTCGCACGCTCGACGAGATCGTCGACGATCCACACCTCAAAGACCGGGCCTTCTTCGTCGAGGTCGAGCACCCCGAGCTCGACCGCAGTTACAAGTATCCAGGCACGGCAGCGATCTACAATGGCTCGCCGTGGAACATCTCGCGTCGAGCGCCGCTCATCGGCGAGCATAACGTCGAGGTGTACTGCGACGAACTCGGTCTGAGCAGGCGAGAGCTGACGGTGCTGGCAGAGAACGGTGTGGTGTAGTGGCGGCGATTTACTATCGCGCACCTACGTTGTACACTCACGGCACATCACAAAGGGGGTGATTTTCTGTGAGTTTAAGAGGCAGCGCGGCGATAGTTGGCATCGGGGAGCTTCCCACTCTGCGGAACTACCCGGGGCGGACCACAAACTCGCTGTTGTCCGAAGCGGCTCGGCTCGCGATCGCGGATGCGGGATTGCGCAAGGACGACATCGACGGCATCATGACTCGCGGCACCGACGTCAACCCGATGGACCTGGCGGAGTACATGGGGCTCAGCGTCGGCTTCTGCGAAGGGAACACCCAGCACGGCTCGGCCGGTGCGCACTCGGTGGCGATGGCAGCGGCGGCGATCCAAGCAGGACTGGCGAACACCGTCATGTGCGTGCTGGGCGGATCGCGGGATCCGGGATCGGGCGGCTTCGGTCCAGGCATGGTTCGCGGACCGGCACCAGCCAGTGTCGGCAGCGAGTGGGAGGCCCCGTTCGGACCGGCCGCGGGCGCCAACACCGGCTACGGAATGATGAAGCAGCGACACATGTACGAGTTCGGGACCACCGAGGAGCAGTTCGCTCAGATGGCGGTGAACCAGCGGTTCAACGCGCTGACCAACCCGAACGCGGTCTTTAAGGACCAGCCCATCACTATCGACGACGTGCTCAACTCGCGGATGATTAACGATCCACTGCACATCCTCGAGAGCGTAATGCCGTGTGGCGGCGCGGCGGCGTGCATCGTCACATCCGCCGAGCGAGCGAAGTCGCTGCCGAATCCGCCCGTGTTCATCCTGGGCGCGGCGACCGGTGTGACCAGCCACGACGTCATCTGGCAGGCGGATCGCATCACGACGACGCCGGTAGCGATCTCAGCTCGTCGAGCCTACGAGATGGCGGGGTACGGGCCGGGGGACATCGAGTTCGCCGAATTCTACGATTGATACACGATCCTCGAGGCCGTGAGCCTCGAAGACGCCGGATTCATGAACAAGGGCGATGTCGGCCCCTTTTTCGAATCCACTGACACGACATACAAAGGAACATTCCCAATCAACACCGACGGCGGCCAGCTTTCGGCCGGACAGCCTGTCGGCGGCGCTGGCGGCTTCAGACACGTCATCGAAGGCGCTCGGCAGATAATGGGAAGGGCGGACGAACGGCAGGTGGCCAAACACGACGTGGCCATGGTGAACGGTTGAGGGGGCACCGCGAGCGTGATGTGCACGCTCATACTCGGCTCCGAAAACGCCAAATAACGACTTTCCCACGAAGCGATATCGCTGCTGAGAAGATTCGACTTCGTCTCACAATGGCCCGGTGAGGAGTCCAGAGGGGAAACCCTCTGGCAAGGGGATTTGGGGGATGTGCCCCCAGTCACCCAATACCTTCCAGGGCAGGCGAGTGGATCCAAGACCAAAGTCGGATTTGAGACAGATATTAGCTATCTCGAGGTGAACAATGACATCGGATTACAAAAAACCCCTACCCAGGGGAATCCAACAAGAGGCTACGAAGCCGTTCTGGGACGCGGCGCGGCGACACGAGCTCGTGGTGCCCCGTTGCAAAAACTGTGACCACACGCACTTCTATCCGCGCACGGAGTGCCCAAAGTGCATGTCGTCGAAACTCGAATGGACGCAAGTCAGCGGCAAAGGCAGACTCTACTCGTTCACGCTGGTCCGGCAGCCCGTCAATCCGGTCTTCCAGGAAGACGTGCCATACGCCTACGCGATGGTGCAGCTCGCCGAGGGCCCTCGGATGATCTCGAACATCGTCGAGTGCGACGTGACGGCTCTCGAAATCGACATGCCGCTCGAAGCGGTTTTCGACGACGTGACGCCCGAGTGCACGCTGGTGAAGTTCAAGCCGGCGTGAACTTCTCACTGGTCCAGTATTTCTCGGACCTTGCGGGCCAACGTTGCGTTTGTAAACGGCTTCTGCATGTACTCCGCCCGTTCCGCCAACATGACGCGGTTGATCACGGAGTCGTCGATATAGCCTGACACGAAGAGCACTTTCACAGCCGGACGCGCGTCGCGGAACCGCTCAACCAACTCGACACCACCCATCAAAGGCATGGCTACGCCCGTTATCAGAAGCTGAATCTCATCGATCTCGCGATCTTCGGCAATCCGAAGGGCTTCCAGTCCGTTTGTCGCCTCGATGACAGCGTCTCAGACGGTGCCCTCGTCTTCCACCAGCATCAACGTCTCACTGCCCATCGGCAGATAGTCGAAGTCATCGTGAAGCGTCTCGGTGTCGCCCTCTTGACTGGCTCGGGGCAGGAAGATCTTGAAGGTCGTCCCTTCGTCAGGTGTTGGATCCACGGTGATGTGTCCATTGCTTTGCGTGACGATGCCAGAACAGGTTGAGAGTCCCAAACCCGTTCCTTTGCCGACCTCTTTGGTCGTGAATAATGGTTCAAATATCCGAGCTCTGACATCATCGGTCATACCGACGCCCGTATCGGCGAAGCTCAACATGACGTACTCGCCTGGGGACGCTTCGGCATGGACCCTGGCAAACGCATCGTCGAGGGTGATCGCCTGAGTTTCAATGACGAGTCGGCCGCCGTCCGGCATGGCATCTCGGGCGTTGACGGCCATGTTCACCAGGATCTGCTCAATCTGGCCGGGATCTGCTTTAACGCTTGGCTCACCGGAATCGAGAAAGGTCACCAGCTCGATGTCTTCACTGATGAGACGTCGCAGCATCCTCCCAGCCTCGAGTATGACTAGGTTCAGGTCAAGGACCCTCGGCTCGGTGATCTGGTACCGTGAAAAGGTCATGAGCTGTCGCGTTAGATGGGCAGCGCGCTCATCCGCTCTCTCGATCCCCTGTAGGTATCTGTGTACGCGGTCGTCTTGGGGCGCTTTTTTTTTTGACCGAGTTGGGCGTAGCTTAGGACGGACTGGAGAATGTTGTTAAAGTCGTGAGCGATGCCGCCCGCCAACTATCCGACGGCTTCGAGCTTCTGCGCCTGCGCGAGCTGATGCTCGAGTTGCTTGCGTTCCATGATGTCCCGAACGAATCCAGTGTAGAACTTGCCTCCGAGTGAGTCCCAGGTAGCCAGCGACAGCTCCATTGGAAATTCGGAGCCGTCCTTTTTGCGCCCTGCCAACGCGAAGGTGCTTCCCATCATTGATATCGCGCTTCCTGCCTCGAGACGTCGCAGAGCCCGTTCATGCTGAGGGAGGAATCGCTCTGGAATCACGATACCGAGAGGTTGTCCCAACATCTCGGACTCATCGAATCCGAATACCCGCTCGGCGGATCGATTCCATGCCACAATCGCGCCGGTGCTGTCGATCGATATGACAGGATCACCGGTCGAATTCACGAGCGATCGATACTTCTCATCGCCTTCGCGAATCGCCCGTTCAGCCAGCCTGCGTTCAGTGACGTCTTCGATGAGGCCCATCCTGAACAGGTTGCTCCCCGCCTTGTCCTTAATGACAGTGCCTGTGGCACGTCCCCAGATGGTCGATCCACTTTTTGTGACATACCGCTGTTCCGTTGTGTGACTGGTTTTCTCTCCGCCGAGGACCCGATGCATCAGCCCCTCGTTCGCTTTCGCGTCCTCAGGATGCAGGAATTCCATCGAGCTACGCCCGACGAGCTCTTCTTCTGTGAACCAAGCAACTTGCACGTTGCTTGGTTCACGTCGATTATCCGACCATCGGGGGAGACGAGGCCGATAGCGATCGGCGAATTTTCGAACACACCACGGAACTGGCTTTCGCTTTCGGCCAACGCCTCCTCCGCCAGCACCCGCTCGGTGAACAATAAGGAGTTGGCTATGGCGCCTGATATCTGGAACCCCACGCGATGGACCAGCTCCATCGTGTCGTCGTCGTACGCATCCAGCGCGGTCGAAGCAAGGAACAAGACACAGGTGCCATCATCTCCGGAGACAAGCGGGACTCCGACTGTCGCCCTTATGCCGGCGTCGTACCATTTGTTGAGGTTGGGGTACTCGTGTTGAACCCCGTCAGCCGCGCCCAAATACTTGACCACGCCCGCGGAACTCCGGGCGACTTCAGCGACTAAACTCCCTTGCAGTGGCCTAGGCTCGTTACTCTCCATCCCCGGAACGTTGAGACCCTGAATGTATCGGGCAGTAAAAACACCCCGGTCGACGTCGACATCACATATGACAATCCTGTCGAACGGGACGATCCGGCGAACCTGTTCGGCAAAAGGTTCATACACGTCGTTTATGTCCAGCGACGAGCCGATGATCCGTCCAATCTCGGCGAGGATCTGCCGCTCTCGCGCTTCGTGTTCAAGCTCCGAGTGTAGCTGGGAGTTGGCAACCGCCCCGGCGATCTGGTCCGCCACTCGCTCCGCCAGAGCCACGTCACGCTGATCGTAGGCCATGGGCTTTGTCGACTGAAACTGCAGGATTCCGATTATGTGGTCTTTTGAGTAAAGAGGCGCAGTGAGGAAGGACCGGAGACCAGAGTCGTATGCGGGCAACAACTGAAAGTACCCGTCTTCCAGCTCGGCCCTCTTCTCCGGCTGGACTAACACGCTCGAACGGGTGCGCAAGATCTGATCGGTTTGCGAGCCAGCCAATGGAATCAAGGTTCCTCTGGCGCGACTCGGGACGATTATTCCCTGTTGATCGGCAACGGTCAGTAACTTGCGTTCGTGGTCGACCAGTAGGATCATTGTCCTGTCGAACGGGATGAGTGTTTTGACACGCTCAGCAAAGCGTTCATAAACCTGGTCGATGTCGAGCTACGAGCTGATGATACGACCGATCTCTGTTAGCACGCCATCTTCATGGGCCCGCTGGGCGGCCTCCGTTTCCCATGCATTGGAAGCGCCGTCAATGGGCCCGGTCTTGGTCACGTCGCGCAACAGACGCAACGTTGCCCTCCGTCCCAGGAAATTGATTGGAGACGTTGAGGCCTGAACCGTGCGCGTTTCGTTGTTTGCGGCCAGCACGCGGTATTCGTACATGATGGGCGCGCCGCTACGACGGATCATTGACTTGTTCTTGACTAGTTCGCGGTCATCCGCATGGATGAATCTTTCTTCAGGCTGCCCGATGACTTCAGACTCGTGCTTCAAGCCACAAAGTTCGAGGAACGGCGTATTGGCGAATACGATCTTTCCGTCGGACACAATGACCAAACCGTCATGGGTGTTCTCGACAATTGCCCTGTTGAGCGCTTCGCTCTCTTGCAACGCGGGGCCCACGAGTTTTCGTTGTTTTTCGGCCCGTATGGTCTCGATGGCGTTGACGACCGCCGGCCCCAAACGCACCAACCTGTCTTTGAGCAGGTAGTCTGCCGCACCACCCTGAGGCATTCGACTGCTAGCTCCTCGCTTATGGCGGCAGTCACCACGATGCATGGGGTTTCCAGCCTTCGCTCTTGAATCAGCTCGAGAACGCGCATGGCATCGAACTGGGGCAGGTTGGTGTCGGCTAGGATCACATCCACATCGGACGTCAGTGCAGCCAGAAAATCCTCCTGAGTTTCCACCCGACTCCAATCAAGATCAAATCCGGCGCGTGTCAGCTCGGCCACCGTCAATTCGGCGTCGGCGGGACTGGCGTCCAGGATGAGAGCGCGGAGGTGCTTGGTCATGACGAACTCCTGTGGCCTAATGTCGCTGTTGCGGCGACTCGCCCCCCAGTATGCGGTTGGTCCCGACCGCCGCTCGGCATGCAAAGATTGCTCGACATCGGCGGCTCATGCGAATTAGCTGGGTACGTTGAGTTCGGTGTGTGCGATAACGTCTCATTTCCCGGGACATAACCATCAATACGGGGGGCCAGTCCGGCCCACGGCATGAGCTTCGGTGAGGTTCGCGTGCGCTCGACATTGTCTGTTCCTCGGCCTCGAATGGCAGCCTCCAAGAACTTGAGGGCATCGCCTCTGTTCAGATCGAAGCGAGTCACCGCCTTTTCGGGATCGCCGAGAAGGCGGTCAATCTGGCGCTGAATCCTGTCGCTTGCCATGAGTGACTCCCATGTACCGGGAAGTTTAGCACGGACGCGCTCGCGGTCAACCGCTTTTGCGCCACAGAGGAGACATCCGCGGGTGATCCAATAACGGCGCCCAGAGACAGAGACGGAGATCAGGCGCAATCAACGTGGAATTCGAGCCTGAGTCCATCGCGGTACCTTAGCGTCGCGACAGGACCCGGCGTGCCGAACTGTAAGGAGCCAACACACCCGTGATGTCCCGCGGCGAATCGTCGGTCGAACGCCGTGATCCGGCGGTTGACTGAGTTCGTGGGCGACACTACCATTGCACTCGTCGATAGATTGGATGTCGTTCGCACGCGACCATCAGGCATGTCGGAGAGAGGAACGAGTCATGGAGCATCGCACGCTTGGCCGAACCGGGGTCAAGGTCGCGCCCCTCAGCTTCGGCACCGACAATTTCATGAACCCGGCGCCGGAGGAAGTGTGCGAGAGGATGCTGCTCACGGCGATGGACGCCGGCGTCAACTTGCTCGACACCGGCGACGTGTACGCCAACGGCGAAGGCGAACGAGTGATTGGTCGCATCCTGAAAGACAGCGGCAGGCGGCACGAGATGCTGATCGGCACCAAGGTCGACCACAGCAGCCGGCCCGGAGCGCCCAACGAACGCGGCCACTCTCGACTCAACATCATTCGCGCCTGCGAAGCGTCGTTGAAGCGACTGCAAACCGACTACATCGACCTGTATCAGCCGCATCGACCATCGCCGGACATCCCGTTCGATGAGACGCTGAGCGCGCTCAACGACCTGGTGACGCAGGGCAAGGTGCGGTACATCGGGTGCTCGACGCATCCGGCATGGATGGTCGTCGAGGCGATCATGACGAGCGAGTCGAAAGGCTGGGCACGATACGTGACCGAGCAGCCGCCGTACAACCTGCTGGACCGTCGCATCGAGAACGAGCTCATTCCGATGGCGCAGCGATGGGGACTCGGCCTGATCACGTGGGCGCCGATGGCCCTGGGCGTGCTCGCTGGACGCTATGCGTCGAACAACGAATACCCCGAGGGTTCTCGCGCCGACCTCCGCGGCAGCTTCTACGCCGATCGAGTCACCACCCGCGGCATCGAGATCGGACGCGAATTCGCAGGACTCGCGTCGGATGCGGGCTTGACCTCGGCGCAGCTCGCCGTCCTCTGGTGCAAAGACCAGCCCGGCGTCACGAGCCCGTTGATCGGCCCACGAACAATGGGGCACCTCGAGTCGTTGCTTCCGGTGATGGACATGGAGCTCAGCGATGACCTCCGAGCCTCCTGCGACGCGCTGGTTCCGCCGGGCAACGCCGTCGCCGATTTCCACAACACGTCCGGTTGGATGAAGACCACGATGGCTGGCTGACGCGAATGTCGTCGATCAATAATCAAGAGCCGTTCATGGGTCACGCGCGAATCGTATTTAGGGAGACACATGGGAGTTAGCCATTCGATCGACATCAACTGGGACATTCAGGCCGATGTAGTCGTGGTCGGCTACGGCGCGGCGGGAGCAGCGACCGCGATCTCGGCCCACGACCTGGGCGCAAAGGTCCTCATCCTCGAGAAAGCGCCCGAGGGCGAGGAAGGCGGCAACACCCGAGTCGCGGCCCAGGGGTACCTGAACACCTCGGACGCCAATCAAGCCGCCGAGTACCTGACCGCGCTGTGCGGGCCGTTCACCGTCCCCGACGACATGATCCGAGTGTGGGCCGACGAGATGGGCAAGAACAACGAGTGGGTCGCCAGCATCGGCGGCGACCCGCAGGAGCATCAACACCCGCCCGCCGGAGTCGAGTACCCGGACCTGCCCGGCTCGGGCTCGGTGCACAAGTTCCACCACGGCGACCGCCTCGGTTACGCCCACACGTGGAACCTGTTCGACTGGGCGGTCAAGGAACGATCCATCGAGATCCTCTACGGAACCCCCGGCGTCGAACTCATCCAGGACGGCATGACGCGGGAGATTCTGGGCATTCGCGCCGAGAGGAATGGCGAATCGATCAACGTCGAGGCGAAACGAGGCGTCGTCCTGACCTGCGGAGGATTCGAGAACGACCAGGAGATGATCCGAAACTACCTGCCGGGCGTGCCCTACGCCTACACCTCCGGCACCCCGCACAACACGGGCGACGGCATCCACATGGCCCAGGCCGTGGGCGCCGACCTGTGGCACATGAACAACTACGCCGGACCGTCGATGGCGCTGAAGGTCCCCGAACATCGCACCACGTTCGGGATGCTGCCGCTTCACTTCAGTCGAGAGCAGCCCGGCGGTATGATCGTCGTCGGCCCCGACGCCCGACGCTTCACCGACGAGAAACTCCACACCGCTCACGGCAAGGTCGAGCTCAACGGACGCTGGGGCCCGTTGCGAACACCTTGCCCGATGTACATGATTATCGACCACACCTTGTTCTCGGCGGGACCGCTCTACGACAAGGAATCGAACAGCGGCTGGAACCGCATCGTCGAGCAGTACGAGTGGAGCGACGACAACTCCGCCGAGCTCGCGAAAGGCTGGATCACGAAGGCCGGCGACATCGCGTCCCTAGCCAAAGCCGTCGATCTAGACCCAGCCGCGCTCGCCGACACGATCGCCCGCTGGAACGACGCGTGCGCCTCGAACTCCGACCCCGATCACAACCGCACCCTGATGCTGTCGCCGATCGAATCGGCGCCCTACTACGCCGTCGAGCTTTCCCCGTCGATGCTCAACACCCAAGGCGGCCCCCGACGAAACGAACGTGCCCAAATCGTCCGCCCCGACGGCTCCCCGATCCCCCGACTCTACAGCTCCGGCGAACTCGGATCGATCTACAGCTACCTCTACCAAGGCACCGGCAACATCGGCGAATGCTTGGCCTTCGGCCGCATAGCCGGGCGGAACGTGGCGGGGGAGCGGGTGAGGGGGTAAGGGGACTTCGGTCAACGGACGTGTTTTGATTTAATATGGTAGGCGAAACCCAATCAAATCAAGTCCAATTAGAGGATGAGGTATTGTGCCGTGTGGCGGAACCATCGTAAGATGGGGTCACTCAGCGAATGCAATATTGAAAACGTGGCTTCACACCATTGCAAGTCTGCTGTCCATTAACTCGCGCTACCGGGTAGCTATTCAAGCAAATACTGTGTGTAGACCGTCAGCGAAAGTGGGACACATTTGGGCCTGAAATTAATAGAGACAGTCGGTAGATAAAGCGAGCTCCTGACAGGGGGATAGAATGTCCCCAGGGAAGGAGCAGCAGTGATCGAGAACACAGAAGATAAGAACCTAGCCGCACAAGAGCGAA
>JASMDM010000106.1 GCA_030752795.1 SAR202 cluster bacterium | reverse complement strand
GGTCAGATGTGGTGACGCCGGGCGAGTTGACCAAGATGATGCTTGACGCGATCGGCTGATAGGCGGGCCGAGGGGAAACGACCCCCTTGGCGACCACGATCTTGTACCGCTCCGGCATGATCCCCGCCGAATACATCTGCTCTCGAGTCGTGTTGCCTGACCTCTCGCTGGTCAGCAGGAGCGTGTGCCCGTCGGTCGTCTCCAGCACGGCCGTCGTGCCGCCGTCGTAGTAGCGCCAGCCGCCGTGAATCGGATTCGGGTCTTCGTAGAGACCATCGGTGATCGCCCGGACCCTGCCGGTTACCCGCACAGGGCTTCCGTGCATGTCGTCGGTCTTGCCGCCGATATCTAGGCTTATTTCCGAGCCGATCCCCGAGGAGACGCATCGGGCCACGGCCTCGGGGTCGTAGAGCGACTGCAGGAAGCTTCCTATGCCCAGCCGTTGCGCCGCCGCCAACAGCACCGTCGAGTCCGCAGAGCTGCCTCCGCCGATGTTGTCGCCGACGTCCATCAACACGACTGGTCCTCCGTCCTCGGCCATGGCTTGGCGCAGGGCTTCGTCCGGCGGGGGCGTGTCGACGACAAACTGCTCGCGCATATCCCATGCGCGACGCGCCATCCAGCGCGCCGCGCCTCGAGCGGCAGTCTCATCGCCGTCGGAGACGGCGAGAAATGACATGCCCATCTCTTCGACGTCTGAGTAAGGGTAGCCCTCGGCCACACTGGCCGTGAGAATTTCCGGTCGTTGAATCGATGTCTCGCAGTCGCGGATTACGCTGGCCATCGGCTCCTCGCCTGTGAACTGTTTGACGATATTGATAACGACCGGAGGCGTCTCCAGCGCCTGAATAGGACGAATCTCGCCTCTGATTGTGCGGACGATCATCTCGCCGCATTCGAGAGCTCGCGGGCGTGGATCCAAGTGCGGATTGGACCGATAGAAGGTCGCCACCGTCGTGTTCGCGATCATCTTCTGCGTAACGTTGGCGTGCAGGTCCAGCGTCATCCCGACGGGGATGTCCGGGCCGACCAGATCGCGAACTCTGGCTGTGATCTCGCCGTCCGCGTCCGGGTGCTCTTCCGACACCGCCGCGCCGTGGAGCGACAGCAGCACGCCGTCCCATGGTCCGTTGTCCCGCAGGAGTTGGAGGAGTTCGCCTACGATGCGCTCGAATGCGTCGCTCGAAATCGTGCCGATGGGCCCGGTTGAAGCGAACATGAGCGGCACGACATCGACATCTGGCCGGGCTCCAATCTCCAGGAACCCCGCGTTGGTGGTGTGCGACTCCCCGAACTGCCGAACGATATCCTGGCCTCGGTAGAAGCTAAACCGATCGTACGTCGCCCGAACGCGGGAAAATGTGTTGGTCTCGTGGGACATCCCGAGCAAGGCAAGGCGCATCGCGTCACGTCCGTTCATATTATGGTGCGTCACGCCAGTGTAGCCAGAGTATATAATTGGACACGGAAAATTGCAGCCGATAGGTACAGACAACGATGAAAATCACCGACATCAAAATCGAAGTAATCCGACGAAGCCTGCCGGACACGGGGTTGGACTCGGACCTGGGCAGGTTTTCGGGCGAGGTCGAGCAGGGCGTGCTGCGCATTCTCACCGACGAAGGCATCGAAGGGAACTGCTTCGTCGGCAATTTCCGAGGCGGCGGCCACGGTCATTTCGCCCCGATCCTAAATGTCCTCAAACCCGAACTCATTGGCCGCGATCCGGCCGAGCGGGAGTGGCTGTGGAGCCGGCTGGAGATCCTCCGGGGTCGCCGCGGCTTGAGCATGGCTGCCTGGGCTCCGGTCGACGTCGCGTTATGGGACATCGCCGGCAAGGCCGCAGGAGCTCCGGTGCACAAGTTGCTCGGCACACGTCGCTACGAGACCGAGGTCTACGCAACGTATCCCCCTGGCCACGATACCCCGGAAGGATACGTCGAAGAGGCCCGGCAGATTCAGGCGGAGGGGTTCCGCGCTTACAAGATCCACCCCGGCGTAATGTCGACCGCCGACGTCGTCGAGATGGTCGACGCAGTCCGAGGGACGGTCGACGACGGCATGGAGCTGATGCTTGACCCGAACGGCGGATACGACTTCCGAAAAGCGTACGATGTCGGTCGAGCGCTGGACGACAACGGCTTCTACTGGTTCGAAGACCCGGTCCCCAACCACGACTACGAGGCGGTCGCTCAACTCACCGAACGGCTTGAAACGCCGCTGTGCATGAGCGACAAGCCGGAACTCCAGTTCTACGAGGCAGCGCACATGATCCGGCTGAAGGCGTCCCGGTTGGTTCGGGGAACGGCCGCGAAACTCGGCATCACGGGACTCAAGAAGCTCTGTTCCATGGCCGAGGGGTTCGGCATGAACTGCGAGATCGGCACGGCTGGCAATTCGACGCTGAACGCGGCCAACCTCCACGTTATCTTCTCGGTGAGCAACTGCGCATACTTCGAATACTGGAGGCCGACGGAGGCGCACCAGTTCGGCCTCGTCGAAGACATCGCCCTGAACGAGCGCCAGGTCATCGAGGCGCCCACCGCTCCGGGTATCGGGTACGAGCTGGACTGGGATTGGATCGAGGCGCACCGTGTCGAGGTGTTGGAGTGACAGCAACTCTCTCGGACATCTCAGACACCGTTTATCACCTCGACAGGGATAGGAGACCTCGAATGGAACCGCACAGCAGAGTCCAGTGGGTGTACGAGGCACGCGACAACGACGATCTGCAGCAAAGGTACGATCAGTGGGGCGCTGAATACGATCGCGACATGATCCAGGGTCTCGGATACGCCGGACCTCGCGAAACCGCAGAACGGTTCGCCGCGTATGTGCCGAAGGACGCGAAGGTCCTCGACGCCGGCGCCGGCACGGGACTGGTCGGCGAGGAGCTGCACCGGCTCGGCTACACGGACTCGGCGGCGATCGACATGTCGGACGGCATGCTCACCGAGGCGCGAGCCAAGGGCGTGTACGGCGAACTCCGCCGCATGATGCTGGGCAAACGGCTGGACTTCCCTT
>JASMDM010000105.1 GCA_030752795.1 SAR202 cluster bacterium | reverse complement strand
GACACGTCTTCGATGGTCTCATTGCTCATGGCGGTGTCCTCCTCGTCCATCGGGCCCACATGCCCGGTATTGAACTTCAGAGGTAGGCTACACCGCCATTCTCATTTACACACCTTTTGAGGGTACCTCCCACTTCGTTATTTCTTATGTAAATGAGGTGAAACTGCTATCTACTACTTACCCGCATGAGCCAGCCTCTGCGGACAGCATAGCTGAGGGGCCATAAGAAGAGGGAATCGTGCTTAAGCGAGGTTGGTAGCAGTTAAGGCTACTAGGCTAGCAGACGAATAGCAGGGTACTGTTAAAGCTTATGAGGTCGTTGTGAGGTAGGGGTGCGAGATATATCTCTACGCCCACGTTGTACCTAATTCTTCAAGGGACTCCTAGCCGTTAGGTTCCATCCAAGATGACTTTTTCTCTGGGGTGATCTAGCCGAGAGGACTCTGGCTAAGTGTGGAGTTATTTCGAATTCTACATATCACAAGACCAACCGCCACTGCGATAACAGTGATAACAGCCGCACCAATCGAAAGACTGATGGGCAGAAACATGACGGCTTCTGGACCATTATGAAGATATGCAAACAAATGAAACAAGGCTGATCCGAGGATTGCAGATACCGTCACAGCGATCCAGAATTTCCTAATGACAAGGCTGAAGACAATGCTCACTCCGAGACCTGTCAAGAAGAGCACTATCAAACCGACTGATCCTTCATCCATGTTGATACTCCGAATTGAACTCTATCTCGCCTGGCTTGAGGCCAGCGTGGCCCGGGTTAGTGGAAGAGCGGAGTCAATGTCAGTCCGGCTACGTCCCCCACCTAACCTGTTGATTGGCCTCCAGGCGTGTGGTTAACCGGACACGAGAAACAGCGTCTACCCAGGCGTCCGCAGGTCCAGTGGCGTGGCTACCAGTTAGCAATCAGACTTTCTACGGCATCCTTCTCTGTGAAGTCTGCCATGCAGTCTGTAAGAGAATGTGGGAAGGGAAGACAGAGGACGAGAATGCCGTTGCCGCGTGCGCCCTTTCGCATTCTGGCACACTCGTCGGACCTAGAGCGCTCTATTTTCTCCAGGCGGCCCGTTCTTCTTCGTAGGCCTGGCCAGCACTCGATAACGCAGTCTCCCTCTCTTCGGCCAAGGCGTCTCTCTTGCCCTTGAAGAACTCGAAGGACATGTTTAGGCTGGCGGTGCTGCCTTGGAATTTGGGCATTACGTATCTGGCGGCCAGCTCGTAGCTGTATTTCATCTGTTCATGGGTTCCGAGTTCGGTGGCCAAAAAAATGAACTTGCCGAAACCACCACTCTCCTCATCGAGCCGGTGAATGGAGTCTGCGAGGTCGTCAGGAGTGCCGATACACCAAACGCCGTCATCGACCATCTTGTCGATGATCTGATCGGCTGGGCCATCGATCGGCGGGTTTCCCACAACTTTGTCGAAATACTCCCTCATCAGCAGTCCCGAGTTCTTACGGGCTATGGACATCGCCTCCTTCTTGGAGTCGGCTAGGAATACATGCTGAACCAAGCCCCAGTCCTCGCGCTTCATCTCATGACCGTGTTGGGCGCCAGACTCTACCCCGATCTCCCAGAGGTCCTTGAGAGTGTTGTGATAGAACCCACCTGGAGAACGGGCGAATGTGAGGGACACGGGGGTTAATCCGTGCTTTCCTGCAAGCTTCATTCCTATCGGCGACTGGGCGGAGGCCACCATGAGTTCGAAATGCGGCTGTGTGTAAGGGCGGAGTTGAAGATGCGCATCCACCAGCTCAAACCAGTCTGAACGATAGGTGAACGGCTCTTGTTCAGTGAGGAGGCGCATGATTACGTCCAGCGACTCCTCCATACGGGGTCGCGCGTTTTCGTGGACCAGGCCCAGCATGTGCCCATCAGAGTTGAGAGCGCCCGGCCCTACTCCGAGCGCCACCCGACCCCTGGTTAGGTGGTCCAGGAGGACCATCCTGTTGGCCACCAACAGGGGATGATGATAAGGCAGCGGGATCACGCCTGTTCCAAGCCGGATACGCTTGGTCCTCTCCGCGGCAGCCGCTATGAATATCTCTGGGGAGGAGATTGTTTCCCAGCCGCAGCTATGGTGCTCGCCAATCCACGCCATGTCGTAGCCCAGATAATCGAGCCACTCGAGTAGCTCCAAGTCTCGTTGTAAGGCCAACGTCGGGTTGTCGAAGGGCGCATGGAATGGCGCCAGGAAGATGCCGAACTCTAACCTCTTTGGAAGTGCCATCTCTACTCCTCTCTGTTAAGCCTATCTTAGGTGGTAGCCTTGGATGGACACAACCAGGCCGACATTTCCATATCACGCTGACCGTATCCGAAAATTGCGCCATACATGATATTGGCGATTGTATGTATGCTTTCGAACGATGTCAAACACGCCTTTGCGCTTGGCCAGTTATCTTTCGTGGTATGGCGGATGGTCGTCCATCTGCCATGCGAAGGATACTCGCGAAACACCGTTGCTCCGTGGAGTTCGTTGGTTGGAGATAGCGATCTTTAAACTCCGCCGCCCACCCATTGTCGTCCGTCGAGACCAGGGTTTCGGCTTTGACCATGTCAATCATCTAGGTGACGTGGACGTTCGTTGGATGGGATCGACATTTTCGTCGATTTGCACAGAGTCGATTACGAGAAACGGACCGCACTCGCACCGTCTGTCTCAGGATTCAGGCCGCGCGGGGTCCAACTCGCCAAATTCGACGGCACAGGCATCGCATGCGTCGAGTTGGGACCGAACGAAATATACAATCACTGCGAGATGAAAAGTCTTCCCAGTCGCTCATTAGAGTGCGATGCTCCGGGTGCACTTGTCCGCTCGTACACACCACCGCATCCAGAAAGTAGCCTGCCCCATCGCCGATACCCTCGGTGTCGCCCACTTCGTCGAGGCTCTCCAGTACTGGCTGTCAGAGGCGTGGTTGTAGGCAGCTGCCTCCGGCGTTGGGGCATTAAGGGTCTTCAGACGATCAACCAGCCGCCATGCGATCGCCGTTTCCGAAACTGCAATTGCTGATCGTCGGGCCGCGTCGGATACGTCCTTAGGCCCCATGAACTGCGGCTTGTTTTTCTGATCAGTCTTATATATCCAAAGTTCCGTCCAACCCATCTCCCCAGAACCAAGGAAAAGGTTTAGTATGGGAGCCAACGAATTGGACGTTGACAAAGAAAGAGAGTAGGCATGCTAGAACGATTTAAACCAAAACCCGAAGATTCTGAGCGAATCTCTGTAGAATCGCTGCAGGAAGTCGTTGTCGCCATCTTCGAAAAGATGGGCGTGTCGTCCGATGACGCCAACGAAGCAGCTAACGTGCTGACCATGACCGACCTGCGGGGGGTCGAGACCCACGGGGTGTCCAATATGCTCCGCGCCTATGTGGACCAGTACACGAGCGGCCAGGTCAATCCAAGACCCAACTGGCGTATCGAACGCGAGACGCCTGGCACGGCCGTCATCAACGCAGATCGAGGATTGGGCATCATATTGGGGCGCCGAGCAATGGATATCGCAGTAAAGAAGGCGAAAACCGTCGGTGTTGGCATCGTCACCATGAACAACGGCCGTCATTTGGGAGCAGTTGGACACTTCTCCATGCACGCGGCGAAGCAGGATATGGTGGGCATGTGCGCCACTGCCGCCGGAACAGGCGTGCTGCCAACCTTTGCTGTGGAGCCGAGATTCGGCACCAACCCCATTTCGATTGCTGCGCCCGCCAACAATGAAGCGCCGTTGCTTTTTGATGCGGCCACGTCGCAGATCGCAGGCAACAAGTTCTCCCTCGCGCGAAGAGTCGGTTCCGACCTGTTGCCTGGCTGGATAGCAGACGCAGACGGCGTCCCTATCATGGAGGAGACGCCCGTACCGGACCAAGGCTGGTACGGCAGCCTCCTTCCCGCGGGCGGCACCAGAGAGAACGGTTCGCACAAAGGTTACGGGTTTATGATGATTGTCGAGGTTCTCGGCGCATTCCTTTCCGGCTCTGTTCCCGGCATGTTCGACACCGAAAATCTCAAGAGCGGCTACAAGCACTATTTCGCGGCATACGACATCGCGGCATTCACCGATGTTGACCAATTCAAAGACAAGATGGACCGGATGCTCAGGATGCTTCGCGAGACAAAACCCGCGCGCGGCCACGACCGAGTGCTTTATCCAGGTCTAGCTGAGTACGAAGACGAGCAAGACAGGAGGGCCAACGGCGTTCCTCTCCACAAAGAAGTTCTCGAGTGGTTCGACACTATGGAAGGGGAGTTGGGCGTCCCTGCATTGAAGAGAGTCACGTAGTTGGGGTTGCCGATTAGGGGAACCTTAATGGAAGATTAGTTCTAGTCCAACTACCACCTTCAATAATCTTAGAACGCGGATTGTACCCTCGTGACGTTGACCAGGATGAAGACGATCACCGCGGCCAGGATCAGCCCTATTCCCTTACCGGTTGGCAACGCAGTTCACCTGTGATTCCTTGAGTGGCTTGCAATCATTCGCAGCGATCGTCGACGTAGACCAAGTTGGATGCCAGGTGCTCGCATCTAGAGCGGGACCTCGACTGAATCGAGTATCTCTTGCACCATCTCGGCGGCATCGGTCTGGTTTGCGCCACGGATCGTTACTCGATGCGGCAGGACCATCGGCGCCACGGCTTTGACATCCTCGGGAACCACGTAGGTTCGACCGTCCATCGCCGCCCAACCCTGGCACGCCCTCTGGAGCAGCACGCTTCCCCGCGGGCTGACGCCGCGAGAGAAGTACGTGTACTCCCTGGTGGCTCGCGCCAATCGAACCATATACTGGCGAACCGGATCGGCGATGTCCACCGTCGCGACGTGCTCTTGCATTTCGATGACGTCGACTGTGGACACGACCGGGCGTGGCGTCGGGAGTCCGCGTCCGGTTCTAGCCAGAATCTCGACCTCTTGTTCGAGCGTCGGCAACCCGAGACTCATGCGCACCAGGAAGCGATCTCGTTGCGAGTCAGGGAGCGGGAACACGCCGTGACTCTCCGTCGAGTTTTGCGTCGCCATTACCATGAACGGGACTGGCAATTTGTACATCCGCCCATCGGCGCTGACCTGGTATTCGGCCATCGCCTCCAGCAACGCAGATTGTGTCCGGGGTCCCGTGCGGTTGACTTCGTCAGCCAACAGGACGTTCGCGAAAACCGGACCGGGTTTGAATTCGAATTTGCTGTCTTGCATGTTGAAGACCGATGTGCCCGTGATGTCGCTGGGCAGAAGGTCCGGCGTGCGCTGCACGCGGGCGAAATCGCCGTCGATCGACTGGGCTAGCGTCTTGGCGAGCAAAGTCTTGCCGACGCCGGGCGTGTCTTCAAGCAGAATATACCCCAGGCAGACCAGGGCCAACAACATGAATCGAAGGCGCTCTTGCGACAGAACGACGATCTCGGAGATGTTGCCTTCAAGGCTGCCCAGAAGTTCTTGGAACCTGTCTTGAGCCATCTGAGGATTGTCGTCGATGTCGTCGCTTTGCACCAGCTTTGGAAATGCCATGGAGTTTGTGTCCTCGCTATCGCACCGTGGAAGAGACGGTTGCCAACTTACGCGTCGAAGCCCGCCAACGGTCGACGGATCCTGCTTCCGCGAGCCGACTGCGGGCCACCCACGAATGATTGTAGGGACAAGCGGAGTACCGTCACTCGTAGCGAGCACCGGATTTGGGGTGGCGGCAAGCACCTAGCGCGATGTCGCGGACGCCTGCATTCGCCATGAGTATCAGAAGGCGGAAGAAGGTCGAAGGGCGTGCAAGAACGATTCCTGCGGGCAACCGATCACAACTCGATCGGTTGTCGGCGTTAGGCCAGCCCGTGTCGACCGATCGAGTTGCGTTTTCGGTCGCTGAGTCTCTCGATCACGCCCAGGTCGAACGGCAATTCGATTTCGGGCAAGTTCCAGGGCTCGATTTGAAGCCGTTTCGAAACCGTCTTTTGCGTCAGGCGCGTGTAGGTTATCTCCGCCAGGCGAGGAAGCGACGCGACGTCTTCGGCGTTGTAGCGGATGAGGGTGTCTTTCGCGCCTTGATCGCCGTTGAGCCACATTCGCCACAGCAGAACAGCGTCGTACCCGTCCAAGGTCGACAGTTCGGAGGGCCGACCGACCTTAAGGCGCTGTTCGATCTTCTTCAGACCTCCCCGCTCTCCGAGACGGCGAAGCGGATGCATCAGGTCGATGTGCGCCAGACCGCTGAACATCCGGCCCATTTTATGTTCGATAAACGGGAGATCGAACGACGCGCCGTTGAACGTCACGACGAGGTCGTACTCCTCCATCGCGCCCCTGAGCTCGTCCAGGTTCTCGTCGGCGACGAACGCCTGATAGCCGCTGGCGTCGAGCACACCAACCAGCGTGATGTCCGCGAACTCCGGCGACAGACCGGTGGTCTCGATGTCGAGGAACGCCGCGCGGTCTCTGAACTCGGGGTACAGCCGCCACATCTCCGAGTTCGGCAGCGTGGCGGCGAAATACGATGCGTCCAGTTCGGCTAGGCGGTCGCGCGACCGTCCGATAAGCGTGCGCAGGTAATCGCGCCGATTCTCAACACGTGCAGGGAGCTCGTCGGCCTCGAGGAAATCGTCCCAAGTATTGACGCCCGCGGACCAGAGCTCGCGTTCGGTGACAGCGCCTATGCTTGGAAGGTGGATGAAACTTCGTGAAAGCATGCGGTTTTGACTTGGCGGGAGATTCGCCAATCGTTACTCCGCGACGGTCGCGGGTTGGAGCCCTCTCGTGTAGATTCTGCGGAGGGTAATGCCTTGCCAGCTCGCGAACATGACGACGACAAAGCCCGCGCCACCGATCAGCAATAGCGTGGCCGCGTTTACGTAGTCGGCCATTCCTCCGTTGACTAGGTTTGCAGACGCCATCATGCCGCCGATGTGCACGGAATAGACCGCACCGACCCGGCCGCGGACACGGTCGGCTGTTACCGACTGAATCATCGTGTGCGTGATCGTCATGAACCCTGCCTGGCTAGCGCCCATCGCCATCGCGGCAAAGAGCGCCATCGGCATGCTGCCGGATATCGCCAGGATCGCGGGCGTCAACCCGCTGAGGACGCCAAGGTTCAGGAAGAGTTTGCCTTTTATCGACTCGCTGGTCACCCCGGCCATCCCGGTCACCGCCACCAGTGCGCCCGCGCCGACGGCCATCATCAAGTAGCTGAACCCCGCCCCCTCTGCATTCAAACGTTGTGTCGACAGGACCGGCAACAGCGACTCGAACGACATCGTCAGCCCGCAATGGAACAGCGCCATGACGACAACGGCCCGGAGTACAGGCCGGTGATAGACGTAGACCAACCCCTCGAACATGTTGCTTACGAAGCTTCGGTTTGGGTCGATTTCGCCGGTCGACGACGTGCGTACACGGAGCGCCTGCACCAGACTGACAGCATAAAATCCCGAGCACAACAAGAATGCGCCTCCGACACTGGTGGTCGCCAGCAGCGGGGCGATTGCCAATGGGCCCAACAACCGCGACCCGTTCATCGTGGCTTGGTTCAGGGCGATGGCGTTCAAAAGCAGGTTTTTCGGAACCAAGTTGGGGATCAGAGCCGAGCCCGCTGGCAATTGGGCGGCCCGTATGGAGCCGTTCACGAACGAGAGCACCACGAGTTGCCAGATCGTCACGGATCCCATCATTACGATCACGGCGAGAACGAGGTTGTGGGCCAGGTTCAATCCGAACATGGTGGCGAGAACTTTGCGCCGGTCGAAGCGATCGGCCAGATAACCCGAAAACGGCGTGACCAATACGCGAGGGATCATAGCAACGAACGTGACCACGCCCACCCAGAGCGATGAATCCGACAAGTCGAAAACGAGCCAGCCGCGCGCGACGATCAGAGCCCATGAGGCGGCCCCAGCGGATAGGCTCGCCACCCAAAGTGTCCGATAGTCTCGATAGGCCAACGCGCTGAGATACCGCGAAGACGCACCCTTAAAAAGAGACTTCACTTTGGGCGTCTGTGCTATGGCGTTCTCCCTATCGACTGGCCCGACATCTGTTTGCAGTTCGCACGCGGAAACCCGAACGGCACGGAGACCCCCTCAGCATCCACCACCGAAATCGTCGCCCAACCGAGTCCGAATGTCAAGCACCCGGAAGCGGCTCCCCGGCCCCGTGTTCGAGGCGGCGGTCTCAACCCCAATCATCTCGGATTTGCGTGAGCCATCAGCGCTCAATTACGAGTGTCACGCGACGTGTTGTCGAACGTCAGTGACAACCGCGGCGTAAAGGGTACGGCATCGGGATTTGCATCTGTTTTACGTGCCGGATCGTACCTTTATCTGTGAGGTTCGCCGCAATCCCCGTGCGTCCGTTTGGGTTGGAGATACGCGAAATCGGCGCGAGTCTCGAACCGAACTCAAACAATAGAACCCGAATGTGTACACGTACATCTAAGTTTGCGAATCGTCTCGGTGGGGGATGTTATGAATGTGCGCCCAGGGCTCAGGACAATCGCGCTCACTGGGATCGTCGCAATATCCGGTTTGGCGTACGGGCAGACGGTCACGCCAGCGGCGACGGCCGCGCCCGCTGGAGCCCCAACTGCGGTTCCAGTGGCTCAACCGACGGTCACGCCCATCGTTGCCTCAACTGCGGCTGCCGCTCCCGCGAGCAATTCGTCCGTCACTCCAACTCCGAGCCCTGCGCCTGCGCCAACGTCTGAGCCTGTAGCGCAGGCGACGACTGTCGTATCGGCAGCGCAAGCAGGCGATACGTTGGAAACGGAAATCATCAATTTCACGCTTGAGAATCTGGCCGTCTCCGTGGGTACGACCGTTGTTTGGGAGAACCGTGACACCGCCCCGCACACGGCTACTGCGGGGAACTCCCCAAGACCATCCGGAGAGTGGGGCAGCCCGCTGTTGCAAAAAGGCGGCGTATTCCAGTTCACGTTCGACCAATCCGGCGCCTATTCGTATTTCTGCACGGTCCATCCGGACATGGTAGCGACAGTCACGGTCACCGACGGACCCGTGATCGCGGCAGCCCCGCAATCGCCAACGGCCACCGCCATACCCGAACCGACGACGGCGCCAGCACCCGCGATGACCGCAACACCAGCGGCAGCGAGCTTGCCGGCTGCCACATCGATTCCTGTGCTCGCGGCGCCCGTGAGTCCGCCCGACGATGCTTTGAGTTCAGACATCGTCGATTTCACTCTCGAGGACCTGACGATCACGACCGGCACGACTGTGACATGGCGAAACCTCGACGCCGCGCCGCACACATCGACCTCAGGAGATTCGCCGACAGCGTCCGGCGATTGGGACAGCGGGATTCTGGATCAGGACCAGAGCTTCTCGTTCACTTTCGAGGAAGTTGGATCGTTTCCGTACTTTTGCTCGGTCCATCCGTTCATGATCGCGACGGTGACCGTCGTCAACGAAGCGGAGCCAGCGCCAACACTTCCCGCGCCTGTCGCGATGCCGATGCCGCCCACGCCGATGCCCGAGCCAACCAGCACACCGGAGCCAGTCGGACAGGTTGTCAGTTCGGACATCGTCGATTTCACGCTGGAGAACCTGACTGTCGGCATCGGGACGACCGTCGTGCGGACCAACTAGGACACCGCGCCTCACACGTCTACGTCCGGTGTGTCGCCCACGGCATCCGGCGAATGGGACAGCGGCATCTTCAACAGGGGACAGAGCTTCTCGTTCACGTTTGATGAGGCCGGCACGTTCGCGTATCTCTGCACCGTGCATCCTTTCATGATCGCGACCGTTACCGTCGCGGAGCAGGGATCGCCCGCGGACACGCCGACTCCAATGCCGACCGCGACACCCGCTCCGGCAGCGCCGATACCCGTTCCGCCAACCCCTGCGCCGATAGCCCCGACCGCAACATCGGCGCCGGTTGCTCAGACCATCGTGTCTCCGATCGTCGATTTCACTCTGGAGAACCTGAACATATCCGTTGGCGACACAGTCAGGTGGCAGAATGCGGACGGCGCGCCACACACGGCTACCGTTGATGAATCGCCGGTCGCATCGGGAGAGTGGGAAAGCGGAATATTGAACACAAATCAAAGTTTCGAATTCACGTTCGATAAGCCTGGAAAGTTCGCGTACTTTTGCACTGTCCATCCGTTCATGACGGCAACGGTCACGGTGCAAGCCCAATAACAAACTCTCGAACGACCAGCTAGCCGCTTGGTCGATTTGCGGGCGGGACGGTGCGTGGCGCTCAGATCGCCGTCGTGAGCCATCCGAGAAATCGTGCTACGTCAGCGACGCTGCTGACCGTGTAGTCCGCGAGCTCGATTAATGCGTCCGGCGACTCCGGGCGTGCGACCGCGATGCCAACGGCCTTGAGCTCGCCGGCGTCGCGCATTTCGATCGCTGCGCGGATTCCGTCGATGTCGGTCGTGTCGTCGCCGATGAACACCACGGCGCTGAGCGAACGTTCGGCCACAATCTGGCGAACGGCATGCCCTTTGTTCAGACCGGTTCGGCCTCGAATCTCGAGGATCCGGTTGCCCCAGAACACATCAAGCCCATCAAGATTCGGTACAGAGTCGAGACCGGCTTGCAGCATCCTGCGAGCCGAATCCGGATTTTCGGCCCGTCGATAGTGAACCGAAACACTGAACTGCTTGTCTTCCCAGATGAACGCAGGGTCATCGGCGACGCTCCCGACGTGCCCCACGACCGATTCGAGGCTCTCGCGGGCAGCATCGGCTCCGGGGCCAGCCTCGTAGACGCCGTCGCGGATGTACTCTGCGCCATGATTGCCCACATACCAAACGTCGTCAAGGCCGGCGTGGGAGGCGACGTCTCGGACTGCCCGGCCGGAGAGCACGGCGACCAAAGCGGTTTTTGGCACGAGAGACCTCAACGCGTCGGCGCATCGAAGGTCGATGATCGCAGCGTCGGGAATTGGATTGAGCTCGGATATCGTACCGTCAAAGTCGACGATCAGCCCCAATCGAGGGGTGCGAACGATGCCCGCGACTTCGTCCAGGTGATCGAACAGTTGAATGGGAAGATCCTTTCGGGCTCCCGAGAGCGCAAATCGATCAGCGAGTCGCAACCGTCCTCGTGATGCCGTACGCATCGACAGATTAACGGTTTGAGTTAGCGGTCGTCAGACAGCAGATCGGAAATCGCCCTCGAAACGAGCGATGCGGTCAGCCGAACCTTGTAGCCGTTGTCGCTCAGTGGCACGGCGTCTCGGACCGCCAGCGATCCGATCGCGTCCGGGTCTATGTCTCCGACACGTTGACCGATCAGCGCTTCGTCGACATGCGAGACTCGGAACGGGACCGGCGCAACGCTGCCTAGCGTCACACGAGCTCCGGCGACGACGGCGTCCCTAACCTGGATCGAGGCGGCGACGCTGGCCAGCGGGAAGTCCAGCGCTTGGCGTTCCTGCGCCTTTAAGTAGACGCTTTTTGCGCCGCCTGCCGGTTTGGGAACTTTGATGCGCGAGACCCATTCACCGGGCCTTAGAACGGTTTCGGCCATCACGTCAACGGACGGAAGCACGAACATGTCCTCGAGAGGCATTTCCCGGCTGTCCGACTCGTTCCTGACGACCACGCCTGCACCGAGCGATATCAGCACCACCGCTAGGTCCGATGGATGGACGATGTGGCAAGGTCCGCCAGCGAGGATGGCGTGGTACTTGTTCTGCTCACCGAACGCGTAGCATGTCTCGCCGCCCTTCTTGCGACAGTAGTACAGATGGCTTCGGAAATACCAGCAACGTGGTCGCTGGCATAGATTGCCGCCGATCGTGCCTACGTTCCGTATTTGGGGCGAGGCTACCGACAGAGCCGCTTTCGCCAACACGTCGCAGACCTGCCGGACGGCGGCGCTCTCGGCTAGCTCGGTCAGCGTCACAAGCGCCCCGATGTCGAGCCCGTCGTCGTTCGATTCGATGCCGGACATCTCCGGCAGATTGGCCAGGCTGACGAGCGTCTGGGCCCGTAACGTGCCTTCTTTGACCTGGGCGAGCAGGTCGGTTCCCCCGGCGATGTATCGCGCCCTGGGGAACTGTTCGGCGTGGAGCTGGCTCGCATCCGCGGGCGACGTCGGTTGTTCGAGCGTGAACGGTCTCATTGGCCTTCGCCCCTTTCACTGGCATCGAGCAAGCCTAGTATTCGATCGGGCGTGATCGGCAGATCGCGAACCTGCAGTCCTGTCGCGTCGAAGATTGCGTTGGCGACCGCCGGGGCAACACCGACACTCGGTGGTTCACCCAGTCCTTTCGCGCCGTACGGTCCGACCGGGTCCACTACGTCCGCGAACACCACCTCGAAATCCGGATAGTCCATCACGGTCGGGCTCTTGTGCGTCAGGAACGTGTCGTTCAACGTGACTCCGTTCCGGGAGTCGGTGACCATCTCCTCGGAAAGCGTAAATCCCAGCATCTGGGACACGGCGCCCTCGACCTGATTCACGGCCATGCTTGGATTCAAGATGCGCCCGGAGTCTTGCGCGGCCACGTATCGAATCACGCGAACTTGCCCGGTCACCGTGTCGACTTCGACTTCGGCGAAGTGAGCTCCGAACGAGTTCACGATGTACTCGGCGCTGCCAGGCGTGACCGACGCTTCAACCTCGATCTCGCCGACGGCGTCCGCGATACGACTCAGCGTCATCCGTCGTTCCGGGTCTGACGACACTACAACGCCGTCGCCGTCAATCGCCAACTCGTTCGGCCCGACGTCCAACAGGGACGCCGCTTCGTTCAGGATTAGTTCGCGTAGCTGGCCGGCGGCGTCCCGTGCTGCCGTTCCGCTAGAGAACGTCGCAGTGGAGCCCGCCGTGATCGGCGCCTCCGGTGTCTGCTCGGTGTCGCCGAACGTCGTCTGAATTTGCTTCATGCCGACGCCGAGTTCCTCAGCCGCGATCTGGCTGATCACCGTTATCGCGCCCTCGCCGACGTCCATCAGTCCCGAGATCAGGTGAATGGCACCGTCGGAAGCCAGTTTCATCCGCACCGAAGACTGGCCGCCGGGTCCGCCACGATAGACAAACATGGACATTCCGACGCCTCGTTTGGCACGACCGGGCTGCTCGGAATCGCTCCTATCGCCCCACCCGAAGGCTGCGGCGCCACGCTCGAGGCACTCCCGGAGGCCGTTGCTGGAGAAAGGCACGCCGCCTTCAACGGGCTGGCTGTCCATGATCTGATCTGCCGGCGTCATTCGCCGTCCGGGTTGTCCTTCCAGTCCGACGTGGTTCTTCAATCGAAACGCCAACGGGTCCATGCCCACGGCCGCCGCAGCCTTGTCGGCAAGCATCTCAAGCGCGAAGTGGCCTTGCGGCGCCCCCAGTGCGCGGTACGAACCGGCGGCGGGCGTGTTCGTGTACGTAAGGTAGCCGTCATAGCGGACATCCGCGCAACGGTACAAATAAAGCGCGCCTTGCCCGGCTCGACGGATCACGCCGGGACCGGAGGACAGGTACGCTCCCGTGTCCATGATCGTGGTGGCGTGGACGGCTGTCACTTCGCCGTCGCTGATCACGCCCATGCGGATTGTCGTGATGGTCGAGTGCCGGTGGCGTCCCGCAACGAATTCCTCGGAGCGCGTCAACTCGATCTTGACCGGCCGCCCAGAGCGCTGAGCGAGGACGGCGGTGATCGCGCTGAGTCGGGATTCGTCCTTGCTCCCGAAGCCGGCGCCCATATTCAGCCCGACGACTCGAACTGAGTCCCTCGGAATGTTCAACGCCGTGGACAACGTCCGTTGATCGACGTGGGTCCCACGACTGGCCTTCCAGATCGTCAGTCGGTCATCGTCCCATGCCGCGCTTACGGCCCTGGGTTCGAGCGCTGCTGGCGAGTGAGCGGCGGTCGTGAAGGTATCCTCCACGATGATATCCGCTCTTGCGAATCCTTTTTCGACGTCTCCTCGGGTCAGCGTCAATGGCTGACCGCCGACGAGGTTGCCGTCTGGGTGGATGCTGGGCGCGCCGGCCGCGATCGCCTCGCGTGGATCGGTCACGAAGGGCAGCGGCTCGTACTCGACGCGAATCAAGCTAATCGCGTGCTCGGCAATGTCCGCGTCGTCCGCGGCCACCGCGGCCACCTCATCGCCTACGAAGCGGACCTCGGCGTCGAGTATCGCGACATCAGGGGCGATGTAGCCTTTCGGTGCATCGAACGGTGTGATCACCGCACGGACGCCGGGCAAATCTTTGGCCGCGTCAACGTTGATCGACAGTACGCGTGCTCGGGCGTGAGAGCTTCGGAGCACTTTGCCGGCCAGCATTCTGGGCAGCGTAACGTCTGCCGTGAATTGCGCCTCGCCGGTCAGTTTGGCGGGCAGGTCTCGCCTGGGTTCGGATTTCCCGATCGTCGCGAATTGCGTCATGAGAAAGAACTCATCTCGGGGTTATGTAAGATTCGGCGGCCGGCTTGGCGTTGATGGCCATCAACCAGATAAATAGGTCCCCAATTGGATCGCATGCTGAGCCTTCCGCGGATAATGGAGCCTCTGGGGGTCTACACGCGATGCCGTGTGCAAAGCGACCAGATTCTTCACCTGCGGGCTCAGAACGACAACGACCGTTCGGCACAACTTGTTTTGTTTGACATCTCCATTCCAGAGCACCGTATTTTCGGTGGCCTCGGTGTTTGCGCCGAGCCCTCCGCTCGCTTGGCGCCTACGCCGGCCCTATCTGTCGCTCGCAGCCCGCTTCACCGATTCGATGATTCGACCGTACGCGTTGCACCGACACAGGTTGCCGACCAGCGCCTCTTTGATTTCGTCTTCGGAAGGATTGACGTTGGCTTTGAGCAGCGCCGTCGCGCTCATCACGAAGCCGGGCGTGCAGTAGCCGCACTGCCCGCCGTCTTCGGCCAGGAACGCGGTTTGGAGCGGGTTCAGGTCGCCTACGACCCCGAGGCTTTCGATCGTGCGCACTGCCCGCGCGCCGACTTGAAGCGCCAGCATCGAGCATGCGTACACGGGATTGCCGTCGAGCAGAACCGTGCACGCACCGCACTCCCCGCGATCGCAGCCCCGCTTCGCGCCCGTGAGTCCCAGCGAATCCCTGAGTACGCGAAGCAAGGTCCAGCGGTGATCGACCTCGACCCGCCGGTCTTCGCCGTTTACGTTGACTGTGATCTCAACCAGGTTCGACATTGCCATAGTGTTGCCTCGATTAGCTTTCGGCGAATAGCCGTCAACGATCAGCTTTCAGGTGCCCCTTGTCCCCATTTGCGGACGACGGCAGCACTACGAGTTGTAGATTTCGTGCCACTCAACCCACCAGCCGTGGGGATCGGCATCGGCTTGGGCTACCGAAGTCACGACGCCCCGGTCGTGCACGTTGACCGTTATCTTCCCCGCCTCGGCCGTTACCGAGTACACGGGCCGGTCTTGAGACGACTCCGAGAGTATCCAGTGGAACCGGTCGCGCCCCTCAGGCGGAAGCTGATTCAACACGTGACAACTCAAAACGCAGCGAGCCGATTCGTACGAGATAGTGTCGAGGATTCCCGGCAACAGGTCAAGCGCGTCGCCGGCGACCAGTTCCGGCGGGTCCGCCAGCGCAATCGAGGCGGCTCCGTTGAATCGAGCCATGCGTTCCGAATGGTCCGGCCAGACAAGCGCCCTCATCCACATGAAGGTCTCGAAGTCGGACAGGTCCACGGGCGTCAAATCGATGCCAAGACGGCTGCCGACGGTCGGGATTCCGTTCTCGAGGTCAGGGAACACGTTTCCCTTGACCTCGGCGACAAGCTGGACCTGGGAGTCGGTCGGGCCGAATTTCAACCCGTTTGAGTACGAGTA
>JASMDM010000104.1 GCA_030752795.1 SAR202 cluster bacterium | reverse complement strand
TATGTGTATGCTTCGCCCCTAGGCTCTCTCTCAGCTTTACTATGTCATCGTATGCAACAAATGTAGGAAGCTGTCTGGGAACCTTGACCTTTAGGTCTAGGGTCATCCCCAGATAGCTCAGGAACCCTTTGAGGTAAGTGGAGTAACGTGCTCTGGTATTGGGCTTTCGGTTTAAGAAGGTCTTAAGGAACGAAATTGCAGACTCTGGGCTTACTTGGGAAGCATACCTAATGTACCTTGTCAGGAATTCGCTGACCCTGTTAGCATAGTGTTTACTAAGACCACGCAATCCCATGTGGGATAGGTAGGAATCTAGCTGTTGAGCCCCGGTCTGCGTTGACATCGCAGAGGTCACCGGTTCAAATCCAGTACCGCCCACCATTTCAAACAGGACGAGCCGCGGCGCAAACGCCCGCAAGCTGATCCTGCAAAGCAGAATGCGACACTAAGTGCAAGGATCCAGTCAAACGCTTACAGACATCGAAGTTCAAGCACTCATCGCCGAAGCGCTTCCCAACGACATCGGAATCACGAGCGTAACCGGGTTGTCGCCTGGAGCCTCTACCGATGCTGAGACACATGATGTCCATTTCTCCGTTAGTTGCCAATGCGGCGCATCGTTTTTGTTCGGCGTGGAAGTGTCCATCGACAAGACGGCTGAGGATATGGCAGCCGTGATGCCTACGGTAGTTCGTGAGCTCGTGAACCCGGCAGTGTCGTTTCAGGCGAAGACCTGCGAAGAGCATATGATGATGAGGATGGGCCCGACCGCGGATTAATTGACGGTCGCGCTGGGTGCGAAGAGGCGCTGAATGGCTAAACGCGATATGACGCCGGAAGAGGCCCTCGAAAGAGCAGTCCGCTTCTCCGAGCGCTACGTCCATCGCGGTCCGTACGAATTCTTCCCCGAGCCAGAGGTTGTGGCCGAGGTCCAGAAAGGTCTCGCCGACAACGAAAAGAACCTCGGCTACCGGTACTGTCCTTGAATGCCGCCGTCTGGCGATCTCGTTGAGGACCGCAAGAAGATTTGCCCCTGTGAGCGGCATCACGAGGACATCAAACGCGATGGATTTTGCCTTTGACTGTTTTTCGTAAGCGAAGAGTTTCTTCGCTCACACGAATCCGGTGAAGATTTCGATCAGACCATCGACGAAGCGGTGCCGCTCGGCCATGAGCTGTTCGAGGACACCGGCGGAAAACGAGAGTTCAACGTTCAGAGGCGATCGGAAGAGGACAGCAAACCAGACTGACGCAATCCTTGCAGTCCAACCGATTGGCGATTCCCAAAGAATGTATCGAGTGTCTCAAATACAGCATTGTCGTACCATGCAGACCGTGTTAACCTATCGACCGATAGAATGCATCTAACTGACGAATGGTCGAACTCGACACGGCCAGATCAAAAGGATTGAGGACGAACACCCTTGGACAAAGAGATACAAGTCTACACATCAAACGGTTGAGGGCCCTGCCATATGGTGAAAGTGTACCTTTCACGCAAAGACATCCCCTTCACCGAACTGAACGTCTCGCTCGATAGAGACGCGCTCAAGAGCCTGGTCACGATGGGCTACCGAACCACTCCCGTCACCATCATCGGCGATGAAAAGGTGGTCGGTTACAGCCCGTCCAAACTGGAAGCAGCGCTCGCATCGGAAGGGATTACCGCCTAGAGTGCTCGGACTGTTCGGGTCCGACGAATTCGTCCGGCAACAGTCACGTTACGGCTGAACGATTTCAGTCGCTCGGAGGCTGCGGACAACGACCGCCACACACGGCCTGACAACGACGCCCCGGCATGATCGGCGGCGTCGTTTGCTTTTCCGACACCACGCCCGAGGCGCGTTCCAAGCCGCTGGACCGCCGTCTCGTTCGCCGCCTCTCGAATCGCGGTCGTGCTATCATGAGCGCCATTCGATCAACCCAGCAAGACAAAGGAGCGCTTGATGGACACCCGACGTACGGTTCGCGCCGCCGCTGTCCAGCTAACCCCGGTTCTGTTCGACCGTGACGGAAGCACGCAAAAGGTCCTCGACGCCATTTCGGACGCCCAGCGTCAGGGAGTTGACCTTCTGGTCTTCCCTGAGACCTTCATCCCCAACTACCCTTACTTCGCCAACTGGCAGGTGCCAGCCACGATCGGCGACCAGCACCTGCGTCTCTACGAGCAGTCCGTTGAAGTGCCAGGTCCCGTGATCCACGCTGTCGGAGCTGCTGCCGCTGCCGCCGGAATGGTCGTCGTCTTGGGCATCAACGAACGCGACGGCGGCAGCCTGTACAACACGCAGGTCATCTTCGACGCCGACGGATCGCTAATCCTGAAGCGCCGCAAAGTGATGCCCACCTATCACGAGCGAATGATCTGGGGATGGGGCGACGGGTCCGACCTTAAAGTCGTCGACACGGCTGTGGGTCGCGTGGGCCCGCTTATCTGCTGGGAGCACTACATGCCCCTGAGCCGGTACGCGCTCATGACACAGCGAGAAGAGATTCATTGTTCGCACTTCCCCGGATACGTCGGTCGAGAAGGATTCGCCGACGAAGTCGACGTGACGATCCGGCACCATGCGATAGAGTCCGGATGCTTCGTCGTCAACGCAACCGGCTGGCTTGACGCAGACCAGCTCGCCGAGCTTTGCCCCGACCCAGACCTGCGCGAACGGCTATCGCCCGACTCGTCGTTCACGGCCATCGTGGGCCCGGACGGCCGCCACCTCGCCGACCCTGTCACGCACGGCGAGGGCATGGTCGTCGCCGATCTGGACATGCAAGCCATCGCTCGCCGCAAACTCCGCATGGACTCCGTCGGCCACTACGCGCGTCCTGACATCGCCCGAATGGTCGTTGACCCTCGACCCAGGCGAATCGTCGAGAACGCCGATCTGGGCGGGGGCGCGATCGCGAACGGGCAGACTTCATCTGCAGACCCAAACCAAGACTTGAACGCCCGCCTCACCGGCATCGAGGACACTTTGCGCAAGCTAGCGTTTGAGCAAGATGGGCAGGGTTGATCGCGACTCACGCTTTGTACGCGGCCCGGTCGGCGGCCCGTGTCACATGCGACAGGCAACCCACGCCGCCTGTCTCGATCGGTTATCGACTGCCCCAGGCCACCTACCCCGTTCGTCTGAGTGACGTAATGTCCGCACAACGGGCAACGCATTAGGCTGTAACGGTGATGTGATGCCATCTGAATCGTGCCTGAAAGGTGAGCCGTTACTTGGAAGCAAGCGTTGATCAAGGGTACTGGACCCGCCAGCGAAACTTGTCCGGTCAAGGTGGTTCGACAAGCTCACCACGAACGGATGTAGGCGAAGTCCCACCCACAAAACCGCTCACCCTGAGCCCGTCGAAGGGTCGTCACACACACAAGTCCCGCTCACTGTCCGCTCGCCCTGGGCAACGTCATGCCACCCAAATCATGCTTGAAAGGTGGGCCGTTACTTGCAAGCCTGTCGAGCGACCCGACGTACACACAACATCGCCGCCAAACCAGCAGGCTCCGACGCTGCTGACGCCTAAACGAACCAGATCGCACTCACCAACCAACATTGCCCAAGATCCAATTGCGAGGAATACGAAATAATGGCACACAAACCTAAGATGGAATTCGGATACAACCCGCCGTCGGGCGAGCGCGGATACGAGACGATCCGGCCCCGTGAGTACCTCACCGACCTGCACCGCGCGTTGGATGTCGCGTCGCAATCGTTCGGCTCGCTCTGGACGTCGGACCATCTCAACTACGCGACCGAGTTCCGCGTTGAGTGCTGGACGCTGCTCACGTGGATGGCCGCGCGATACCCGGGTCCAATGCTGGGGACCGTCGTCATGAGCAACTCATTCCGAAGTCCGTCGCTCATGGCGAAGATGGCCGCAAGCTTCCAGGAGCTCAGCTACGGCAGGCTCATCCTTGGCTACGGCGCCGGCTGGTATGAGCCCGAGTACCGCTCGTACGGCTTCGACTACCCGTCCGCCGGAACGCGCGTCGCGCAGTTCGACGAGGGCGCCCGTGTCATGAAAGCCATGTGGACCGACGCCCCCGCCAACTTCGACGGCAAATACTACAAGATCGAAAACGTCCACTGCGAGCCGCGTCCGGACCCGCATCCGATCCTGATGCTGGGCGGTGGCGGCGAGCGCAAGACCCTCCGAGTCGTCGCTGACCACGCCGACTGGTGGAACGACGTCATGCGCCCCGTCGACGTGTTGCAACGCAAGCTCGACGCCCTCCGAGCTCACTGCGACGACATCGGCCGCGACTACAACGATATCCGCAAAACGCTCGCCCCGCGCTTCTACATCCATCGCACTCATGCCAAAGCCCTCGAGCTCGCCGGCGATCGCATGCAAAGCGATCAACCCCCCATCGCCGGCGACCCGTCGTCGGTCACGGAACAGCTCATGCAACTAGTCGAAATGGGCTTCGACTTCTCGGTCGCCACCTTCCCGCGCTTCCAAGAGCTCGACGACATGAAGCTCTTCGTCGACGAGGTGATGCCGCACTTTAGCTAGGGGGTTGAGCTGAGACGGAACCGGGCGTGACGCAGGGAGCCATTCGAGGCATAATGGTGATAGTCGCCGTTGCACATGACGAACACACGGGACTTACCGTTGGCTGTCAGCAGAAATGGGACAGATTGTTAATAGAGACTTTGAGCTGATATCGCGAGCTCTCTGAGTTGATGATTGTACAATCGTCGTCGTTGTATCGTTCGG
>JASMDM010000103.1 GCA_030752795.1 SAR202 cluster bacterium | reverse complement strand
ATTTATGAAGGCCAACAATTCGGGCCCATCGGGGACCATAACAAGGCCAATAACTAAGAGAACAACCGAAGGAGGAAAAGAAGTGAATAAGTTGAAGGGATTGATAGTTGTCGTCGGTCTGTCAGCGTTCGCGCTGGCAGCGGTGGCATGCAGCAACAACGGAAAGGCAGCCACGACAGATACGGTTGTCCCTCAGACCCAGGCGTCGTCGGCAGGGACCAACGCCGCCTCAGCGCCCGTTCCTGCGGTGGCGCCATCAGCACCGGCGCCCGCGGTGAGTTCGCTCCCCCTCGCCCCAGGGCTCACCGCCGGCGCGCCGGCATTGGCCGTCGAGGAGCCAGGTCCGGCCTCCGCATCGCCCAACACGCCGGTGCAGAACCTGCCGGCGCCCGCGCCGATCACTGAAGCGCCTATATACCCAAGAGGCGCGCTGGCCCCGCCCGCGGTAGCCGCGGTTTCGGTCGCGGGAGCGCCATCGTATAGCGGCGCCCCCCTGGCGCAGGCCGCCAATAGTTCGGCTGGCATCTGGGTCTCCGGACAAGGCAAGATGACCCTGGAGCCAGACCTCGCGCTGCTGAACCTCGGCGTCGAAGCGACGGCTGAGACCGTTGCCGAGGCGCGAGGAGAGGCGTCCGAAGCCATGGACGCCATCGTCGCTGCACTGCGAGGACACAACGTCGCGGACAAAGACATTCAGACGCGATTTTTCAACATCTCGCCACAGTACGAATGGATGGAAGTCATCGACAACGGAATGCTATCTTCGAAGCAGGTGCTCGTCGGCTATCGGGTTTCCACCTCGGCGTCGGTCAAGATTCGTGACATGGACTCGGTCGGAGTCATCATCGACGACACGGCCGGTGCGGGCGGCGACGCCACGCGCATCAACGGCATCAGCTTCACGGTCGAGGACACGTCCGGCCTCATGGTCGAGCTCCGCGAGGAAGCGGTCGCCGACGCTCTGGCCAAAGCTGATCAGTTCGCCCGTTTGACCGGCGTGGGTCTCGGAAGCCTAGTGTACATCTCCGAATCCAACGGCAGCCAACCGCAGATCAGAGCGTTCGAGGACGCGGCGGTCCGCTCGATGGCGCTCTCGGCGGCGGCCCCCGCTCCCACCAGCGTCAGCGGCGGCGAGCTCGAGATCAGCATGTTCGTCCAGGCCGTCTTCGCGATCCAGTAAGCATGACAACGACTCGGTGCTCTGGCCCTTCAGGGCCAAGCTCTCGCTGAACCAAACCAAAGGGGCAGACGCAATCGTCTGCCCCTTTTTCGTTCGAGGAACGTTTCAAATCGTGAAACGTGACGATTGCGTTGCCCCGTCCTAGGCGGCTACAATTTGGGTCGAGCGAAACAGCGCTTCCAACCACGAAAACATCCCGATGGTGAGGACTGGGCATGATTCTGAGCGACCGAACAATCCGTCAGGAAATGGCCCACGGCCGCATCGTCATTGACCCTCTCGCGGAGTTTGCCGTGCAACCGGCGAGCGTAGACATCAGGCTCGACCGCGAGATCCTCATCTTCCGCAACAACCAGCGCACCCACATTGACGTGACCAAGCCGGCGGACGATGTCGTAGAACAAGTCATGATGGAAGACGGCGTGCCGTTCCTTCTGCACCCCGGCCAGTTTGCCCTCGGGAGCACCTACGAGACTGTCACAATCCCCGACGACATCGTTGCCCGGATCGAAGGCAAAAGCTCACTGGCTCGATACGGCCTGCTGATACATTCGACCGCGGGGTTCGTCGATCCGGGATGGAGCGGCAAGCTCACACTAGAGTTCTCCAACGTCGGCATCCTTGGCATCACGCTGTACTACGGCATGAAGATCGGCCACATCTCGTTCACCAAGCTGTCGACGCCCGCCGACAACCCATACGGCTCCAGCAATCTGCGGAGCAAGTACCAGGGTCAGGATCGGCCCGCCACGTCGAAGTACTACATGGATTACCAGTTGCCGTTCAACGGGTCGGACAAGAACGCCACCGACTCCTAAGGCGAGACGCCGCGTTCGCTCGGAACGTGATCGAGGTTCGAAAAGTGCCTTCCATGTCCCCCATGCAGCGCGCGCTAGAGCTGGCCCGGCAAGCGGTCGGTTTTTCCAGTCCGAACCCGCCGGTGGGGGCCGTGCTCGTGCGCGACGGCGAGATGGTCGGCGAAGGGCGGACGCAACCCTCGGGACAGGCGCACGCCGAGATCGAGGCGCTGGCGATGGCCGGTGGCCGAGCTCGGGGTGCGACGATCTATGTCACGCTCGAGCCTTGCAACCACCAGGGCCGCACCGGACCGTGCACCGAAGCGATCATCGCCGCGGGTGTCGTCGAGGTCCACGCGTCGATCTCCGATCCCAGCCCGAACATCAACGGGAGCGGGTTCGATCGACTGCGGGAGGCTGGCATCGCGGTCAAGGTCGGTGAGAGCTCGGACGAAGCCGCCGAGTTGGCCGAACCGCACGCGAGGTACATCTCCACCGGATTGCCGCTTGTGACGGCAAAGTTCGCCATCAGCCTCGACGGCAAGATTGCCACACGGTCGGGCGAGTCGCGGTGGATCTCGGGCGTCGAGTCGCGTCTGTACACTCACGAACTCCGGGCCGCCTCGGACGCCATCCTCGCCGGCATCGAAACGGTAGTCGTCGACGATCCGCAACTCTCGGCACGCGACGCCGACGGCAAAGCGCTGCCTCGACAGCCGGTGCGTGTGATCATCGACAGCCGGGGCCGAATGCCAAGCGACGCGCGGGTGCTCTCGGAACCCGGCACGACTCTGGTCGCCATCGCGACGAACGACCCGCGGGTGCACGAGCGGCTCAACGAGCTCGGTGTCGAGGCGCTTCACCTCCCCGGCGACGACGGCAGAGTCGATCTGGCCGGCCTCATCAAGGCGCTGGGTCAACGAGAGATGACGTCCGTTTTCATCGAAGGCGGCGGAACGGTGCTTGGGTCGATGTTCGACCTCGGCTTGATCGACAAGGTGGTCGCATTCGTCGCGCCGATGATCATCGGCGGAGCGTCGGCGCCCGGACCCGTGAACGGGCTTGGCGCGGAGCGAATGGCCGACGTGCTGCGCCTGAATCGCGTCAAGGTGCTGCGATTTGGCGACGACGTTGCCGTGACTGGATACGCGAGGGGCGGCGATTCGGCAGCGGGCTGATGCCCTGAGCGGCAAGATCTCGTCATCGTTGCCGCCCAGTTTATGGTGGCGGCGAGTGGTTCGACGGGCTTCCAAGTAACGGCTCTGGTTTCAGGTACAACATGAAGTGACATTCGCATCCCCTCGGACTGGCATATCGCGGTGCAGCGCGATGTGTGCCATCGATGGACAGCGTCGCAATACAGAGTCGTAGAGGAGGGTTTGAAACCCTCCCCTACGGAATTCCAGGCAACTGTACGTGTTCCAGGCACGGCGCCACTCAGTCCGTTATTGTCCCATGCATTGTCGGCTGTGCGGAGATAATCCCGATATGATCGGGACTCACCGCGAGTGAGAGACGTGCGCACCGGGAGTGGGTGCACGGCCCACCACGAACGGGCACAGAACCAGACGGAAGTGGGAGAAGGGCTCGCCGAATGCGCGGGCCCTCATTGTCCGTTCGGCCTGAGCCGGTCGAAGGCGCCGCTATTCCGTCCAGCGCCGTCGCCACTACCCCAACGCCGCATTTTGGCTTATCATGGTGCTCGTCAGACGCGTCTCGGGCGCGGGAACGGAGCCGAATTCATGTTTACGGGTATCGTCGAAGAGGTCGGAACGGTTCAGAGCACGTCGACTGGGCGGTTGTCGATCGGAGCTTCGACCGTTATGGACGACTTGAGCGTCAGCGACAGCATCAGCATCAACGGCACTTGCTTGACGGTAACGGTCCGCGACGACAATGGATTCTCGGTTGACGTCGTGCCCGAGACGTTGCGACGGACCAATCTCAGCGACCTCACGGCTGGCGACAGCGTAAACCTTGAACGCCCGATGAAGGCCGACGACCGATTCGGCGGGCACATCGTTCAAGGTCACGTCGACGGCACGGGTGCGATCGAGTCCATCGAACCCGAGGGCGAAGCGTTGCTCGTGCGATTCACCGCCAACGACGCCGTCATGCGATACGTCGTCGAGAAGGGTTTCATCACTGTGGACGGGGCTAGCCTCACGGTTGTAAACTGTGACGACTTCGGGTTCTTGGTGTCGATTATCCCGTACACGAGAGACAACACGAAATTCGCCACTTGGAAACCCGGCGACACGGTGAATTTGGAGATCGACGTAATCGCCAAGTACGTTGAGAAGCTATCCACGAGATCGTAACTTCTCCGGGCGGATGCCGATGAGTTATGACGCGGTACGGAGGTGCACCGTTTGCCCCCTTCCCTGATCGAAGACGCAGTCGAAGACATAAGAGCAGGCAAGATGGTCATCATCGTGGACGATGAGGACCGCGAAAACGAGGGCGACCTTGCGATGGCCGCCTCGGAGGTCACGCCCGAAGCCATCAACTTCATGGCCACGTACGGCCGCGGATTGATCTGCGTGCCGATGCTGGGCGAGCGCCTCGAACAGCTCCGCCTGCCCCCGATGACCCAGGACAACACCGCGCGTCTCGGCACCGCATTCACTGTGTCCGTCGATGTGCTGAAAGGCGCGACTACGGGCATCTCAGCCTATGACCGTTCCGCCACGGTGAAGGCTTTGGTCGACCCCGGCACGGTTCCGAGCGACCTTGGCAAACCCGGGCACATCTTCCCGCTCCGCTACATGGAAGGCGGCGTTCTGAAGAGGATCGGCCAGACCGAAGGGTCGGTGGACCTCGTCAAGCTGGCGGGCCTTTACCCTGCCGCGGTCATCTGCGAGGTCATGGCCCATGACGGCACGATGGCCCGAATGGGCAGCCTCGAAGAGTTCTCCGAGCAGCACGGCGTCAAGATTGTCACCGTCGCGGACATCATCACGTATCGACGCGAACACGAGAAGCTCATCGAGCGAGCCGGCGAAGCCCGTGTGCCGACGGACTACGGCGATTTCACAACGATATCCTATCGAAGCATGGTCGACCCCAACGAACACATCGCCATGGTCAAAGGCGAAATCAAGCCTGACGAACCGACTCTGGTGCGCGTGCACTCGGAGTGCCTGACCGGCGACGTTTTTCGAAGCACCCGATGCGACTGCGGCGACCAGATGGCGCTGGCGCTTCAAGAAATCCAGAAAGCCGAACGTGGCGTGTTCCTGTACATGCGGCAGGAAGGCCGAGGCATCGGCATCCACAACAAACTCAAAGCGTACGCGCTCCAAGACCAGGGCATGGACACGGTGGAAGCGAACATTGCCTTGGGCTTCGCTCCCGATCCCCGTCAATACGGCGTCGGCGCGCAGATATTGATCGACCTCGGCGTCAAGAAAATGCGGCTTCTGACCAACAATCCGCGAAAGCGAGTCGGCCTGCAATCGTTCGGTCTCGAGATCATCGAACAGGTGCCGATCATCGCGCCCGTCAATGACGAAAACCGGCGCTACTTGGAGACTAAGCGCACTCGCATGGGGCACATACTGGAGCCCGCAACCCTCGACGACAAAGCGGAGGCATCGAAGTGACGCGCGAAATTCAAGGCGGTCTTAACGGAAACGGCCTGCGCGTGGGCATCGTCGTGGCCACGTTCAACGAGTTCATTACGTCCCGTCTTCTCGACGGGGCCAAGGCCGGTCTGGCCAGTCACGGGGTGTCGGACGACAACGTCACGGTCGCATCGGTACCCGGCTCTTTCGAGATTCCGTTTGTCGCGCAAAAAATGGCAACGTCGGGCCAATACGACGCGATCATATGCCTGGGCGCGGTCATCAAGGGCGAAACCGACCACTACGAACACGTCGCCGGAGAGGCCGCCAAGGGAATCGCCAACGTGTCGCTGAGCACCGGCGTGCCGGTAATTTTCGGTGTGCTGACGACCGACACTCTGGAGCAGGCGATCGACCGCGCTGGCGGGAAACAGGGCAACCAGGGACATCACGCTGCCCTCGTCGCCGTCGAGATGGCGAACCTGGCGCGCGCTCTGGACACCGCCTGAACGACGATCGATGGACTCCCAACAAGTCCAAGCCGCTCTAGACGGCGACCGACGCGCACTAGCGCGGGTGTTTACGAGCATCGAACGCAGCACCGACGATCTTCGCGACGTCATGCGGCTCGTCCACCCCCACACCGGCAACGCGTACTGCGTCGGCATCACGGGTCCGCCCGGCGCGGGCAAGAGCACGCTCGTCGACGGCCTAGCCCGGGAAGCGCGTGCCGAAGGCCGGACAGTCGGCATCCTGGCCGTAGACCCGTCGAGCCCGTTCAGCGGCGGCGCGGTCCTCGGCGACCGCGTCCGAATGCAACACCACTACCTCGACCCCGAAGTATTCATCCGCAGCATGGCGACCCGCGGAGTCCAAGGCGGGCTGTCTCGTGTGGCCGGAGCGGCCGTCCGTTTGTTGGATGCCGTTGGCAAGGATCTCGTCATCGTCGAGACGGTGGGCGTCGGGCAGACCGAGCTCGACATCATGCGAGTGGCCGACACGGTCGTCGTGGCCATGGTCCCCGAGGCCGGTGACAGCGTCCAGGCGATGAAAGCGGGACTGATGGAGATCGCGGACGTCTTCGTCGTCAACAAAGCCGACCGCGACGGCGCCGGACAGCTAGCCGCCGCGATTCGAGGCATGTTGTCGCTCGGGCAATCCGCCGAATCCTCCGCGGCCCAGGTTCTGCTGACGCAAGCCAACAGGCACGAGGGCGTGCCTGAGCTGTATCGGGCTTTGTGGGAGTATCGGGCAACGCTGAACGTCGACGGAAACCGAGCGTCTCGGCAACGCGGACGTTTGTGGCAAGAGTTCTCGGACGCTGTGACCGAACGTATGTCTGCCGCCTTGCAATCTCTGATGACCGGCGACGGCGCTCTGGCCGAGACCGCGCGCAAAGCAGAGTCCGGCGAGCTCGAACCGAACGCCGCCGCTGCCGACGCCCTCGCCAACGAAACGCTGCTCACGGACCTGCGGCGAGCCCTTTCCTCCGACCAAGACCGTCCCTAACGTCCCTTTGGTCGCTTCGGTCCTTTGTCGTCTGATTGACGTCCGTTTGCTCAAGGAGGACTCCGATGTTCTTTGGAATCGACCTCACGACCAGAGAAGACAGACCGACAGCGTGCGCCCTGCTGAACACCGCAGGAGAGCTCGTGAGTGTGGACAAGTTCCGCACCGATGACGAAATGGTGGAGCTGGCCCGAGACGGCTCCCCGTCGATCATCGCCATCGACTCGCCGTTGGGGCTGCCTCGAGGCATGGACTGTCTCGAAGAAACGTGCGAGTGCAGATCGGTGCACCCGTTCAAGGGACGCACCGCCGAGCGCGAACTCATAGCCGAGGGGATCAACCTCTACGTTACGACCAAACGCTCCATCATCAAGAAGATGGTCTATCGGGCGATGGCGTTGGCGCCTCGATTCCGCAAGCTCGGAGCTGACGTGATCGAGGTGTACCCGTTCGCTTCGAAGGTCCGCGTCTTCGGACGCCCGATCCCGGCGAAGAACCGCCCCGAGGGACGCGGCTTCCTACGACAAAGCCTCGAGGAGATCATCCTGGGACTGGACTTGGACGTTCGACGCCTCGACCACGATCATCTGGACGCTTTGATCGCAGCCTACACCGCCTTCCTCCACGCCGCCGGCGAAACGGACGCTCTGGGATTGGACGACGAGGAGTGGATCATCGTGCCGGCGAAGCGGAGGTGAGTTTCGGACGCCGGCCGCAAATCAAACCCGTTGGGCGCCAAGCTTCGCATCGACTCGACGTGTCTTCACGCCTAGGCCGGAGCCAATTCCAGTGCTACTCGTGGGATGTAGTTTGAGAAATAATCGAGCGATGCACGAGCCGCAGGTTTAAACAAATTCTCTTCATCGGATGCTTCGCCGGTTGTTGAGGCGATTTCGATCTTCCAATCGTCCGGCCCAAGAACGGCAAATAGGTTCTCGATTGCGTGTCTGATCTCCGCGTGTCGGTCGACGAACGTTCTGCGAAAATCGAGCAGCTCGATACCAACGATCCGAAAACTATCGGCGCCCACACGCAGATACGTGTTGTCTTCTGCCGAGCCGACTGAAACCGAGAAGCCGTCGACCGGTTCGCCATAGGCCACGTAGAGGATGTCGGCGTCGTGATTGTACTGAACAACGCAACGCTCGGATTGGGGACGATCACCCCAATCCACGTTCGCCGATGCGATTTTTTGACCTAGGGCCTTGTCATCCATAGCAACTCCCCTTTGGGCGGCCCACCGTTGAAAAACGCCGTCAACACGTCGCCGACCCTCGTTCCGGATTCCGTCGAATCTCGAACGATTACTTCGAGATACAGACTTCGCCATCTCGGCTCAGTGACCGCTCCCAATCGGGAGGCATGATACGTACCGCCTGAATCCTGTGTCACGGTCGCTGGCGCGCCGGTTGATGACGCTGGAGGCGAACGCGGCGAAGGCGCGTTCGACGGCGGCGCCGACGAGGTTGTCGTCAACGATAACCTCGGAACGATGCGTAACTTGCTGCCCGAGGTCTTGGGCCGACGCGCGGCGTTGATCTCCGGCTCGCCGAAGCCGCTGGCCATGATGGCCGGGCTGGACGACTCTTGCGACGCGGTGATGTGCGTCGGGTACCACGGCCGTGCAGGCACGCTTGGTGTGCTGGACCACACGATCCACGGCAGGGTGGTTTACGACATCAGAATCAACGGAAAATCGCAGGGCGAGCTGGGGCTGAACGCTGGCATCGCCTCGCATTTCGGCGTCCCAATCGTCCTGGTTGCCGGCGACACGACGACGGCCGCCCAGGCCGCGGAGTTGATACCCGATGTTGAAACTCCGGCGGTCAAAGAGTCTCTGACGCGCTATTCGGCCAAGAACATGTCTCCGTCCGCCGCCCAGGCGTTGATTCGGCGCCAGGCCACGCGCGCGTTCGAGCGTCGCATCAAGATCGCGCCGACGCGATACGCGATGCCGGTCACGTTGACGCTTCAGGTGATGAATTCCGGAATGGCTGACATCGCTGAGATCATCCCGGGGGTCAACCGGACCGATCCGGTCACGGTGGAGTACACGTCCGACGATTTTCTCGAAGCGTTCAGGTGCCTCTACGCGATGATCATGATCGCGGGCGCGGGCGGGTAGCTGGACTCAACTGACTCCATCACAGGATACCGATCTCGGTCAACTCCGATTCGAGTTGCGCCGGCGACTCGAACAGCACGGAGCGTATGCCGACCGCGTTCGCCGCGTCGACGTTGTTCTGCCTGTCGTCGGTGAAAAAGCATTGCTCCGCCCGAACTCCCAGTTGTGTCAGCGCACGATGGTAGAACTTCGCGTCGGGTTTGAGGGCGCCTATCTCGAAGGACAACACGAAGTCGTCGAACAAGCCCAACGCGGGCTGCACTTCGAGACCTCTCGCGTTGTGGAGTTCGTCAGTGTTGGAGCCGATTGCCAATCGAACTCGGCCTTTGAGCTTCGCGATCAACGGGTCGATGTCGCGGTTCGGCTCGATCGCACTGCTCCAGGTTTCGAAAAGGGCTGCAGCGTCTTGCTCCAGTCCTAAGTCGTCGCACATGCGGCGGTGGAACTCGATCCGGTCGATCTCGCCTCGCATGAATGGCGGGTAGGCGCCGCCCGCGACCATCCGTTTCGTGATCTCATCGGGCGCAAGTCCGGTCAGATCGTGCCAAGCGCGGGTGACGTTTTCCCACTTGGTCCACACGACCACTCCACCCATGTCGAGAATCAACGTATCGATGCTCATCGAAGCCCCCTAGGTCCAGTAAATTCAGTGGTGATTGTATGGTCGTAACGGGGCGTCGGCAACCCGTGGCCTTCACTGAATCCTCATACCCAGAAGGGTGCGGAACGTTGACGACGTCATGACCTGGTGCTTGGATAATAGTGTCGGAAGTGAACGCGTTCCGGCGACAATACAGGTGAAAGCCAGGAGGAGGTGTCCGAGGTTGCGCGTATTCGTTGTGAACCATGACTGGAAGTTCCCTTCCACGACCTCTGCTGGTTACCAGGTGACAGGTAGGAAATGAGGGTCACGACCAGCGGGGGAAGGGAAAAGCCTGAGGCCCGCCCTTCCATGAAACCAGGGCCCTGATGTCCCTGACCGCTTACGGGTAGACGGGACGGCCCCACTAGATCAAATTCTGGGTATGCGGGTCCAACGGTGAACAACATCGGCCCGGCGCTTGTGAGCGCCGGGCTTTTCATTTTCGCAAAAGCAGCAATCGCCCGACAAGTTGTTCGCCCATAGTCACGATCGTATCAGGATTGTGCCTGCGGCGCAGGCAACACGTTGGAGAGCAAAGGCGCTCCCGAATGATGTCACCGGTGTGAAAATCGGAACCAGGGTCGGCCTCAAGGCCGAGCCCACCGCCCTGCCGGTGTTCTAGCTTTTATGGTCTTCAACCGAATACGTTGTGCTCATCGCCTTTCGCGATGCAGAACGTTCGGTCAAAGAGAAGCCTCTGGAGTCTTTTGGACAATGGTGCGTGTTCAGCGACCAGATTCTTCAGCTGCGGCTTCAGAATGACACGAATTTTTCAACGCCACATATTTTTTATATCGCCATCAGGGCTAGTCCAGTTTTCGCACATTGGCGTCGGGGTGATAACCGCCACAAGTGATACTGAGATCCCAATCGAAGAATCTGGCGCCCCGCTGGGAGACCAGTTTGTACCGTTACTTGGAACGATCAAGAAAGCGTTCCAAAATCGCCGCAACCCGAGCAGCCTTGGTTCCGCGCTTATTGAGACAATCCGCATCAGGCAACAACCGATCGGCGAGCACCCCGCTGCTGCCCGTCGGTGGCGCCGCGTGGGTGGTTGAAGTATCATATCGGACGCTGGCACGCGGCAACTCGCGCCGTGTCGAAACGCGATTCACTTTCGGAGCTCGAACCATGAAAATCGTCGACTTGAAAATCCGTGAATTCGATGGCGTGATGGAGCACCCGGACCCGTTCTGGGAGGAGCGGCTCGTCCAGCCGCTGGACATCTACCCTGACTACCGCGCTAGAGGGGCGAATTTCACGACCAGTCTTGGCGACGGCAAGTACGCCATGCGGTCGGTGTTCCTCGAGATACACACCGATGACGGCGTGGTCGGCCTATCGGGACCGTTCACACGCCACGAAGGGTTCATCATCGACACCCATCTGCGTGGCATCCTAGTCGGCGCCGACGCGTTGGCGACCGAGTTGCTTTGGGACCAGATGTATCGGGGGTCGATCCACGGCCGCAAAGGCAACGACATGCTCGCGATCAGCGTCGTGGATTGCGGGTTATGGGACCTGAAGGGCAAGGCGTTCGGCCAGCCGGTATATCGCCTCCTTGGCGGACCGACTCGCGAGGAGATTCCCGCCTACGCGTCAGCTCTCGGGTTCTCCATCGAGCTCGAAGACGCCGCACGTCGAGCACGCGAGTTCGTGGCGCAGGGATACGGCGCGATGAAGTGGTTCTTCCGCGACGGCCCAACAGACGGCCCAGACGGAGTGCGACGGAACCTCAGCTTGGCCGAGGCGTTGCGCGATGCAGTCGGCTCCGACATCGACATCATGCTCGACGCCTGGAGTTCCTGGGACGTGCCCTACTCGATTGAGATGGCCAACTCGCTGGCCGAGTACGACATTCGTTGGCTCGAAGAGCCGGTGCTGGCAGACAAGACCGACAGCTACATCGAGATTCAGCGCGCGTCGCCGATTATGATCTCCGGCGGCGAGCACGAGTACACTCGCTGGGGATTCAGGGCCATCGTCGAAAACAAGGCAATGGACGTGTTGCAGCCCGACATATTCTGGTGCGGTGGAATCAGCGAGACCCTCAAGATCTGCGCTCTGGCTTCCACGTTCGACCTGCCGGTGATACCGCACGGTCACAGCTCGCATGCGACGGCACACCTGATCGCCTCGCAATCTCCGGCAATCTGCCCGATTCAGGAGTTCCTCATCAAGTGGAACGCTGTGCACCAGTTCTTCTTGAGCGATCCGCTGGTCCCGCAGAACGGGGTCATCCAAATACCACAGACGCCCGGGCTCGGCTTGGCCATCGACGAAAGCAAGGTTAAAGAGGAACGAATACTCGACTTCCGAAACATGTAATAAACTTGCCGATCAAAGGCGCCGCATCTACCTGAAAGGACCCTGATGCAGATAACCGACGTTACGACAACCGTGCTCGCCTACCCCGAAGGCGGCCCTATTCAGGACGCCACAATCCCGACGCCGCGCGAAGGGTCCGGAGGCCGAAGCCAGCTCTTCGTCCACATTCATACCGACGCCATGGTCGAGGGCCTGGGCGTCGGATCTGCATCGCCCGGCACACGCGACGTGATTGAGCGCGGCCTCAAAGACGTCCTCATCGGGCAGGACCCGTTCCATATCGAGAAGATTTGGAACGACATGTTCTGGCGGGTTCGCGGATACGGGCGCAAAGGTGTCGCGTTCTGTGCGCTGTCCGCGGTCGATATCGGACTCTGGGACCTGAAGGCCAAGGCTCTCGGGCTTCCGCTGTATCGTCTGCTTGGCCCGTTCGCCGAGGAAGTGCCCATCTACGGGTCTGGCGGATGGACCAACTTCAACGAAGAAGAACTCATCGCGGAGATGGCGGGCTACGTCGAACAGGGCATCCCGCGCGTCAAGATGAAGGTGGGCAAAGACTTCGGCCACTCGGAGCGCGAAGATCTGGCCAGGCTCGCTGCCGTGCGAAAGGCGCTCGGCGACGACGTCGCCATCTATGTCGACGCGAACAACGGATACTACCCGAAGCAGGCCATCTACATGGCACGCGAGTTCGAGCAGTACCAGGTGGGTTGGTTCGAGGAGCCGGTCCTTGCCGACGACGTCGAGGGCCTCGCTCAGATACGCAACGCGACCACGATCCCGATCGCGACGGGCGAGCACGAGTACACGAAGTACGGCTTCCGCGAGCTCATCGCCAGGGGCGGCGCGGACATCGTCCAGCCGGACGTCGGGCGGGTCGGCGGCATCACAGAGTGGATGAAGGTCGCCCACATTGCCCATGGCTTCAACCTACCGGTGGCGCCCCACGCCGTGCAGCTCGTGCACCTGCACCTGGCCTGCGCCACGCCCAACTTGAAAGTGGTCGAATACATGAACGTTGGACTGCAGGGAGACCGCGTTTGGTACACGGAGTTCCCTCAGCAACAAAACGGCGTGTGGGCGCCGTTCAAGGACCGCCCCGGCCTGGGTCTGACGCTGAACCCCGAAGCGGTTGCGAGGTACTCGGTCTAGTTTTTCGCGACTGGCTTGGCGAGTTGCCGACGACAATCGAAGTGAAGAGAGGTTAGCCGCTTGTCGCGTTGGTCATCTGCCGGATCTGACCTTCGATGAACAGATTGAGCACGGCTTCGTTGGCCACGTTGGTGAGCCGGCGGGCGACGTTGCCTTCGTGATCGATGAACAATGTCGTCGGGAGACTCAGCACTCGGTACGCGCGCGATATCTCGCCGGTGATGTCGAGCCCGATCGGGTACGTAACGCCGGTGAGGCCGGCGAACTTGAGGGCGGCGCTCTCGAAGTCCGAGATCGCGACCCCGACGAACATCACCCCTTGTTCCTTGTATTCCTGATACGTCTTCTCGAACGACGGCATCTCCCATCGACACGGTGGACACCACGACGCCCAGAAGTTCAGCACGACCACTTGGTCTTCAAGATCGGATAGCCTTAGCGTCTCGCCGCCGAACAGCGTCAACTCGAAGTCGCTGGCTTTCTCGTCGCCCTTCCCGCTGGTCATGTGCGCCTGGACCACCGCGTCGGGAATGGGTGTTGCGGTCGGCGTGGCCCGGCGCGCTTTAGGCGTCCAGGTCGGCACGGGCGAGGGTCGTGTCGTCGGCACAGGCGATCGTTCTGCAGTAGGCGGTGGAGTCGCGGCCACGGCAGTGGCGGTCGGCACGGGTGTCCGAGTCGGAATCGGAGACGGAGCGGCACGCGGCGCTTTCGCGATCACAGGGCTAGGATTCGCGACTCGGTCTGCGGCTGCTGGCACGGCGTTTTGCTCGGCGCACGCTACGAGCGCCAAGAACATCGCCACCGCCACCATCACGTTCAGTCGAGTCATATGTTGTCAGACCTGTCCGACCTCGCGGAACTGGACGACCAGACCGCCAAACAGCCGTCGCTCGTCTCGTTGCGACCAGTTTACCATGCGCAGGCTGATGCCAGGAGCAGGTTTCAGCGCGGCAACGGAACGTGGTAGTGGGCTCGATATGGCGGGAAACTGCCAATCGAGGCTCGCCAATCGTCCTAACTCGTCCCGCCGGGTCGATTATTTGCGTGCTGCTGCCTACAGAACTTGGGTGATGACATGTCGTGATGTCGGTTTGGCAGCGTCCAACTACCGAATGTGCCAAGAATCTGACACCGCGTGGCGAAAAACCGCCAACGAGCGAAACGAAACCGGAAGCGCGATCGGCCACGCACAGGCCGAGACGCGCGAACACAACAGTCAGACATACGAACCGAAGAACCAAGCACTGATATGTTCAGGTTCATTGTTAGAGGGGCAAATAAATCAAAACCTACAGCAGATCGACGTGATGATCATGGGCGGCCCACGGGCCGTCCGAAACGCCCTCACGGATCGACAGAATTCCGAGCCAACGACCAACGTCCTCGTGTACGACGGCAACGGAGGTCCGATCTGTGCACTGGCGTCGCTCTCCTCAGACGCGGTGATCATGGATCTGGACGATATGCCTGCTATCGACGGTATGTCCTTCTCAAATTGGGTGATGGAAACCCACCCAGCGATGGGCGTCATCTTGATGATGCCAATTGGAGATCTATCCGTTGACGAAGCCGAATACAACGTGGACTCGGGTGCAGGATCGGTGGAGGTTGAAGGCACATCCGGCGACCTCGACGATCTCGTTCAGTCGATTAACGCAGTGGCGTGGGGTGGTTCTCGACTCGCGATCTACGGCTACCGGGTGAAAGCCGTCGCGGCTATTTGACACTGTATATCAATCGCCCCGCTGATGGGGAGATGTTTCCAAACCCGTTAGGGTGATTTATCGTCCTGATCTCTTCGCCGTCCTGGGTGGGGTGTCAGCCTCGGAGTGCTCTCCCGTGCCTGGGGATGGCGATAAACATAAACAAGTAACGTCGGTCAATTTGTGTCACTGGTAAGAAAATGGCTCCACGGGGTCGGCCTGATGGCCGACCCCACCATCCATTGGTGCTCTGGCCCTTATGGCGATAAACAAAATAAGTGCATTGTCCAAAATGTGTCATTCTGAGGCCGCAGCCGAAGAATCTGGTCGCTGAACACAGCTTGTTGCCTGGGCAATTCCAAACGTTTCTTTTTCTCCGGGCCACCCAACATGGTAAAAAACGTTGAGAACAACGTATTGAGTCAATGACCGTAACGGCTCAAGCGATTTTTGCGTGCGTGCGACCCTTCGACAGGCTCAGAGCCCGCCGTGAGATTTCCGGAGGGGCGAACGGATGGGTGCGTGGCTCACCATGGACAGATGCCCAGCATCGCGAGGAGTGTTGGGCACAACTTATTTAGTTGATGACCATAAGGTCGAGCCTACAATCCATTGGTGCTCTGGCCCTTCAGGCGATAAATAAAATAAGTAGCGCCGAACAGTTTGGGTCATTCTGAGGCCGCAGCCGAAGAATCTGGTCGCTCACGATGCACCTTCGCTCGAAATCTCCCAGGTGTTTCTCTTTCGGCTACAACTACGGCGTCACGAGAAGCCTTGGGCACAACGGCCCTGGTTGATGTCCATAGCCAGGCGTGCACCCCGATTGTCCGACCACACGATCGAGCTCGACGGATGATCCGTGCACGGCGTGGGGTGCGAAGACGGGTTGCCGCGCCCCGCGCGAAGCGGTGTTAATTGACAAACAACGTCGCGATTCATGAAACCTTATGAAATATGCACGCTGGGGCACAGGTTCTAGCCTGGCTACTATGTTAAGATGGGCTCAGAGGGCAAACACTCGGTTTCAACCTGTTGACATAGGACGTGAACGTGTCCCAACAGTCGCTTACCGACGAAAATGATGTACCCGCCATCGACGGGCTCGGCACAATGGAGATCCGCTGGCATGGCCGAGGGGGGCAGGGAGTGGTCACCGCCGGAGAGATCCTGGCGGAGACTGCATTAGAGGAAGGTCGCTACTTCCAGGCGTTTCCGGAGTTCGGGGCAGAACGCACGGGCGCGCCGATTCGTGCGTACACGCGCATCAGCGACGATCCGATCTATCTCCACTGTCCGGTCTCCTACCCCGCTATCGTGGTTGTTCTCGATTCCACCCTACTTGGCCCAATCAAGGTGTACGAGGGCCTGCGCAAGGACGGATTCGCGGTCATCAACTCGACCAAGTCACCTGACGAGATCGCGCCTCGGGACCAACGCAACGGCTGGGCTGTCGCAACGGTCGACGCGACTCGAATCGCCATGAACGCGTTGAAGCGCAACATCCCCAACACGTCGATGATCGGCGCGCTGTTGCGCGTCAACCCGGTCGTCGACAAGGACGCGTGCGCCTCCGTCATCGAAGCGCGACTGAGCGCCAGGTTCCCAGCGAGAATCGTTGACGCGAACCTCGAGGCTTACTGGCAGGCGTACGATTCCGTGTCTTTGTGACGAAACTGACACAATACGCCGATTCGGCGCTGATCGGACGATAACATGACTCCGCAACAAAACGGAGCGATGCCGGAAGGAGGAGTGATCTTCTCCCCCGGGAACTCCGCCGAACGAGAGACCGGCAGTTGGCGCGTAAAACGGCCCGTCGTAGAGATGGACCGGTGCACGCACTGCATGATCTGCTGGATGTTCTGCGCAGACAGCGCCATCGACGCCGCTGAAGGCAAATTCCTGGGGTTCGACCTAGCTCATTGCAAAGGATGCGGCATTTGTGCGGTCGAATGCCCAGCCAAATGCATCGACATGATCGAGGAATTGACCTTGCAGGCGGCATCGACAGAAGAAGGAGGCCGATAGTGGCAGCTATCGCCCGCCGAACGCCCAAGACCAACCGGCTTGTCGCGAGCACGCCGCACAGCTTGAACGGAGGACTCGCGGTAGCCGAGGCGATGCGCCAAACGAATCCGGACGTGGTCGCTTGCTATCCCATAACCCCGTCCACGGTCGTCGTCGAGAAGTTTAGCGAGTTCGCTGCCAGCGGCGTTGTCGATTCCGAGTTCGTAGCGGTCGAAAGCGAGCATTCGGCCATGAGCGCATGCCTGGCCGCCACCGCGGGCGGAGTCCGATCCCAGACGGTCACGTCCAGCCAGGGACTCGCCTTCATGTGGGAAGTGCTGTACGCGGTATCGGGGCTTAGGCTTCCAGTGGTGCTGCATAGCGCCAACCGTACGTTGTCGGCGCCGATCAACATCCACGGAGACCAATCCGACACGATGGGCGCCCGCGATTGCGGCTGGATTCAGTTGTATGCCGAAAATCCGCAAGAAGCGTATGACAACTCTTTGATGGCCGTCAGAATCGCTGAGCATCCGGACGTGCTGCTTCCGGTTCTGGAATCACAGGACGGCTTTACCGTGACTCATAGCGTCGAAAGAGTGGATGTTCTGCCCGATGACGCGGCGCGAGAGTTCGTCGGCGAGTATTCGCCGTTGTCCTCGCTGCTAAATGTCAAGAACCCGGTCACGGTCGGCGCTCTCGTCTCGCCGCAGTACGGCTTCGAGGTGAAACTCGCCAGCCTTGAGGCGATGAATCGAGCGGCCCCTGTGATCGCGGAGATCGGTCGAGAGTTCGAAGATCTTACAGGTCGTTCCGCGAAGTTGCTTGAGCCGTACAGGATGGACGACGCCGAGCTCGCGATCGTCATAATTGGCTCGGTGGCAGGCACCGCTCGCGTTGCTGTTGACAGCCTCCGCGCCGACGGCATCAAAGCAGGACTCGTCAAGATTCGATCGTACCGGCCGTTCCCCTCGGAAGAGATGGCCGAGATGCTTTCGGGCATGCGCGCGGTCGCGGTGTTGGACCGGTCCATGTCGCCGGGCGCGGCCAGCAGCCCGATCCACTCCGACGTCTGTGTCGCATTGTTCTCGCGGTCAGTCAATGTTCCGCTAGTCAATTACGTGTACGGCATCGGCGGGCGGGACACATACCCGAATCAAATCAAAGACGTATTTAAAGACCTCCAACAAATAGCGGGTACAGGCAGACCGGTGTCCGAAATCCGATATGTTGGATCGTCCGGTTAACCGGGTGCGAGGTGGCGGATGAAACTGAACCTTCGTGAGCTCTCCCAACAGCCCGAGCTCCTGGCGCCGGGGCATAGTCTGTGTCCGGGATGCGTGGAGTCGGTTGCCGTTCGACAGGTGCTTCACGTCGCCGGACCGAACACCGTCGTGGTTTCGGCTACCGGTTGCCTTTCTGTGTCGACGTCCCCGTATCCGTACACCGCGTGGCAGACGCCTTGGATACACAGCCTGTTTGCCAACGCCGGAGCGACCGTCTCGGGTCTCGAGGCCGCGTATCGCGTCCTAGTCAAGACAGGCAGGCTCGATGACAGCGAGCCGATCAACTTCATTGTGTTCGGCGGTGACGGCGGAACCTACGACATCGGTTTCCAGTCGCTCAGCGGCGCCCTGGAGCGCGGCCATCGATTCTTGTACGTGTGCATCAACAACGAGGCGTACATGAACACCGGAATCCAGCGGTCTAGTGCGACGTTGCCCGGTACGTGGACGACGACGTCCCCGTTCTCCGAAACAATTCCTGGCAAGCTGCAACCCCGCAAGGACATGACCGCGATCGTCGCGGCCCATGGCGTACCTTACGTGGCCCAGGCATCTCCGCACCTATGGAAAGACCTGATGCGCAAAGTCGAGACCGCACTCGCCGCCGACGGGCCGTCGTTCATCAACCTGCTGGCCCCATGCCCACGGGGATGGCGGACCGAGGCCGAGATCGGCATCCGGCTGGGCACGCTGGCGGTCGAAACCTGCGTGTGGCCCATCTACGAGGTCACCGACGGGGTCTGGAAGCTCAACTCGAAGCCCAGAGAGAAAAAACCCGTCACCGAGTGGCTAAAGCTGCAGGGCCGGTTCTCTCATCTGATGCGTCCGGGCCGTGAGGCGGACATCGAATACATCCAGAAGCAGATCGACCGATCCTGGGAGTCGTTGCTAGCCAGATGCGAAGCGTCCAAGGTGGCGATCGGCGTCTGAGCAGATTTCGCGGGTTCGCGATGAGGCGAGGTTGCCGAGGGAGTTGAGCATGATCGACAGGACGCACGAACGCTCGGCCGGAGAATTTTTGCGAGCGCAGATCGAGTCGCAACTCGCGGGCGGCGGGCTGCAGTGTTGGCAGTACGTTCTGGACCTCATCGCCGACCAACTGGGAGACGCGGCATCCGATCTCCAAGGACCGGCCTTGCTGCTGAGCAAAGTCAACGCCACCCCTGGCGTCTGTGGCGCGGTGATCTCCGCGGTCATGGCACTGGGCGCCGCGCGCGGATCTGGTGGAGCCCCAGCCGAGCGACACGCGGCTCCGATCGGGTACCTGAGCGTAAGCCCACCCGCCAACGACCTTCTGAACACTCATCCAGCCGTCGGCGTCGAACCGCCGGTTGTCGCACTCGGCCAGGAGCTCATTGACCGAATCGCGGCCGCGGTGAACGCGTCAGGCCCGATCGACTGCGGGAAAGTCACCGGCGTGGACTGGGGCGACCCCAAACGAGCGCAGGTCAACGCCTACTTCTCGCCTGCCGGCGGCATGTCTCAGTGCGTCGAGATCATCGCGACTGCCGTCGAGGCGTTCTCAGACCTGGCTGAGGCGTAGCGACGGTTCTCGGCAATCGGGGGCGCCCGCTTGACCGAATTGGTCCGCGATCCCGGCACGGAGTCTCGATGGTTTCGCGGCAGCAATGTCGCCACGGACCGCGGACACGAATCGCGACGCTTACCGTTCGATCCACGGATTCCAACCGGCGTTGCCAGAACCGGTGTAGGAAAGATACGCCCGTCTACGCGACGTTCATAGTGGCGACAACGTCGATGCCCGTGCCCGAGACATCTTTGAGGATGACGTCGCCGACCGTGATCGGCGCTTTGGCGACGACCCCGGCGAGGTCGTTCATGACGTCGAAGACCATGCCCTTCGGCACTGGGCTCGCCGTCTTGACGCTAACCAGCGGGGATTGTCCTGCGTCGACCGGAACCGTGGTGGTCACGGTCCGTCGTGGGTCGAAGATCTCTGCAGCGACGTAATCCCAAGCCAGCTTGCACCGAGCTCGGTCGATGCTCACGAGTTCCTCGTCGTCCCACTCCGCGTGCACAAGGCAGCTCGTTGGGCAGACAACGCAAACGATTTCGCCTGTGTTCAATCCGTCACCTCCACCGTCAAGGGACCTTCACTGCCTTTGAATCGATCCGCTCGAACGCGAACTCGAATCATAGCTGCAGGGTCCAACTCGGTTTGCTTCATTCTTCGGACCATCTTGTCGCCACGCCGGAATACGACGTACCTGTCGGAACCCGGGCTGAACACCCGCATCGAGAAGTCGACCGCTTCCTCTCCGGAGAGCGTTTGCGGCACAACGTAGCGGATGCCGTTGCCCGGTTGAACGTCGATGTTCTGGTCAGGCAGCTTGCCAGCCCCTGCGAACGTGGCCGCGCTCTGACCTGCTTTCTGGGACTCCATCGACGCGTAGTCAACGAGGTCGTGCACTTGAAGCGCGTTCCCGCCGCAGAAGATGCCCGGCACCGACGTTTGGAACTGGTCGTCGACGATGGGTCCGGTCGTGACCGGGCTAAGGTCGATGCCAGCCTTCTTCGCCAGCTCGTTCTCGGGAATCAACCCAACGGAAAGCAGCAGTGTGTCGCAATCGATGAACCGTTTCGTGCCGCGAACCACTCCACCTTTGGGCCCAATCTGTGCGAGCGTAACGCCCTGCAGCCGTTCGACGCCGTGAATATCGACGACGGTCGTGCTCAAGTACAGCGGTATGTCGAAGTCGTCCAGGCACTGAACGATGTTCCGAGCCAGGCCACTGGGGTACGGCAGGATTTCGGCGACGCACTCGACCTTCACTCCCTCGAGTGTCAAACGTCGGGCCATGATCAGACCGATGTCACCGGATCCGAGGATGACCGCCTTGCGTCCCACCAGGATGTTGCGCAGGTTCATGTATTCCTGGACAACGCCGGCGGTGAAGACACCGGCCGGGCGCGTGCCTGGAATCCGGATCGCGCCACGAGTGCGTTCGCGACACCCGGTGCAAAGGACGACCGATCCTGCTTTGATTCGGCGAATGCCGTCCTCGGAGCAGATGGTCAGCTCTCGGTCCGGAGTCAGATCCAGCACCATCGTCTCCAGCGACGACGTGACTCCGGAGTCCGATAGCCTGTCGATGAATATCTGGGCGTATTCGGGGCCGGTCAGCGCCTCGCCCAGCATCTTGGTGCCGAAGCCGTCATGGATGCACTGGTTCAGGATGCCGCCTAGGCGTTCGCCCCGCTCGATGAGCAGTACGTTTTCAGCGCCGGCTTCGCGGGCGGCCGCGGCTGCGGCGAGACCCGCCGGACCTCCACCCACAACCGCAACGTCTACGTTCTCAGTCCGCATTTTTTCTCAGATCCTTGGTCGACCCAACGAACAGTTGGGACCCTGGCCCCTTGAGGGATATCTCCTCCAGGGGGGTATCGAATTCCTGGGCAAGCATCTCGACGATCCGGGTCGAGCAGAACCCGCCCTGGCATCGTCCCATCATCGCCCTGGAGCGGTACTTGATTCCATTGATCGTCCGGACCCCGAGCGGGTTGTGGATCGCTGCCTTGACCTCTTTTCGCGTAACGAGTTCGCAGCGGCAGACCAGATGTCCGTACTCCGGATCCTCGTCGACGAGCTGCGCCTGGACGTCGACTGTCTGCTCGCGGAAGCGAACCGGGGTCTCGCGTCCCGGTTCGAAAGTCGCTTTCGGCTTCGCGCCGATGTGCTCGTCGACCCATTCGGCCATGTCCTCGGCTATCGCGGGCGCTGCTGTGAGGCCGGGCGACTCGATGCCGACAAGGTGCATCATCCCCGGAAGCTCCGGCGCTTCTTCGATGATGAAGTCCCCAAATCCGCCCTGTGCCGAGCTCACGGTCTTGGGCCGGATGCCAGCGTAGGACGTGATGGCGTCTCGGGGGTTGAGGGCAGGCAACAACTCCTTCGCTTCTTCGAGAAGAACCTGAGCTGTTGCGGATGTCGTGGCGTCGTTGGTCTTGAGCTTTACGTACTCGGCGCTGGGACCGATCAGAATGTTGCCGTCGACCGTCGGCGTAAGGTGCACGCCGAGACCGGAACCGCCCTTTGGTGGGACCGGGTAGACCATGCGGGTCATCAGGTCGCTTCGGGACTTGTCGATGATGACGTACTCGCCTCTGCACGGCCACACTTTGTACCGGCGAACGCCGGCCATTCGCGCGACCTGGTCGGAGTAGAGGCCTGCGGAGTTGATGATCAGCTTCGAGTGGGTCGTGCCGGATTCGGTCGTGATCCTGAACGATCCCATCTCGCCGGAGATCCGCCGAACGCCCGAGTTGAGCATGATGTCCGCGCCGTTGATGGCCGCAGATTCGGCCAACGCGATGGTCATCGTGTACGGGCACGTGATCGCCGCGGTTGGCACGTGGAGTGCGCCAACGCCCCTGATGTTGGGCTCCATGCTCTTGACGGCCTGCTCGTCGACGATCTCGAGCTGTGGAACGCCGTTGGCGTCGCCGATGGCCTTCAACTTGTCGAGGTCGGGCACCTCTTCGGGCGTCAAGGCCACGACCAGTTTGCCGACCCGGTTGAACGGAACGTCGAGCTCCTCGCTGAGGGCCTCGAACATCGCCGCGCCCCGGACGTTCAGGCCTGCCTTGACCGAGCCGGTCGGGACGTTGAATCCAGTGTGCACGACTCCGCTGTTCTTGCTGCTGGTGCCGCGAGCGACGTCGCTCTCTTTTTCCAGCAGCGCTATCTTCAGATCAAACCGCGAAAGGTGACGCGCAATGGCGCACCCAACGACTCCACCGCCGATGATCGCAATGTCGTAACGTTGTTGCATAAAAACCTACCTAAGCGCCTTTAAGGGTTCGCCTGTTGCCAGACGCGGAAGCGGATGCCACTCTGCGAGCTTCCCGCGTGTCAGGTGATTATACATCAACGTTCGAGTTGTTTCGACAGTGTCGATCTGAACGAATCCGACGCGACTGGATTGATCCAACACACGGTAACGTACTGCCCGCTTATGTGCGTCATTTAGACCAACAATATCGTCACTGCCCCGATACGGAAGCGCGCGTTTCGCGAACCTTTAGGAGAACAACGTCGAACTTCGATGTGGTACGGGATGCCTGAACCGTGCGTAAAAGAGAGCTTTTGTGATCGAAATACTCGGAAAATAATTTCCGGCTATATTCGAGTGAATACAGATCGCCATTGACAGGGCATTATTGACCGCATCAGAGGGCGAGAATGACCGCGAGTCGCGAGCCGAGATCGCGACTCAGATGGATGCCCGGTCCTTGTCCTAGGCGAATCGCTCTACGCCGTACGAGTCTATCGGCATGTCGGTCTCGCCGCGAATGATCAGGTCGGCCATCGCCTTGCCAATGGCAGGGCTGGTCTGGATGCCCTGCTTCTCGGCGCCCGTGGCGAGATACGCTCCCTCGATCCCAGGCGCCCGCCCGAGTATGGGCATCGAGTCCGGCGTCACCGGCCGCAGGCATGCGGTTTGGCGCACCAGTTTCAGATCGCTCAATCCGGGCATCATTCGGAGAGCCTTCGCCATCAGCGTGTCGCGCGCCGCCGTCGAAGTCGTTTCGTCGAAGCCGGCGTGCTCCTGCGTCGCCGCGATCCAAACAAGGCCATCCGGCTTGTTGACGATCGAACAGTCTCCGTGGACGTGGTGCTCGAGCGCGGGAGTCATACCCTCCAGATAGATGATCTCGCCCTTCAGCGGCGCCACCGGGATGTCGAAGCCGATCCATGCCGACGCGACCTCGGACCACGGGCCCATTGCCAGGACCGCGCTCTCGCACGCGATCACGTCGTTGGCGAGCTCGATTCCCGTGACTCGGCCACCTTCGGTCGACAACCCTATCGCCGTGCCCGTCACGAACTCCGCTCCATGGTGTTGCGCCGCCTGAGCGAGTGCCAGCGTGTACCGATAGCTGTCCAGCATAGCGATGTTCTCAAGCAGCATCGCGCCGTGAAGATCGTCGGTGATTCTCGGCTCGAGCTCACGGGCTTCACTGGCGGTGAGTCTCGTGGTCGCGAATCCGTCGGCGGCGGCCCATCGCGCCATGTCCGCCTGTTGCCTGGCTTCGTCGTCAACGGCCAAGAACAGCTCGAGGTGCGGCATCATCCGAACCTGGATGTCCACGCCCGACTCTTCTTCGAGAGCGGGCCAAAGGGTGTGGTGCATCGCGAAGCCTGCCTCGATCATGGCTTGATTGAAGCCAGGAACACCGGTGGCGTTGAGAGGGTTCAGCAGGCCGAGCGCGAATCCGGAAGCGTGGCTGCCGAACGCGTCGCGCTCGACGACGAGCACATCGACGCCTTCGCGCGCCAGGTAGTACGCGGTCGCGCATCCGGCGACGCCCGCTCCTAGGATGACCACTTCCGCGCTACGTTGCATCTGGGCTCCTCCTGATCGATGTCCAATGTGGATCGCGAGACATGGTATCGGAGAGAATGTTCGGCGTCGACCCGCCATGGCGTATTGGATTTTGCGACTACACTGCGGTCGTTGCGTGCTGGGATTGACCTCCATCATGAGGCGAGCCTAAGATGTCACCACTTTGATCGAGCCGAGCGTTCTCCGGAGACGCAAGGCTCAGACCTCAATCTCGATTCATCGGCCATCCGCATTCGATTAGAGAGGCAACGTAACATATGAGCGACGCACAGCAAGCGGCAAAGTACATGTTCGAACGACGATCCTCCGGCGGTCCGGTCGACGTCATGGCGCAGGGGTTCGCGCCCCGAGACATGGCCGGCGCATACGCCGCACAGGACGAGCTCGTGAAGCTGCTGTCCGTGGATAAAGGCGCGGTCGGAGGATACAAGATCGGTCTGACCAACGTCGCGGTTCAGCAGCGGATCGACGTCAACGAACCGTGCGCCGGGACGGTTTTCGCGATCGACGTAGTCCAGTCGCCGACCACCTTGACCAGATCAGATTATGTGGCGCCGGCCGCCGAATGTGAGGTCGCGTTCACGATGGGGAGCGACCTGCCCGCGTCCGGGGCTCCGTTCACTCGCGAAAGCGTTTCCGCCGCCGTCGCATCGGTCGCTGCGTCGTTTGAGATCGTCGACGGCCGGCCGTCAGCCGACGAAGATCGCTCGACGTTGGCCTTTTGGCTGGTCGCGACAAACGTGGCACAGGCAGGCGTTGTGCTGGGCAAGCAAATCACGGACTGGCGCGATCTCGATCTCGTCTCCATGGGCGGCACGTTGGCCGTCAACGGGAAGATCGTCGGAGAGGGACTAGGCTCCGAAGTCATGGGCCACCCGATCGAGCCACTGGTCTGGCTCGCCAACCTGCTCGCCGAGCGTGGACAACATCTGCGGAAAGGCCAGGTGATCGTTACCGGCAGCATGATCACACCGGCGGACATCGACAAAGGAGACACGGTGGTCTTCGAAGCCGAAGGACTCGGCGAGGCGCGTCTGACCGTGGCGTGATCGCGCGGAGAGCGGTCGGTATGTTGCTTGTGTCAGAGGGCCTCGGTCCGGCCTGGGCACATCGGTAATCGACGTGGATTGAAAGGTGGTATGGGAATTGAGTAACGCCGAACAGGCGGCCAGGTACCTGGCCGATCGACATGTCGCTCGCGAGTCGATGGACATAATGCTGCAAGACTTCGCTCCCCAAAACCTGGGCGAGGCGTATACGGCACAAGAGGGATATCTCGCTCTGCTGACAGAAACCAAAGGCCCGATCGGCGGGTACAAGGTCGGGTTGACCAATCCCATGATGCAGAAAATGCTCGGCGTGCACGAGCCGTGTGCCGGAGGCGTGTTCGCGTCAGATATTTTCCAATCGCCCGCCACCGTGAACGATGCAGACTATTTTCAATTGGCGGTGGAATGTGAAGTCGCGTTCACGATGGGCGCAGACTTGCCGCCGCGACGGCCCCTTTCAGTCGTGACGCTGTTTCCGAAGCCGTCGAATCGATTGCGGCATCATTTGAGGTCGTGGAACGCCGTCCCTACGAAATGAAAGAAGGCCAAAGCTTGCCTTTGTTGGTCGTTGCAATCAATGTGGCTCAGGGCGGCGTCGTACTGGGCGAGCAGATCACCGACTGGCGCGGAATTGACATCGAGTCGATCCGGGGGGGCGCTACTCATAACGGGAACGTTGCCGGCGAAGGCGTCAGATCAGATGTCATGGGGCACCCCATCGAACCGCTCGTGCGGCTCGCTAATTTGCTCGCCGAGCGAGGCTAGCATCTCCGAAAAGGCCACGTCGTCGTGACCGGCAGCCTCATAACTCCGATAGATATGATCGCCGGAGACACCGTCAGATTTGATCTCGAAGAATTGGGCAGCACACAATTTTCCGTGAAGTGAGACGATAGAGAGCCATCGCAGCGTCGTCGGGGCGAGAACTTTCCGACAACCACGCGAAATCGTTTGAATGTAAGGTGGCCAGCCGCTTGCCTTGGCAGCTTGGACATATGGTCTATACTGCCCTGAACCGGAAATCGGAAAATTGACCCCAGCGACGAGCGGCGGCGGAGCGACTATGGCGGCAGTGAACGAACTGAGCAACAGCGAACCCGATCTATCGGCTGAAGGTCTGCTGCTCGACATCGACAAGTTCGCATCTCACGACGGGCCGGGAATTCGGACCGCCGTCTTCCTCAAAGGATGCCCGTTGTCGTGCCGTTGGTGCCACAGCCCCGAATCGCGGCTAAGCGGGGCCGAGATCATCTACCAGGACGAACGCTGCGACGGCTGTTGGTTGTGTCTCGAAGAGTGCCCCGAAGACGCGCTCGCTAAATCCGGCGACTCCGCCGGCGCCGTGGCTGTTCTCGATCGCGACAAGTGCACCACCTGCGGCAAGTGCGTCGAAGTCTGCTACCCGGGCGCTCTCCGAATGGCGGGCCGAGTGGTGACCGTCGGCGACGTGGTGTCTCAGGTCGAAAAGGACCGGACGTTCTTCGAGTCCTCGGGCGGCGGGCTGACCTTGAGCGGCGGCGAACCCGCCAGGCAAGCCCAGTTCTCGTATAACCTGCTCCTCGCTTGCCAGTCGGCGGGCATCCATACCGCCCTCGAGACCACCGGCTACGCTCGATGGGAGGTCATTGAGGCGCTGTCTCGGGTCACCGACCTGTTCTTGTTCGACGTCAAGCTGATCGATCCGGACGACCACCGAGCTCACGTCGGCGTGCCGAACGCCTTGATCCTGGACAACCTGCGAAAGCTGGCTTCGTACGGAAGTCAGATCCACGTGCGCGTGCCCTGCATCCCCGGCGCCAACGACTCGCCCGAACAGATCGGCGCGATCGCAAAATTCGCGGCCCCGCTGAGCGTCGATAGAGTTGTCCTCCTGCCGTATAATAGTGCGGCCGGGGCCAAGTACGACTGGATCGGCCAGAACTACGGCCTTACCGAAAACGATTCACAGACCGAAGAGTACATGAACGGCCTCGCCGACATCTGTCGCGGCGAGGGCCTCGAAGTCCAAATCGGCGGATAGATTGCATTGAGGGCTCGGCCTGAAGACCGAGGCCACCAGTTAGGCGGAAGGCTGGCCCAAAGACCCAGGCCACCGATTCTGGTGTTCTGGCCCCGATAGAATCGGGGCCAAACCCCCGACGCAACATTACACACAAGCCCCAGGAGGGATCGGGATGGCGACGACAACAACCGCACACGTTGGCGAGAACAGCCTTGAAGGCGCACGCCTAGATCCGACGCTGCGAGGCATGACCGAACGGGTCCAGGGTCTGTACTCGTTGCTACAGGAGCGCATGACTCGCCCGCAAACCACGTGGGGCGGGAATGTCTCCGTCTTGGACGACCCCGAGCTCGTCGGCGCGCCGCTCGTGGTTCGTCGGGCAAAGGCGTTCGAAAAAGCGCTGATGGAAATGCCGATCGCGATCGAGGACGACGACCTCATCATCGGCAACAACATTCTCGATGGCGTAGAAGTACGGACCCTTTTGCCGACGTACGCGACCGCTGAGGAGTACGATCGCGCATCTGACGAGGGCGCGTCCATCTCGGCGCACCTCGCGCACAAGACGCCCCACTACTCGACATTGATCGACCGCGGACTAGCGAACGTCATCGCCGACATCGACGCCAAGCTCGCCGAGATCGGTGCCCGGCCTGAGTCGACCGAACGCGATGAGAAACTGGCGCTCTTCGAAGCGATGCGCATCGAGTGCATGGCCGTGATCGGGCTCGCGCACCGGTACGCCGACCTCGCGGAGTCCATGGCCGCGCAAACCAGCGACCTCAAACGTCGAGCCGAGCTCGAAACCGCCGCGGGCATTTTCCGAAACGTGCCGGAGCAGGCCGCGCAGAGCTTCCGCGAGGCCGTTCAATCGTTCTGGCTGGTCCACTTCGCGATGTTCTCGACTGGCACCGCCGTCTCCTGCGGTCGCCTCGATCAGTACCTGCACTCGTTCCTCGAAGCCGATCTCGCCTCGGGTGACATCACGCTCGCACAGGCGCAGGAGTTGATCGACTGCATCTGGTTGCGGTTCAACGACCGCGGCCAGATCGTTCGCGAGAACTTCTTCGTCGACGAAGGATCGTCCGACTCAGAAAGCACAAATGGCGCGACCAAGCGGCCGAAGTCTGCCACGGTGGTCGACGAAGGACCCAAGGACTGGGTCGCCGGGCACCGGAAACGCCATCGGTTCGCCACCGACGCCGCGGACGCGATCAACCACTTCGGCCAGAACATCCTGCTCAGCGGAATCCAGCCTGCAGGCTCCGACGGCACCAACGAACTCACGTACCTGTGTCTCAACTCGCTCGAAAAGTTCGCCCTGACCAGCCCAGTCGTGACAGCCCGGCTGCACAAAGGCTCGCCGCCCGAGGTTGTCGACCGCGTGGCCGAGGTGCTCAAGGCCGGAAGCGGCATGCCGTACATCAACAACGACGACGCGATCGTCCAGGGCTACGTCGACCTCGGCGTGACGCTGGAGGACGCCCGCAACTACGCCAACTCCAACTGCTGGGAGACGATGATCGAAGGCAGGTCTGACCAGGAACTGATTCGCGGATTCAATTTCTTGCTGTTCACCGAGCTCGCCCTGAACAGAGGCAATTCCCTGGTCCACGGCCGGATGGGCCCGGACACCGGAGACCCTCGGGAGTTCGCGACCTTCGACGATCTCATGAGCGCATGGAAGGAACAGACCGACAATCAGCTCCGGCAGGGCATCGATCTGATCGGCGAAGGCGTCGAGAACGGCACGCTCGAACACAGCAACCACGGCAAGTACGCCTACAACCCGTTTCTATCGACGCTGACCCTTGACTGCATCGCCAACGAAGAAGACGTGATCCGAGGCGGCGCCAGGTACACGATCTGGCACGTCATGGGCGAGGGCGTGTCCAACGCCGTCGACTCGATGGCCGCGATCAAAAAGATGGTGTACGACGACGAGTCGGTAAGCATGGACGAGCTGCTCGATGCGTTGGAGAACGACTGGGAAGGCTCGGAGAATCTCCGTCGTCGACTGGTCGCCCGCGCGCCGAAGTTCGCCAACGACGATGAATCCGCAGACATGATCGGTCGCGAGATGATGGACTACTTCGTCGAGCGCTCGAAGCATCACGCTGCACGACACCCGTCGGTCATCTATCCGGGCTCCGTGGGTACGTTCTCGTGGTACGCGATGATCGGCCGAGAGGTCGGCGCGACGCCCGACGGCCGCCATATCGGTGAACCCATCGCAGCGAACTTCTCGCCAGCGCCCGGCACGGACGTATCCGGCCCGACCGCCGCGATCAACTCGTACCTGAAGATGCCGGTCGGCCCGTTGGCGGCGGGCGCACCGCTCGACCTCCGCCTCTCGGCAAGCGGCCTCACGGGAGACCCCGGAACCCAGCGCCTATCCGGCCTGATCACGGCATTCGTGGTCGGCGGCGGCAACATGCTCACCCTCACCGTCACCGACGTCGAGGAACTCAAGCGCGCGATGGAGGACCCCGAAAACTACCGCCACCTCCGAGTCCGAATGGGCGGCTGGTCAGCCTACTTCGTCATGCTCAGCAAAGAGCAGCAACTCCTGCATATCCGCCGCGTGGAGCACGGGCTGATCTAGGCGAGCCGGGCGACTTTCAAAACCGTCGAATGGCAACAGCGAGTCGCGATTCATCCGCCCCGTGGGGCCAAACGTACGCTCGCGTCAGAGCAACTCTGCGCCACACACTCGAGACGCTTCCTTGACCAGTTCAACGACCTCATTCATCAACTTGTTACGATCAAGTGAGGGAGTTACCGACGGAACCGGGATAGCGGAAAAGTATATGTCGTCAGCAATGAGGTGTGCCCTTTCGAAGGTTGACCCGGGGTCTCCGAGTCGATAACCATCTTGCCATTTTTGAACCTGGTCAGAGATCACCCTACTGCGACACATTGCAGCGACCCGCGTGCTGACTTGGTTGGCGAATTTATTAAGTATGGGATCGATATCATCGGCAGACGGAGAGACTCCTCGCCACTCGATCGGGTTTTGGATTACGATGAATATCTGTTCTCGAAGTTGCATCCAGATGTCTGCAACGGGCATTAGATTCCCGAATTCGTCATTCCAACCTTCTGCCAGCCGTCTGTTCAGTGCCTTGATCGGCGCCCAGTGAGATTTTGTCACTCGGGGTGAGTTGCCGAGACCGAGACGTGCTTGCCAGTCCTCGTGAAAAACGTTCGTGGCCTCGGTCACTGCAAGCCCGATATTGGGGCGGTCGTACACCGGGACTGCGATAGTTGGTTCTGGTTCTGTGATAGTTCTGATCGAATCCAGGAGCTTTTTAAGCGACGTTATCGTGTGGCGGCGAGCTGGCGACGTAGGTTCCAGGACATCTTGAATTCTCCCAAGAAACCACGTCCCTGCGTCAAGTCGTCGCCTCAAAGCACCTTCAGACCCGGACGTAAGAACACCACCGATGTACGACAGCGCGCCTTCCACTGAAGCGAGAATGTGTTCTTCCTTTTGACTGTATGACCGAAGATTGTCTCCTTTGACTTCATCAAAATGTGTAAACGCGACGAGAAGTTTGTCAATGCTCCCTGTCGTAATGACCGTTCGCAACGCTGCAATAGCTGCGGCTTGCATCGGTTGGGTTGCATTGTCGACAAGAAGAATCACATCTGATTCGTCAAATTGTTTCGTCGTGGCAGAAGGTATAGACGAAGATGAATTCGGAGTATGGCCCAGGCCTTCGCCATCAAGAAACACCAATTTCGGAAGCTCGCTGTCTCCCCACTGGGGGCGGAAGGGTCCTGATACGCGGATACCATTGACGAGAGGAGTCAGCAGCTTTCCGAACAACGGTGCGTAATTGCTAGAAAATCTGACTCGCCGGACGACCGCCGAGGTTGTCAAGCCGTAGTGGGTAGATAGTTGCCGTTGCGGGTAACCGTGGCGACGCGCGAGATTTGAACGGGATGGGTCGTAACTGACATCATCGTAGCCGGAACGGAGCCTTTACGTGCATGCCCCCGACAAACGGCGTCTTACGCGCCTCCCGCCGCGATCGCCAGCGGGTCGAACTCCTCTTGGCGCATCGGGCAGCGGGCCGCGTTGCAGACCTTGCAGTAGGATTTGTTCGGATCGCTGTGGACCTTGAGGTCGGCGCCGACGGGGATGATGGCCGATTGTGTCTTCTGCGGCAGCATGAAGCACGACTCCATGAGGCTGACGTCGATGGTGCCGGTCGGGACTACGGAGAAGATGTCGCGTTGTCCGGTGATGTCCCAGTAGCTTTGGCCTGGTCGAAGGCAAAGGCCGGTCTGCCAGCCTCGATCCTCCGTCTCTTCGAGCACGATCTCGGCGATTCGGGTGAAGGCGTTCATCACGGCAGCAGAACCCGCCGCATCGAGGACTATCGCCTCGATGGAGTCGCCTCTCGAAAACCGATTGGCCACCTCGGCCTCGAGCTCAGGTCCGACAGTTACCACGAGGAAGACGGCAGCCTCGGCCCCCTGCATGGCATGGTTGACGAATCCGCCCGCCAGCGTCGGACCGTCGAGGAACTGGGTCCGCCCACGGCCTGAGCTCTCCACCTGGACGGTCACGTAGTTGGCTTTGGGCACGCACAACTCACGCGCCAACGCGACGCTGGCCGCGACTTCGGCCGCGAGCGCGGGCGTCCGTTTGTCTCGGGACCCCAGGCAGGACCACACGTCGCCTTCATTGAGAACGAGCGGTAGATCGTGGACTTCGACAACTTCGATTGACACCGGCGTCTCCTATAGTTAACTGCATTCACGATATCACGACGATTCGCGCCTGGCTAGGCGCTGTGGTCGGCGTTCGACCTTGCGTGTCGCATCCTCGTTTTGAGTTGGTCGAGTCGCCGTGCGTGCAAGCGTGCGGGTTCTTCCATATAATAGCGCTGCGAGATCAGAACGTGGTTGCCGTGGCTGCCTTTGAGAATGAGATGTTCCGATAGATCGCGGCCCGACACAGGAGGAAGACCGATGATGACCAACCGAGAACGAATGCTGGCGATCATGGAGGGAAAGAGCCCCGACCGCATCCCGTGGATACCCCGCCTGCTCCTCTGGTGGCTCGCGCACAAGAACGCCGGAACTCTGCCGGAGAAGTACGAGGGCTGGCGACTGCGAGACATCGAACGCGACCTGGGCATGGGCACCGCTGCTCGCGACGGCAGGATATTCACAACACGGTGCAAAAACGTCGAAATAACGACTCAATACGACGACAGGAACATCATCACGGAATGGGTCACACCGATCGGATCGGTCACGTCTCGTAAACGCAGGACGTCCGAATTGGACCTGGCCGGGATCGCCCCGCTTGAGGTCGAGAAGCCTCTCAAGACGGCTGAAGACTACGACGTGGTCATGTATATCGTCGAGAACACGGAGTACTACCCGGCCTACGAGGAATACGAAGCGTACGAAGAAGAGATCGGCGATGACGGCTATCCGCTGGTCGCAACAGGCGACGGTCCGTTTCACTCGTACCTCGAAAAATGGGCAGGGTACGAGCACGGCTACCTCGACCTCTATGACTATACGGACAAGGTTGAACGCCTGCTTGACCTCATCGCTCAAAAACAGCGCGAGGAACTCTGGCCTGTGATTGCCAACTCGCCGGCGCGTCTGATCTTGCACGGCGCACATTACGATACGCAGATCACGCCGCCACGCATGTTCGAAAAGTACATCACCCCGTACAACAAGGCGATGTCCGACGTCATGCACGAGCACAACAAGGTCTTGGTGCACCACGCCGACAGCGACAGCAGCGACATCCTCACCCACTTCAAGGACGCCGGTTACGACATGGTCGAATGCTTCACGACAGCGCCGCTCGTGCCGTGCACGCTAGAGATGGCGCGCGAGACTTGGGGCAACGACATGATCATCTGGGGAGGCATCCCCTCGATCATCTTGGAGGAGTCCTACCCCGAGGAAGAGTTCGAGAAGTACATGGACAAGCTCTTCGGCATCATCGCTCCGGGCGATGCGTTCATACTGGGCGTGGCCGACAACGTTACGATGCCGGCGATCTTGTCGAGAGTCGAACGCGTTGGCGAGCTCCTCGAACAGCACGGAAAGTACCCGATACAGGCATAGCGCTCAAACCTGATCGGCCGAATTTCGAACCGCAACCCAATTCTACAGACGATAATCAGGAGGACATCGATGGAACTCGGCGACGTAAGCAACTTCATTATCGAAGGAAACGCCCCGGCAGCCGAGGAGTGGACTCAGTCGGCCATCGACGAAGGCATGGACCCGTTGGTGATCGTGAACCAGGGCCTCATCCCCGGCATGGATGTCGTGGGCGAAAGGTTCAAGAACGGCGAATACTATCTGCCCGAAGTGCTGGTCAGCGCGAGGGCGATGAAGTGGGCCATGAACCTCGTGCGACCGTTGCTCGCCGACACTCAGGGAGCCTCGCTGGGCAAGATCGTGATCGGCACTGTTCTCGGCGACTTGCATGACATCGGCAAGAATCTGGTTTCTATGATGCTCGACGGCGCCGGTTTCGACGTTGTCGATCTGGGGAACGACGTGTCGCCGGAGCAGTTCATTGAGGCCGTGGAGGAATCGAACGCCAACATGGTCTGCATGTCCGCGCTCCTAACGACCACGATGCCTATCATGAAGACCACCATCGAGATGCTCGAACAATCCGAGATCAGGCAGAACCTTCGCGTCATGGTCGGCGGCGCCCCGGTCACGCAGCACTACGCGTCCGACATCGGCGCAGACGGCTACGCCCCCGAAGCGGCAACCGCGGTCGAAGTCGCGAAAGAACTCCTCGGCGTCGAAAAATAGAGGCTCGCCGACAAACCCCGTTCACTCGGAGTCCTGACGCATCACAGTCGCGGCTTTATCAGAACCCGTCGAAGGGCTTCGCGTACGAATCAAGAGCGGCCGAACGGGATCCCCGGTAGGGGAGGGTTTCAAACCCTCCCGCCTGGTTTCGAGGACATGGGCGCTCGCCACGCGACGCGCCGGAAAACTCTGAAATCCGCCCCTGCAAAAACAACATCGCCTGACACCCCGGCCGTTGCTCGGAAATCCCGACGCATCTGAATTCCGGCCCTGCCGGGACGAGTCGGTTCGCACGCAGGAAGGGTCTCAAACCGTCGCGCGACATTTCCCGAAAAGGCGTCGCTTCTCCGTTCGTCGGAACGGTTGACGTTCTGCCCCTTAACCAGACATATGTTCTAAAATGATGATGGCGATCATCTATCACGACAAGGAGCGTACAGCAG
>JASMDM010000102.1 GCA_030752795.1 SAR202 cluster bacterium | reverse complement strand
CGCGCCGGAACGGACATTGATCGCGTGTTGGATTGAGAACGGCGAAACTGGGTCGGCCTGATGGCGATAAACGAAATAAGTGGCGCCGAGCGAATGTTGTCATTCAGAGGCCGCAGCCGAAGAATCTGGTCGCTGAATAGGTACTCTTGCCGGCGAGACTCCGGAACGCAAGAAAAGCGACACTGGCACCAGCCTATTCGTCGAAGCGGGACGAACGACGAAAGCGAACGGAGTCCGTGCCGCAACGGCAACGTTTGACCGGGCGCCGAGTTTGCTGGTAACGTTTTGCCCTGGAATTCGACGACAAGCCGTCGGCGCCAACAACCGGCACGAACCGACGCGATAGGAGAACCCGTGAGCAACCAAGAACTGCTTAACGCACTTAAGACCGACCCGGCTGAATTCGAGCGGCTTCGCGCCGAGGACCCCAGGGCCGTGCTGGATTTGACGGGCGCGGACCTCGCCGGGTGCGACCTTCGCGGCGCGAACCTGGCGGGCGCCGTCCTCAAAGACGCGTGCCTTCGAGGATCGAACTGCACCGGCGTCAATCTGAGGTTCGCCGACTTGACAGACGCCGACGTGCGCGAGGTCGAACTCGGTGAAGCGAACCTTCACCAGTCCACCCTGGGCGGAGCCGATCTCGACGGCGCCAACCTCGGCGACATCGAGAGCAGGACGCGCATCTGCCTGCACCCGGACGTGTTCCGGGGCGTGAAGTGGGGCCGTGAGGAGCTCGAGATGATGCTTCGGATCATCAACGAGAACGAGAACTGGATGGTCAACTACGAGATCGTGCCGAAGGGGTAGGCGGGCCGTCAGCAGCGCGCGGTTGGTTTGAGGAGGTGGCTTGGCCCTGAAGGGCCAGAGCACCGGGCGACGCTCGCGATGTCACTCCAATACGCGTGGCGCCCGATCATTCGCCCGCGCGGATCTCCGCAACCACCGTGCCGGTCCCCGACGTGTCGTAGCCGCCGAGGGCATCGACTTGTGATTTGAACTCGTCGCCACGGATCAAATTGAGCAACGGCGCGAGAAGGTCGCTGTCGTAGTGCTCTCGGGGAATCACAAGATCGTACTGCTCTGACAGCAGCGGCACGAAATCGAGGTCCATTGCCCGCGCCGCTGACAAGATGCCGAGTCCGAAGTCGGCCCTGCCTCCCGCGACCGCCGCAGCGACGGACAGGTGCGTGTACTCCTCGCGATCGTACCCTGCCACCTGCTCGGGAGTCATGCCCATCTCGGCCAGCTTGAAGTCCAGGAGCATCCTCGTCCCAGAGCCGCGCTGTCGGTTGACGAACGCAAGGTCTTCGCGGGCGAGGTCGGACAGCGACGACAACTCCTTCGGGTTTCCTTTCGGAACAATCAAACCCTGGAGTCGATGCACCAAGTTCATGACCACGACATCGACGCCCTGCACGTATCGCCGGACGTACGATAGGTTGTATTCGCCCGTGTCTTCGTCCAGCAGATGCGTGCCCGCCAGGTGGGCCTCGCCTCTGCCGACCGCGACGAGGCCGCCGAGGCTGCCAACGTTGGCCGACGAAAGCGACTGCACGCCGTTGTCGCGGTGAAGCATGCTTGCCAGCAGGTCGAGCGTGAGGTCGTGGCTGCCGATCGCCACGATGTTGCCATTTACGTCTTCGACCGGACGCAATAGGTCAACGGTGACCCCCTGGCCGGTGTCGAGCCCTTCTGAAAGTCTGGGCACAACCACCAAGCCGTCGGCTCTCACCAGCGATGTCACGACCCCGGCGCCGCGCTGAATCGGCGTGGCGATGAGTCGTTCGCCGACTCGGCCCAGCCGGACGCGCACGAACTCGTCCTCCCCCATCGGCGACAAAATCTTTCGCGTGAAAGTTGCGGTGATTCGCTCGCGCGCCGGAACTCGGACGCCCAACATCTGCTCTACCAACGGCTTCAAGAACAGGTCGCACGTCAGCGCCGCCGAGACCGGGTAACCGGGGATGCCGAGGACCGGCGTGCCGTCGACGACGCCGAGGATCACGGGATGCCCGGGTCGGATCGCGGCGCCATGTACGACTAGCTCGCCGAGATCCTCGACGAGGCTCGCCGTATAGTCCTCCAAGCCCGCGGACGATCCGGCGTTGATGACCACGATGTCGCTGGTCGCCACTGCCTCTTGGATCGTCGCCTTGAGCCGGTCGTAGTCATCCGACACCGGTTGCCTGGTCACCGAACTGCCGCCCCATTCATCCACCATGCCGCCGAGGATCAGCGAGTTGAACTCGATGATGTCGCCTGGCTTGAGCGGACTGCCGATCTGCACGAGCTCGGTGCCCGTCGGCATGACGGCCACCGTGGGCTTCCGGCGTACGGGCAACTCGGCGATTCCGGCCGCGGCACACGCGCCGAGGTCCATGGGTCGTAGAAGATAGTTCTCGGGGAGCAACAACTCGGTAGCGACGATGTCCTCGCCCAGCGGTCGCACGTGGTTGTAAGGCGCCACGGCGGACTGAATCTCGAGCGTCGTTTCGTCGACTTCGTGGACGACCTCGACCATGATGACGGCGTCGAATCCTTCCGGCACCGGATCGCCGGTGTCCACCCAGACGGCGTGTTCGCCGAGCTTCAGACGCACGGGCGACGTTTCGGTCGCGCCGACGGTGTCTCGAGCCAAGACGGCGATGCCGTCCATCGCGGCGGCGTCGTAGTGCGGCGACGATACCTTCGCCCACACTGGCTCTGCCGTAACTCGGCCTCTCGCCTGGTCAAGGGAGACAGTCTCGGCAGGCATCAATCGCATCGCGCCTGCGGCCGTCAATGCGTCGGCGAAGTTCTGCCGCGCCTCGTCGAGTGGGATGTCACTTAGATAGTATCGTCGCGTGTGTTGGTGTTGGGTCATTGGCTTTCCGGCATTCTCATTGAGTCTCCTTCACGGGAGGACTACGTCGATCGGACATCTCTCGGCAATGTCACGGGCCCGCGCCACGTCGAGCGTAGCGACGAGCAGCCACGACGCTTCCCCTCCCGATGCAGTGGGGTCAGACATATGCTGAGGAAGGTCATGGCTGATCTCGAGCCTGACCTCGTGTTTGTTGCTGGTTCCCGATTCGAGTCGTTCATCGGAGACGAATGTCATGCTGTCGTGCGGGTAAGATTCGCTACGGTTTTGGGTGGTAGGCTTGGTTGCAGTGACCGATACTGGGGGAGAGCCAGGGCCCGCACCGCTGCCGGGCTTTGTCACGGGGACGTCAAAGGTTTGTTTGTAATTCTCCTGGCAGATGAGATCGACTCGGCCCACCCTCACCACGACGTCTCGCCTGGCGTGAAGCTCCAGGTCGATATCAATCGTCTCTCCCAGCTTGTAGCGCCGGTGTTCAAACACTATAGTGACTTCCAGTGGGCGCAGTCGAGTGACCATTGCGATCCTCCAGTCTCACTTGAGTCTACAGGTTGGAATTCAATGGCTCATCAGGCGCAATGCTCCCGTCTGAAATCCACGAACGAGAGTCGTAGCTCGCTCAAGGCGAAATCCCAGTTCGATCCAACTCGCATCCAACCGCTGGCGCCGCCATTCGAAACAAATTTACTCGCATTTACACGAAGAAGCCGTTCAACCACCTCGATCAATCGCCAATGCCGCACCTGATATGGTTGCTGCCCGTCGTGGATCGGGCGAGTTTGCTGCTGATTCAGGCAACCGGCAACATGAATGCACGATCGCGCGTCAATACAACCTCACCGAAACCTCGTCGCCGGCGTAGAGGCCACCGTCGTCGATCGGGACCGTCACCATGCCGTCAGAGCGCACGAGCGTGTAAATGAGGTTCGATTTGCCGAATACGGGATCCGCTTGCTGGACGCCGTCTGTCATCGACAGCTTCACCGGGACATGATCCTCGCGTCCGGTTTGCGACGCTATGTCTCGCACCAATCGGGCGCGAATCGTGGCAGGCCGTGGCGGTTCGGCACAGCCGCTTAGCAGGTAGATCGTCGGCCTCACGAGCAGGCCGAACACGACCATCGCGGACACGGGGTTGCCAGGCAGTCCGAACACCGGTTTGCCGTCGATCACGCCCACGATGGACGGTTTGCCGGGCCGGATGGAGATGCCGTGAACCAGCACGCCGGGTTCGCCCAGCATCTCGATGACGTCGGCCGTCATGTCCCGGCTGCTCACCGAGCTCCCCGCCGAGAACACAAGGATGTCCGCTTCGGCGATGCCGGCGACGGCCGCTTCGCGTTGAGCTTCAAACACGTCCGCTACCAGCCCTTGCGGGATAGGGATTCCTCCGGCCTGCGTGACGAGCGATGAGATGGTGAACGTGTTGATGTCGCGAATAATGCCCGGACCGGGCTTCTCGGTGGGCGGAACCAGCTCGTCTCCCGTGGACACGATCGCGACACGCGGCCGTCGAAAAACGTCAATCTCCGTGATGCCCAGCGCCATCAGTCCACCGATGTCCTGCGGTCTGAGAATCTGTCCGGCCGGCAGAATCGAATCGCGCTCGCTAACGTCCTCACCGACTTGCACGACATTCTCGCCCGGCGCAACGGAGCGTGTGACCTCGATAGTCGTCTCGTTGACGACCTGTGTGTGCTCGACCATGACCACGGCGTCGGCGCCTTGAGCCAATCCGCCGCCCGTGTACGCCTCGGCGGTCTGCCCGGTCGAGAGGCTGACGTCGACAGCCTTGCCCATCGACACTTTTCCGACGACTTCGAGATATGCAGGCATGCCCTCGGACGCGCCGAACGTGTCTCTGGCGCGCACGGAGTAGCCGTCCATTGTCGACCGCGGAAAGGCCGGCAACACCTCCGGCGACAGAACCTCGGAGGCGGTGACTCGACCCAGCGCCTCGTCCGTAGCGATTGTCTCAGGCACGGCGCGCACGACGACGTTCTTGCGAACGACATTGAACGCCTCGGATGGAGGCAACACGTTGAAGAATTCGGGCATCGACACGGTCCTCGGCGGAAGGATTCTTCCCGTACAAGGATACGGCACTCGCGCCGTGAGGCCAACTGAGACCGGGGCGAGGACGGGTCTGTCCACTGTTCGCGCTTGCGATGCCATTCGTTGGGTCGAGATGCCGGCAGTCAACGGTGCTGGATGCCATGACGAAGGGTTTCAACCCACATACAGCGCCCGAATGTCGCTACTGACATCGGGCGCTGTCTCCGATTCGGGCTGGAGCGCCTACGCCGCCGCGCCGCGTAGCGAGCGGATCTGCTCGTCGACCCAGCTTAGGCCGAGCTCGGCGAGTTTCTCCGGGGTTGGGAGGCCGGTCTCACTTTCCCAGC
>JASMDM010000101.1 GCA_030752795.1 SAR202 cluster bacterium | reverse complement strand
AAATAAACAAAAAATATCACAAAAATACGATCATCAAATCTCACAGAAAAAATAAAATGCCTGGCTTCTCTAACGGTTGGCTGGTGACGTCCGCAGATGTGCCGCGGGAGAAATCGTAGCCCTTCTCGTCGAGCCAATCGTAGGAATTCTTTTGGTTCCTTTTGCTCAGCCCCCAGAGGAACTTCTGGGAGTTTTTGAGGTACCTCCCCAATTTACGCCGCTGACTCGATTCCATGCTCACCCCTTTTTTGGCTCAGCGTCGGTATTTGATTACATGCAGAATAACATAGCAAGAAAAAATGGCAAATAAACTTGCAAGATAAACAGTCATGATCTGCAGCAGTTGCGATCGCTACAACTTAAGTCTGGAACCTGTGCGTCGTTCAGCCAACGTGCTTACAATGAAGTAAGGACTGCATGCCTTATTTGAGGTGCGAATATGATCACCGCGAAGGTAACCAGCAAATGTCAGATTACCATTCCCAAAGAGGTGCGCAAGCGAATGGGGATTCAGCCAGGGGACCAACTGGAGTTCGTAGAGAACGGCGGTCTATTCCATCTAAGGAAGTATTTCGATGACGATCCCATAGACAAGTGGGTCGGATATCTCGAACACTTGGCAGGACAAGACCCCGACGATCTGGTCAGGGAGATGCGCGGCCAGTAACTTGCTGGATGTCGAGTCAAGCGCGAGCATGAATATCCGCGCGTACCCTTGCGCAGCTCTGTCAACGTGCCTACAATGAAGTAAGGAATACATTCCTTACTTGAGGTGTGAGCATGGTCGCCGCGAAGGTAACCAGCAAAGGTCAGATTACCATCCCCAAAGAGGTCCGGGAGCGGATGGGGATACAGCCAGGGGACCAACTGGAGTTCGTTGAGGCTGAGGGGCTATACCATCTCAAGAAACGTATCGACGAATCTCCTTTCAATAAGTGGTGGGGATATCTGAAGCACCTTGAAGGCCAAGACGTGGACGAACTCGTGCGTGAAATGCGCGGACATTGATCACTGCGGTCGATACGAATGTCCTGCTCGACCTTTTAGCGCCGGACGGCGACCACGCCGACGCCTCCCGTCACGCACTGAACATGTCGGCCACGCTTGGCGCGATGGTGATTTCGGAAGTCGTCTATGGGGAGCTCGCGGCGCACTTTCCGTCTCATGACGAGATGATCGGATTCCTCGAAGACACTGGAGTCCGCCGGCACGGGTCTGACGTTGAGGCGCTGTACCTCGCTGGCAAATTGTGGCGCGCTTACCTTGAGAGGCGACCGCGCTCGATGGCGTGCCCTTCCTGCGGCGCCCTTCAAGACCTTCGGTGCAACGAATGCGGAGACCGCCTCACCACGCGCCAGCATTTGATCGCCGATTTCATGATCGGAGCGCATGCAACCATTCACGCGGATCGTTTGTTGACGCGAGACCGGGGATATTTCCGGACGTATTTCCCGGATTAGCTGACGGCTTAACTCGTCGCCAGAACGCAGCGTCATCATTCTGTTTGCTGTCGGCGCGTCCCTATCGCTCGATACCGCTCAGTCGACCGAAGCCGTAGTGGTCATCGAGGCGCTGCGGGGGCGGGAGCGGGCCGGCGGTCGGCAGCAGCTGGTCTCGGAGGCGTCCCGTCACTTTCTGCGGCTGACCGATGACTCGGCTGACGCCCGGCACTGGGTCGATGTCCAGCAACGCCGAATTGTAGAAGCCGGTGCTGACGATAGCGTCGGCCTCAGGGACCGGTTCGAGCATGGTCGGGACATCGCCGGTCGGGTCGTCTTCGCTCGTTAGGAACACCGTCTTGATGCCAACGTTCTCGCAAGCCTGGACCGTGCGTATGACCTCGATGAACTCGTTGCCTCCGGCGTCCCACGTGACCAGAGCGCCGCTCGCCCCGAGCATCTGCGCCATCTTCGCGGTTTGGTTGGCCGTGAGCTGCTTCTCGTGCTGGGTCGTCCATTCGGTTCTGGTGGCGATGACGCCGAGGAAGTTGAAATCTTTGCCGTGCCGTCGGTACGTCTCTATCAACGCGGGGTTGTTGGCTACGGTCCAGGAGGTCGCGAACGCCGTTCGGTACGGACCGGTGATCGCGCCGTCCAGAATCTCGTTGGGGTGAAACAGCCACGGCGGCGTGAGTTGCGTCAGCCCGTACGTCGACGTGCAGAACGTGTTCGGAGAGCCGGACATCGCCTGTGGCGAATGCAGGCACTGGACGTACACGACGCCGGGCAGCGACGGGTCCGTGATCGACAGATCGAAGGTCTCGAGTTCGGGTGGGTCAAGATCGACCGTCGTGGCCGCGAGCATGTCGGACACGGTCAGCACCGCCGCGTGCACAGCCTCGTTGCGCGCATCGACGCCCAGACCGGGATCCGGCTCGACGACGACGCACAGGTTGTTGAGTGAGCTGTACGGCATGACGTCGGCCCACGGTCCGGTCATGTCTAGGTAGACGAAAAGGTGGTCGCCGCCGGATTCGTGCCACGGCGTCTCTGAAACCTCGACGATGCCGATTCCGGACATCCGATGGGTGCGTCCCTGGCCAACAGTGGTGATCGGGCGTCCGCAGATTCCGGGATACGTCACGCCGGGGCCCTCGACCTTGACTCGTGGCTCGACCACGTCACGAGCCGGCCAGATGCGGACCGACTCGCCGGGCTTTGCCAGCTCCAATTCGACCTTCGCGATGCGCCGGTCGGCGCGAACGGCTTCGAGAATCTCCGCTTCGTTGACTTCCAGGACGCCGTCGTTCCATCGGGTTTGGGATCCGAACACGATGTCGGTGACCGGGAACGTTCCCATCTCAAGACGCATCGACGGCCTCCCGCGACGGGGAAGATTTGCCGGGCTCAAACAATGTCGGTCCGGGCACGGCGGTTTGAATTGCCTCGAGGGCAGTGCCGACGATCTCCATTCCAAACGCGAAATCCTTCTCGGGGCCGAGCTCGGGGTCGCCGCAGATGTGCTCGATGCGAGCTCCACGGATCACTCGATTCGCGCCAGTGGTGAGTGCGAGGTCGTAGATGGCCGAGATCATCGCCACCGGGATGCCGAGTCGCTCGATTTCTTTAGCGATTGTTGCGCCGCAACGATTACATGTCCCTCAAGTGGCTACCAGGATACAGGCGTCGATTCCGGCGTCCGCGATCTCTCGTGCCATGAACTCGCCCATTCGGCGGGACTTCTCGACCGGCGTGCCGACTCCGGGCATCGTGAAGAGCTCCGTGTGAAGGCTGCCGACTACGCCGTCGGCTTCGAACTGTCGCATGAAACTCAGTGGCAGGATGTAGTTCGGATTATCGCTGGCGATCTGGTTGTAATAGCCGCCGTGGAAGGCTTCCCAGTCATCGCCCGTAAGCGCTTGCATCCCTTCCACCGAGTACGTGTAGTATCGATCGGGATTGCCAGAGGTCTGGCGGTCCGGGTTGCCCTTGGGGATCAATCCGCCGGTCGAAATCAGGCCGAACTTCGCGTTGCTCAGGTCCGTCACCGGAGGCGCAGGTTCGACAGATTCGGGTTTATGGTACGGAACCTCCGACTCGAACGGCTCGGATCGAAGCTTGGCCGTTAGCATGTCCAGCGCTCGAACGAATCCGGGCTGGCCGCGTGTCGTGAGTTCGCGGATTCCGTGGGAAATGTATCCCTCTTCGGTGGGCGATCCTAATGCGTCGCCCCGGCCCAGCTTCAGAGCCATAGCCGCCAATGCAGACACGTCCCGCTGCATGTCCGTGCCGCTGGCGCCGGTGGGCAGTATCGTGACATCTCTGCGGTAGGTCTGGACGCCCGGGTTCTCCGGATGCATTGCGGTGACTGCCGGAATGCCCATGTCGGCGGCTAGCTTGCCGACCATGCCGCAGGCCAGTCCGTACCGACCGGCGTCGAACGCCGGTCCCGCGATGACGACGTCCGGCCCCAGCAGCTCCAGTAATCTGCGGACCTCGGCCAGCGTGGCGTCCGTGCTTTCGGAGGCGTAATTGTCGCCGCAGATGATGGTCCCGAGGATGGCCGCCTCAGTACCCATGACCTGTTGAAGCGGTCGGCCGGGGCCGATCGGTCCGACCACGCTGGTGACGGGCCGGTTTGCCTGCTCTTCGCCACCGATGCCACCAAAGAATTGATTGACGAAGTGGACTACTTTCAAAGGGTCGTTCATGACGAAATGCTCCTTTTTGTCAGGCGGACCGAACGAGGCCAATGATAGCACGTTGGCCATTGTTGGAATCGTCCCAGGCGAAGGTGCGTTGACAGTGCGCAAACGCGAATCTACACTGTCAGCCACGCAGCAGAACCGACGAATTTGAAGGGTTTGGTGAGCGCCACGACGACTATCGCGACCCCAGTGATACGAGAGGTTAAGTACTTCCTGGCCCACACGCCCGGCCTTGTTCGTCACGGTGTCAAAGTCGCCGAGGACATCGCCCGGAAGCCGGAGTTGCTGGTCGATATACAGTCGCGCTTGCGGTCGTTCGACCAAGCCGCCGGCTATGCTCCGAACCGCGCCTATCTTGGCGGACTGTATCCGGACGACATGCTGGCGATTGACCGCCCCTGGCATCAGCAAAACTGTGAGTCGGACCGCAACCAACCTCGCGGCGAGATCATGCCTGAAGAAGAGTTCTTCTGCCTGCTGAAGGTCGTCGACGTCGCGGACCTGGTCTCATTGGACGAGACGTTCGTTGCCGATGCCCGTCCGGCGCTCGAACGGCATCCGTTGATCGATGCGTCGGATATCGAGCGGCTGGGCGAAGGCCACCCTCGGTCGACTATTGAGGAGGACGTGGCCAACGGAGTCGCCGTGCCGATCCATCAGCGCGACGGTACGACGGTCGGCTGCGTTCGTCGAGCCGCCGAAGAGAACGCCTCGCTGTCGGCCGAAGTGCTGCTGGAGAACTTGGCCTGCAAAGCGGCGGCCGTGATGGCGGTGCGATCGGCTCTCGGCGAATCCATTGAGGCCGGGTCGATCGACTACGTTCTTAACACCGGCGAGGAAGCGGTCGGCGACGCGTACCAGCGCGGCGGCGGCAACATGGCGAAAGCCGTCGGCGAGATGTGCGGCCTCGACAACTCCACCGGCTCCGACATCAAAGCATTCTGCGCCGCGCCTGTCCATGCTCTTGTGATGGCGAGTTCGTTGGTGGCGTCGGGATTGTACAACCGCGTGGCCGTGATCGGCGGCTGCTCGCTCGCCAAGCTGGGCATGAACTACATGGGGCACCTGAGCCACGATGAGCCCATCATAGAGGATGTCCTCGCGGCTATCGCGATCATCGTCGAACGCGACGACGGAGTCAGCCCCGTGATTCGGCTCGACTCGGTCGGCGGCCACTATATCGGCGCCGGGTCGTCGATTCGAGCCATCTCGCGCACGCTGATCACCGAGCCGCTGACCAAAGTGGGCCTAAAGTTCAATGACATCGACAAATACGCCATCGAGCTCCAAAACCCGGAGATCACTGAGCCCGCGGGAATCGGAGATGTCACCGAGCGCAACTACAAGCTGATCGCCGCGCTGGCGGTGCAAGACCACCAGATCGCCAGAGACGAGATTCCCGCTTTTGCGCTAGAACATGGCATGCCTGGGTTCTCGTCAACTCAAGGACACATCGCGTCCGCGGTGCCGTTCCTGGGCCATGCTGCCGACAAGATCATGGCGGGCGAGATGCAGCGTGCGATGTTCGTGGCGAAGGGCAGCCTGTTCCTCGGCCGGATGACCCAGATGTCAGACGGCTTCTCGTTCATTCTCGAGAAGAACCCGGGTAACTGACGGGCGAGCTTCATCAATGACGAAGTTGCGAACCTACGAGGTGCGTAGGTGGGGCGATAGGGTCGGCCCGAAGGCCGAGCCCACCACATTCGCCGGTGCTCTGGCCCTTCAGGGCCAAGCCCTGTTCTGGCATGGTATCCTTGGGTAAACCGAAATAGTCGACCTTGGAGGTTGATTGATGGATCTGAAAGGCAAGAAGGTTATCGCTCTGGGCGAGCGCGACGGCGTCCAAGGCGGCGCGATCGTCGAATGCGCGAAGAGCGCGGGCGCCGAGGTGGTTCTCGAGTTCACGTCCTGCTTTGTTTGAACGGCAGCAGGCGCACTTGACCTGGAAGGTCAAGAACTCATCAAGCGCACCGCCGCGAGGTACGACGCCTCCGACGTAGTTGTCCTGCTCGGCACGCCGACCCCGGACAGCAGCAAGCTGTTCGCGATGACGGTCACCGAGGGCGACCCCACGTGGGCCGGACCGCTGGCAGGCGAAGCCCTGGGCCTCGCCGTCTATCACGTCACCGAAGACGTTATCAAATCGCAGATCGACCCCGACTTGTACGAGTCAGAGGTCGGCTTGGTCGAGATGATGCTCGAGCTCGAGCCGATCATCGAGGCCGTCCAAGAAGTCCGCACCGGAGCGTCTGCACCCGCGTAGATTCTTTTCGCCCCAGGACGGACCCCAGTCCGTTTGACTCGTGCTCGACATCGGGATCGCGCTCGATTGCGGGTGCGAGCCACGGATTCGTAGGAGAGGGTTTACGACCCTCCCGCTGCGTTGGCGGCGATTCGGTTTTGCCCACCCGAGATCTGGTTCGAGTCGGAAACGTTGACTCCTCCTCCCGAGACCTGATATGCAAATCGTCGCCTGTCTCGTTAGGCGACGAAGCAGGAGGGTTTGAAACCCTCCCCTACCAACGGTAGTGCTTCGCAAACACACAATGCTTCATGTGTGTTCCTGATTCCTGTAGTTGCTCTTCCATTTCGTTGCACCTCATCCGTGACTCTCGCGTGTCGTCCTGTGACGCTTCGCGCCTGCCGATCGGCGTTTCTTCACGCGCTGGCGGCGCCTCTTGCGCTAGTTTGGCACTCGACAGATAATGGCGCTGCGAGCACACAACATCTCAGGAGGTCGTGTCATGACAGTGCGGGTGTTGCACTACGTTAATCAGTTTTTCGGAGGCATCGGCGGCGAGGAGCATTCCGAGACGCCGGTGCAAACGGTCGAGGGGCCTGTTGGGCCGGGTAGGGCGCTGCAGCAGGCGTTGGGCGATCGGGGGACCGTGGTCGCCACGGTGATCTGCGGCGACGACTACGTCGCCGAGCGGGAGGACGACGCTGCGCCGGACATGGCGGCGGCCCTGGAGAAATACTCGCCCGACCTCGTGATCGCCGGACCCGCTTTCGACTCGGGGCGGTACGGGCTCGGTTGCGCGTTGATGTGTCGCGTCGCCAAGTCGAAGGACATCCCCGCGGTGACCGGCATGTATCCGGACAACGCGGCGATCATCACGCATCGGCTTGAGCTGCTGGCCGTGCCAAGCGGCAACGACGCATCGCAGATGATGGACGTTCTCGGCCGAATGGCCAACCTCGGCCTGAAACTGGCCAGCGGCGCCGAGCTCGGGTCCGCGGAGGACGAGGGGTACATCCCGCATGGAATCCGGACTCTTGTGTTCAAGGAACAGGTCGGCTACGAGCGTGCGCTGGACATGCTGCTGGCTCGGGTCAACGACGACCCATGGAAATCGGAGATTCAGATTCAGCAGTACGAGACGATCTCGCCCGCCGCGCCAATCGAAGATCTGACCGGCGCGAAAATCGGCATCGTCGTGAGCACCGGTGTCGTGCCCAAAGGGAACCCGGACAGCATCCCTGGGGCGCGAGCTCTGTACGCTGGCCGCTACTCGATTGACGACATCGAAGCACTCGACATCGACGGCTGGGAGTCGGTCCACGGCGGTTTCAACACCCGGATACTGAACCTTCAGAATCCCAACTACGCGCTCCCGCTGCCCGCACTTCGGATACTGGAGGCGGACGGCGTGATCGGCAGCGTTTACCCGCATTACTTTTCCACCGTGGGCAACCAGACGGCGATCGGATTGTCAATCGAAATCGGACAGCGCATCGTCAAGGAGTTTCTCGAAGAGGGGGTGGACGCCGTTATTCAGGTGTCTGGTTGAGGGAGTTGCCATCGTTGCGGCGCAACGATAACGAAGGAACTCGAGAAGGCCGGAATCCCGACTGCGATGATCGGCGCACTGCCGGCCATCGGAATCTCCGCGAACGCTCCTCGCGTGGTGCGAGGCGTCAAGGTGCAGCACCCTTGCGGCGATCCGAACCTGCCGCCCGAGGCCGATATGGAATTGATGCTGGGGATCGTCCGCGCGGCGCTTCGCGCGATCCAGACGAAAGTCGAGACTCCGACGCTGTTCCAGGTGTCGGACGCCCCGTCGCAGGAGGCCGTCCATGCATCTTGAGCTTGCGAACTACCAGACCCAAGCCGTCAAATTCGGCTCCCACACGAGCTGGAACGACGGCGTGCTGACAATCGACAAAGATGACTTGCTTCGGCCGATCCTCGCTAATCCACTCGTCGAAAGCGCGGACATCTCGATTGCGGCGCCCGGCGAATCGACACGGATCGTGGACGTGAGCGACATCGTCGAGCCGCGAGTGAAGGTTGGCGGGGATGCTGTCGCGTATCCGGGCATTCTCGGTCGGACGGTCGCCACCGTCGGTGAAGGCCGAACCAAACGACTCGGCGGCGTTTGCGTCGTCACGTGCGCTCCGGGAACCGATAGCCGGCGCTTCGGCCTTCTTTCGTCGCATCGTCCCGACACGGCATACGGTGACTTTATCGAAATGTCGGGTGAGGGCGCGATCAGCCCGTACGCCGAGCTCAGCAACGTGTGCGTGCAGGTCCAGCCCAATGCCGATCTTGACCCGGACGGCGCCAACCGTGCGGTCCAGGAGGCGATGCTGTCGGTCTCGGACCGCCTGGCCGCCACGACTCTCGCTCGTGAGCCGACAGATGTCGAGGATCTGGACATGACGCCGAAACCGGGATTGCCGGGGATCGTGTACATACACAGCCTCGTGTCGCCGGAAGCGATCTCGCTGAATCCCGATTCGACGATGGGTACCGCCGTCTACGGAGTGACCCGGCTCACGCAGCCGTGGTTCCTGCATCCGACAGAGGTGCTAGACGGCGCGGCGTGCGGAAACTTCGGCCGGTGGCTGACGTGGCCGTTGACCAACACGATCGTGTTGCACATGGCCCGCCGACACGGGAAGGATTTCAACTTTTTGGGCTGCATCATGGTTCGAACGATGTGGGAGGAGCAGCGCCAGAAAGAGCTGATGGCGAACCGCGCGGCGGTCATGGCGTCGGTGGTGGGCGCAGACGGCGCGATCGTGACGCCGACGCTGCGAGGCCAGCGCTTCCTGGACACGATCGCCGTGGTCCAGGCCGTCGAGAAGGCCGGGATCAAGGTTGTTCTGATCACGGAGGAAGAGGACGACGAAGACGGCACGGCTCCGCCGTTGCTGGTGGACTCGCCCGAGGTGGTGGCGGTCGTCAGCACCGGCGACGGCAGCGCACCGGGTCCGTTTCCGCCGGTCGATCGAGTCATCGGCGCCGGCGAACCCGCTGCAACGTGGTACGGCGAGCAGCAACCGCCGCACGGCAGATACGGCACCAGCCATCTCAACGACGTGTGGGGCTTTTCGAAGCTGTCCTGCGTGGATTACTAGCGAACGAACTCGGTTGCTCGATACGCCGGTGCTCTGGGCGTTTACGTTCGAGCCGAGTGTTGGCTGTCAGCAGAAACGGGACAGATTGTTAATAGAGACTTTGAGCTGATGAGACAGTCACGGCGACGGGTTACCATCGCCGTGACTTCGTGTTGTGTGTTACAGGAACAGCGGGGCGAAGACCAGGGCCACGATGGACATCAACTTGATGAGGATGTTCAGCGCTGGGCCCGAGGTGTCTTTGAAGGGGTCGCCTACGGTGTCGCCTACGACCGCAGCCTCATGAGACGCCGATCCCTTGCCGCCGTGAGCTCCGGCTTCGATGAACTTCTTGGCGTTGTCCCACGCGCCCCCGGCGTTGGCCATCATGACGGCCAGCAGGAACCCGGACGCGATGGAGCCGATGAGCAGCCCGCCCAGGGCTTCGGCGCCGAGAATCACGCCCACGAGGATCGGAGCGGCAACAGCCAGAATCCCGGGAAGAACCATCTCTTTCATGGCGCCATTGGTGCTGATGTCGACCGCGCGAGCGTAGTCGGCGTCGGCAGTGCCTTCGATCAGGCCGGGAATTTCACGGAACTGTCGGCGCACCTCGGTGACCATGGCCATGGCGGCGCGGCCAACTGCTTGCATCGTCAGGGCGCCGAACAGGAACGGTGTCAGGCTGCCGATGAACAATCCCATCAACACTTCGACATTTGACAGGTCGAATTCCGGTTTCGTTCCGGTGATAGCCTCGGTGGCAGTGGAATAGGCGGCCATTAACGCGAGCGCTGTCAGGACGGCGGAGCCGATGGCGAACCCTTTGCCCGTGGCGGCTGTGGTGTTGCCCAGGGAGTCCAAAGCATCTGTGCGCTCACGGACCTCCGGATCGAGACCCGCCTGCTCGGCGATGCCGCCGGCGTTGTCGGCAACGGGGCCGTATGCATCGGTCGCAAGAGTTATCCCTAGAGTCGAGAGCATGCCGACCGCGGTCAGAGCCACGCCGTACGTGCCAGCCAGGTCGTTGGCGAACCACATTGCGACGACGATAACCAGGGCCGGTACAACCGTGCTCAACATTCCGAGGCCAAGACCTCCGATGATGACCGTCGCAGGGCCTGTTTCGGATTGTTGGGCCAGGTTCTTCGTGAACCGGTACTCGTAAGAGGTGAATACCTCCGATGATGTTCCGATTATCTGGCCTGCGACAAGGCCGATCACGACTATCCAGAACAGCTTGAAGTCCAGGTCGAGCACCGAGACGGAGATCGCGGTGCCAATCAGCACGAGGATGCCCGCGCCGAAAATCCCGGTTCGTAGTGACCAGAGCAGCCGACCCATGTTGGCACCCTCGCTGGTTCGCACCAGGAACGTCCCAAGAACCGATGCGAAGATGCCGATGAGTGCGACCAGGATTGGCAACATGACCAAGTTTTCGTCGAACTCAGTGGGAGCGGCCATTTCAAGAGCACTCGCGCCGACCGCGGCGAGAGCGATGGTCGCGATGATGGAGCCGACATACGACTCGAACAGGTCGGCGCCCATGCCGGCCACGTCACCCACGTTGTCGCCGACATTATCGGCGACCGTGGCAGGGTTGCGCGGGTCGTCTTCTGGGATTCCTTGCTCGATTTTGCCGACCAGGTCGGCGCCCACGTCCGCGGCCTTGGTGTAGATGCCGCCGCCAACCCTAGCGAACAGGGCGATCGACGACGCCCCGAACCCGAATCCCGCGACCACACTGATGTCTTGGAATACCCAGTACACCACGGTGATGCCGATGAGACCGATTCCGACGACGGATACGCCCATGACAGAACCGGAGTTGAAGGCGATTCTAAGGGCTGAGTTGAGGCCGCGTTGGGCTTGAACGGTCGTGCGGGTGTTGGCTCTGACAGCGATGCTCATGCCGATGAACCCCGCCAACGCCGAACCGATGGCCCCGACGAGGTATGAGATCGCCGTCTCGGGAACGCTTGGGCTGTCTCCCGGAACCTTGTCCAGCACGTCGAAGTCGATGAACACCGCCAAAACGATGAACATGACCACGACGAAAATGGCAAGCAGGCGGTACTCGCGGGACAGGAAAGCCATCGCGCCTTCCTGGATTGCCTCGCCGATTGCCTGAACTTGCTCCGATCCGGGATCGCTTTTGATGATCCGCATCGTGAGTAGGACCGCGTACGCCAGGGCGAAAACGCCGGCGCCGATGGCCAGATAGATGATATTCAACGCATTCCTCCGCAAAAAAGGCCTCCCCTTTCACCGGGAAGGCCGCACGTTCCAGGGCCTGGTAGCTGACGAAAAACTATCATAGCCCCGAGGCGAGGGTCAAGGCGAGTTCGGTCCTTGCCGCCGCCGTTTGTGACTAACGCGGCGAACGCATGTGAGGGTGACGATACGCGTGTCGCGCCGCGCACGACGACGGCTTGTGCCGCGCCAGGCTACTTCTCGGCGTCGAGGCGATCTGCGAGTCGCGCGAGCTGGTCTTCCAGCGATCTTTGCCTCAGCGCCACGGTGAGATCGCCGCGAGTGCGCTCGATGACTCCGCGCATGACGTCGGTGTTGCGCCTGAGCCCGCGGGTCACGGCATCCGGGAAGTCCAACGTGACGAGCACAGCGTAGACCTCGTCCATGATCTCAAGCAAGGACTCGCACCGAGAAACGTCGTCACGTCGCAGGATGTCCAGCACGAACCGGCGTAGCTCCCCGATGGATTCGGCCAACCCGTTCATGTACGCGGCGGCGCCGATGCCGAGATCCTGCATCGACGGCAGGGGAGAGCCCTCGGTGAACGCGAGCGTGGCGGACGCCTCGACGTACTCTTTCTGGCTGTCCTCGACGAACCCGCCGAAGAAGACCTCGGGGTGGTCGGCCCTGACCTCTTTGAACGACTCGATCAACTGTCGAGCTTCCTCGACCAGCGCCCGAGCGTCGGAGAATTCGCTGCGATGCGCGGCGCGAATCGAGTTGGCGGAGAGCCGGATGATTTGGCGCGACATGCGAAGCGCGGTCTCTCGCGCCGCATGCGTGTCGCTCATCCGCTGATTGGCGAGCTCACCCGCCGTGCGCACCGCTTCAACCAGTTGGCGGACGCCCGCTGTCTTCGATGATTCGGACAATGTTTGCTCCTGTCGTATGTATCGAGATAACTGAACAGGGTCGGCCTGCCGATCATCAACTGATTGAGTTGTGTTCAATTCTTTCGTTACTTTGGGTGTTCCGAAGAAGGAGAAACTTCTGGTGTCCCGCAGACGATGGTGCGTTTTCGACGACCAGATTCTTCGGCTGCGGCCTCAGAATGACACATTTTGCTCGGCGCTACTTATGTTGTTTATCGCAATGAGGCCGAGCCCGCCACGTCGAATTGTGCTCTGGCCCTTCAGTGCCAAGCCTTGTTTCCACGTCTCGATACAGGGTTGGCAACTCCGTCAAGTCGGTCCGGGCGTTGGTCACTGACTTCATCGGGTGCTCTGGGCGTTGACGCCCAAGCCGCCGCCGCCACGCACGCGCCTCACCGATCAGCCGGACGCGCTCTCGAACAAGCGAACCAGCTCGCGAGTGGCCGCCTCGGGGTCGTCGGCGAATGTGACGGCGCTGACCACGCACACGCAGTCGGCTCCGGCTTCGACCACGTCGACGATGTTGCTCCCGCCGATGCCGCCGATCGCCACGATGGGTCTGGGCACGGCCTGCTTGACCTCCGTGATCGCCTCGGGGCCGAGCGCCGTCCGCCCCGACTTGCCCATCGTCGAGGTCGCGTAGATCGCGCCTACAGCGATGTAGTCGACGCCTTGCGCATGGGACTCCAGCGCCTGTCCGAGGCCGTTGTTGGACCGGCCGATGAGTTGTCGCTGGTCCAGAACCTTTCGCGATTCTTCGGTCGGCAGGTCTGTTTGACCGATGTGCAGGCCATGGGCGTTGGACGCCTGGGCCACGTCCGCGTCATCGTTCATGAAAAACAGCGCGTCGTGTTCGTCGCACATCTCGGTTACAACCTTGGCTTGTTCTAGTACGACCCGCTTGTCGTTGAGCTTGTCCCGGAGCTGGATCACGCGAGCCCCGCCCGCGAGTGTCGCGCGCGCTACCTCCGCGACGGGCCGCCCCTGAGTCGCTTCAGGGTCGACGATCACGTAGATGCCCGTAACGTGTCGCGTCATGAACGTACGAACATCCGCGCCGGCTTGCTGCTCGGCTCGATGCAAAACCAGTCGGGCGCGCCTGAACCACGACGTGTCTATTGCAGCGTCCGGATGCTCCTGGAGGCTGGACAACGTGGTGGCCGTGGCTCTGACGGCTTGGACGGCGTCAAGGGCCAACGCCGGTTGATCGTCGGTGAGCTCGACGTGCCGCTGACGCAGAAGCGTCGCCTCGTCCCGGGAAAGTTCTTGCGCCGAGGGGAACGGCAGCGACTCGCGCATCATCCTGATGTCGGCGTGGAGCGCCTGCGGCGCCGTGACGTAGGTCTCCAGCAACCGAAGCCCTTCGACCAGCAACGCAATCTGAGCGGATACGTATGGGTTCATTGAAAGCCTTTCTCGTTTGAGGCCGCCGGTGCCCAGATTGACGTTCCTTCGCGACTGCCAAGCGGCAGAATCTCGACGGTCAGCCACGGGTCATGCGACTCCAGGGGTGAGATCGCGAAGGCTCGAAAACCGACCCCGAAGCGGTCTGATTTTAGCACAGCCCGCCCGAATCAGAATCGGGGTGCGTCGCGCCGCAGCGGGACAGAATGACGGCTCGAAGACATGTCACGTGGTCGGACTGGGTGGAAACGCTGAGGCCGTCGCCGGAGGGGAGGTCAGGGTTCGAACGTGAATCCCAGCGGGTCTTCGTCGAACTCGATGGACGCGAGGGCTGCCGTGGCGGCTTCCTCGATCGTCTCATCGCCGATGGTCACGCACTGCATCAGAGCGCGTTTCGCCAGGCTGCCGCCGATCAGGCCGAGAGACTTCACCGCCGCGAGCTGCACCTGAGCGTCGTCGTCTTCGAGGATCGCGATCAGATGAGGCACCGTGACCGCATCACCCAGATACCCGCAAGCGTTGGCCGCCTCGAAGCGGATGGACGGTTCCTGGCTCCGGGTGTCCTGAATCACGATGGGCAGCCACCGGGAATCGGAGCTTCGGCCCATGGCGAAAACGGCGCTCTGCTTCAACCGGAGATCGCCGTCGTAGTACGCTTCGCGGATGATGTTCTCGATTTGCGGCGAGTTGAAGCTGGCGACCGCCTCGATCGCTCGGCGTCGAGATTCCATGCTCTCGCCGTCGCGGCCAATCACTTCCAGCAGCGCTTCGCGTATCTTCTCGCCGTCTCGGCGCAGAACCTTGCCTTCCTGGGCGAATTCAGCGAACTTGCCCAGCGAGATCGCGGCCGAGGCTCTGACGTCGGCCGAGGCGTCTTTAAGCACGAGTTCGATCAGAGGGCGAATGATCGTGCGGTCGTCAGCGTCCGAGACCCCTCTGGCGGCGTTGGCTCTGACGTTGTCGTCGGTGTCGCGCAGACACGCCCGATAGACGGCCGTGAAATCCAGCTCGAGGTTGTCGTCGGCGAGATCGATCATCCACTTGAGAAGCTCACCGCGACGAACAGCGGATATCCCGCTCCACGCCGACATGACTTCGCGAACCTGGGCGTTGCTCAAGCCGGATAGCCGGAACAACCCCGGATGATCGATTGATGCTTCTGGGTCTGACAGCTCGGAAAGGTACTGGTCTAGAGTCACCGCGTTGCACTCCGGTCAGCCTGTTCGAGTTCTTTGCCCTGCGTTCGGTCGCAAGACGGCATTGCGCAACCACTAGTATGCCAGAGATAACACTTGGGTGCGACCTGTTGGCGCCATCCCGGAACGGTTGTCGCGGTGGGCCGAGTAATTAGCAGTCAGCTATCAGCCAGCGGGTCGCGTTGACAGCGAAAGATCGGTGTCACCCAGCAGCGAGGTTGCGACTTATAACACGCCGGGAACTCGCCGCCGCCGTTCATCTTGAACTTAGTAAGCCTGCCGGATTTTGTCAAGTTTGATCTGGGATTTGCGGATTGTGTGCCATATAATCTGAGCGGAACGAGACAGAAACGGCAGACAGGCGGGGCGACATTGACTATGACAAACGTGCCGAGCGGGAAACGACGTCGGGTGAAGGTCCCAGATGTGATGGAGATTCTCGGGCCGATTTACGGTCCGGTCGATCGCACGCCAAGATACAACGCCGCCCAAGAACTGGTCTACACGATCCTTTCGCAGCACACGTCAGACGTCAACTCGACCCGTGCGTACGACAGTTTGATGGCAATGTTCGAGTCGCTCGATTCGATCGCCGCGGCATCCCCATCGGCCATCGAAGACGCGATTCGGCAGGGCGGCCTGGCCGCACAAAAATCGGTGCGGATCAAGACGATTCTCAACCAGGTGAAAGCCGAGGTGGGCTCGTATGACCTGTCTTTCCTGGCTGAGATGCCGCTTGACGAAGCGAAGGCGTGGTTGAAGCGACTGCCGGGCGTCGGCCCGAAGACCGCTGCGATAATCCTGTGCTTCGCCCTTGGAATGCCTGCCATGCCCGTCGACACCCACGTCCATCGCGTCTCGGTGAGGCTTGGCTTGATAGGTCGCAAAGTGTCGGCGGACAAGGCGCACGACATACTCGAGGCGAAGGTTCCGCCGGATGACGTGCTTCCGTTCCATATGTACCTGATCTGGCACGGACGACAAGTGTGCAAGGCTCAGCGTCCCCGGTGCGGCGAGTGCGCCCTGGCCTGGGGCTGCCCGGCCCGGGCCGGTTTTGAGAAAGCAGCCGGTCGGACGAAAACCGGCGCCGGTCGACCGAGTCAACGAAAAACGAAAAAGGAGGCGAGCAATGGTTAGCCAAGCCGATCCCAACGAAGTGCGGATGACGGGGGAGAACTCGTTCATCAGACTCTCGGAAACTGAGGACGGTTCGCTAACGACGCGGGCCAGCCACTGGCGTGTGCTGTGGTCGCCGGCCGGTCAAGGCCACGCATTGTTTCTCAAGAGCGACGTTACCGACGGCGCCGTCAGCATCTTCGCGGACAACATCGCGCTGGCCAGATGGCTCCAGGACGAGATCGAATCCATGCTCTTCCCCGAGTTTGCCGACCAGGAGATCCCGGTATCGGTCGCCGAGTTTACGAAGGCCGGCGACGGTCGAGCGTTCTGGACAGAAATGGTCCAGAGCGAAGAAGAATCGGTAAATCTAACCTGGTACGATTTCGCGGAGCCGTTCGTGCACCGTGTGGCGCCTGGCGACATTCCCGGACGCCCCCTCGGCGTGTATAGCTGCTTCCTTCCGGCGCGAAGGGCGCAACTCACTTTGAACGGGTTGGTGGCCGGCGGGCGCCCATTTATCGACATGCGCGGCGACACCGAAGCCACCACGTGCTGTATCGCCTGGTCCGAAACCTGGGTCCGACCGCACGCGGGATAGGCTGAGGCGGCGGAATCAGCTCGTTCTCGACCTAGGGCATGGCGGCGATGGCGCTGATTTCGACCAGGAAGTCCTCTCTTGCCAGACCGCTGATGACGAGAACCGTGTTGGCCGGGAAGTCGCCTTCTGGGTACATGTCAGGGAAGACCTCGGATCGGCCCGCCATGTATCCGGCGACGGATTCTCGTCCGACGCGATATGTCGTGAACTCGACGATGTCGGTCAGGGCGGTGCCCTGGTTCGCGAGGATTGCCTGGATGTTGGACAGCGCCTGCTTGGTCTGCGCTGCCGCGTCTCCGATGCCGACGACGTTGCCGTTCGTATCCGCGGCCACCTGGCCCGATACGAAAAGCAGGCTGCCGCCCGAGACCTTCACCGCCTGTGAGTAAGCCGGGACGGGTTGCGGGGCGGACGATGTATTGACGATGGATCGTATCGGGTCGGGCATCATGAGCCTCCGGTTTGGGATGGGAATCCGGAAAACAGGACGAGGATAACATATGGTCAGCGACACACGACCGCTCGTTGGAGCCGAACAGATCAACGCCGCCAGACGCGTCATCGAGCCGCATCTGCGCCACACGCCGGTCGCGCGTTCCGAGTATCTCGGCGAACTCGCTGACGTCGACCTGTTCTTCAAGCTGGAGATGTTCCAGAAGACCGGCTCGTTCAAGCCCAGGGGCGTGCTCAACAAGATGCAGAGCCTGACGCCCGAGGAGCGTGAAGCCGGCGTCATCTCTCTGTCGGCGGGCAACCACGCCCAAGCGCTCGCGTACGCAGCATCCGCCGAAGGCATCGCCGCAGTGATCGTCATGCCAGCCAACGCCGTCGAAAGCAAAGTCGTCGCAACCCGCGAATTCGGCGGCGAAGTCGTGTTGACCGACGGCGACCTGCTGGCGACGACGTTAGCGCTCCAGGAAGAACGCGGCATGACCATGGTGCATCCGTTCGACGACCTGCACACGATCGCCGGAACCGGGACCATGGGGATGGAGATACTCGAGGACGTGCCGGAGGTCGAAACCGTGATCGTCGGAATCGGCGGCGGTGGCTTGATCTCGGGCGTAGCTGCGGCCATCAAAGCGAGCCGTCCGCACGTGAAGATCATCGGCGTCGAACCCGAAGGGGCGCCTGGCATGACGTTGGCGTTGAGCGAGGGCCATCCGGTGCACATGCCGGCGGTCGGCACCGTCGCTGACGGACTGGCTGCACCGTTTGTGGGTCAGCACAACCTGAACCACGTCCAGGCGTTCGTCGACGGAGTGGTCACCGTGGGCGACAGGGACATCGTCAACGTGATGAAGCTGATCATCGAGCGTGGCAAAGTCCTGGCCGAGCCCGCGGCCGCGTCAACCTACGCGGCGCTGCTCTCGGGCAAAATCGTCACGCGCCACGGCGAAACCGTGGTGTGCGTGCTCAGCGGGGGCAACGTCGATGCCGCACGATTGGTTGAGCTGCTAGGTGATTGAATGGCCACTGTCTGTCAACCCAACCGGAGCCGTCGGGGAATACGACGTTGTCATCACTATTGGAGCCATTGTGAATATTCGGGATGTGAGCAAACTTCTCTGGCGTGGTGATCAAATTCAAGGTCGTTGAGTCATGCACGCGTTTGGATTGGGTCGCATGCAGCCTTCAACCGACGATACGCGACCTGCCGAGAAGGAGGTTCGGTGACGTGGCGGAACTCAAGAGCATGTTCCGTCGCGACCCGGAGATCGGGGAGATCAAGTGGATCGAGGCGGCCGATAATCCTTGGGGAGTCGATGTACTCGATGTGAGGCCGATGACTCTCGGCACGCTGTCAGTGTCCATCAACCAGCAAGATGCGGTCAACGCAATATCATTCGGACAAGACGACGGGACTGGTTTCATCGGTGATGAGCCGCCCGTCAGTCGACGAGTCGACGTGAACTTGCAGTTCCCTACCGATAGGCGATTGGCAGACGGCGCCCTATTCATCCCGCGAGAGATGGAGCACAAGTGGGCGATTTACCACCACTGCGGGGAGTTCATTTTCGTACAAAATTGGCTTCGTCAGGTTAAGGCCGTCGCGACAGTCGAACAACACTCGGACCATATCGAAGTTACGTCGGTGAACGGCGGTTTCGGGTGGAATGACGAGAATCCGGAGTTCACCGTCCGGGCGCTCGAATTCCTGTTGAGGACCCATGCGCTCGGCGCCAGCTACCCTGCGCCATTGCCCGCTAGTCTGGAGCTGGATCCGCAGGGCGCCGCATCGTGGTGCATGGCGACGTTTGGAAATAGGGCGGAGTTCGCCACACCGCATCGGATCGCGCATATCGACCCCGATCAACCGTTGCGCACCTTCTCGTTGTTGCACATCGCCGTCGCCCATAGAGTTGTGGCTGCTATTGAGGCAAGGCTCGCGGCCTGAGACCCAATCGATTTGCTTGCGCCCGACGGCCTCGCTCCGCTTCATTGGACGATGGGTATCGAGGATCGTGCGATCTTGGTTTTGCTTTTGGAGCGCGGGTCTCGCGTAGACGTGCGATCGGACGATGGCGCGACCTTGTCGATGTTCGCGGTGGAGGCAGAAAACCTCGACCAGGCTACTTTCCTGCTCGACCACAGAGCGGATGTACATGCGCGCGACAAGCGGGGATTTACTGCCTTACATCGCGCGGCAGAATTTGGCCAACTCGAGATAGCCGAAATCCTGCTGGAGCGCGGTGCATCTCCGAACTCCGAAGCGGCGGGACACACTCCACGCTCACTCGCTGATGCAAGCGGTGGGGCGGACATGGTTGCGCTGCTCGCCGAGTACGGCGACAGCGGGACCTGACGATGCGAACTGAAGTCGACGTTTGTGTTGCGGATCGCGGCGGAATTTCGGCGACGGGCGACGCCGCGCGACTCGCTCGTGACACGGTGTTCGTGTCCTTCTATGGGCAGGTAAGGACTGATTAAGCCGCAGTTGGTCGAAAGAACCAGCGGCAACTGATGGCGACCTGACCAAGGCCGTCTAGCTGCTGTACACGTACGTTCCGCCGGACTGGTCTCGGTTTAGCCTGCGATTTAGGTGCAGTCCTTCGAGGATGAGCTCGATCGCGGAAGCGACCGACGCCGGGTCGTCGGACGGCTCGATGCGGTCGACCATCTCTTGCAAATTCGCCAACTGCGGAAGTTTGGTGGTGTAAGCGTCGGATTGTACGTCCGCACCGGTTTCGATCACGAGACCCTCTTCGAAGCGAGCCAGCACGTCGATGAACTCTCGCGGGTTGAAGTATCTGCCGAACGTATTGAGGACGGCCTTCTTGATCAGATCGTCGACAACCTTGTACTCGCGGCCTTCCTCCACGCTCTCCATCTCCACTTTGCCCGTCGTGGACGCGACGATCGCCGGTAGGTCGCTGACCCTTGGCGCGGCCTTCTCTCTGAGGCGGAGGCTGCGCTTGAACGCGTTGCCCACGATCGTCTCGTAGTTGGCGATCGACACGCGGAGGCTGACGCCCGAACGCTGGTTGATCTCCGGGCTGCGGCGGGCGAGCGCGGTGAACTCGGCGATGACCTCTTTCATATATTGAGGGACGCTGACGACCTCCATCGTGTCGGGGAAGCGGGAGTGCTCCTGCTCGACGATGTCGATCTCTTCCTCGAGCGAACGCGGGTAGTGCGTGCGGATCTGGGCGCCGTAACGGTCCTTCAACGGCGTGACGATTCGGCCTCTGTTCGTATAGTCCTCCGGGTTGGCGGAGCACACCAGGAACACGTCGAGGGGCAACATGATCTGATACCCCTTGATCTGGATGTCCCGCTCCTGCATCAGGTTGAACAGGCTCACCTGGATGCGCTCCGACAGGTCGGGCAGCTCGTTGATGCAGAATATCCCGCGATTCGTGCGCGGAATCAGCCCGTAATGGATCGTGAGCTCGTCCGACAGGTACCTGCCCTCGGCGACCTTGATAGGGTCGATCTCGCCGATGAGGTCGGCGACGGTGATGTCCGGCGTCGCGAGTTTCTCGGAGAATCGCTCCTCGCGGGGAATCCAGCGGATGTCGACGTCATCGCCGTGTTTGGCAACGCGGACCTGGCACGACTTGCAAATCGGGTCGAACGGATCGTCGTTAAGCTCGCAGCCGGCGATGGCCGGAATCTCTTCATCAAGCAGCGTGACGATGTTGCGAATTAGGCGAGACTTGGCTTGGCCGCGTTCGCCAAGCAAGATCAGATCCTGCCCGGCCAGTATCGCGTTTTCGAGCTGCGGGATCACCGACTCGTCGAAGCCGATGATGTCAGGGAACATCTCCTCGCCAGCCTCGATCTTCTTGATCAGGTTGCGACGGACTTCGTTCTTGACCGGGACAACTTCGTACCCGCTTTCGCGCAGTTCCGCGATCGTTTTTGCCTTAGAGTTGTCTGCCATTCTGCCTGTGCCCCCTCAAATTCCCTCACGCCAATCAATCCCGAATAGTGTCGAGTTGGGATGTGGCTTGTGCCCGCCTGCCATAGCCGACGTAAGGTTTGTTCCGATGTCCCCGGTTGGGAAGCCGTCCCTCGAAACTGGCCCGGACGATTTCGGCGATAACACTTCGCCGCGGCAGGCGCCGATTTCAGTGGATTCAGTCTTGCATACACCGACCGCAGTTTCAACCAGTATTTGCCGATCAGCGAGGCGCGCCCGACTCCCGTGAAGCGCCGAACGGCTCTTGGTCATACGTCGCCGTCACTCGGAATCGGACCGCCGTCGGTACACCTCGACGCCCGCGTATTCGAGAATCGATCCCTTGATCGAGGGAGCAGGTTTCTTGACCTTCACACGCGTCGCTTGGACGGGAAATCGGTCCAGGATGCGAGTCGCGATGCGGTCCGCTATCGACTCCAGCAACTCGATAGGCTCACCTTCAACGACCTCGCGCACCGTCGCGAACAGCCGCGAGTAGTTCACGGTGAGCCTGATATCGTCGGATCGTCCCGCGGGCTCCAGGTCGAGATTCACCTCGAGGTCGACGATGAACCGCTGGCCCAGCGCCTGCTCGTCGGTGTCCACGCCATGAAAGCCGTAGAACACCATTCCGGACAGTATAACTTTGTCTTCACTGGTCATTGCTATGCTCCGGTTCCGTTGATTCATCGTCTTTGTCGATCCAATCTCTGGATCTGCTTACGGCGCGCGTCCACCCACGTCGATGGGCGGCGCGCTGGGATTCGGTGATCGACGGTTCAAACACGGCGTCGGCTTGCCGGAGCGCTGCGATCTGCTCCTTGCTTTCCCAAAAGCCCACGCCCAACCCCGCCAGGAATGCCGCGCCCAATGCGGTCGTCTCCTGAACCGCCGACCGTTCGATCGGGATGCCTACTATGTCTGCCTGTAGCTGCATGAGCAGGTCGTTCGCCGTCGCCCCGCCGTCGGCTTGGAGACAGCCGATCGCCACGCCGGTGTCGACGCGCATCGCGTCGAGAACATCGGAGGTTTGGTGTGCCGTCGACTCTAGCGCGGCAAGCGCCAAGTGGCCGCGACCCGTGCCTCGGGTCAGGCCGAGGATGGCCCCGCGAGCGTACATATCCCAATGCGGAGCGCCCAGCCCGACGAACGCTGGCACGATGTAGACGCCGCCGTTGTCGAGGACGCTGGCGGCCAGCTCTTCGACCCGTGCCGCCTCGTCGATAATTTGAAGCCCGTCGCGAAGCCATTGGACGGTGGCGCCCGTCGAGAAGATGCTGCCCTCGAGCGCGTACGTGACCTCGTCGCCAAGCTGCCACGCGACGGTCGCTACGAGCCCTGCCGACGATTCGACTGGTCGGTCGCCGGTGTTCACGAGCACGAAAGAACCGGTGCCGTACGTGTTCTTGGCCATGCCCGGCTCGAAACAGGCTTGGCCGAACAGCGCCGCCTGCTGGTCTCCGGCAACCCCCGCGATGGGGATGCCCGCATCGCCGAACGGCCCGCCAGTAGCGTGTCCAAAGACCGCGTTGGACGACCGGATATCTGGCAGCATCGGGCGCGGGATGTTCAGCTCCTTGAGGAGCTCGTCGTCCCAGTCGAGCGTCCGCAAGTTGAACAGCATCGTTCTCGACGCGTTGGTCGCGTCAGTGACGTGCGCAGCGCCGCCTGTCAGCTTCCAGATCAGCCACGAGTCGACCGTCCCGCACATCAACTCTCCTCGCTCAGCCCGCCGTTGCCCGTCCGGGACGTGGTCGAGGAGCCATCTGAATTTTGTGGCCGCAAAGTAAGCGTCGATCGGTAAACCCGTCTTGGCGCGCACCGTGTCCTCGAGGCCGCGGGCAATGAGTTCCTCGCACAGCGGCGCCGTTCGTCGACATTGCCAGACGATGGCATTCATCACGGGCTGACCCGTGGCTCGCTCCCATACCACGGTGGTCTCGCGCTGGTTCGTGATGCCGATCGCGGCGACCGAACTCGCGCCGACGCCCGCCTTCACGAGCAGCGCCGAAGCCATCTCGATGCACGACTCATAGAGCTCGATTGGATCATGCTCGACCCAACTCGGTTGCGGAAAGATCTGCTCGATTTCACGACCGACCGACGCCACCGGCTGCCCGGTCCGGTCAACGAGAACGGCAGTCGTTCCGGTAGTACCCTGGTCGAGGGCTATGATGTAAGCTTGATCTGGCAACAGTCCACCCCGGCAGATACTTAGCCACGAATCCG
>JASMDM010000100.1 GCA_030752795.1 SAR202 cluster bacterium | reverse complement strand
TGAATCCTGTCCTGAGCCTGTCGAAGGGTCTTTCGTCCGCGAGTAATAATTGGCGGGCTTGATGCCTTCACGGCGGCACAGCTCGTTGACGGTGACTTCGCGCCGGAAGCCCTGCAGGACGATGTGGATCTTCTCTTCTGGGGTGTACTTCCTTCGGGTGGCCGATCTAACCTGACGAACGAATCGCTTCGTGTCCTGCCTTCGCTCTTCTGCAGCTAGGTTCTTATCTTCTGTGTTCTCGATCACTGCTGCTCCTTCCCTGGGGACATTCTATCCCTCTGTCAGGAGCTCGCTTTACCTAATGTGAGTCTCTGTTAATTTCAGGCCCAAATGTGTCCCACTTTCGCTGACGGTCTACAGTGTCCTGACCCGGTTTCGTGCGAGCCTACACGAGCGAATAGCAGCACGGGTTTCCGAGCTACGCTTCTTCAGTCATTGTGTTGGCGACTCATAAATATGCGAACTGCTACGTCCAATGCTTCATGGACCTCTGAGAGAAATTGGCTGGACAGGTGATTGTGCGTGTCAAAAAGACTAGTTCGTGACAAGTGTCGGACTCACGCCTGAGGCCACGCCTGAAACAGCCCTTTTTTGACAACCCTGTTTTCTGCCGGGCTATTAGACGCGCTCTTCAATGCCGAAAGAAGGGCCGTGTAGACGTCCGTCCAGTCCGCCTCGCGCCTAAATCTGTCGCCCCAGCAGCGTGCCCTCGTACATGGCTTCTTCGATGGTGCGGGGGTCTTCGCTATCGCCGATTATGTGGACCTCGGGGACGGCGGCGCCGACGTCTTCAGCGAGGACGCGCTGGGAGACCGCGCCTCGGGCGATGATCACGCGGTCGGCGGCGAGTTCGCGCGCGGCGCCGTCCGGGCCGGATAACGTTAGGCCGTCGGACCTGACATCGGTGACGTCGTGCTCGGTGATGAATGCAACGCCGGCGTTGCGAAGACGGAGGAGGAGGGCGTTTCGGTATGTCGCGGGCGCTTCGATGACGAGTTGCGACTCCGGGGAGCGGGCGACTATCGTGACTTGGTTGCCTCGTTCGAGCAGGAATTCGGCGGTCTCGCAGCCGACCTGCCTGCCGCCGAGGATCGCTACACGCTCGTTTTCGGGGATGCGGTTTCCCGCGAGAACGTCGAACGCGGTCGATACGTTGTCGCCGTCGATGCCGGGGATCGCCGGGATCAGCGGGGCAGCGCCGGTTGCAACGACCAACACGTCGGGGGCTTCGCTCGCCACGGTGTTCGCGTCGACACGGGTGTTCAGGTGCTGCTTGACGGGCACGCGGTCGAGCTCGTTGGCGAGATAGTCTTCGAGCCATGAGAGGCGATCCTTGTATGGCGGCGCTTTGGCCAGGGCGAGTTGACCGCCTCCGAGAGTCGATTCGGCTTCGTAAAGGCTGACTTGGTGACCGCGCGTGGCGGCGACTCGGGCGACTTCCATGCCAGCCGGTCCTCCGCCGACGACCATGACTTTCTTGGACGCGGAGACCGGCTCGGGGTCGTCGAGCCATTGCTCTCGGCCGAGTTTCGGATTGATAAGACAGCGGATTGGCGCGTTCTTGGACAGGTTGAGCCTGCAGGTGTCGCAGGAGATGCACCTGAGGATGCGGTCGGCGTCCCCGCGACCGGCCTTCGCGGCCCAGTGCGGATCGGCCAGCAGTGGACGAGCCAGCGCAACGAAGTCGGCCTTGCCGCTCGATAGAATGTCCTCAGCCATCGCGGGTTCGCGGATCTCGCCGACGACGATGACTGGAATATCCACGGCCTGCTTGATCGTCTCAGCGTGACCGGCCAGATACCCGAAAGCTACGGCCATCGGGCTGGTCTCCGGCGGCATTATCGACGTGGGAGCGGTGCCGCCTTGCGACACGTTGATGGCGTCGGCGCCGGCTTCCTCGAAGTCCTTGGCGAAGATGACCGCGTCCTCGAGTCCGTACCCGCCTTCGGCGCTCATGCGGATGATGATCGGGTAACCCAGGCCCGTGGCTTGCCTGACGCCCTGGATTACCTCGCGGGCGAGCCTGGCCCGGTTTTCAATCGAACCGCCGTACTCGTCAGTGCGATGGTTGGTGGCGGGTGACATGAATTGGTGCAACAGGTAGCCGTGCGCGCCGTGGAGTTCGACCGCGTCGTATCCGGCGCGCTTGGCGCGGTCTGCGGCTCCGGCGAAGCTCTCTATCACGTCGGCGATGTCGTCGGAGGTCATTGGCTCCGGCGCCGGGAATGCTCCGTCGACGACGTCCGACGCCGACAGAAGCCTGCCGCCGTTGTACGTGGGGTTCGCCTTGTTGCCGCCGTGGTGGAGCTGGATCGCGATCTTTCCGCCGTATCGATGAACGGCTTCGGTGACCTGCAAGTGGCTGGAAATCACTGGATCGCGGTCGATGCCTAGTCCGCAGCTCCACGCTCGACCCTCGGTGTTGATGTAGCTGGCTTCAGCGATGATGAGGCCGACGCCGCCCTTGGCCCGCTCGCCCAGGTAGGCGACGTGCACCGAGGACGCGGCGCCCGTGTCAGTTGCGAATTGCGTGACGATCGGCGCCATGACGGTTCGGTTCCGGACCGTCATCCGGCCGATCGACGCCGGAGAGAATAGCGTTTCGAAGTCGTTGCCGTTTGTCATCCATGACCTCCAAGAGTCAGCGAAAGAATCGGCCCTATTTCAACAGAGGGGACGAAGGATTGTCAACGTACGCCACCGCGGCGCGATCTTGGTATAAGATTGGTGACGCCAACGATGAGACATATCCGATCGGAGGAACAAGCAACATGGCAGAGATGACTCGCCGCGAAAGGCTCATGGCAGCGACGGTTGGCAAACCGACCGACAAGCTGCCGTTCTTCCACTACTGGCGACACAGCCAGGTCGGCTGGGCCGAGCGCGAAGCCCGCAATCGAGGCATGGGCATCAACTGGACCCGTCCCTGCTACACCGAGACGATGCACGGCGTCGAACTCAGCGAGAAGCGGGTCGTCTCCGATGGAAGGCCGGTGATTCGCCGCACGTACTCGACCCCGGTCGGCAGCATGTTCCTCGAGGAGTTGCGAGAGCCGGGCACCGGGCAGTGGCACGCCGAGCGTAGCTGGAAGGACATCGCCCCGTGGCACACGGTCCGGCTCGTGAAGGGTGAGGACGACTACAAGGTCCTCAAGTACATCGTCGAAAACACCGAGTACAACGCCGATTACTTTCCGATCGAGCAGGCGATGGACTGGCTGGGCGACGAAGGTGTCGTCATGGACGCCCTGCCCCACTCGCCGATGCAGATGCTGATGATCGACTGGGTGGGCAGCGACGAGGGTCGGTTCTTCTACCATCACGCCGACTGGCCCGAGATAGTCGAAGAAACTTATCAGACGATTTCCGACAGCCGCCAGCAGATGTACGAGATCGCGGCCAAGTCACCGGCGCCGATCACGTTGTGCGGCGACAACCTGGACGGCTTCCTGGTCAGCCCAAAGCTGTTCGAGAAGTATTTCATGCCCGAGTACGAGAAGGAAGGCAAGGTCATTCACGACCACGGCAAGCTGATGGCCGTGCACATGGACGGCAGGGTCGGCTCGTTGCGAGACCTGATCACCCGGACGCCGGTCGACATCGTCGAGGCGCTGCATCCACCGCCCATGGGCGACATCTCGATCGGCGAAGCTCTCGATCTTTGGCCGGACAAGGCCGTTTGGGTCGGATTCCCCGCCGCGATCTACGAGCTTGGACCTGCCGAAACTAAGCGATACGCGATCGAGTTCTTGCGCGGATTGGGCACGGGGGAACGCATGGCGGTCGCGATGTCGACGGAGAACCTCGTTTCAAACGAGAACTTACTGACGTTGACGTCCGTCCTCGAGAAGATCGAGATGCCGTTGACGCCTGACAAGATCGACGAGATCGAGGCGGCGCTGACGTAAGGCTCGCGATCGGCGGCCGCAGGCTGATTACAGCCGGTCGATGTCCTCTCGCGCGATTTCGACCCAGCGGGCGGCGCGGGCGGGCTCGTTCCCGATCGTGTGGTTGTCATTCATGATCAGCTCAACGCGACAACCCCGCGTGGCTTCGAGGTCGCTCCTGAGCTGGCTTCATCGAATGTTGAAATCGCGAGGTCAGCGGGGTCCGGTTTGATCGACATGATGTAGCGATCGCCTAGCGCCTCGGCCATGAATGCGCGATCGGACCGGGGCGCGATCGAGATTCGTCGCAAGTTGGGGATGGTCTCGACAAGATGCCACCGAGCGTCGAGCGGCTCGCAGCAGCCGTAGCAATTGAGGCCGAATCGCTCCAAGATCGGGATCTGATACGGCAGCACGAACTCGGCGAACATCTCCGGCGACACGGCCACGGTCTCCTGGCTTTCGGAATGCCCCCAAAGGTCCGATGCGCGAACGGCGCCGTCGAAACGCGCACCGGGCAGCTCGTCGCTCCATCCATAGCCGCCGGAGCCGACGTACGCGCCGTCGCTGTTGAACGAGAGCAGGCCGTCGGTTTCGAGGGTGTCTAGCATCGACAGGTATGCGCCTTGCTCGAACGCCATGATTCGGTGAACGAGCTCGGGGTTGTCAATCATGTCGAACATGGTTTGTTCGAGGCCTCGGAAGAGCGCCACGTTCGCGTCATCGGAAACAACGGCGTCCATCGCGTGGCCAGTCGAACGTCCAGCAACTCGTCAAACGTGTCCTTGGCGAGTTCCAGCAACCTCCGCGTTTGATCTCCGTCCACGGTGATCGTTGGCGTTCGCAACAGATCGATGTTCTCGACCGATTTTATCGGCGGGTCCCACGTGAACGCTCCGCCGTGGTCGCCGCCGATCTGCTCGATAGTGACTCCCCAGTCGAGCTCGTCATGAATCCATGGGACGCGAAATTCGGGCAAGATCACCGAGTCGTCGCGCAATTCGGCGCCCCAGTGGATCTCTTTGCGAAGGATCAGTTCCCACTTGCGCGCCATGGCCCCGGCGCATCGAAGCGCCGACGGCAGGAAGACCTCGCTCCAGCCGTACTCTAGGTCGCAGACGATCGCCGGTCGGACGTTTTCGAGCGAATTGTGCCTGGTTCAGAGGTCGCGCTTCTTCGCCTGCGACGGGTCCGCCGCCAGTTCCGCGACGCGGCTCGCCAACTCGCGCAGAATCTGGCGGTCCGAGTGATTCACATCGACGTCAAGACCAACCAACGACTCTCCCAAGAATCCGTACGGCAGTCCGTCGAGCATCACATCGGTCGACACCATCAACTTCTCCGCGAAAACCGGTCAGTTCGAAACGAGGTTACGCGGCCACAAGCTGGGTGTCAAAATCTTCTGGCTGAGTCGCGAAGAGTTTCGGCGCCGCGGTCGAGGTGGTCGAAGTCCGATCAGTGCAGTGTTGGGGAGTGAACAAAACGCACGAAACACAAAGGCCGGCACACGCACTGAGCACGCGCCGACCCTCGTTATATATCGGTCAGCGTATGTCTTTTGGCCTGGGCGCTTCCCGCGCAAGGGCCAACGAAATCTAGTTTCTCGTGCGGGTCAGGTCCAGTCGCTCGATCCCGACCTTTTTCGCTACTTTGAAGGCGATTTGACTATCTTCTCTGATTTCGACGGTGCTGGATTTCAGAAGCTTGAGCAGTGTGCCTTCTGTTCCGACAATCTTGATGAGTTCCAGCTCCATGCGCAGGTCGCTGGCTTCTTCGGTTGGGTCCCGCTTCTCACCTTCCAGCGAATGGCTCTGAGTCGTTAGGATTACCGTCTTACCGTTGTCGGCGAGGTTGCGACAGTCGGTGATGAACTCGTCGGCGTCCACCGAGCTGGCAAAATCGAGTTGGTCCGTGAGATCGTCCAAGACGATGATGTCGAGCTCACTCGGCAGATCTTCCATCTCGCTCATGAGCGACTGCAAGATCTTGCCTGGATTGATCTCCCAGGATGATTTCTGAAGCTTGGGCTGCGTCATTTCCGACACCACGAGACGGTCCTCTCGCACGTGTCCGGAGACGTCCAGGCCTATCGAGTGCATGCGCTTGACCAATCGCTTCGACGAACCGCCTGTCGTGAAATATTGGACGCCCATTCCTTTTTGAAGCGCGTCGAAGACTAAGTTCTGGCTGATGACGCTCTTGCCTGATTTCGTGTCGCCTTCGATCAGAACCAGCGACCCCGGCACGATGCCGCCGCCCAGCAGCTCATTCAGCGCTCGATGACTCGTACGGATGAAGCTGGAATCGACGGCCGCACCCGATGATTCAGTCGCGGATTGATTTTCGGTGATCTGCGCAGGTTGAATTACCCCTGTCTGACCGGCGGCCAATGCGGCCTCTGTTTGGGCTTCGTCCGCCTCGCGCAACGCGATCTTCACTGAAAGGTGTACCCGTTCCGAGGCGAACGGCTTCGGGATGTAATGGCGAACGCCGAGCCTCCACGCGCGCAGTTCGCCTTTACGAGACGGCACCGCGCTGAGTATCACGACGGGCATATCACTGGTTTCCGGATTGTCTCTCAGACGGTTCAAAACCTCGAACCCGTCCATCACTGGCATCATCAGATCCAACAGCAAAAGGTCGGGCTGAGACGACTGAATCTGTTCAACCGCATCGGCACCGTTTTTTGCTTCCGGGGCCTCATATCCTACGTCGTCAAGAATGTCGACCAGGAGATTCCGTATATCTTTGTCGTCCTCTGCCACCAGTATTTTCGCCATGCGATCCCATCTCCTGACGCTGACTCACACGCCCTGGGGCGATGCCTTGAATCAGACAATGCTGCCAGTCTCGATATCATTGTTTCTGAAATTGACGAACGATGCTGTGACCTGGGCGACTCAAAGGGGATTACGCCGCAGGTCTCTCGACCGCGAGGGCTCCGCCGGAGGCCGGCAAAACAAAGCTGAACGTGGTTCCGACATCTTCTTCGCTCTCCATCCAAATCCGGCCGCCCATCGCGCCCACAAGGTGCTTGACGATGAACAGGCCGAGCCCGGTGCCGGGAACTTCCGTCGTGGACGAATTGTCCGCTCGGAAGAATTTGGTGAACAGCTTGGTCTGATCTGTTTTAGAGATTCCCACTCCGGTATCAATAACATCGACCTGAACGAATTTGTCTGCAGGCCTTGCCGAGATCGTTACGGTCGCAAATTCAGGGGAGTACTTGAACGCGTTGCTCAGGAGGTTGGTGACGATCTGCGAAAATCGGAGCTGGTCTGTCATCACTTGCGGCAGATCGTCAGGAATGTCGATAACCACTTCGATCTGCTTCTCGGTGATGTCGTATTCCATTTCCGTCAAGATGTCGTCGATCTGCTCGCGAACATCGACCTCGACGGGGTCCAGGTCAAGATTGCCGGCTTCTACCTTTGAGACATCCAGGATGTTTTCGATCAGCGCTTTCAACCGCAGCGCGTTCTTTTCCGCCGCGCCCAAGTACGACCGCCGACGATCGGTCAACGGTCCGACCTTGTCGGGTCGGTGAAGGACTCGCTGAACGTAGCCCAACATGCTGGTGAGCGGCGTTCGGAGCTCATGCGTCGCCGTCGACAACACCTGAGATTTTGCCATCGACTCTTCTTCGAGCTGTTTGGTCCGGGTTTGGACAAGCTGATCGAGGTTGAAGGCATGCCGCTTGAGATCGACGGCGTTCTTGACGACGCCCCTCAATTCGGCCAGGTGGAACGGTTTCCTGAGAAACGAGTTGACGCCGGCCTGGTAGCAGGCCTCGATCTCTTTGACATCGCCGTGTCCAGTAAGGACGATTATTGCGCGAGGGTCCTCAGGTTTCGGTTTCAATTCTTCGAGAAAACCGAGCCCGTCCATTTCTGGCATCTTTAGGTCAAGGATGACGATTTCGGGAGACACGATCCGTGTGATCTCGAGCCCTTCCAAACCGTTTTCAGCGTAATGGATATGGTAGCCTTCCCCTTCCAAGGTGGCGGCAATCATCTTCCTGACTGACGGTTCGTCGTCGATAATCAGCACGCTGGCTTGATGCATACATGATTCCGTATTGTGTGAAGAGGCGATAGCCGAGAAAGAGCTTGGAATCGGACGGGCGGCATGGATTCGGAAGTGAATGCCGCCCGTCCGAGTGCGGGTCGAAGTGTGCTGCTGGCGGCGGTCCTCGGCACGTCAACCGTTTTGATGCCCTGTCCGTTCACGATCCTGAACGCCACGGTGTTACGAGCGTCGAGCGATTTATTATTGGCCTTGTGCACGGTCAGCAGCGTCCCTTTGTGGTCGCCGAGGCCGGTGGTCTCGAGATTCATGTGCACGTCGCACAATTTGGCAATGGCGTCGATCCGATCCTGCTCGATCGCATACGACTGTGCCAGGGCGATAATCGTCGTGCCTTCGTCACGCAGACGAGTGCACTCGGCAAACATCTGGATCACATTCGACTCTTCGCCGAACCTCATCATGTCGCTGATGTCGTCCAGAACGATGATCTTGCGCAGTTCCGCGTTCGATTGCAGATCTTCGATCAGCCCAAGCATCAGTCGTTCCGGACTCACAGCCCATTCGCAACGATCTCCGACTACAGGCTGTTGCAGTCGAGGAACATGGAACAACGCGTTGGTGATGTGATCCATTATGTCCATACCGAACGCCTGCATTTGCTCGACGATGGCTTTGGGAGAGTTTTCTGACGTGAAATAGGTCACTCCGTTGCCTTCTTGCAGCGCTTCGTTTGAGATGCTCTGGGCGAGCGTGCCTTTTCCGCTTTGTACGTCGCCTTCGATAAGGGTCAGCGACGGTAGATGTATTCCGCCGTTGAGCACAAGGTCCAGGTACTCGTGCCCTGTCCGGATCACGGACTCCCCAACGTCATAGTCGCTCATCTGGCCCACCGATCCGGGCCGGAACACCTTGTGTCCCTGGCCATGCGGCCGGCTTTCTCGTCTTCCTCCGCGGCGTCGCGCAAAGCGACTTTGACTGAAAGCTCCACTCTCGTGGGGTTGAACTGCTTTGGGATGTGGTGCCTCGCGCCCAGTTTCCATGCCCGCGCCTCGCCTTTGCGGGGAGCCAACGCGCTGAGAACGATGATCGGCATCATCCCTTCCGCGACGGGGATGTCTTTCAGCTTCTCCATCACCTCGAAGCCATCGAACTCCGGCATGATGATGTCCAACAACAACAGATCCGGCTCGGTGATCTCAATCTTTTCCAGAGCCTCCGTTCCGTTCCCCGCCTCTGTCACGTCATGTCCGGCGTCTTCGAGAATGCAGGCCAACAAACTTCTGAGGTCTCTATCGTCCTCGGCCACAAGGATTCGAGCCATGTGATCTGCCCCCTACGAGACTCTTGGATATGTTTCGACGGCGGCAGCATTACGGCAATGCGGTCGCCTGCCCACGGGTTCGCGCATGCGGTTCATGCATGGCGGACGCTACCCCGTTCGATTCTAAATGCACAGATCGTCTGTTTTATTTCGCAGTGGCAACACCTAATTCTTGATGGACACTCCTACCCACGTCACGTGTCTGAACCGCGCCATGGTAACGTTCCGTCTTGCAGATGTTGTACCATCTATTTTGCGCGCCAAGGCACGGTCCCTGCCGCGCAATTCTGTGAATATGTGGGAAGAAGTGCCGGGCGTGCGGCGCTCAGGAGGATGCGTGAACATGACCCAGTATGCTCGACCCGAGTCCATCGTCGAGACCCAATGGATGGAAGAACACTTGAACGATGACGGCATTCGCATCGTCGAAGCCGACGTAGACATCGGGGCGTACGTGGGCGGCCACGTGCCGGGAGCGGTCCAGCGGGATCGGATGTCTCACCTCAACCCCACGATCCAACGGGACATTCTCGACATCGAACAAATGCAAAGGCTAGTCGGAGAATCGGGCATCGGTCCGGACACCCGGATGATCCTCTACGGTGACTTCACGAATAGGTTCACCTCCTACGCCTTCTGGCAGATGAAGATCTATGGCCACGAACACGTAAGCGTGTTGAACGGCGGCCGCGAAAAATGAATTGCCGAAGGCCGGCCCGTTGCCATCGACCCGCCCGCGTTTGCCCCGGTCGAGTACACGGCTCGACAGCCGAACACAGGACTTCGTGCGTACCGAGACCAAGTTCTTCGGGCGGCATCGTCGGACGCGTCGATCGCGTTAGTGGACGTCCGATCGCCTGCCGAGTACAGCGGCGAGGCGCTTGCTGACCGAGACCTTCCCCGGGAATCGTCTCAACGGGAAGGACACATCCCAGGCGCGGTCAATCTGCCGTACGAGATGGCGTTTAACGAGAGCGACGGCACGTTCAAGCCGGTCCAGGAGCTCCGCGAGATGTGCGCGACACTGGGCGTAACGAGCGACCGTGAGGTCATTACGTACTGCAGAATCGGAGAACGATCTTCGCTTTCGTGGTTCGTGCTCACACAGGTGCTGGGCTACGAAAACGTTCGGAATTACGACGGCTCTTGGTTGGAGTACAGCAGCCTGATCGGCGCGCCAATCGAGCGCTAGTCTTGCGATGCGGGCTTCGACCGCACTTACATTCGCTGAAAATCGATGCTAGGAAGAACAAACCGCAGGCCCACAGGGCGAACCGCAATCGACGACTCGACCAGGACGCAACGGAGGACCAGATGGCTCAGCAGAAACTTCGACTAGGAATCATCGGCGCGAACGTCGGCTACGGATGGACGCCGCGAGCTCACATCCCGGCGCTCAAGCATCTGCCGGAGTTCGAGCTCGCCGCCGTTTGCACCGCCCATGAAGAGACCGCCCGTGAATCAGCAGAGAAGTTCGGCGTGCCGTTGGCGTACCACAACCACCACGACATGCTCAGCAACGCCAACCTCGATGTCGTAGCCGTCGTCGTCCGAGTCCCGATTCACCACCAATTGACGATGGACGTTCTCGAAACGGGGAAGCACGTCTACACCGAGTGGCCGTTGGGCGCCAATCTCGCCGAGGGGCGGGAGATGGCTGATTTGGCCAAAAGCAAAGGTGTGCAGACAATGGTCGGCCTCCAAAGCCGTACGTCACCGGCGTTTTTGACGATGAAAGAGATGATTGCGGACGGCTACGTCGGCGAAGTGCTATCGTGTCACCTCGACCAGACCGGGGCCGGCGTCCTCAGCCGGCCTTCGGGGCGAACCTGGCAGCGGGACGTGACCCTTGGCGCCAACACTCTGACGATATCGTTCGGCCACGCCATCGACGCCCTGTGCATGTGCTTGGGCGAGTTCAGCGAGGTCGCATCGGTCGTAAGCACCCGAGTCCCCCAATGGCACGAAACCGACACCGACCGCATGGTCGATGTCACATCGCCCGATAACATCCTGATCAGCGGGACGCTGGCAAGCGGAGCGGTCGTGTCGGCCCACGCCAGCAGCGTACCCTGGCACGGCAGCGGATACCGATTCGAGGTCTACGGTCGCGAGGGCACGTTGGTGCTCACCAGCGGCGGATCGCCGTCGACGGGAGGCTCGCGCCTGTTGGCCGGCAAAGGTTCCGATTCCGGACTCGAAGAAATCCCCTCGATGCCGCATCACACATGGGTGCCGGATTCCGTGCAGCAAGGTCCGGCGTTCAACATCGCTCAGCTTTGGGGTCAGTTCGCCCAGGCGATCAACAGCGGAGAGCGCGCCGAGCCTGATTTCGACACCGCTGTTACCCGGCACGAACTGCTGGACGCGATCCAACGCGCTTCCGATACAGGGCAGCGCCAGTCGCTTTAGCGGACGTGGTTTTGCCTGCCTGACGTCGGAATTCGATTCGATGCCGGTTTACAGGATCACGCCGAGATCCTGTAAACCGGTGATGTCGTCCCACGTGTAGCCCAGTTCCAGCAGCACCTCTTCGGTGTGTTGGCCGAGTTCGGGCGCGACGCTGCGGATGCTGTGCGGGGTCTCACTGTATCGCACGGGATGGTCGGCCAACTTTACGGTTCCTAGATCAGGGTGTTCGACGTCAGCGATATAGCCGTTGGCGATGACTTGCGGATCGTTCGCCAATTCGGGCAAGGTTTGGACCAGAGAGAATATGTGGTCTCCGGAGCGCTCCAGAATTTCGGCCCAATCCGCGTATGCCTTGCGTGAAAACACATCGTCCAGTATCCCGATCAGCTCTCTGCGATTCTCTCCCCTGGCGAGGGTGTCATGGAATCGAGGATCGTCGACGAGCTCGCCGAGGCTGAGCGCTGCAGCAAACGATGGCCAGTATCGGTCCGCCTGGAAATCGGCGACCATGATCCAGCGACCGTCTCTGCAGCGGTAGTAGTTGGCCAACGGGTTGTAGGCGACATCGCGACTCGGCTTTGAACTAAGGTTGATCTCGGAATCCGGCTTGTGTTGGGTGAGCATGCCCATGCTCACCGCGAGCCCTTGCAGCCAGATCGAACTGCTGAGATGCGACACGTCGACCTTCTGACCGATCCCATGGATTGATCTGGCAACCAACCCTGCCAGGATGCCGAAACCCAAAGTGATGCCGCCGATCTGGTCGCCGACCACGCCTTGCACCGGGTACGGCTCTGCGCCGTCCGGTCCGGTCGCGTACATCAGGCCGCTTCTCGCCTGGGCGGCGGCGTCCAGCGCGGGCAGCTCCGAGTCCGGCCCTTCCGGTCCGTACCCGGACCCCGAGGCGTAGACCAATCGCGGGTTGATCTCTTTCAGCGTCTCGTATCCGAGTTCCAGTCGCTCCGCAACGCCCTTGCGAAAATTCTGGATGAATACGTCGGCCGATCCGACCAACTCATGGACGACCTTCACGCCTTTAGGCTGCTTCAAATCGAGCGCGATGCACCGCTTATTCCGATGATTGGCTTCGAAGTAGGCGTTGCGTCCAGCGGGGAGGCTACGATCGACGCCGCCCGCCGCGAAGACGGCACGTCCAGGGTCGCCGTCCAGTGATTCGATCTTGACGACGTCCGCGCCCAGGTCGCCCAGCATCGTGGCCGCGACCGGTCCGAACTGCCAGATGGTCCAGTCCACCACGCGAATGCCTTCGAGTGCGCCGGGTCGTACGTCAGTCATGATTGGGCTCCGCTGTCCTGATTATCGGGGGCAGTATACCATCGGCCCGTTTTCGGACCGATCTTCTGAAATCGACCTCGTTTCAAGATTCGGCAGCGCCGAACGTGACGACTTCGCCTTCGAATTCGGTCACGCTCAATATGTTGACCCCGACGAAATTGCGATTCGGAGCCATGATGGTTTCCGTGCTGTCATGCGCTTGCTGGCAGCCGGGCACTCGGTCGTCGCACGGACCGCCGCGGCCGCGTCTTCAGATGTCAGGGTTCAACGGGTTCGTTCCCGAACCTAGAGGCATTTACACACACTCGCCGATAGCGCCGTATCGGATTTCTGATGAGTCGCTTAACTTTTCGTTAACTATCCTGTGTTGGCTGTCAGCAGAAACGGGACAGATTGTTAATAGAGACTTTGAGCTGATATCGCGAGCTCTCTGAGTTGATGATTGTACAATCGTCGTCGCTGTATCGTTCGGACTTGAACCTCCTTGCGTTTCTCTAATATCTGTT
>JASMDM010000099.1 GCA_030752795.1 SAR202 cluster bacterium | reverse complement strand
TGGCCGCCACGATTCGCCAGATTCACGAGTTGGAAGAAGCCGGTTGCGAGATCATCCGGTGCGCCGTGCCTGACGTGGAAGCGGCTAAGGCGCTCGCCGAGATCAAACGGCAGGTGCGCATCCCGGTCGTCGCGGACATTCATTTCCATCATCAACTCGCCCTCGAATCGCTCGAGAGCGGCGTCGATTGCCTCCGACTCAACCCTGGCAACATCCGAAATCGCGACCAGGTCGAGACCGTCGTCCGCGAGGCCAAAGCCAGATCCGTGCCGATCCGCATCGGGGTGAACTTCGGCAGTCTCCCGCCGGTTGGCGGCATCGGCAAAACCCGCGGCCTGTCGCGCCACACGGACGGCGTGAACGCGCTCCCGAAGGTGTCCGAAACCGACGGCGGATCGTATTCGGCCGTCGACCACATGGTTGCCACGGGCTTGTGGGAGATCGGAATCCTCGAAGACCTCGATTTCGACCTGATCAAGATATCGCTCAAGGCTTTCGACATCGACACGACCGTCGAGGCCTACCGAAGAATGGCGACCATCGTTCCCTACCCGTTCCACCTGGGAGTGACCGAATCGGGCACCGCCAAGTCGGGCAGCATCCGGAGCGCCATTGGACTCGGCACGCTGCTGTACGACGGCATCGGAGACACGATTCGCGTGTCGCTGAGCGACGACCCGCGCGAAGAAGTCTACACCGGCTTCGAGATACTCAAGTCGCTCGAGCTCAGGAAAGAGGGCGCGGTGTTGGTCGCCTGCCCGAGTTGCGGGCGCGCGGACGTCGACGTGGTCAAGCTCGCCAATGCCGTCGACGAACTCCTCAAGGCGACGAAGACTCCGATCAAGGTCGCGGTCATGGGATGTGAAGTAAACGGGCCCGGAGAAGCGAAAGACGCGGACGTCGGCATCGCCGCCGGCGCCGGTCGGGCGGTCATCTTCCGCAAGGGCCAAAAGGCGCGCATCGTGCCCGAGCCCGAGATGCTCACCGCGCTCATGGAAGAGGTCGACCGCGCAACGGCCGAGATCGAAGGGTAGCCCTACAGCCTCGAATCACCACGGTTGTTTTGAAGTCGAAAGCGTCTTCATCTTCTTTGCCGGAGTCTTGTTGCAAACCTGCGCCCTAAGTTGCTAGCCTTGTCCTATTCTTCGTTTCCGGCCCCAAGATCAGTCGACGTGAGATGACACATGCGCGTTACGAAAATGTTCGGCAAGACCCAGCGAGACGACCCCGCCGAGGCTGAACTTCCCAGCCATCGCCTCATGCTCAAAGCCGGCATGATTTACCGGGCTTCCGCCGGGGTTTACGCGTATTTGCCGATGGCCTGGCGCTCGCTTCGCAAAGTTGAGCAGATCATCCGTGAGGAGATGAACGCCGCCGGCGGCCAGGAGATGCGGATGCCGGCGCTCCAGCCGCGCGAGATCTGGCAAAAATCCGGCCGGGACGCGGCATACGGTCCGGACGCGTTCAGGCTTCAGGACCGCCGCGATCGGTGGCATCTACTGGCCCCGACGCACGAAGAGCTGCTGACCAATATCGTCAAGGCGAACGTCCTGAGCTATCGCGATCTGCCGTTGCGCTTGTACCAGATCCAGACCAAGTTCCGAGACGAACCTCGTCCGCGCGGGGGCCTGATCCGGGTCCGCGAGTTCGATATGAAGGACGCGTACAGTATTGACGCGGACGACGAATCCTTCGACGCGAGCTACCAGGCGATGGTCCAGGCGTACAAGAACATCTACGCCCGATGCGGCCTCGACGCGATTATGGTCGAAGCCGACAGCGGTGCAATCGGCGGCAAAGACTCCCACGAGTTCATTCTGCTGGCCGAGACCGGCGAGGACACCATCATCCTGTGCCCTTCCTGTGGATACGCCGCCAACGCCGAGAAGGCGACGTTTCGCAAGAGCTCGCAACCAGACGAAGAACTGTTGTCGACTGAAGAAGTTGCTACCCCGGGCATCGGCACAATCGACGCGCTCGCCGAATTCCTCGACATCCCGAGTTCGAAAACACTGAAGGCAATCTTCTACATGGCCGACGGGCATTTGAGCGTCATCGTGATCCGTGGCGACCTCGAGGTGAACGAGATCAAACTTCACAACGCACTCGACGCGACCGACCTGCGACTGGCGAGCCCAGCCGAGGTTCGAGAGGCAGGCATCGTGGCGGGATCCGCTTCGCCGGTCGGGCTCGAAGGCGTGCACGTTGTCGCGGACGATTCCATCGAGCTCGGATCGAACTTCGTGGTTGGCGCCAACAAAGAAGGTTACCACCTCAGGAACGCAAACTACCCGAGAGATTTCTCGGCCGACATAGTCGCTGACATCGCACTGGCGGCGGCAGGCGACGCCTGCACCGAGTGCGGGACCGCGTTGGAGACGCGCCGCGGAATCGAAGTCGGGCACGTGTTCAAGCTCGGCGTACTCTACAGCGAGGTGTTCGGGGCGACGTTCCCCGACAGCGACGGCGAACATCATCCGATCTCGATGGGATGCTACGGCATCGGCGTCGGCAGATTGCTGGCCGCGGCGATCGAACAGAACCACGATGACCGCGGGATAATCTTCCCGGAGCCGATCGCTCCATACGACGTCCACTTGGTCGCGCTCAATGCCGACAAGGAAGACGTCGTCGCGGCGGCCGAATCGCTTTACGAAGAGCTCGCCGAGGCAGGCCTTGAGCCTCTTTTCGATGACAGAGTTGAGTCGCCAGGCGTCAAATTCAACGACGCCGATCTCATCGGCTTGCCGATCAGAGTGGTCGTCTCGCCTCGTAATCTGAAGCAGGGTGTCGTCGAGATCAAACTGCGCACGAGCGATGATGCCGTTACGGTCGCGCCGGACCAGGCGCTGGACAAGATACGCGAGCTACTCGGCGCTTAGCCGGTCGAAGAAATAATCGGCCACTCGGCGCGAGTACTCGTCCGGGTGCTCGACGAATGCGTCGGTGCGCTCGACGCCTTCGACGACCCAAACGAGGCTCCCTGGAGGCGCGGCGGGTAGACTCCCTGGCTGTGGTCGGTGGGGATTCTCGTGTCTTCGGACCCGTAGATGACCGTGAGCGGATAGCTCAGCTCAGCCACGGCGACTTCAGGCGCCAGGCCTTCGATGTTGATGTCGAAGACCAGGTCCGCGAAGATGTCGACCCCGGGCTCGAACAATGGCACGAACCACTCCGGAAACGGAGCGTTGTGGGCCGTCTCCTGCGCGATCAGCTCCGATGCTTTCGCATACGGGCTGTCCAAGATCAACGCCTCGATCCCGGGCTCGGCGGCGGCGGCCAGCGCGGCGATGCCCGCGCCCATCGACATGCCGAGTACGCCGATGTC
>JASMDM010000098.1 GCA_030752795.1 SAR202 cluster bacterium | reverse complement strand
GGTTGCGTGTCAAGCCAGCCGCAACGACCAAACCGTTATTCTGAGCTCGCAAGTGAAGAATCTGGTCGCATGAGATACTCTGTCGCCGCCAGGTTCCGGATACCTGTCGCCCGGCGGATGGACCAGCATGACGCGAATCGGACACGACGTTCGACCCGACGACGTCTTCGATCGCGGAGCATGAAGAGGAACGTGTACACATGCAAGAACGACGAATCAAGATCCAGGTCGGCGACGTAGAAGTCACGGCGCTCCTCAACGGCTGCGCGACCGCGGATCTCGTGTGGGACGCGTTGCCGATCATCTCGACCGGCAGCACGTGGGGCGATGAGGTCTATTTCCGCACCGATCTGACCGCCGATGAGCAAGACTCGGAGGCCGTGGTCGACATGAGCGCTGTTGCGTTCTGGCCTCCTGGTCAAGCGATCTGCCTGTTCTACGGCCTCACGCCCATGAGCACCGGCGACGAGATCAGGCCCGCGAGCCCCGTAAACGTGATCGGCCAGATCGAAGGCGACCCGACGGTGCTCAAGTCGGCGTCCGGTTCCGATGTTCGCGTGGAGAGGGTATGATGCCCAAAGACGGAATTTCGTTCTCAGACGAACTCAGAGCCAAATACGCCGAAATGTGGGAGCGGGAGCAGAACCATCCGTTCGTGGTCGGGATCGGCGACGGCAGCCTGCCGGTTGAGAACTTTCGCTACTACATGCGGCAAGACTACATCTTCTTGGTCGCATACTGCCGGGCGCTGTCTCTGGCCGTCGCGAAAGCGCCCACCATCGAAGATATGGGCTGGTTCGCGCGCCTGATCCACGAGACGCTCAACACCGAGATGGCGCTGCACGTCAGCTTCTGCGCCGACTTCGAGATCACCGAGGATGAACTCACCGCCACCGAGCCGTCGCCGACGACACTGGCATACAACGACCACATGATCCAGACGGCATACTCCGGAAGCGTAGGAGAGATTGCCGCCGTCATCCTTCCCTGCGCCTGGGGGTATTGCGAGATCGGGAAGATGCTTCACTCTCGCGGAGCGCCCGAAAGCCAACCTCTGTACGGTCGGTGGATCGAGGCCTACAACGATCCGGAATTCGACGTGCTTGTCGATTGGCTCCGCTCATTCGTCGACCGCATGGCCGACGAAGGCGGGCCACAGGAGCGCGCTCGAATGGAAGCGGCGTTCCTGGCGGGGAGCCGCTTCGAGTACATGTTCTGGGACGCTGCGTACAGGCTGGAACAGTGGCCCACTTGATGCCCCGGCTAGGACCATTCACCCCACGGGACTGTCGCCGCTCTTGAACGTATTTCAGGGGTCGGCTTACAAATGGTGGGCGTTCCTCGCGCTTGCCATCGGGCTGTTCGCGTCGGTTGCCGATCATGGCAGCGTTATCGTCGCTCTCCCATCCATCGCGGATCACTTCCAGACCGATCTGACCACGACTCAGTGGATCGTCCTCGGCTACGCGCTGGCAATCAGCGCCCTGCTGATGCCGATGGGCAGGCTCGCCGACATGGTTGGTCGAAAGCGGATCTACCTGCTTGGATTCGTCATTTTCGTCGTCGGCGCAGGAGTCGCGGGTGCCTCCCCCAACGTCACGGTTCTGATTCTGGCGAAGATCTTCCAAGGCGTGGGGTCGGCCATGACCCAGGGCACGTCGATGGCGATGATCGTGGCGACTTTTCCAGCCCAGGAGCGTGGCAGGTCGCTGGGCTTGCAGATGAGCGTCGTCGGCATCGGTGGGGTGGCTGGCCCCGCGGTTGGCGGATTTCTTGTCGGCGCCTTCGACTGGCGATGGGTGTTCTACGGCAACATGTTCCTCGGCGCAATCGCACTGGTTGCCGCCTGGGTCGTTCTCGATGCTCGTCGCGAAGGTCAAGCCGCTGACTCGCAAGGCGCGTTCGATTGGCTCGGCGCGACGCTCTCGGCTGGGGCGCTGCTGTCGTTCTTGCTGGGGATGACGTGGGGTCCGAGGATCGGGTGGGACCACCCAGGGATCGCGATCGCAATGGGCCTGACGGTGTTCCAGATCATCGGGTTCGCATGGTGGCAGTTGCACGCCCCGATGCCGATGATGGACGTTCGGTTGTTCCGGAGCGCGTTGTTCAGTCTGAGCGTCGCCGCGTTTTACATCTCGTTCCTGGGGATGTCCGCCGTACGTTTCCTCATGCCGTTCTATCTGCAAGCCGTGCTCGGTTATTCACCGGCGCAAGTTGGGCTAGTCATCGTTCCGGGCGCGATCGCCATAATTATCACGGGACCGCTGGCAGGCCGGCTCTCGGATCGCTACGGATGGAGGCCGTTTACGGTGGGCGGTATGGCGATCTGCGTCGCCGGTCTGCTGACGCTGACCAGGCTGCAGACCGATTCGCCGCTATGGGTGGCCATCGCGGGGATGGTCATGCAGAGCTTCGGCTCCGGCACGCTGAACGCTCCCAACAACAGCGCCGTCCTCAGCACGGTCCCTCAGAGTAGCTACGGGGTGATGTCCGGGTTCCTGAACCTGGTGCGCAACGCGGGCAACGTGACTTCCATCGCGATGATGACGGCCTTGGTCACGGCTACCATGGGCTCGATGGGTTACGCTCCGACGCTGTCAGCGGTCACGGCCGGCGGCGGGGCGGGCGTGCTCGAAGCGTTCACCACCGGCTTGCGCGATGCGTACTTCATCGTCGCGATGATCGTGACGTTGGGCGTTGCGGCCTCGTTCTTCAGCGGCGTCCGCCGGGTGAAGTCCACGAACTCGGCGCCGGTGGAACTGGCATCCGGCGACGGATCGGACTGACCGGTCCGGCGCGGCGGACCAACCCGCCACTGGTCACTTCCATGAACTCCAACCGGAGCTCGGCCTGACGCACGAATCATCTAGTTCCGGACCGCGATGCCCTGACCCGATCGCCTGGCGGCTGATACGCGCCTGAGCCGTGATACTCAGGCCGAAACTAATGACCAAGAGGCGGGAAATTTGGCGATGGCGAGTCCATTGCGTGGCGCATGAAGTGGAACCGAGCCGCCCGATTTGTGAAACCTGCTTTTCTGTATTCATTAGCTGATGGGCGCGTTCGCCAACATACACGTTGGGATCAAGCCCGGACAATCGCGACGACAGCGTTAGTGCGGATCTACGTGACGACTGCGACCAACCTCGCGCAGGTTGCCAGCAGAGGGCTGAGCTGAGAAGTATTCACAACAAGACTGGCTTGCGATTGAACTGTTGAGCGTGGATCGGCGTGATGTCGCTCCGGATACCCAGGTCCACGAACAGGCTAGAGTCAATCGACGATCAACCGGCGGTGCAGCATCTTTACTCTTGTGCTACGAAAACTCGACGAATCCGGGATGGGTCCAATGAGACCCATCCCAGATTCGTTCCGAATTGTGGTTTACAGCGAGCTGCCATCTGCTGGCGGAACCATGTCTGCGGGAGCCTGGGGCGCTCCGAAATGACCCATGTGTCCTCGCATGCTGCGCCCGTGATGCCCGAATCTCTTGCCGCCAAACCCGCGATGACCTAGGCCTGGGCCGTCCGCGGGTCGCGACTCGAACCATGCCAAGTACTCATCAGCCCGTTCCTGGGTCATTTTCCCTGCCGCCACCATCTTGTCCAGCTTGACTTTTGTGGCTTCGTTCTTAAGCTCAGTTCGCGCCTGTTGGATGGCGTCGTTCACCTCACCCTCACCCAGCCCCAATATCTGAGCGACCCTTGCTCCCAGCTTTCCCACTCCCGACTTGCCGTCCGTATCCGCCTCCTGCGCGAAGGCGGCTCCGGTCATCAGGGCGCCCAAAGCCAGCACTGCAATGGTGGCGGGTAAGAATAGCCAACGTTTCTTCATCTCGTTCTCCTCGAAAACCTTTCCAGTTGTTTAAATCTGGTTTGCCGGTCACACGTCGCTCTCCTTGCAACCAGCCCCCATGGGCGGCTTTGGAAGGGGAGCGCTTCCAGGATTCCGTGCGGGGCATACCGGTTGCACGTTCTGACCACGATCTGTGGCCTTGAACTGTGCTTCTCCATTTGTAACGATCTTGACCAAAGAAAAGTTGCCGTTGCCAATTGTTGCTATGGACTCGGTCTGATAACCAGGATCGGGACGCCCCGGAATTCAAATCTGGAGGGTTTGATTCCTCTGGTTCTCGACAGGGTAACTGCCCAGCGACCTCACGCCCGCCGCACACCCGAGCGATAGCCGCGTACCACGGAACTTTGGTCCGGGCGCCAACCGTCCGTAGTCCGTATGTATTTGGCGGTCGCCTCCCGAGCCCGAACATGAAGCCATCGGCAACGAGTTCACGATCTCAGGAGGCCGTCATGCAGCGCGCCCAAGCACTCCAAACCTACGCACCCCACATGTGGCGGATAGCCATCGCGTTCGCCGTGTTCGTCCTCGGCTACCTGATCGTATCCGCACTGGGATTCTTCGTGTTCTCGTACGAGATCCGGGCTGGCAATTAGAATCGGTGATTCCCTGTTCGATAAGTAGTTAGCATTCACAAAAACACCCACGTCCCTGTTCGACCAAAGTAGCCCTTGCGATGGCGAGCCGCTGGTTTCGTAAGAATTGGCGCAAGATCAACGTCGTCTAGGCATCGGTTGCGACGATTCTCTTCGCTCAGGTTTGAAAATGATTGTCATGCACAAGTTGCTGAAACGTGAGACTAGCGTAGAATCGATGTGCTAGTATCACGGTACCAGTGGGCGTTTTCGCCTATCGTGCGTAATCAGGTGCGGATATTTGATTCTGATTACTGAAAGGTACGGTGTCATGGGTAGAAGTGCTCCTGCAGCCAATGACTGGCGCGTCGGCTCCATGTACACTTTTATGGAAGCTGGCTGCCTAGCGCATGTCTCAACAACGACCGTGAAGAACTGGCTATTCGGGTACTCGAGTGGCGACCGAACGGTAGCGCCGCTCTTTCACCCTCGCGATGAGACAGCGGTGTCATTTCTCCAAATGATTGAGATCATGGTGGCCGCGCGTTTTCGCAAAAGCAAATTGGGAAGAGGCGTCAGGTTCAGCACTGTTAGAGACGCCTACACTAATGCGCGTGACTCGTTTGTGATCGAATATCCATTCGCTCACTTGAGGCTCGATGCTTTTGGAGGTCACATTGTTCATTTCCTTCAATAAGGAGGTCCGTCGGCCAGTGTTCAATCGATTGACGCTCCCGCTCAATGGACATTGCCCGAGCCCGTGAGCCAAGCGGTCGACCAGCTTGAATACGAGCAAGACCTCGCCACACGTTGGTTCCCTGTTGGTAAGGCAGTGCCCATCGTAGTCGATCCGAGACTGAGCACGGGTCTCCCCACAATATTGGGTCGTGGCGTAACCGTTCTGGCGATTCGCAAACGCTTCAAGGCGGGACTGCGTATCGAGTTCATCGCAGAAGACTTTGAAATGGAGCCAAGCCTTGTGGAGACGGCATTGCAATATTGGGAGCAAATCGCCGCTTGATCCTTCTTTGTGACGAAGATATCGGGGCCGGTGTCCCACGAGCTCTGAAGGCCGTTGGATACGAAGCCCGTTCAATAATCGGGATGGGTTGGGGCGGGATGCCCGATGAATTCTGGTTGACCAAAGCGGGGCAACTCGGATTCTTGGTTCTTAGTTGCAACAAAATGATGCTTAAAGTCATAGCTGAAAAGGACACCATTGTCCGCGAAAGCGGTGGCATCATATTCTTGACGAACGGTGAAGAACACCCACCAACAGTCCTGAGGCGTATCCTCAGGAAATGGAGTGACCTAGAATTGCTTTGGAATACCACCCCGAGACCGTTCGCCAAATTCTTGTTCTCGAACAACCAACTTTCCGACGTTTTCCGCGACTTTCATCTCTGACGGCGGCCGCATCAAGCGAGCGCTGGTCGTTTCCGTTGACAGCACGTGCACGGTCTAATACTCTGCACCGCGTGGCCGCCTCCTGGCTAACTTCGACCACGACGGACATCGACTATGACCGCCAATGGCTCTCCCTCCGATGCTCATCCGGCGCCTGAAACGAACCTGGCGCTGTCGCCGTTTCGCGTGCTCGACCTGACAGAGGGCGGCTTCAACTGGTGCGGCAAGGCGCTCGGCGACCTTGGGGCCGACGTCATCAAGATCGAACCGCCCGACGGCAGCCCGACCAGACGGCGCGGGCCCATGTACACTGCGGCGAACGGCGTCGAGACCAGCCTGTTCTGGCAAGCCTACTCCGCCAACAAACGCGGCGTCACCCTCGACATCGAATCGTCCGACGGCCAGGAGACGCTTAAGACACTAGCTGCCGACGCGGACATCCTGATCGAGTCCTTCGCGCCCGGTTACATGGCGAGCCTAGGGTTGGGCTACGAGCATCTAAGCGAGATTAATCCCCGGCTGGTCATGACGTCGATCACGCCCTTTGGGCAGACCGGTCCGTACTCCCAATACCGAGCGACCGACCTAACCGCGATGTCGATGGGCGGCATGCAGTACGTATGCGGCGACCCCGATCGGCCGCCGGTGCGCATCGGCTTCCCGCAGGCCGAGCTCAACGCTGCGGGACAGGCCGTCGCGGGCGCGATGACCGCGCTGTGGCATCGCCAGATGACGGGACGGGGACAACACGTCGACGTCTCGATGCAGGTCGCCGTCATCTGGACGCTCATGAACGCGACGCCGTACCCGCCGCTGCATGGCGAAAACGTCGAGCGAGAAGGCGCGTTCAGGTCTCGCGGCCAGCTCAGGGTTCGACAGGTGTACCCGTGCCTGGACGGCCATCTGAGCGTGCTGATGGCGCCCCGCACGATTGTTCCGATCGTTGAATGGATGAACGAAGAAGGCGTCGCGCCCGACTGGCTCCTGGCGATGGACTTCGATGGCTACGATCTGGCGAAAGCAGTCGCCGAAAACGACGCGGACACAATCGAAACGTTCATGCAGATTCAATCGCTGGTCGAGAAGTTCTTCGGCGGCAAGACCAAGGCGGAGGTGTACGACCGCGCCATATGGCATCGAATCCTGGCCGCGCCATGCAACACCGTCCAGGACATCGCCGACAGTCCACAGTTGGCCGCACGCGATTTCTGGCCAAAACTCGATCACCCCGAGCTCGGAGAGAAGCTGACACACCTCGGTCCGTTCATCAAGATGAGCGAAAGCCCGATAAAGCTTCGAAGGCCGGCGCCAAGAATCGGCGAACACAACGACGAGATACTCGGACAACTTCGCGAGTCGACGCCTGCACGCCGGACTGGACCGAATCCAACCGGGGCCCACGCGGCACGGGGGAAGCCATTCGCGGGACTCAAGGTGCTGGACTTCACGTGGGTCGGGGTCGGGCCGATCACGATGAAGTACCTGGCCGACCACGGCGCCGACGTGATCAGAGTCGAGTCGGTGTCGCGACCCGACGTGCTGCGCAACGGCCCGCCGTTCAAAGACGCAACTTCTGGCATCAATCGCAGCCAGTTTCCGGCGAGCTACAACACCGGCAAACGCGGGTTGGGCCTCAACATGGCCACACCGGAGGCGCGTGAGCTCGTCAAAGACTTGATCCGAGCCTGGCAACCCGACATCGTGGCCGAGAGCTTCACGCCGCGAGTGATGTCGTCTTGGGGGCTGGGGTACGAAGACGTCCGCGCAATGTTGCCGGACGTGGTGTACTTCAGCACCTGTCAGCAAGGCCAAACCGGCCCGCATTCGGTCTACGCGGGGTTCGGCCAACTCGCCGGCGCTCTGGCAGGCTACTATCGCCTCACAGGCTGGCCCGACCGCGACCCAGCGGGACCATACGGCGCGTACTCGGATTTCGTGAATCCTCCCAACGCCTACGCCGCCATCGTCGCCGCGCTCGAGTATCGGAGACGCACCGGCAAGGGACAGCATCTCGACCTGTCCCAGTACGAATGCGCGACCCACTATCTCGCGCCCGTGTTGATGGACTACATGCTCACCGGCAAGATCATCGACCGCCAAGGCAACGGCGACGATGTGATGACCCCACACGGCGTGTATCGATGCAAGGACGCCGATCGGCAGTACACCGGCCTCGGCGAGTCCTGGCTCGCGATCACCATCGACAGCGAGGACGAATGGCGATCGTTGTGCGACGCGATGGGCACACCGGAGCTGGCCGCCGATCTGAGGTTTGCCACGACGGACCAACGAAAACAAAACGCGCCCGACCTCGACCGCATTATCGAGCAGTGGGCATCGAACCAGGACAGCCATGAGGCGATGGACCTGCTGCAGCGAGCGGGAGTCTCCGCCGGCGCGGTCCAAAATCAAGCGGACCTCTGGGAAGATCCACAACTACAACATCGGAAGTTCTTCACCTGGCTCGATCACACCGAGTGCGGCCCGATGCCGTACGACGGATTGCAGTTCCTGCTCTCCGAGACTCCAGGAGTCCTCACGCCTCAAGCTTTGATCGGCGAGCACAACGAGCTCTTGCTCAAGGAGACGCTGGACTTGGACGACGACGCGATCGCAAACCTGGTAGCATCGGGCGCATTGGAAGCATCGTAGGCGCCGGTGTCAATTTGGCATCGGCAAGTGCCGGCCTAAGGGTCATCAACTAACCAAGGTTGATTCCAAGGCCTGTCGCTATGTCGACCGACGACAGAAGGAGAAGCATCTGGAGTCTTTTAGGCAAAAGCGCGTGTTCTGCGACTAGATTCTTCGGCTGCGGCCTCTGAATGACAGATTATGTTCGGCCCCACTTTGTTTGTCGCATCCAGCCGAACTTACCAAATCCCGCTGTGCTCTGGCCCTTCAGGGCCAAGCCAGGAATCCTCACCTGAACTCGAGAAAACACCCGCAACAAACCCATGGAGGCACGCAAATGGCAATGGCACTCGAAGGAATCAAAGTCGTGGACCTCACGCGCATGGCGCCCGGTCCATTCTGCACCATGGTCCTCGGGGACATGGGCGCCGACGTCATCAAGGTCGAGCAACCCGGCGGCGGGCGTATGGCCGTCGCTCGCGGTTTGCCTGACTCCGCGGACGCCCGTCGACGCGCCGCGTTCAGCGCCGTGAACCGCAACAAACGCAGCATCGTGCTGAACCTGAAGAACGAAGAGTCGCAGAAGATTCTGCTGAAGCTCTGCGCGGCAGCCGACGTGTTCCTGGAAGGCTTCAGACCGGGCGTCGTCTCTCGACTGGGCTGCGACTATGAGACGCTCCACAAGCTGAACCCCAGGCTGGTCTACTGCTCGCTTTCCGGCTACGGGCAAGACGGTCCGTACCAGAACCTGGTCGGCCACGATATCAACTACATCTCGATCGGCGGCGCTCTGGGCGGCATCGGCACCCCGGACGGTCGCCCGGCCATACCCAACAACATCATCGCCGACTACGCGGGCGGCGGCTTGCATGCCGCGGTCGGCGTCATGGGAGCGCTCCTCGCCAGGAACACGACCGGTGAGGGCCAGTGGGTCGATATCGCCATGTCCGACGGCGTCGGCTACATGCTGGCGGCGATGTTGTCCGAGTACTTCTCTCAGGGCATCGTGCCGAAACCGGGAGCCATGGTTCTCAACGGCGCCGCGCCGTACTATAACGTGTACAAGTGCAAGGACGGCAAGTACTTGAGCCTCGGCTGCATCGAGCCGTGGTTCTGGACCGACCTGTGCACCGCCCTCGACCGCAAAGATCTGATCGAAGACCAGTTCAACGAAGACAACTGGCCTCGTGTCATCGCCGAGTTGGAGCAGATATTCGCGCAAAAGGATCGGGAAGAGTGGTGGACGATGCTGGAGAGCGCCGGCGACGTGGCGGTCGCAAAGGTCTACTCCATCGACGAGATGGTCGAAGACCCCCAGAACATCCACCGACAAATGGTCATCGACGTGGGCGAGGTCAACGGAGAGACCGTGCGCCAAGTCGGCTTCGGTCCGAAGCTGTCGGCGACCCCCGGCAGCGTCCGGTCCCTCGGACCGATCGTCGGTCAGCACACGAAAGAGATCCTGGGCGAGATTGGCTACGCGGCCGCCGACGTGAAGCGATTGATAACTGAAATGGCCGTCGAAGCCCAATAACCGAGCCAATTGCTGTGGGGTTGGTCCTCATCCGGGGACCAAGCTGAATCAACTGCCGTCGCCAGCTTGAACGTTTGTCTCGCAAAGTGGTGAGAGATGTCGTTGGGTTCAACCACAGAAGTATTGATCATCGGCATCAGTTCGCCGTCTGGTGGCGGCAAAACGGCGATCACGAAGCGAACGACAGAGCTTCTGGCAGACTCGATCGCGATCCACTTCGATGACTACGATTTTGACACCGTGCATCCCGAGAGCTACCGGATTTGGCTAGAGAGGGGCGCCGATTTCAATGACTGGAAGACTCCGCGGCTGGCGCACGACGTGAGCAGGCTCAAGGCGGGCGAGTCAATCGTTTCACCGATCGATGGGACGATGGTGCAACCTAAAAGATATGTCGTATTCGATGATTCCCTTGGGTACGCACATGCCGAAACCGCCGGACTAATCGACTTCATGGTATTCATCGACACTCCGCTGGATGTCGTCATGGCCCGCAGAATGTTGCGCACTTTCGCCCTGGCGCAGCGAGGCAATGTCGAGCACGTCATTGAGTCTTTGATAGCGGAGTTGACAGCATACCTCGAGTATGCACGGCAAGTATATTGCGAGTTGGAAAAGCAGGTTAAGACCAAGTGCGTTCTAGTCCTGGACGGACGCACCTCGGTCGACGACCTCGCAAGGCAGCTGGTTGACGTAGCAAAGCACCTGTCGTTCGCGCGGCGTCCATGTTGATTCGCCAATTGATGGTTCGACGGACTCACGACGAGCGGGAATAAGAAATCCTCCGTACCCACTGTGCCTGTCGAAGGGCCGTCGCAGGCCCCTGACTAGGCTAATCCGGCGTCGCCGGATGTCTGCCCGTCCTCGACATCCACCTGCAATGCGGCTAGCGCGGCCGACAGCATCGCATAGTAACCGACAAGCGTGACCAGGTCGACGACGCCCTGCGTCCCGAGCAATCGCTCGGCGGTCGCGAACGTTTCGGCCGACATTGTCGCGTCGCCAACGAGCTCCTTCGCCGCTTTGGCGCAGATGCTCTGCTCCGGCGTCAGTCCCGGCGGCTCGCGCCTGGTGCGGATCGCGTTGATGACCGCTTCGGGTACACCGGAGCGCCTGGCGACTGGAGCGTGGTGAGCCCACTCGTACGGACTGCTCGCCTCGCGCGCGACACTGATGATCGCGATCTCGCGACACACAGGGTCCAGCGATGTGTGGAAACGAAGGTACTCGCCAAGCTGACCCACCGCGTCCGCGGCGCCCGGACTATTGTGCAGCGCTCGGAACGAATTCGGCATCGGCGTGTCAGGCTCGACGGACCCTCGGGTCTCCGCGATCCGGTCATAGATGTGTCGGTCATCCTCGGCTAGGTCATTGTGGTCCAGGTAGGGCACTCGTGCCATGTGGGGCCTCCTTCAGAATCGAGTCGCTCATCCATGCGATGCCTAATCTCGTTCGTTCGCCGATATGCGACGCCCCAAATTTGAAGCGTCGACGACTCGAACCCTTGCATCGATCATCTGACAACACATCGGTGGTTCCGCAAGGAGGCGGAACCACCTTGCGCGGGGGCTTTGGGGGCGTCCCCCAAAATCCCTTGAGGGCGGACGGGTAGGAACAGACCAATTCGGCAGCCAGGGCCCTAAACCACGCCGTCGCCTCGCAATGTCGCGATCTCGTCAGCGCCCAACCCGAGCTCATTCCCGAGCACCCGCTGGTTGTCCTCCCCTAGCAACGGAGCACGCCGGGTGATCGCCCAAGGCGATGCCGGCAACTTGTACGGCGCCCCCGGATAGACAAAACTCTCCCCGAGCTCGGGATGCTCGACCTCGACCGGAAACCCACGCGCCTGGAAATGCGGATCGGTGAACACGTCCTCGGGCGCGTAAACGATGCCCCACTGGAAACCGAGTTCCTGCGCCTTGCTGAACAGGTCGTACGAATCCGTTTTGCCCGCAAGCGCAGCCATCGCCAGCGACACCCTGCGCTGTTGTTCGAGCGCATCAGGATCGCCCAACCGCATCGCTGTCCAGTTTGGCGTGTCGAGGTAATCGCCGAGATTGCCGAGCAAGTCCTCCTCGTCGAGCCATGCCAGAAGGTGGAGCCACTGCTCCTCGGTGCGGGCAGGGAACCCGACATTCACGTAACGCCCGTCTTGACACAGCACCTGTGTCGGCGATGTTGGAACGACCGCGGCGTGGCGTCCCGTTTGGCGTTGAACGGTGTCGCGGGCCACCAGCCAGTTGTAGCTGGCACCCTCGGTCGTCACGTTCAGCGCCGCGTGCATGTTGGCGTCGATGTACTGGCCGACCCCCGTGAACTGGCGGTGGATCAGCGCGATCATGATCGCGTTGACCGCGTAGTGGCAGACGACGTGGTACCCCTGATTGCCACCGCCTCGAACGGGTGGCAGCGTGTGATCGTCGTATCCGCAGTTCCAGACCGGCCCGCCGAACGCCAGCGCGGTCAGGTCGGTGCTGGCCCAGTCGACGTACGGGCCCTCTTGGCCGAACGGCGAGATCGAAGCCATCACGATGGATGGGGCGACATCGGTGATTTCGTCATACCCGAGCCCGATCTGTCGCATGTGGCCAGGCGGCGTGCTGTCGATAATCACGTCCGCGTCCGCCGCGAGCCGCCTGAACACCGCACGACCTGCGTTTGTTTCGATGTCCAGAGTCACGCTCGACTTGTTCGTGTTGTAGTGCCAGAAGTACAGGCTGCGGTCGACGCCGGGCTCGTCGCGATAAAACGGCTCGTAGCCGCGTGTCGCGTCGCCCGAAGGCGGTTCGATCTTGATCACGGACGCGCCCATGTCCGCCAAGAGCTTGCCGCACCAGGCGCCAAGGCCGGGGCCGACCTCCAGCACGCGGATATCGTCGAGCACGCTCGGTTCGTTCGAGATCGTCACGTTAGATGACCCCCTCTTCCACGAGCTCAGCCAACGCGTCGGGTCCGATGCCGAGGACGCGCCCGAATATCTCTTCGTTATGCTGGCCCAAAACCGGCGCGCCGCGAACGACGGTGGCAGGCGTTTCAGAGAGCTTCACGGGCACGCCGTCGACTCGCACTCGTCCGATCTGTTCGTGAACGACCTCGGGGAACAGCCCCCAGGCTTTCGTGTTGGGATCGTGGTCGATGCGCTCCTCGGGGCGCTGAACGGCGCCAGCGGCGATGCCCTTGGCTTGCAGCGCCTTCATGACCTCGAAGTTCGACCGGGTCGATGTCCAAGCCTCGATGACGTCGTCGAGCTCATCGTGGTGTTCGATGCGACCGTCGATGGTCGAGTAACGTGCGTCCGACGCCAGGTCGGAGCGCCCTATCGCGTCGCACAGCACCGGCCACTCGTCTTCGTTGCGGACCGCGATCGCGACCCAGCGGTCGTCGCCCTGGCACCGGTAGATGCCGTGTGGCGCCATCTTCGGGTATTGGCTGCGGTTGCTGTGCGGACTGCCTGGCCGTCGTGTGCGCTTGCCATTGACCGTGAAATCGAGCAAGGCCGGTCCGTTGAGCGTGGCCGCGCCGTCGGAGCAAGACATGTCCACCCACTGGCCGGCCCCGGTTTTGTTCCGGTGATAGACGGCCATCAGGATTGCGATCGCCATCAGGTATCCGCCTGTGTGGTCCATGTACGAGTATCCCCACCCAGCCGGAGGCATGTCGGGGGCTCCGGACTGAAACGTCAAGCCCGAGACTGCCTGGACGATCGGCCCCCATGTCTTGAACCGAGCATACGGTCCCTGGTGCCCGAAGCCGGAGTTGGACACGTAGATGATGTCCGGCTTAATCGCCTTCATTTCCTCGAAGCCGAAACCCCATCGGTTCAACACGCCCATGCTGAAATTCTCGGTCACCACGTCGCTGACCGAGATTAAGTCCGCGAGAATCGCTTTTGCGTCGTGCTTTCGCATGTCGAGCGTGACGCCCAGCTTCTCGACATTGTGGTTGTTGAAAGCTCCGCCTAGGCTGACGCCGCGACGTTCGTCCAGCCACGGTCCTGTTCCACGGAAAATGTCCCAGCCGCCTTCGCGGAGCCGGTCCTCGACGCGGATCACCTGCGCGCCGAAAGTTGCGAGTAGCTTAGTTGCGCCAGCCCCCGCGAGTTGGCCGGTGAAGTCGCAGATCCGGATGCGGGAAAGGGCAGGACAACGTGGTTCGGACGTGGGCATCGGGTGCAAGGTCTTTCGATTGGGGTTGGCTGAGAGGTCGGGAACCCACGTCCCGCCCATGGATGCTGGCGCAGATTATATCAGCAAGCACCCGCGTCGCCCGACATCACCTCGGCGGAGTGACAATCTATCTCGGTCAGCGGCTACTGCTTGCTTCGGCTATGTCTACTCCGTCAACCATTCGGAATGCATCTGATGCAATATTGTCTTGCATGTTTGATACTGCTCCTCCGAAAAACCTTCATACGGCGAGAGCAGGCGCAGCGGCATCTGTTCGAGGCCGCCCAGTCGGACGATCATCTTGTCGTACGCGCCATCGATGTGCTGCCCGTCGCGCACCGGACCCAGAACATCGAGGCTCAGATCGTGGAAACCCTTTTGGAGCGTGAAAAGCTTCTCAATATCGCCGCCGCGGCCGGCCTCGAAATACTCGCGGGTTTTCCGTGGAGTCATTGGAGCCAACGAGGCGAGGAGCGAACACTCGCCGTACATACAGCCGTGTGCGAAGTTCCTTTCGCCGAAGAAGTGTTGGAGCTCCGGAGCATTGCGCATCAGATCTGCGGCCGTCTCGATTCCGCCGGCGGTGTTCTTCGTGGCGACCAGATTCGGCACGGCGTTGATCACGCGTCGATAGTCTGCGCCATCGAGCACCCGTTTGGCGCGGGGCAAGTTGTAATGCAGAAATTGCGAATCGGGGAACGTCCCGCAGACGTCCTTGAAAAACGTCATCATCTCCAAATCGGTCAGTGCGCCCCAGCTCGGCAGCGATATCTGGAATACGCGGAAACCGTCGTCGTAAGCGACGCTCAGGCGCTCGACGATGTTTGCCGTCGATAGGCCGATCACTCCGACCATCGGCCTGACGCCCTCGCCGCGTGTTTCTTCGAAGAAGATCTCGACGATTCGGCGAAATCGGGCCGTGTCGACTGCGTGCCCCTCGCCCGCGGTGCCGAAGATGTACAGATCGTTGAATCCCCTGCGGAGGGTCAGCCGAACCTCTTCGCGGAATACGGCCTCCATGAGGTTCTCTTCTGCGTCCCAAGGGACCTCGCACGAGACCAGTATCGCCTGAGGATAACGAGCCATCGATCTATCTCCTTTCGAGCTACTCTTCTCGAACTGGCGGCGTCGGGCGAGCGGCCACGAACATCAACGCCGCTCCCACCATCATCAGGACGGCCACGACGATGAATGTCGTTCGGTAGGTGCCTTGAACGTCAGCCACGTAGCCAGCCAGCACGGGCGCCGCGATGGTCAACGGCAGGCTGAGCGAATGCAGCCATCCGCTGATGACGCCTAAGGACGTCCGGCCAAAGTATTCGCCCTGCATCGCGTTCATGACCGGGGTCCGCACGCCCCAACCAATACCGTAAAGGACCGCGTAGACGAACGCCAAGCGGGCCGTCGTGGCGACTGCCAAGACGAGCACCGACAGCGCCATCATCGTTATCGCGAAGCCCATCATGTGATTCTTCGGCAGCCTGTCTCCGAGGAAGCCCGCGATCAGTCTCGATGGGATATTCGACAGGCTGGCGACGGTCCACACGAGCGCGGCGGTCGTACGCCCCAGCCCGACGCCCTGCTCCAGATGGAGGAATAGGTGGACCTGCGCCGTCCCCATACCCAGGTTGCCGATGGCTGAGCCAACCGAGATTAGCCAAAACGTGCGTGTTCGAATGGCTTCGGCCAGCGTGAAGTCGTGCTCCGGATCAGGCTGCGCGCGCCCGTTGGCAGTCGCATTCTCGCCAGCGACGGTGTCGCCATCAGGCAGCAATCCGTACGGCTCGGGCTTGGTGCGCAGCAGCAGCGACGTAGGAATTCCGACCGCCCAGATGATCAAACCCGACCCGATCGCGGATATCTCCCACCCGAAAGCGCCCTGCACGAGGACGACCACCGGGACGCCCACGACACCGGCCAGCGACCAACCCAAGAGCATCACGGATTGGGCGATGGTGCGTTTGCGCCGGAACCAGTTGTTGACCGCAACGGACATTATCAGCATGCCGTAGAAGCCGGTGCCCAGAGCGATGACGATATTGGCCAGGTAGTACATCCATAGCGAGTTTGTCAGACCGAACAAGATGAGCCCCAGGCCCATGATGAAGACGCCGGTGACGGACATATTGCGAGGACCGAACCGGTCCATCAGAAAACCTTCAACAGGACCGAAGATCGAATTTTGCACCGAAGTTATCGATCGCGGCCCCGCAAGCAGGGCCCTGCTCCAACCGAAATCTCGCTGCAACGGACCGAGGTAGGTCGTGAAGCCCTGGTTGACCGTGCCCTGCAAAAACTGCGTCGCCGCGCCCACCAGAACGATGATCCAACCGTAGAAGAGCCTATCGCGGACCCAAGGAATCTGTGGGACTTTCAATTGTTCCGTTTTGCCGGCTGCGTCGCCGGTCTCTTTTTCGTCGGGTGGCGCCATGGTTCCTTTTCGGCGATTTGGGTTAAGCTCGACGCCGCGCGCCGCTGCACCGTTCGTCGGCGCGCACAATGTATCATGATGTCGCGGATTCGGTTGACGCTGAGCAGCGCCAGCGGCCCGGCTGGCAGATTGTTTCAGTTTGTCCACGCCTGTGATAGGCTCATCCCGTTCCCGTTCGAGATTCCGGACAACCCCGACGCAACGTGTTGGCGCGGCCCGAAATAGTGAGAACGGCGAGCACGACGGATCGGTTCGAGCCAATACAATCAGAGGATACAAAAACATGAAATTCGGAGTTCAAGTTGGCTGTTATAGAACGACATGGGATGACATCTCCGCATCGATCGAGGCGATGGAGGCGGGACGGTGGGACAGTCTCTGGTTCGCCGACCATTTTCTGCCGCCTTCGCCCGGGTCGCCCGGAGGGGATCGCGAGCAAGAGCTAGGCACGGCGTTCGAGGGCTATACGCTCACGGCGGTCGCCGCGGGTATGACGAGCAAGCTCGTGCTGGGTCACCTGGTGCTCGGCAACACGTACCGCAACCCGGCGCTCGTGGCCAAGATGGCGGCGACTCTAGACCAGGCATCCAAGGGGCGCTTCGTGCTAGCTCTCGGCGCGGCGTGGTTCCAGCGTGAGCACGAGGCCTTCGGCTGGGACTTCCCGCCGATGAAAGAACGATCGGACAGGTTCGAGGAAGCTTGCGAGCTCATTCGCAAGCTCTTCACCGCCGAAGGGGTAGTCAGCTACAACGGTAAGTATTACCAGCTTGACGAAGCGCCGCTGTCCCCCGGTAGCTACCAAGAACCGCACATCCCGATTCTCATTGGCGGCACGGGCGAACAACGCACGATGCGAACGCTAGCAAAGTACGGCGACATCTTCAATCTGGACGGCTGGTCGGGCAGGGGAATGTCGATGCAGCTTTACCAGCACAAGATGGGCGTGCTCGAACGCCACTGCGAGGCCGTGGGCCGCGACCCGTCCGAGATCAAGCGAACCTTGCTCGCGCCGATACTGATCACCGACGATCAAGACGAAGCGGAGCGCTTCAACATCGCCCGCGGCTACAGGGCGATGGATCGCTTGCACGGCAACTACGCCGGTCCGCTGATGGAGCCGAAGGACTCGGGATCGCTCGCCGGTCCGCGCGACTACATCATCGAGCGAATCGGCGAATTCGCCGACGCCGGCGTCGACGAGATCATGTTCGGCGGCATCCCAACCGGCGACGTAGAAGCGTTCCAGCGCGTCGAAGAGGAGATCGTCGCGGCCTTCGACTAGGGTTTTGATGACGGACCCGACCTCGCCTTCGATCCGCTCCTCTCTCCGTTCGTCCTGAGCAACTTCATGTCCGCAGGACAACAATGCATGAAACAGCAACGGCGCTTGGAATTTAGCCATTCTTCATCCTTCCGCGCGCGGAAGGATGAAGAATCTTGGGCCGCGCAGGGAGACATTTTCGCATACGACTAGATCCTTCGCTGCGGCTCAGGATGGCGAGATGAGGAGCCGTTGCTTGGACGCTTGTCGAAGGACCTCACCGAAACCAGCTTCGCACAGAGCGGACTCTCACCCCACATGACCCGCCAAGCACCGTCAACGCGAATACCAACGGGAGGCATCAATCCATGGACTACGGCATAGGCATCCCGTCCTACATCGACGCCTGGCGCGAAGTCAAAGCCGCTGAAGAAGCTGGCTTCACTCACGCGTGGTTCTACGACTCCCAGTTGATCTACTCCGACGTCTGGGCGACCATGGCCTTGGCCGCGCACCACACGTCGAAGATCCAACTCGGCACGCTGGTCGCCATCCCGAGCAACCGAATCGCCCCGGTCACGGCGGCGGCCGCGGCGTCGATCAACAAGATCGCGCCGGGACGCGTGATCCTCGGACTCGGCACCGGCTACACCGGACGCAACACGATGGGATTGCCCGCTCTGACGATGAAGGAATTCGCCGAGTACACGGCGCAAGTGAAAGGTCTGCTCGCTGGCGAAGACGTGCTGTTTCGCGAAGGCGAACGCGAACGATGGATTCGCCTCATGCACTCGAAAGCCAACTCAGGCAGAGACGAATTCTTCAACATTGAGGACCCGATTCCCGTGATGCTGGCTGCCAACGGACCGCGAGGCCAAAAGCTCGTCGGCGAGCTCGGGGACGGCTGGATCACCACTGGCAGAAGCGCAGGTGTGCCGAAGGGCCTGCCGAGAGTGTCGGCGAGCGCCGAGGCTGCAGGCAACAGCTTCGACCACGCCGGCGGGCAGGGCACTAAGCCATACGTCACGGTGCTAACCTCATCATGCGTGCTCCGCGAAGGCGAGACGCTGCTCAGCGAACGCGTGATCCGGAACGTCGGACCGACTCTGGTCCCAGGCGTCCACGCAATGTGGGAAGGCGCCTACGGTCCAGGCGCGAACCTGGGCATGGAAGACGCCGATCTGGCCGGAGAGTTCGACCAGTACATTCGGCAATACGGCGACCAGAAGTCACCGCCTACGCCCGACGATCGGCGCTACTTGGACGCCCACGAAGGCCACTATGTGTATCTCAAGCAAGGCGAAGAGCAGTTCGTTTCGCCAGAGCTGATGGCTCGCTCGTTAACCGGCACGGGCGACGACATCAACCGACGCCTCGATGAAATGGAAGCGATCGGCATCGACAACGTCGCGCTCTCCGCCGTCGACCGCTGGGCGGCTCAGGAATTGATAGCCGACTTCAGCGAGGAGGTGATCAAGCGACGATGAATTCGAACGGACTCTCGGCCAGTCCCGAGAATTTCGGGATCCGCGTGTGCCGGTACTTTCGAATAATGGACGCTGTGTCAATTCGATCTCATTTGCGATGCCGTCCGCGACGACTACATTTGGGGTGCAGGGGCGAAGCCCCGCCGGGGTGTGGGGTGTCCCCACAGAACCTTCGCGGCGGGTGGGCGGGACAGAGCAACCGTCATGACCGGACATCCCAACGCCCGACTTTCTTCAGACAGTAGACTCACGAGGGACTGAGCCGTTTCGCGCCCGTGGTGCGGACATACAGTTGCTCAAGGTGAACGACAAAGGGTGTCATTCTCGTTGGCGGTAAGCCCGCCGAGTTACGGCGACGGCGGAATGGACCGTGCAGAAGATAATATAGACTGACGGCTCGGGCCACTACGTCGAAGCCACGATGTCCGACCTTAACAAAGCGAAGTCTCGACGCGCTCAAAAGGTCTTCCGCACCGAGACAATCATTCGAGATGACCACAGGAGCATGAATTGAAAATCACCGACGTCAAAACCATGGTTGTCGAAAACGAACCGCCGTACCGCGGCGGCAAGTACCTGCTCTTCCTCGAGCTCAAGACCGACGAAGGAATCGTCGGACTCGGCGAGCGCATCACCGGCAACACCTACTCTCGCAACCTCGGCGACCTGAAGTCGCAGGTCAACCTCATCGAAGAGATGGGCCGGCAGTATGTCGTAGGCGAGGACCCGTTCAAAATCGAACTGATTTGGGACAAGATGTACGCCTCGCGGCACGACTTCCGCCATCCCAGCCTTCACGCGACGCCGGTGATCAGCGCGTTCGACATGGCACTCTGGGACATCGCCGGCAAGACCACGGGGCAGCCGATCTACAATCTGCTCGGCGGGCAATACCACGAAAAGCTTCGCGCCTACGCATACATGCCGAACCCAGGTTTCCGCGAACATCCGGAGCTCGCGGGAGAGGTTGCCGCTCAGTTGATCGAAGAAGGGAACAATGCTTGCAAGCTCGACCCGTTCATGCCCGAATATCCGATACCTCGGGACATCCCACTCTGGGAGATCGAAAACGCGGCAAAGATATTCGAAAGCATTCGGAACGCTGTCGGCAACAGCATTGAAGTGGGCATCGGAACGCACGGCCAGCTTTCGACGTTTAGCGCATTGAGGGTCGCTGACGTGCTCGAGCCGTATCATCCGTACTGGTTCGAAGAGCCGGTCGCGCCCGAGAACGTCGACGAAATGGCACGGGTGGCCGCGCACACGAGCATCCCCATCGCCACTGGAGAGCGGCTGGTCACCAAGTACGAGTTCTCGCAGGTGCTCGAAAAACAGGCCGCCCAGATCATCCAGATGGACGTCGGCCAGTGCGGCGGAATCACCGAGGCGAAGAAGATCGCCGGCATCGCCGAGGCCCACTACGCGATGATCGCGCCCCACATGGCCTGCGGACCGATCGCGGCGGCATCGGCGATCCAGATCGACACGTGCTCCCCGAACTTCCTGATCCAGGAGGCGAACCTTGGGCCGTTCCACAGCATGATCTTCAAAGAGCCCATCAAGTTCGAGCGCGGCTACATCACCCCGCCAACGGGACCCGGGCTCGGAGTCGAGTTCGATGAGGACGTGCTCAAAGCGCATCTGGTCGAGTAGATAAACAGAACAGTTGGTCAGGACCGTTGACCAAAGAAGCAGGTTCGGTCGATCAGGCTACCAACACGATGCGGACGCTACGAGGTGTGAAATGAAAATCGGTTTTATCGGACTTGGCATCATGGGTTCGAGTATGGCGTCCAACGCCATCAAGGGTGGCTTCGACCTGGTCGTCCACGACATCCGGCGCGACGCCGCGATCCCTCACCTTGAGGCGGGCGCCGCCTGGGCTGACACGCCGCGAGAGGTTGCCGAGCAATGTGAGATCGTCTTCACTTCGCTACCTGGACCCGTCGAGGTCGGAGCGGTTGTGCTCGGGGGAGACGGCATCATCGAGGGGATCGCCGAAGGAAGCACGTACTTCGACCTAAGCACGAGCTCACCGGCGTTGATTCGCCGGATCCACGAGGTCATGGCCGAGAAGGGCGTCGACGTCCTGGACGCGCCGGTAAGCGGCGGACCGGAAGGCGCTCGAACCGGCAATCTGTCGATTTGGGTCGGCGGCGACAAAGCCTTGTTCGACAAGTGCAAGCACGTGCTCGATTCGATCGGCGACAAGGCATACTATGTCGGGCCGATCGGGGCCGGGGCTGTCGCGAAGCTGGTCCACAACTGCGCCGGATACATCTTCCAGTGCGCCATCGCGGAGGTGTTCACGATGGGCGTCAAAGCGGGTGTAGAGCCGTCCGCGCTGTGGCAGGCCGTCCGAAAGGGAGCTCAAGGCCGGCGAGGCCCGTTCGAGGGCATGGCCGAGCACTTCCTGCCCGGCAACTTCGACCCGCCGGACTTCACGTTGCGGCTGGCGCGCAAAGACGTCGATCTCGCCGTCGCCGTCGGACGCGAGAACGACGTGCCCATGCGTCTTGCGAATCTCGCCCTGCAAGAAATCACCGAGGCGATTAACCGCGGCTGGGGGAACCGTGACTCGCGGATTTTCATGCGCCTGCAAGAGGAGCGGGCTGGGGCGGAGGTCCGAGTCTCCGAAGAGACGATTCGCGATATCCTAGCCTCGGACGGCGGCGCCTAAATGGTAAAAAGGTTCACGGTTGGAAACGTGACGGTTGGGGCCGTCCTCGACATGATCCCGCCGCCCCGCGATGCGATCGATTTCTTCCCGGAAGTCACGGAAAAACAGTGGGCGCCCTATCGCGACGATGTCCTGGTCGATGGACAGGTGCAGCTCTACTACGGTCACTTCTTCGTCCGATCTGAAGGCAAGACGATCATGGTCGACACGGGCATGGGACCGGGCCCGCACCCGACTCGTGCCAATCGAAAAGGCAATCTCCTCAACGAGCTGGACCGGCACGGAGTCACGCCCGCAGACATCGACATCGTGGTGCACACCCATCTGCACGCGGACCATGTTGGCTGGAACCTCGACCAATCCGGCGACACCTCGCGTCCGTACTTCCCGAACGCGCGATATCTGGCGCCGAAGACGGACTGGGATCACTTCATGAAGCCAGAGAACCTGCCGAACGCGCCCTGGGTGCGAGATTCGGTCGTGCCGCTGGAAGGATTGGGACTCCTGGACTTCTTCGACGGCGAGCACGTCATCACGGACGAAGTGACGACGTTGCCCACGCCCGGGCACACGCCGGGTCATCACATCGTCCTCGTGAGCTCGCACGGGCACAAGGCGATGATCGTCGGTGACGCCCTGCACAGCAAAGTGCAAATTCAAGAACCCGACTGGTGCGCCGGTGTCGATACGAGCAAGTCGGATAGTAGGCGCAGCCGAGAAGATCTGTTGCATAGGGCGGAGTCGGAGGATTACCTCATCGCGGCGGGCCACTTCCACCCCGACGAGCACGTCGGCAGGGTAGTGGTAGCGGAGGGAGGACGGTACTGGCAAGCGATGTAGTTGTCGTTGGGAGCGCACCATCGTGTGCACTGAGCGTGGATCAGAACCAACGCAAAGAGATGCTAGAGAGGAGCGCATGAAGCGGGGCAACGAACGGATACTCGCGACCCACGCCGGCAGCCTGGCGCGACCGCCCGACCTGCGAGAGATGGTGATCGCTAAAAGTGGCGGTCAGCCCCACGACGAGGCCGCGCTTGCCGGACGGCTGCGAAGCGCGGTCGCCGAGGTCGTTCAGCAGCAGGTTGCCGTGGGTCTCGATAGCGTCAACGACGGTGAGTTCAGCAAGGCCCACTTTACGAGCTACGCTCGAGAGCGGCTCAGCGGGCACGATCAGCGAACCGACGTCCCCGGCGAAGTGCTCTCGCGGGTATACGGTCGCGACGCACTGGAATTCCCAGAGTATTTCGAAGGCAGAGGCAACTTGGGCGGGCCCGAGGACGTGTGCACCGGACCTCTTGAGTACATCGGTCACGCCGCCGTGCAGAGCGATATCGACAACTTCAAGGCCGGTCTCGAAGGATTCGGAGGCCTCGAGGTATTCTTGCTGGCCGTCGCTCCAGGCACGATAGAGCACTGGATGCAGAACCGATACTACGACCGAGACGAGGACTTCCTGAACGCGATCGCCGACGCCATGCACGAAAAGTACAAGGCGATCACCGACGCTGGTCTCCTGCTCCAGATCGACGACCCGGACTTGGCCGACGCCTGGCAGATCCACCCTGACTTGAGTGTCGCCGAGTACCGCGCGTTCGCCGAGCTCCGCATCGAAGCGCTTAACTACGCACTGCGCGACATCCCCGAGGAATCGATTCGCTTCCATATGTGCTGGGGCAGCTACTACGGACCGCACGTCTACGACATCGGTCTGAACGACATCGTCGACATCATCCTCAAGGTCAAAGCGGCGGGCTACTCGATCGAGGCGTCGGATCCCCGACACGAGCATGAGTGGCGTGTGTGGGAGGGCACCAAGCTCCCTGCCGGCAAAGCATTGATCCCCGGAGTGGTCGGCCACGCCAGCGACTTCGTCGAGCACCCCATGCTTGTGGCGGAGCGGATCGTGAATTATGCACTGCTCGTCGGGCGCGAGAACGTTATCGTCGGGACCGATTACGGGTTGGGCACGAGGGTTGGGCATCCCAAGATCGCGTGGGCAAAGTTCGGGGCCCAGGCGGAGGGCGCGCGCTTGGCGACAGAGGAGCTCAGGGGCTGAGATTGATTCGCAGGCCATCGACCTGGCCGGGCACACCTTCCTCAGGAGCCCGGGCTTTCGTATCTTCTGATGCCAGCCCGCCAGACCAGGAGGCTCACGCCCAGGAACGCCCACCCCATGAACGGAGCGATCAGGCCCATAACTCTGTACTCGCCTCCTCGCACCATGAAGGCCGCCGGATAGAAGCCCATCATGGCATAAGGCAGCACCCAAGCCAGAATGATCAGTATCGGGGCGGGATAGACGACGGCCGGAAATTGAGCAAAGTCGGAAAACCACGACAGGGGATATATCAGGGACCTGGCATCGGTTGCCCAGAAGCCTATGGAAGCCGCCATTAGCCTGATCGCGTAGAACAACACAGTCCCGGACACGATCACCACCGGAATGTACAAAGTCCACCAAGCGTGAAACTGAACGTCGAGCCCTCTGAGGCCGAAGATTATCGCGGCGATGCCAACCGCCATGTGGCCTATCGCAGGGAAAAAGTTCCCTGCCGAACCGATCATCTGGAACAGAGCATTGGCTGGGCGAACGAGCACGATGTCCAGATCTCCGTTCACAATGAACCAATGCAGGCCCATTGGCATGTTCAAGAACACGTCACTCCCGTAACGGGAGGCGGTGGTGAGACCGTAGATGAGGACGACCTCGTAAAACCCCCATCCCTCGATCACCCGAATTTTGGTGAAGATGACTGAGATGAAGAGTATGGTCATCCCTTGCGCGATCGCGGTGCTCACAAACCCGATCCACAGGTCGGCTCGATACTGGAGCGGAACCTTGATCGCGATCCGCAGGTACAGGATGTACAAACTCAGGTAGCGGGTCACCTCATCCCCCCTGTATGACGATTCTTCTGGACGCCCTCAGCCAGATCAGTCTCGTTAATACGAGCATTGCTACGACCCAAACCCATTGTTTAAGTATCTCAAGCCAAATGTCCGACCCTTCAATCGACCCGATGTAGATCGAAAGCGGAACATGAGCGACGCCCTGGAACGGAAGCGCGAGCGCGATGGTTCTGAGCCAGCCGGGGAAAAGCGAAAGAGGCATGATGCTGCCCGCCAGGATGTCCATGACGGCCTTTTGGGCGTACAGCACTCCAAGTATCTCGAAGGTCCAAAAAGCTAACATACTCCCGAGATAGGTGATCGAATACGCGAGCAGGAACGCCCCCGAAAGGCTCGCAATGAACCCGACTGCTGCCTCCGTGGAGGCGGGCGGGTCGATGGCGGATACGATTAGGCAAGGAGATACGCCGGAAGGTTGATCAGCGCCGTCTCGGCGACGTACAGCCCGAGAGAGTCGCTGAGCCGGAGAGCCTGGTAATCGACGGGCTGAACCAAATCGATGGCGATGTCGCCGGATCGGATTTTCTCCGCCACCTGATAGGCCGGTCTTCTCTGCGCCCAGGATATGCGGCTCATGCTGATCACCTGCCCAACACAGACGTACGTGATCAGAGTGCTCAAAGGCATGTCGATGCTTGTGCTGTTTTCGAAGATGGCCGTCCAGAGAAAGTACAGCATGGCGGCGACCATCATCGTGGGAACAAGCGACGTGAAGAAGTGAACCGGTACGCCAGCTTCCCTCTGAACGAAACCACGAATATTCCGTAGTGTCGGTTCAACGATTCCAGTATCCGTACCAGGAGCCTGTCCTTCAACCGACCTGTCCCCGTTCGTAAATGTCCCTGACGATGGTTTCGATGTCCGCTTCCTCGACCGAGAGGTCTTTGAGTTCGTACTTGGTCACGATCTGTCTGGTGATTTCCGACGCCGAGACTTTACGGGGGTCAAACCTGATGGCGACAGCCTCGTCTCCGAAATATACCGTTGCGCCGTTCCCGATGGAGTCGACCAGGCTCTCCAGCCCGTCGAGGCGGGCGCCGTCCTGCGGGGTGAAAACCAGGCTACGCGTCGCGCCGTACAATCTGCGGATCTCTGCAAGCCGGCCGTCGTAAATGATCTCGCCGCCGTCTATGATCATCACCCTTTTGCACAATTTTTCGATGTCCGAAAGATCGTGCGTCGTCAGAAGAATCGTGGTCCCCCGTTCCCTGTTCAACTCCTGGAGGAATTCCATGATCCGGTGTTTGGAGACCACATCCAGACCGATCGTGGGCTCTTCCAGATATATCACTTCCGGATCGTGAAGCAGCGCGACCACGATCTCACACCGCATCTTCTGGCCCAAGGAGAGCTGCCGAACAGGGATGTCGAGGAGGTCCTGCAACTCCAGGAGCTCGGTGAACATCGCCAGGTTGTTGTCAAATTTATCCGATGGTATGGAGTACATCCTTCTCATGAGTTGGTAGGTGTCGCGAGGGGGAAGGTCCCAGTTCAGTTGCTCCCGCTGTCCGAAGACGACGCCGATGTTCTTGGCGTTGCGACCGCGCTCTTCGTACGGAACCAGCCCGTTGACGACGATCTCGCCATCGCTTGGGCGCAGCACGCCGGTGAGCATCTTGATCGTGGTGGATTTCCCGGCTCCATTGGGGCCGAGGTAACCCACAAGCTCGCCTCGCCCGATCTCAAACGAGATGCCGTCTACGGCCCGAACTTCCTGAAAATCCGCGGAGAAAAGCGTCTTGAGCCCGCCCATGAAGCCGGGGCGCCTCTTGATTACCTGAAAGGTCTTCGAAACATTGTCAGCCCGGATGATTGGATCAGTCGCCATGATTCACGTCTCGCTGCCAGACGTCAACGTGTTCCCATCGACTCGGAATTCCTGACGCTGCCATTGTTGCCGACGCACCAAACTAGCGTCGAACGTAAATCCGCCCACCGGCTTCCTTGCTCGCGTGCGTTAAGCGGACCCAATACGAACGAACGCTCGCCGGTTGCGCTCCCGCGGCGCCGACGCTACCATGCCGATTGTCGGCCCCAAAAACAAGCTGTGATTGGAGCGAATCCATGACCTCGTCGCCCCCGCAAGCCACACCTGGAGCGAAGATGCTGTATCTCATCAAGCGCAGGCCCACCACCTCGCGGGAGCAGTTGGTGGCGCATTGGTACGCCCACCACATGCCCAAAGTGATCCAAGGAGCTCAGAACCAGGCGTCGCAGGGCGTCCCGCACGCGCTCTGCTACATCGTCACGCTCTACGACCCGAACGAAGACGGCGAGCACGTCTGGGACGGCGTCGCGCAGCTGTTGTGGCAGGAACGGCCGGCCAGGTCCGACACCCCGCACGGCACGACACCCACCGACTCGTTCCAGCAAGTCGCGGAGCCCTACGTACCCTGGGCGACCACGGAGTACGTGGTGATGGACGGCGCAGAAGATCTCAAGGTTGTGCCTCTCACGCTCGACGCCCCGTTTCCAACCACGCGCTCTGGATTCTTCAAAGTGACCTTCCTGGTGAAGGCAAAACAGGGGACCGATTACGAAAAATTCTTCACTCACTGGCTCAACGTCCATGTACCCAACGTTAGGTCCGTCGCGGAGCAGGTCGGCGGTTTCAGGTACGTGGTGCATCACAGCACCGATCCGGCGTCTGAGCCTTACGCTGGAATGGCGGAAATCCACTTCCGCGACGAGGCCGGTTGGGCCGGCTATCGCGAACGCATCAAGCCTGACGGCATGGGCGAATGGATTGCTCCGGGTCAGACGCTCGTGCTGGGCGGCCGAACCGAGATGATCGGCATACCGTAGCGGACTCTGAAAGCTGACAGCCGTCAGCCGTGAGCTGATAGCCGATAGCCGTCAGCTGACAACCGCGACCTGCCTAGAAGAAGACGCCGGCCTCTTGAAGCTCCGCCATGCGATTGGTCGAAACGCCAAGCACTTCGCCGAGGACGTACTCGTTGTGCTCGCCGATCAGCGGCGCCGTGCGGCGGATCGTGCCCTGGGTGTCCGAGAATTTGGTCACCGGACCCTCTGTCCGTAGCGTGCCGATGCTTCGGTCCGGGTGCCAGGCGTCGACGAAGTAGCCCCTGTGCGCGAGCTGCTTGTCGTGTTCCATCATGTCGACGACGTTCTCGACGACCACAGACTCGATGCCAGCAGCTCGAAGGGTCGTTGCCGCGTCTTCGGCGGTGCGCGCTCTGGTCCATCGCTCTACCTCGATCTCGAGCTCCTGCCAGTTCTCACGCCGGTCTGAGATCGCGGCGAATCGTGAGTCGTCTAGCAGGTCGGTCCGTTCGATGGTCGCGCAGAACGTTCGCCACTCGTCCTCGGTGTGGACACCGACGGCAACCCATCGTTCCTCTCCCTGGCAAGGGAACGCGCCTTCGACCGATGTCGCGGTGTGGGGCAGGCGGTTGCCGTTGGCGTGCGGCACCGTTCCGTTGGCCGTGTACTCCAGGAACGCGCTGCCCATGACGTGCGTCGTTGACGTGAGCTGGGTGCCGTCGATCTTCTGGCCTTGACCGGTTTCGCTTCGGTGTTCGAGAGCCATGCAGACGGCGGCGGCGCCTTGAAGCCCGGTCGTTGTGTCGCCCCAAGACCCGGCCACCACCGGGATGTCGCCGTCGATTCCAGAGAGCCGAGTGAACCCGGACATCGCTTGCGGGATGTGAAAGTGCGAGGCGTAGTTGTTGTAGGGGCCCGTCTGTCCGAAGCCTGACAGGCTCATGCTGATGATGTCCGGCTTCGCCTTCCGCATCTCGTCGAACGACAATCCCCACCTGTCGAGCACGCCGCCGCGGAAATTCTCGGTCACGACGTCGCTCACGGCGATCAGGTCTTTGATGAGCGCCAACCCGTCGGAATGGCGGGAATTGATCGTGAGACCAAGTTTGTTGCGGTTGAAGTTGTCGAACGCGCCGTACGGGGACGGGTTGGGGAAATCGTTCGTTCGATTAATGTAGTTGCGGTGCGGATCGGGCCGGTTTCGGGCCTCGATCTTGATGACCTCGGCGCCCATGTCGGCGAGGGTCCTGGTGCAGAACGGCCCCGCCAGCACCCAGGTGAAGTCGGTGATTCGAACGTCGGTTAACGGTCCAGCCATTGCGTTCCTCCGGCGTATCCGCCTAGATGATCCTCTTCTGGGTCAGATTCGCCAATTCGTCGTCGTCGAGCCCGAGCTCGTCGCCATAGATCGAATCGTTGTCCTCGCCGATCAACGGAGCTCGTCGCCGCATCGACCAGGGTGTCTCGCTGAGCAAGTAGGGTGCGCCCGAGTACGTGAAACTCCGTTCGAGCTCTGGGTGCTCGACGTCGACCCAGTAGCCTCGATGCGCGAGTTGCGGGTCGTCGTACACTTCGGGGATCGTGTAGACCGGAGCGCACTCGAGGCCGCGTTCCTGGCCTTGCTCGAAAATCTCGGTCTTCGTTTTGTTCTTCGTCCACTCGGACACGATTTCGACGACATGGTCGAAGTTGGCGCGACGGTATTTCGGATCGAGCCACTTCTTATCGGTCAAGTCGCTCTCGACGCCCTCATCGGTCATCCACTCGACGATGGCGTTTTTGTCTCTTCGCCAGCCGACGTTGAAGTGCACCCAACCGTCTTTGCACAGCAGGACCTTGAACCCGGAGCTGTTGATGTGATCGTTGTCTCTGCGGCCGGAGATCATGTTGTCGCCGACGTAGAAGGGCACGTAGCCTTCCCCTGTGGATGCCGCAGCTTCCTGCAGCGATACGTCGACGTGCTGGCCTTTGCCTGATCGCCGTCGATTCAGGATCGCCGCCAGCGCGCCGCTCATCGCGTACAGACAAGCCGCGTGGGACGCCTGCCGTCCCCATGGACGCATCGGGGGTTGCCAGGTCCAGCCGGTCGTGTACATGAAGCCGCTGGACGCCCAACCCGCGAGGTCTCCGCCCGGGAAGTTGGCCCTCGGTCCGCTCCGGCCATACGCGCTCAACGACACGTATACGAGGCGCGGATTGAGCTGATGCAGGTCGTCGAACGACAGTCCGCGATCATCCATATAGCTTGGCGTCATGCTCTCGATCACGATGTCCGCCCGCTCCGCCATGCGCTTGAACAGAGCTTGGCCTTCCGGGGCGTCGAGATCGAGCGTGACGCCGCGCTTATTGGTGTTGTAACTCCAGAAGTGCAGGCTGCGCTCCGGATGCTCCTTGTCGTCGAGGAACGGGCCGATGCTCCGGCTTGGCGCGCCTCCCGGCGGCTCGATGCGCGTGACGGTCGCCCCCATGTCGGCGAACATCTTGCCGCACAATTCGCCGATGTCGTCCACTACCTCGAGCACGATCAAATGCCCCAGGGCGGCCGGATTGGCCTGGTTGTCATTCATACAGGTTCTCCAAGTTTGGCGCGGTGAGATTCAAGTCCGCGTCGCCGCGAAACGGCGCGGCGCGCTCGACTTCGGTTCGACGCGGTCGCCTGAGCGATGGGGCTTCGGATTCGCGCCGCGATCAGTTGAGTACGCGAGACGGCTTCGGCTCGAAGTTGCCGATCTCCGTCAAATAGTCGTAGCAGTGTTGGGCGCAGTGCTCGATGGTCTCGTCGCCCACCGGCGACTGGTGGACCGTCACGACGCCGTCGTAGCCGATCTCCTCCATCGCTCCGAGTATCTCGACGAAATCGACGGTGTCGGGCTCGCCGAACACCGCGTCGTCAAGGTTCACCCAGCCGGGATGCCAACGCAGGGATCGCTTTGAGCCGCCGTCCCACATTTTCGTGTTCTTGAGGTAGACGTAGCACAGATACGGCGCGATGCGTTTGATTGTCTCGCGTCCGACATCCTGCAAACACCACACCCAGTTGGTGGTCTCGTACGTCAGCGCGAAGTTGCGCCGATTGACGCGCTTCACGTACTCGATCGAGCCGTCGACCGTCTCGAACATGCTCTGACCGTGAGCCATGTGCGTCAACGTAATTCCACGTTCGAGAGCCTCGTCCGCGGCGCGCTGGACCCATTTCACGTCCGACCAACTCTTGATGCACACGCGCAACAGCTTGGCGTCGAAGTCCTCGGCAACGTCGAGGTGCGGTCCGATGTCGCGCATCGCCAGTGGACCGCGTTCGTTGTTCAGCGGTACGTCGAAGTCGGCCGTCACCATCGTGGACTTCAGCCCGAGTTTGTCCAGATCGCGCTTGAGCTCAAGCCGGTTCTCCCGCGGCGTTTGCGTTCCCGCGAGCGACGCGCGCATGCAGATGCCGTGGTAGCCGATGTCCGCGGCCATCTTCGTGAACTCTTCGTTGGTCAGCCGGCCCATCTTGTCCGGGCCTTCCATGATCATCGCGGAAAGTGAAATCTCCAACGCGTTCCTCCTGATTGAAGCACGAATGGTGAGGCCCCACGACTTATCGCACGGGGCCGGTTCCGTCAACAGTTACGATCGGTTGCACTTGGAGCCGACGGCATCCATCCGAGCGCCTGACAAATGAGCGCCCATCCTATCGTTCCGACTGGCCTGCGTGCAAGGCCGATGGACGGCCCGAGAACCGGCAGACATCGTTTGCCCTCCCGGTTATCCGTTTGGCGCCAGCGCCTGAATCGTCTTGACGTAGGCGTCTTTGTCGGGCTCGTTTAGCACGAGTCGTATTTCGGACACACCCACGTCAAAGAATGCTTCCATCTGTTCGCGGCACTGATCGGGGTTGCCCAGGATCGCCGTGGCATCGACCATCTCGTCGGTGACGAGCTTTGCCGCCCCCTCGCGGTCGCGTCCCAGATAGGCTTCTCGAACCTGGTCGGCCTCTTCGCCGAACCCGATGCGATGGAAATACCGGTGGTAGAAGACGCCCATCCCGCCGATGTAAAACGCGATGTGCGGTCGCTCTCGATCGCGAGCGGCTGGGACGTCGTCGGTGACGTACACCGACACCTGTGGCGAGATCGCGATGTCGTCCAACGACCGACCCGAGGCCTCGGCGCCTTCCTTGAGGGGCAGCACGGCCGCATCTTTACGCGACGGTGCGAAGTAGATCGGCAACCAGCCGTCGGCGAGTTCGCCGGTCATGCGCAGGCTGGGCGGACCCAACGAGGCGATGTAGATCGGGAGGTCGGGCCGGTACGGCTTGAACCGCAGCCGGAACCGTTTCGTCTGGAAGAACTCGCCTTCGTGGTCCATCCGCTCGCCTCGCATGGCCTTGCGGATGATGTCGATGTACTCCCGCATCCGCGTGACCGGCTTCTCGAACTTCTCGCCGTGCAAGTCCTCGATCACAAGGGCGCCGCTCGATCCGAGCCCGAGGAAGAAGCGACCCTCGGACATCAAGTCCATGTTGAGCGCGGTCATCGCGATGTTGGCGGGCGATCGCGCGAACACCGGCACGATGCTAGTCCCGATTCGGATGCGCGTCGTGATCGCCGCCAGTTGCGCCAGCGACGTAAACGCGTCTTCGCCCCACGCCTCGCCGGCGGACAGGCTACTGTAGCCCAACTCCTCCGCCATCACGGCGATCTCTTTGACGTCGCGCCAGGTGCTGCCCGGCGGCCTCATGTTCATCAGTCCGATTTCACCCATGGGATGCTCATCCTCCTCGGCTTAGACGCTGCGCCACGTCAAGGCTGCGCGTCGATTACGGTCATGTCTGGGACGCATTCTACGGCATTTTGCCGGAGTTGCCACGTGCCCGTCTGTCCGTTGCGGCGCCAACCGTGAGCAAACTGAAGGGTGAGTGTCGAGACGGACCGACCCCCGCCCGCGGAACGGGGCGGGAATGCACGGGTAGCCGTCTTCCCCGCCGAACCCTCTCGGGTATACTGGGCCGTGAAATCTGATCGACAGGACGCGTGACCACATGCCCATCTCCTTCGACCTCGCCGGAAAGAACGCCATCGTTACCGGAGGCTCCCGAAACATGGGGAGGCAGTTCGCGCTCGCGTTGGCCGATGCCGGAGCGAACGTCGCGATCCTCGACCTGCCCGTGCAGGAGCAAGAAGCGCAAGGCGTGATCGGCGAGCTCGGAGAACGCGGCGTGCGCGGCGTCTACCTTCCGCTCGACCTTCGGGACGTGAACTCGATTCGAGAGCAAGTGGATGCCACGGCTGCCGAGTTCGAGCATCTGGACATATTGATCAACAACGCCGGAAAGACAGGCGGCACGAACAAACCATTCCTAGAATACGAAGTGGACGCTTTCGACGACATGCAGGCTATCGGACTGAGAGGCACCTACTTCATGTCGCAGGCGGTCGCAAAACGGATGGTGGAGCAGGGCAACGGAGGCGCAATCATCCATATCTCGTCTCGAATGGGCATGCAGCTCCGCCACGGATCTTCCGCATACTCCACCGTCAAAGCGGGCATAGCCCATATGGGCCGGGCAATGGCGCTTGACCTAGCGCGATACAACATCAGGGTGAATTCCATCGCACCCGGTCCCGTGTCGTCGAGCGACGAGTCCGATGAAGTGTTCCCTCTTCCGGGAGGCCTTCGGTATGACGACCTGCCAGGCACGGCCGTGTTCCTTGCGTCCGAAGCGTCACGCATGATTACCGGCCAGGTAATCACGGTCGCCGGCGGCATCGACCTCCGAGGGCCGATCTGATCGGGCGACGGGCGATGCCGTTCACTGTGCGATATGGCCCTCGGCATCCTCGGTGCCGGTTCAAATTACTGTCGGTGTCATTGAGCGAGATCAGGTCAACAATACTCGATCGAATCGACGACTCTTCTCTGGATCTCGTACGTCGTTGTCGCGTTTGGGAACCGGTACCATACGGATTGAGAGCCAGCTTGCCATATCTCGACTTCGCCTTGGTCAGACGCGTCAGTGATCAGAGTTCCTTTGCTTTCTATTTGAGCGCACCTGGACGCCCCGCCGCCGAATTCTTGCGGGATTGCCGGATGGATGCTCGTCACATACCCAGCGAGGGCGAAAACGGTCACGCATAATGAAAAAACGATCACGCTCATCTTAAAATGCCTTCCGCCGGCGAGAACCGACAGGCGGAACGAACCTTGCGAGGAGATCGAAAGCAGATACTGGGCGACAAACAGTAACGCTATGAGAGAGAGCAGATACTGCGCCCACCAGCCCTCAGGCAACTAGCTAACACCTGCCCTCACGCACCGCGTATCTCGACGCGAATCCTGCGGCGCTCAGTGGTACAGTTTTGCTCCGCCCCGCCGGTACACTTTCTCTCCGCCCTTGACAGTCAAGCGCAAATGTCACGTCCCAAATTCAGGCGGGTGACGCACACCACGAAAAACAGACGTGTTCGTTCGTGGACGATCTCGTCCATTCTGGGCGCCGCCTAGCCTCGCATCATGTTCCGGCCCAGGCGCCAGCGGTGAACCTCGTTGGGGCCCTCGAAAATCCGGTATGCGCGAACAGCCCGGTAGTACTGCTCGATTACCAGGTCTTTCGAGTATCCGGCGGCGCCGTGGATCTGAAGCGATCTGTCGATAACTCGTCCAGCCATCTCCGTTGCGAACACCTTGATCATCTGGGCTTCGCGCCGCACGTCCTCGCCCCTGTCCGCCTTCATGGCCGCCTGCCAGACCATCGATCGAGTGGCGAACATCTCGATCTCGGAATCGGCGATCATGCTCTGGACTGCTTGGCGCTCCGACAGCAGGGAGCCGAACGTCTTGCGTCCCATCGCGTACGCGACGGCCAGATCCTGGCAACGCTGGGCCAGACCAAGCACCTGCGGACCGTTCATCAGCCGAAGGCCGTTCAGTGATTTCTGCGCAACGGACCACGCGCCGCCCTCGGCCGTTAGGCGGTGGGCGGACGGCACGACGCAATCGGTCATCTGCAGCTCCGCAGTGGTCGTCTGCCCCATCATCGGGATGACGCGACTCACCTCGAAGCCGGGGGTGTCCGCGTCGATGATGAACCAGGTAACGCCTTCCTGGCGCTCCGTGCCCTTTTCTCTTGCGAGCACGACCACGTGGTCGGCCTCGTGCCCTTTCGTGATCCATATCTTGGTGCCGTTCAGGACGTAGTCGTCACCGTCGCGAGTGTAGCTCGTCTGGATGCCGCCGAGGTCGCCTGCCGCTCCGGGCTCGCTGAATGCGCCGGCTGAGTGGCGCTCGCCGCGAACCACCGGATGAAGATACTTCTCCTTCAGGTAGTCGCTGGCGCCGTACAGCAACGGATTGACCCCGCCGCCGATCAGGTTGCGCGACAGCATCGACTTGTGCACTTCTTCGATCACCAGAGTCATTCCGAGGGTGTTGATGCCGGCGCCGCCGTACTCCTCGGGAACGCTGAGCGCCCACAACCCCATGTCCCGTAGCTTGACCTGCATCTGAGCGCGGATATCCGTCGGCAGCTCCTCTGCGTAGTCCGATTCGAGCGGCACTACTTCGTTCTCGACGAACTGACGGACCGTGCTCTGGAGCATCCGCAACTCTTCGGGAATCAATACATCCATGGTCATGGCAGGTTCCTCCCCGGGGCGTTCGTGAGCCATCAAGCTTCTGTCGAAGCAGAATTCTCGCTTTGGGTTGTTGGTCAGCGTTGGGTGGGACAGGTTCAAGCGGAGCCTCGGTTCGCATTAACGCGAGCGGCGGAATCTATCTCGCGATTCCGGGCCACCCGTCCAACAACCGTATTTGTATCACCGCTGCGCAGGTCATACAAGGCCATGACGGAATGAAGATGGCCTGGACAAACATCGCGGCGCGGCGCAAGTACAAGTAGCGCCGACATGCGTCCGGTTGATATTGGAGTATATGACCAAGCGCTCCCGGCGCCTTGACGAACTCGGTGAGAGTGCGGGTGTCGCGCTTGTTTACGAACGAACCTGGATTAGAACGGGCGTTGAGTGATAATAGGCCGTCGACGGTTCGATCAGAGTGCCTGCAACGACCGACCGCAGCGCTTGCTACCGCAGCGCGGTGTCGATGTTCGAATCACCGAGGACCTCGCCGTACACGTAGGCGTTGTGTTCGCCTATCGAAGGGTGGTGAGACGCCATCGTAGGCTGACCGTCAACGCGAATCGGCACTCGGTGGACCATGCGGTCGTATCCGGATGGGTGGTGGACCGGTTGGAAGTGTTCTTGGCCCATGCGTTGATCGTGTTCAAGCGCGTCTTGAATGTTCTCGACAACGCCCGCGGCGATTCCCGCGCCTTGAAGCGCCGCCATCGCGTCCCACCGATCGCGCTGCGACGTCCAGGACTCGACTTCTCGCTCAACTTCGTCCTCGTGGGCCTTGCGACCCTCCAATGTTCGGAGATGCTGAGACGCTTCTAAATCGGGTCGTTCGATTAGGCGGCAGAGATCGAGCCACTGATCGTCCGACGTAACCTCAATCGCAATCCATCGGTCCTCGCCTTGAGCGCGGAACGCTCCGTGCGGACACGAATGCGGGCTGCGGTTTGCGCTTCGTTCCGGAATGCGGCTATTGACCGTGTAATCGAGAATCTCGGTGTCCAGGAGGCTCGCGCTGGCCTGGTACTGAGCGAGATCGATGAACTGACCCTGGCCGGTTAGATTCCGGTGGTGCAGGGCGGAGAAGATGGCTGTGGCGCCCAAAAACGGCCCCGTGAAGTCCGGATAGAGCGGCCCGATGCCGACAGGCTCCCGCTCGGGGAACCCCATGACCATGTTGAATCCAGCGCCAGCGCCGACTCCGTTGCCGTAAGCTCCGAATCGCCGCCAGGGGCCGGTCGTGCCCATCACAGGCATGGACATCGCGATCACCGACGGGTTGATTTTCACGATGTCGTCGTATCCCAAACCCCAGCGATCCATGCGATCCCCGGTGAAGTTGTTCGTGACCAGATCCGAGATCGCGACCAACTCTTTGACAGTCTGCATGTCCTTCGGCGTATTCAGATCGAGAGTGATGCACATCTTGTTCGAGTTGCAATCGGCGAACACGCCGGCGGCGTCGAGGTGGTCGTCGCCCTCGGGCCGAGGTCCGACCTCGCGAATCCGGTCAAGTCGCGAATATGACTCTATTTTGATGACCTCGGCGCCGAAGTCGGCAAGTATCCTCGTTGTAAACGAACCGGCGATCAACCAACAGAAATCCAACACTCTGACGCCGCTGAGCATCTTTCCCGGAGGCGGGCTGGAAACGGAACGGTCGTCAGATGACACCACGGCTCCTTAAGTCGACGAGCTCATCGTCGGTCAGGTCAAGTTCGTGTGTGTAGACCTCTTCGTTGTGCTGCCCGAGATGGGGCGCAGCGTGGGCTATCTCGTATGGGGTTTCGGAGAACACCACGGGCGCTCCCGGATACGTTAGCGTTTCCTGAAGATCCTCGTGTTCCACGTCGACGAAGAACCCTCTGCTGTTCAGTTGTTCATCCACAATGAGGTCGTCGATCGTGTTCACAGGCATTCCAAGCAACCGTCGTTTTTGGGCCTCAAGGAAGAAGTCGTTTCGATCGTAGAGCGCTGCAAGCTTGGCCGTTGCCTCGGTGATCGGGGAGGAATCTTCGATGCGCCTCGCGGGGTCAGCCCATTCGGGAGCGATCAGAACACCGGCCAGATCATTCTCCACCAACCAAACTACGAAATTGTCCCAGAAATCCGGCGGGACGATGAAACTGACCCAGCGGCCGTCTTTGCATTGAAGTATGGTTCGTCCGAGCCCGCCAGCGCTGCCCAGACCCACGCGATTGGGCGTCGTGTCGAGGTCCGTGTAGAATATCGCGTTCGCGGTCTGGAGCGTGGAAACCGACACCGCCTCTTGCATCGATACTTCGAGACGCCTTCCGCGGCCGTTGGGGTCGAGGTCACGCGCGCAGACCGCCAACGTGATCCCCGCGGATGCGGCGATAGACGCCAGGTGGTAGCCCTGTTGTCCAGCGGGATGATTCGGCGGGTCGTCCGGAAACCCGCACAGCGCCATGAGGCCGCCCATGGCCGTGCCCACGATGTCGGTGCCGGCGTAGCTGCTGTATTCGCCCCGTTGCCCGAACGGCGTGATAGACGCCGTAATCAGTCTGAGGTTCGCCTTCGACAGCTCGTCGTGGCCCAAACCAAGGCCCGCGAGATGTCCGGGCGGGTAGCCGTCGACCAGTACATCGCAACGCGAGGCCAGATGACGCAACAACGCGGCGCCCTCGGGCTTCTCGATGTCGAGGGTGATGCTCCGCTTGCTGGTGTTGTACTGGAAGTGCCGAAGGCTTTTCTCGATATCGACTTGGCCGTGGTAGTACGGCCCTTTGTGGCGCAACGAATCGCCTTCCGGAGGCTCGATCCGGATGACGTTGGCGCCGAGGTCAGCCATTATCTTCGTGCAATAAGCGCCTATCTCCTGGGACAGGTCCAGCACTCTTATGTCTGCCAAAGCTTTGTTGGAATTCGGTTGGTGAATCTGTTCGGATGTCATGACAATTCGGTCACAGCGCATTCAAGGTGCGCTCGTGTTGATAACAGTCGAATCCGGGTAGGGTGGGATCGTCAGAAGCGACAACGAACCTGCACGGTTGAGCCAACTGAATGGCCGCGCCGGCGTGAGCCACGGTGCATTGTACATCACCGCGGATAGCCGCTTCGATTGAACTCGGTCGCGAATCGACGACGCCTGTCGCGCGAAGCGTCAACCGACAACCTCCGAGTCCCGCAGCGACTCGATGTCCTGATCGGAGTAGCCGAGTCCGCGAAGGATATCGTCAGTGTGCTGGCCAAGCATCGGCGGGGGAAGCCGAACCTCGGACGGCGTCTTCGTGAACTTGACCGGCATACCTACCGTGCGGACTTTGCCCGCTCGGGGGTGGTCGAACTCGAGCAACATCTCGTTGTGCAACACCTGAGGGTCGGTGAACACCTCGTTGTAGGCGTACACCGGACCGCAAAGCACGTCCTTCTCGTCCAGCGCCTTGATCCACTCATCCCTGGTTTTGGTCAGGAATCGCTCGGATAAAATAGCTTCGAGCTCGGCGCCGTTCTCGTAATTCATCTTGTCGTTGGTGTTGAAACGTTCGTCTTGCGAAAGGTCGGGCAGGCCTAACACCTCGCATACGTCAGGCAGCGCGTTGCCGCCGAACCGGCCGCTGATCTCGACCAGTTTGTCGTCCTTGGTCGGATAGAAGTTGTACAGCGGACGTTTTGCCTTTGGAGGCTGACGTCCTGTAGCCAGATACGCGGTGGCGCGCTCGGTATGAGGGGTCAGCAGACCGTCGAGTATCGAAGCGGACACTTCCTGGCCTTCGCCGGTCCGTTCGCGATGCAGCAACGCCGCGAGCACGCCCTGCACAAGAAGCATCCCGGCGATCAGGTCGCCAACCGGGGCGCCGCCCGGAACCGGGGGACCGCCGGGTTCGCCGGACAGCCACGTGATGCCGGAGATTGCCTGCGCGACAAGGTCCTGGCCGCCTTTTTTGTTGTACGGTCCGGTCAGGCCGTAGCCGGAACCAGAGGCGTAGATGATGCTCGGGTTGCGCTGATTGAGGACCTCGTAGTCCAGTCCCAATCGAGTCATGACGTCGGGGCGGAAGTTCTGCACGACTACGTCGCACTTGTCTACGAGCTTGAGGACGATCTCTTTACCCTCGGGCCTGCCCAGGTCGATGCAGATGCTCCGCTTGTTGCGATTGAGACTGAGGAATGCGGCGCCCTCGCCGTTGGTCTCCTCGAACACCTCCGAGTGGCGGCTGAAATCGCCGTACCCGATGCTCTCGACCTTGTCCACATCGGCGCCCATGTCACCAAGGACCTGCGTGCAACTAGGGCCGACAAACGCCCTCGTGAAATCGAGGACTTTGATTCCCGTGAGCGGCATTTGATTTTCCATGTAGCCTCCGAGCAGATCACAATCCCGATGGCGCCGATGTCTCCCCGTTTCGATCGGAGCGGTCGGCGAATCGGTCGGATTTGATTTAGACGATTGTACGGACGCTCCCGAACGCGGTCAACAGATGGCGCGACGTGTCTGATAACTGCAATGGACACGCTTGGCAAAACTGATCGGTCCAGCCGGGGCATTCACGCTAATACGGCAAACCAAACAACAACGTCTAACAGATCGAATCGTCGAGATGAGGTTTGCTGATTAAGCTCGATTGGTGCTCTGGCCCTTCAAGGCCAAGCCAGTCACGAATTGGCGCCGGAAGTAACGCCCGACAAATTGTGTCATTCAGAGGCTGCAGCCGAAGAATCTAGTCGTTGAACAAGCGCCTTTGCCTGCTGACTCCAGATGCTTCTCATCCCTCAGAGTGTTCGGAACGGCGAAAACCGTCGCGCATCGCATCGCGTCGACGACCATCGCGCCGCCAAATGCGACCCGTTGGGGGCGTCATAATCGCCTAGCGCCGCCGGGCTTTGAACGATCTACACGGAGACTAGTTCGTTGACAGGCAACAGCTTGGTGATTGGCCCAACCAAGTCTTTGGAGTCGCCGGACTTGAATACGTAGCCGTCGATAATCGGGCGCGAATCCAGAGTTAATTCCGTGGGGATGGGATTCGAGCTCCAGAGCAGGATCGGGACGTCTGACGTGGCTCTAACCGCCCGGCTGAGCTCGATGCTGTTCATGTACGGCATATCCATGTCGGTGACGATCAGATCCGGTTTCGATTCAACGAACCGCTGCAAGCCCTCGACGCCGTCAGAAGCCAAGACCACCTCATACCCTTCGAACTCCAGCCACATACGGGCCAAGGTTCGCAGAGCTGCCTGATCTTCGACCACCAGAATCG
>JASMDM010000097.1 GCA_030752795.1 SAR202 cluster bacterium | reverse complement strand
TACTCCAGCATCTTGCGCACCGTATCTCGGTGCAGTCCGAACATCCGCGCGGCCTCTCGTACGCTCATCCCATCGACGGAGCAAGCCTTGCGAACACGGAAGTACGTACCCACCTTGTACATCCAATCCACCTTCAGTCAGATTGAGTCGTTCCTGATTGAAGGTGACGGGCGGTACAATTTTCAAGCGCCACATCTCAGCTCTTGAGCCGCCCTGGTGGTACATTATCTCTCCGCCATTCACACACGAATTAGCCGCCATTTGGTCAGTTGGTGCCGAAGGCCGGACTCGAACCGGCACGGGATTTAACTCCCAACGGTTTTTGAGACCGCCGCGTCTACCATTCCGCCACTTCGGCACGCGTGTGGGGGCCTTAATCGTAGCACAACGCGGGCGTTCGATTCCCCTCGGCTGGAGCCGACCTGTCAGTCGTTGCGACACATAGGCGAGCGACGATCGCAGGCGTTGTGCCACAAAAACGGGCCGGTCAGGATATCGCGGGAGGCATGTCATCCTGTGAACCCATGGATGCTCCACGCACACTGACTGTATAATGGCGACGAGTTCGAAAATAGACGATTTCAGCGGATCGGCGAGCTTGTCCGCTCGTACGATCTGAGTGCAAGAAAGAAGGTGCGACGTGACTATGGACTGGGGAATGGCGAACCGCATGGCGCAACTCATCCAACCGGACGGACACTGCGTGTTCATGCCGATTGACCACGGCTATTTTCTTGGCCCGACGCGAAACCTGGTCGAGCCGGGCAAGACCGTCGAGCCGCTGCTGCCATATGCCGACGCCGTGTTCGCCACGAGGGGGGTCGTGCGATCCAGCCTGAATCCGGCCGCGACCAAACCGATCATCCTACGCGTGTCCGGCGGGACGAGCACTGTCGGGGCTGATCTGGCCAACGAAGGCATCACCACCGCCATCGAGGACGCGATCCGGCTCAACGTGGCGGCCCTGGGCATCTCGGTGTTCATCGGCACCGAGTACGAACGTCAGTCGCTGCTCAATGTCGGCAAGTTGGTGGACGCCGGTGAGAAGTACGGCATCCCCGTGATGGCGGTCACCGCGGTCGGTAAGGAGCTCGAGAAGCGCGACGCCCGCTACCTCGCTCTGTGCTGTCGGATCGCAGCCGAGTTGGGCGCCAGGGTCGTGAAGACGTACTGGTGCGACGACGGCTTCGACAAGGTCGTCGCCGGCTGCCCTGTTCCCGTGGTCATGGCCGGCGGCCCTCAGGCGGACACCGAGCTCGAAGTCCTGGATTTCGTCCACGACGGCATGCAGAACGGCGCGATCGGGATCAACCTGGGACGGAACGTCTGGCAGAGCGAGCACCCCGTGCCGATGATGCGCGCGTTGCGACACATCGTCCACGAGAGCGGCTCGGTCGCCGAAGCCCAAGAAGTGTACGCGACGGCCAAGGCAGAAGACGCAACTCTCTCCGCCGCGTCGGTCTGATCCGCGTAACGTGGGCAGCCCGCTATTCCCGAATGCCTGTCTCGTGAGGTAAGGTTTCGTGCGCGTCGCGATGTACTACAGCAACCTAGATGTGCGACTGGAAGAGACGCCTGTCCCGCGCATCGGTCCGGGCGAGGCGTTGATTGGCGTCGAGGCCAGCGGCATCTGCGGCAGCGACGTGATGGAGTGGTATCGCGCCGAAAAAGCTCCGCTTGTATTGGGGCACGAAGTCGCCGGTGTAGTCGCCCAGGTTGGCGAAGGCGTCGAGCGCTTCAGTGAGGGCGAACGAGTCGTAGTCACCCATCATGTTCCATGCAACACGTGCATCTACTGCCTGAGCGGGCGTCACACTGTCTGCGACACTTTGCGCTCAACCAGCTTCGACCCGGGAGGATTCGCCGAGTACCTCCGCGCGCCGGCCATCAATGTCGACCGCGGGGTAATCGAGATCCCGGATGGCGTATCGTTCGAAGACGCCTCGTTCGCGGAACCGCTGGGCTGCGTCTTACGCGGTCAGGCGCGAGCGAACGCACAGGCAGGCCAGAGCGTACTGGTCCTCGGCAGCGGCTTGACAGGTTTGTTGCACATCAATCTAGCTCGCGCATTGGGCGCCGGACTGATCGTGGCCACCGACGTTGCCGAGTACCGGTTGGATGCGGCTCGACAGTTCGGCGCGGATTTCGCGTTCTCGGCGACCGACGACATTCCGAGCCGGATGCGAGAGGTCAACGACGGTCGCGTGGCCGACCTGGTCATAGTCTGCACCGGCGCGACCCCTGCTCTGGGCCAGGCGTTGCAATCCGTCGAGCGCGGAGGCACGGTGCTCTTCTTCGCCCCGACTCAGCCGGGCGTTGAGCTCCCCGTCTCGATCAACGATGTCTTCTTCCGCAACAACGTGACGCTGACCACGACCTACGCGGCCGCTCCGGCGGATCTGACTGCCGCGCTGGAACTGATCGCCGCGGGAAGCGTCCGGGTCGGCGAGATGATCAGCCACCGTCTGGGATTGGCCGAGGCCGCCCTCGGATTCAAGCTCACTGCGGAAGCGCAGGAATCGTTGAAGGTGATCATCGAGCCGCAGCGCTAGTCGATCGACTCACGCTGATTGTTCCGGTTTCAGTGTGAGTGCGTTTCGGTCGGCGCTGGCTCAGAAGATCGGGCTATCTCCCAAAACCTCTCGAATCATCTTGCGCGATTGCTGGCTGGCGACAATCTCCTCCGTGAGCCGGTCGGGGTCGCTCCAGATCTCCATCACGCGGGCGACAAGCTCAGCCCGAATAGCTCGATGCTCGGCATGATCGGCGAGGTTGTCGAACTCGCCCTGGTCCGATTCCAGGTCGTAGAGCTCGATGTCCGGGGGTGTGCCGTGGCTGTAGCACAGCTTCCATCGGCCTCGCCGAATCATGGCTCGTGCGCGATCCGTCCCATGGGCTAGATGCTCCGAGAACGCCTCATCCTTCCACTCGCCGGGATCGCCTTGCATCAGCGGCAGCAGCGAATCGCCGTCAAGCTGCATCGCGGCCACTTGGTCCAACTCGGCTCCCCCGGCATCCAGGATAGTCGCCGTCACGTCCACCAGGGACGTCGCTCCTGCTATACGCTGACCGCCTTCGATGTGCCCTGGCCACGCGATCTGCAGCGGCACGCGAGCCGACTGCTCGTAGAAGTTCATCTTGCGCCAGAGTCCGTGCTCGCCCAGGGATTCGCCGTGATCGGAGGTGTGGATGACGACGGTGTTTTGGGCCAGTCCTGTCTCCTCCAAAGCATCGAGAAGTTTGCCTATCTTGTCGTCGAGGTACGTGATCAAGCCGTAGTACGCCGCTCTTGCGCAACGAATGTCCTCCTCGGAATTGCCGTCGAATCCGAACATCCGCCGTAACCGGTCAGCAGCAGCGGGGAGGTTGTCGAGGTGACCTGGCGGATTACTGGGCAGGTCGCCGAACTCGGGGTAGTACATCGAGAAGTACGGCTCGGGCACGATGAACGGGAAGTGCGGCGCCACGAAACCTACGCACAGTGCGAATGGTTGTTCCTGCCTGGCAGGCTCTCGCAAGTACGCCAACGCCGATTCCTCGATGGCGTCATCAGCGTCGATCATCGGTCCTCTGCCCGCCCGAGCTTCACCGATGCTGGCCCAAGGCGCGTCCGCCGGCGGCATGCCGTCGCGCCACAAATAGATCGGATGCTGACCTCCGCTGGCCAGACCCAATCGCCTGGCGGTGTCATTGTCGCGCGAGCCGCCGCCATGCGGATCGTAGGCGAGTTGCTCCCGAAAGCCGTGCAGATTGTCGTTGCCGACCAGGTGCATCTTGCCCGACAGGACAACATCGTAGCTCGCCGACCTCAACGCATACGGCCAAGTTGGCGTGTCGCTGGGGAGCGGCGTCGCGTTGTCCCAGCCGCGGCAGTTCGACACGTACCGGCCGGTCATAAACGACAGCCGCGACGGTACGCAAAGCGGAGCATTGCAGTATGCGGCATCGAACGTCGTTCCCTGCAGGGCCAGCCGATCCATGTTCGGCGTCTGCACAAACGGGTGGCCGTACGCGCTGGACCACATCGGTCCGTGCTCGTCGGACATGATTATCAGGATGTTCGGTTGATCCGGCAATGCGTCACACCTGCCTCACAGCGCGGTTCCGTACACGCGGTCGGGAACGACGACCATGACCGCCCGACTGTCTCGCACCATGGCGGCGTCGTAGTCGGCCCAGTCCGGGTGCTCTTTGCCTGCCGCGCCGCGATATACGTCGCGAAGGGCGAGCCTGAGCTCATCCGCGTCGGTGTTGTCGGGCTCCAGGATTTGGGCTTGGCCTTCGAGGACGACAAACCCCCACCAATCGCGCTTCGAGATCAGCAACGAGCAACGGGGATCACGGCGAGCGTTGATCAGCTTGGCGCGATCGGTCGTGGTCGAGAACCCGACGCCGTCGCCGAACGGACAAACGGTGACGATGCTCAACTGAGCGGCGCCGTTCCCGCGGAAGGTCGACAGAACCGCCTGCTTGTTTTCGGACACGAACGCGCGGACTTTCTCGGATAGGGCCATCGGTTTCACCTCGTTGTAGTTTGGCGTGTCATGATCGATCGGAGGGTTGTGCATTCACATTGTTCGGGTTATCTGCTTGAGGTCCAATAGTGAGACGGCATCGCGAGTCAAGTCCGTAGGGGAGGGTTTCAAACCCTCCCGATGGTTGCCCACATACACCTCGCAAACGCCACTGGATCACCGTCTTGCCACATATCGGTGTTGGTTGTCATCGAATACACGCGGGAGGGTTTGAGACCCTCCCCTACAGGGACGCCGGTTCATCGCAACGGAATCAGGCTCACCCTGTGCGGAGCCTCGTTTCGACTCCTACAGCACGAAATCGACTTCGTACATGTAGTAATGTGCCTCGTGCATGCCCAGCCCGTTGTAGGTTTGCTGCGCGATGCGGTTCTCGTGCTCGACGTAGAGCCGGATGCCGCAGATGCCGTCACGCGATGTGGCGATGTCGTTGACGTGACCGTGCATCGCCGAGTAGACGCCTTTGCGACGCCAAGCGGCGTCCACGTACACACTCTGGATCCACAGGAACGTCGCGTTCCGCCAATCGCTCCACTCGTAGGTCACGAGCAGGCTGCCGACCACTTGGCCTTCGGCTTCGGCGACGAGGTAGAAGCCCTTGTCGTCCGACTCGAACACCGCCGCCACGCCGGCGCCGATCAAGTCCGGATCGAGTGTTTTGCCTTCTGTTTCCATCGCCATGTTCTGCTGGAATCCGATGATGTGTTCGGCGTCTTCCGACATTCCTCGGCGAACGATGATCTGCGATTGAACTGGCTGATTGTCCGTGCTCAATGTGTGCCTCCTATGAACGACGCGCCAAGTATATAATGTGGCTTCCGACAGCGGCAAGGAACGCATTGGTCGGGTGGAGCTGCCATCGTGGACGCAACAACAATCGTGGACATCGCGGTGGTCGGCGGTGGTCCGGCAGGCCTGACGGCAGCGACGATCGCGGCCCAGGCGGGCGCTTCCGTGCTCGTGTTGGATCGCGAATCATGGCTAGGCGGATTGCTCGGCCTGCAGTCGCAGCCGCTCCAAGGCCCGGGACGCGGGTTCGACGGGTCGACCGGTCCGGAGATCGCTCGGGCACTTCGGGCAGACGCCGTCGAAGCCGGGGTCGAAATCTTGCAGGGCGCCAACGTCGCCTCGCTCTCACACCTCACGAACCGGCTCTGGGCGTTGACACTCAACACACTAGGCGTCGAGTTCGTTGCGCGGTCGGTCGTTTTGGCGACGGGTTCGACCGAACCGTTGCCTGAATTTGACGGATCCGACCTCACCGGCGTCATGCTTGCGGGAGAAGCACAGGCGGCTCTGAACAGCGAAGGCAGGATGATCGGGTACGACATCGTCATCGTGGGCTCGGACAACTCAGGCCTGCTCATCGCTCAGAACCTGTTCGACGCTGGCGCGAACGTTATCGCAGTCGTTGACGAATCGCCTGAGGTGCAAGGTCGGGAGTTCAACGCGGCCCCACTCATACAGCGAGGAGTGGCGATGCTCACGTCGACGCGGGTCGTGTGTGCGATCGGCGATGACCGCCTCGAGCGAATCCGCGTCCGGCGATCTGACGACGACGATCCGGACCACGACACGGAGATCGAGGCCGACACGCTGCTGTTCGCTCTGCCAAGGTCGCCCGACACCGCCGTCGCCGAGCTCGCTGGCTGTCCGCCAATGGATGTCGAAGTTCTCGGCGGCTCGACGCCTGTACACGACAGCAGCATGGCCACGACCCTGCCGGGATTGTTCGTGTGCGGTGACGCGGCCGGGGTCGAGAGCGGCGCGGTGGCGCTCGAATCGGGACGCATCGCCGGGATTTACGCTGCGTCTTATGTCGGGCACGATCATCCAGACGCATCGACGATCGTTCACCAAGCACGCGGACGGCTCGGTTTTTTGCGCCGAGGTCGCCGTGGGGAACATCGACGGTCGGGCAAGTTGGCCCTGTACAAAGAACACCGCCGAACGACACAATCAACCGTCACAACGTAACAACTGTTTCAATGAACAGGAGCAGGCATGGATGCATTTGAGATCGGAGACTTAGCGCAAGAGCGCGAGCAATCAGGAGAACGCTACCTCGAATTCCAGAAACTACCGGGGTTGTCGACGGGAATCTACCATCTGCCCGCGGAAAGTGTCGACACTCAGCAACCGCACACCGAGGACGAGGTCTACTACGTCATCGCCGGCAAGGGAGCGATACAAGTGGCGGACGAAGACAGGCTGGTCGGACCGGGCAGCATCGTGTTCGTCGAGCGACACGTCGATCACCGATTCCACTCGATTACGGAGGACCTGACGATCTTCGTCGCGTTCGCGCCGCCCCGAGGTTCACTGGCCGAGGTGTGACGAGCGCGACGCGGTCATGAACGGCGTCGGCACGAACGGGCTTGTCCGCAAGCTTCCGTGAGAAAGTTTCCTCTGCCTGCGCCGGCGAACCGAACCAAGCTGATGAGTGTGGCAAGTCCCATTTGGGGCGTCTGGCTGGCATCGTGATACGAAAACCGCAGTCGAATCCTGGGCTATGATTGTAGGCACGACACTTTCCCTGATCAGGATCGGAGCAACGTAATGGAAACCTACGTTCAAGGTCGAGGCCGAGGTCGACGATGGTCGCCGGGTGGCTGAAGTTCCGTCTTTGCCAGGGTGCATCACCGAGGGCGACACGAAAGCGGAGGCGGTGGAAGCATTACTGGAAGCGGCTCAAGCCTACTTTGGGGTCATGAACGAACACGGAGATCCCCTTCCTGACGAAATCCGGTAGGAAGTCGCAATCATCGATACTCACGATGTCGTTGCCGTTACCGTATGACATCCGTAGAAGGCGAACCGGTTCGCCTTCTACGGACAATTACCATCGCAACGGCGGAAAATTGACACGGTCGGCGGGCGAAAATACAATGGCCGCGCCAGGCGGACCGTGCCGCCGTGGTCACGGCAGATTGATTGCGCAATGTCGGCTGAAGCGGGATGCACGGAAGCTGACCAAATTATTAGGAGGCATCGATGAGCCTAGCGCCAGCGACTGCAGCGAAGTTTCACTCCAACCCGGCGGAGTTTGTTGAACAGGAAATCAAGGATTTCGTGGGCGCCAGCCCGGACAACCGACTTTCGTTCCTGGACGATTACGTCATGTGGAACGAACCGCTCGTGAAGTACGCCGCCGGCGACAATCCCCTCTTCGATCAGTACAAGTCGATTATCGCTCCTACTCACCTCACTCCACGTGAGGCTCTGGCCAAGGCATACGACAAAGAGCCGGAGGATTTGCAGTCGCGTCTTTCAGTCATAAGCTGGATTCTTCCGGCCGCCGAGGCAACTCGAGATTCAAACAGCGCCGAGACGGAGGTTCCGGGCAGGCTCTGGTCGCACACTCGCTGGCACGGCGAAGTCTTCAACGGGATTTTGCGCAACCATGTCGTGGACTTCCTCACTGAAATGGGATACATGGCGGTGGCGCCATTCCTGCAACCCTATTTCAGAACCTTCGCCAACGAGAAAGGACCTTACTCGAACTGGTCCGAGCGCCACGCGGCGTACGCGGCGGGACACGGCACGTTCAGCCTATCAGACGGTTTCATCACCGAGGCCGGGATCGCCCACCGTTGCGGGAGCGTCGTCACGGACCTCGAGCTGCCCGCGAGCCCAATGACGGCCACGGGACCATACGCGAACTGCCTGTTCGACGTGGGCGTCAACTGTCGCGCTTGCATGATCCGCTGCCCGGCCGACGCCATCACCGAAAACGGCCATGACAAGATCAAGTGCCAGGAGTATCTGGTCAGCATCGGATACTCATCCGCGGCGCTGAAAGACGGGTACAACAACGAAACGAGCGTTGCCGGTTGCGGCTTGTGCCAGACCAAAGTGCCTTGTGAATTTGTCAATCCCATGCACAAGCTGAAGAGGATTGAACGCTGGGGAGGGGTCCAAGTGATCCCGCACAAGGGCTAGGCGGCTCAATTCCAACAATGGCTTGGTTCACGCTGCTTGGACCAAGATGCGCCCGATGTCGTGAGCTCGGGAGTCTATCTCAACCGCTGAGTTAGTTGCCGGCCTGCATTAGCACATCTCTGCGTGACGCACTCATGATTTGCGTACATCGTTGCCCGCCACTCGGCTCGGCGAGAGACCAACGCAAATGTCTATCGAGTCGATTGCCGTCGGCAGTTTCGCCCCAATCGCGACGACATCAACACGCGTACATGCCTTGAGCGTGACAATCCTCAGGACGCGTCAAGCGGCGTTCTGTCTTATGAGTCAAAATACCCTTCCTGATGACGATTGAGCTGTGGCTCACTCGCGGACGCAAAGTAATCAGTGAATAGGACGACAGTTGGTGCGTTCAGGGCGCCGTGTTATCGTCCTAGCCAGCCTTAGGGCCACGGGTTGTGGGAATTGACTTGAGATGGGAATGTTGGCTTGAGCATCTGAGGTTCTCGGACAGGGAGGAAAGAATGTTTGCAGGCAATGGATCGGACTTGGCGAGCCTGGAGTACACGAATAAGTACAACCCGCCGATAGATGTGGTTGTGGCGGCGAACAATCTGAAGGAAGCGAAACAGATCATGGGCCGATTGGGGGTCGTGTTCGTGCTCGGTTCCGGCACGTGTCTTGGGGCGATCAGAGACAATGCCCTCATCCCCTGGGACGACGATGTCGATCTGATGTCCGTGATCAGCGTCAACGGCCTGACGGCGGAGTCGATGCCAACGATCGCGGAAGCCTTCAGACATAACGGTTTCTTTACCCGTGAACTGCCGGGCAACCACTCGCAAGCCTTGCAAACGATAAAGGGCTACGTGAGAGTAACCTGGGAGAGCATGAGCGTCATCGACGACACCATCACGATTTATCCGGGAATTAAGATTCCCGCCAATATGTTAAGCCGACCTAAAGAGATTGAGTTTTTGGGCGAGAAGTTCTTCGTACCGAATCCGCCCGAGGAATACTTGCGCCTGAAGTATGGCGCGGGCTGGACTTCGCCAAGGAAGCCGGGCGCATACGAGAGGGACGTAGTGGAAAAGATCCCCGACGCGACCCTAGTTGGCAGGCCAAGCACGGTCAGGGTGCTCGATCATGAAGGGAACCCGGTGGCGGACGCCGAAGTGGCGCTTGTGGGTGGCGGACGCTACAGGACCGACGAGCGCGGATATGCCGAGATCATCCTGCCGGGCCCTGACTGGTATGCCCTGGTCATCAAGTACCCCGGACACGAGGAAGTGCTCTATATGGAAGAGTTGGAGCCGGACAAATCTTATGTGTACAGAGCTGACGCCGCATCGAACGCAGCTAGCCAAGCCTCGGGCGATATCGGGACGCTGGGCGACATCTTGTCGCTCGAATGACCGTGCGCCATCGGTGACCGGCGCCGTCCAAGAGCTTCTGTCAGGGGCAATGGAAGCCAACGCCTGAACCGGTCGCGTGCGTCGGTCGGCTCAGCCGTTATTTGTAGTGGCGCACCAGTTCAGACGAGTACCGCATACCGAGTTCCGGCGCATGCGCGTCCAGCCAGTTGGAGAAGCGGGTCTTGCCGGGTGGAGGTTCGCCGGACTTCGACACCAGTAGGTCGGCCATGAGGCCGTCCAGTTCGTCTTTCGTCAGTACGACGTCGCGAACTATCAGTCCCATGAGCTTGGAGGCCGGCATCGCCAATCGCGGGCTCACGCGTACTAGCTTTGAACGGGCTCCGATTTTGGTCGCGATCAGACCGACCATCTCACGATACGTCAAAACGTCCGGTCCCACCGCATCGAGGGCCACATTGTCGGTGCGCTCTCCCACCTGGCACGGCTAGCCGTGCCAGGTCATCCACGAAAATCGCTTGCACCCGATATCGACCCGAGCCGAAGATCGGGTGAACCGGGAACCGTCGCAGGAGCCACGCGATGTTGTTCGTCAGGATGTCCTCGGCGTCGAAGATCACGGTCGGCCTGAGTATCGCGTGCGACATTCCGGATCGCTTGACGGCGTCTTCGACCTCGGCTTTGCCGCGAAAGTACGGCAACGGCGAGTCGGCCATCGCGTTCGTGATGCTGACGTGGACGATCCGGCGAACGCCGGCATCCTCGGCGGCGTGAATCAGCTCCTGGGTGTTTTCAGCGGCACGCTGGTGCGTGAGCTCGCCCTTGGCGAAGCGGATCCAGTACGTGTTGAATAGGGTGTCGACGCCGGCCAGCGGACGACGCAATCCGTTCGGAGCTTCGAAATCGAGGACCGATGCGACAACGCGGCCTGTGAACGGGTCAGGGCGGTCCGGATGACCGGTTAGCGATCGGACTTCGCTCCCTGCATCCAGCAGGCCCGTGGCGATATACTAGCCCGTGTATCCCGATGCTCCGGTGACGACGTGTGCGGCGGTCATGTCTCGAGGAAAATGCCCGATCTGCTGGCTTACCGACAAGTCGGTCATTATAGTCTTGTCGGTCTCGATAGAGTCAAATCGAATCAATAAGCTGTCACGACGCGCCGAGCGATGACATATAATGCGGGCAATCTGCGACGCGTAGTTCGTGGCGCCAACTAAAGGCAGAATTTGAGTCAACTCACCGGCGTTCTGGAATCCGGAAAATTCGCAGTCACCACGGAGCTCAACCCACCTAAGGGTGTCGACTTAGGACCAATGCTCCGTCGGGCGGCGCCGCTCAAAGGGCTCGTCGATGCGTTCAACCTGACGGATTCGGCCAGCTCGCGGATGGCGATGGCGCCGGTCGCAGCCGCTCATGCGTTGCTGGACGAAGGCATGGAGCCGATCCTCCAACTGACTTGCCGCGACAAAAACCGCATCGCGCTCCAGGCCGACCTTCTTGGCGCGAGCGCGCTTGACGTCACGAATCTGCTGTGCATGCGCGGCGACAACCCCGAGGGCGGCGATCACCCCGAAGCCAAGCCCGTTTTCGACCTGGAAACGATCGAACTGCTCGAGATGATCGGCTCCCTCCGATCAGGGACGGACATGATGGGCAATTCGCTTCGAGGCGCCCCGGAGTTTCACGTCGGCGCTGTGTGCAACCCCAGTTCGCCGAATATGGACGGCGAGTTACGGCGGATGAAGGAGAAGATCGACGCAGGCGCTGAGTTCTTCCAGACTCAAGCCGTTTTCGATCCGGCTGAGTTCGAAACGTTCATGGCCTCCGCGAGTGAGTTCGGGGCGCCGGTGCTGGCGGGATTGATTCTGCTGAAATCCGGCGACATGGCCCGCAACCTGAACGCCAACCTTTGGGGTGTCACCGTGCCTGACAGTCTGATCGACGAACTCGACGCCGCCGAAGACAAAAGCGGAGCGTGCATAGAGATCGCCGCTCGCACGATCAGGGACATCTCCACGATGTGCCAGGGCGTGCACATCATGGGAATCGGCTGGGAATCGCGGATTCCGCGAATTCTCGATGCGGCCGGGCTCAATCGAGATTGATCACACGGTCGTATTACACCGGCTGGGGCGACGACGGAGCGAAGATGACAATCAGCCAACAAGCGGACCACCCATTCCGTTTCTACGACAACCGGGAAAAATACCTGCTTTTCGTGAACACCTGCAACGAGAAGCAGGCGATCGCCGAGCGGATCGCGATGGATACGTCGAGCTTGCGTCCCGTGCCGCCTGCGCTCCGGGTGTTCGATGCGGGGATGGGCGACGCCACCGTCTTGACTCGCGTTATGCGATATCTCCACCACCGCTACCCTATCGTGCCATTCTTGGTCGTCGCCAAAGAGATCAGCCATCAGGACGTGCGCATCAGCCTGGAAAAGATGGCGGATCGCTTCCATGAACACCCTCTAACCGTGCTCGTGTTGACCAATATGTTTTATTCCGAAGCGCCGAGTTTGTATCCCAGATCGAAATCCGCCCAAGCGCGGCTCAACTGGCGGGAAGTGGAGCTTGAAGGCGATTCAGCATTCGGTTTCGATGAGCAGATCAGGAGCCTTGGCGGTTTGATAGACGAGTGGTGGCAAACGGCCCCCAGCAAGAGGACGGGAAATCCGCTCTACAAAGCCCCGTCCGTGTTGATCATCTACCGAAAAGATCATCGATGGTCGGTCGCATCGTCCATTCCCCAACAGGGCGACGTCTCCCACGAGTACGACATGATGATCGCGGCTCAACCGTTTCGCGCCCGGATGCCGGCTGAACTCAAAGTGCGGAACGTCCTGGCCCCGCTGGCTCGGAGCCTAGCGTTGTTCGGATGCATGGCCGTCGTCCAATCAACCGGCAAGGATCCTGGCATGGAGATCATTCGTCGCATCTGGCCAGAAGAAGACCCGTTCCGAACTCCGCGACAGGTGCTTCTCCGCGAGCTCCGTGACCAATTGCAGGATGATCGTCCGGACCTTCGGTTCATCGATTTCATGGACTCGCGGGCACTGTTTCGGTACTTCCTGCAAGTCCCTTCCGATGAGGTCACGAGCCGGATCGGCACCTCGGCCCTGCTTGCCGCCTGGAACGCGGCCACCTACGTGGCGCAGATCGACGACGACCGGATAGGCGAGGTCATGAGCTATGGCGAGTACCTCGACGTCACCCGACGAGTGCTAGAGACATACCAGGGCCTCTGGTTCACGGACGAGTCGTTTCTGGTGACAAGGGTCGACTCCGAATCGAGGCAGCGCCTTGAGTCGCCTGGGGACCGCTGAGCGGTTGACCGAAACGACCGCGACAAGTCGCGGACACGGTTGATCGTAATGTCGGGTCAGCCAGGAACCGCCCTGATATGCTGCGGTGCGATCGGTGTACGCAATTATCGCTTACACGAGAGGCTCCAGCATTTCGAAATCGCATTACGCGAAGCCCATGAATTTTGACATTCTCCATCCACTCAAATACTGTTCACGCATCCACAAGCCATAAACCCACCTGGTTCTGTTTGTGCCACCCTTCCCGGACGCAGGGCATTTTGCACCGGAATCTAGTTTGTCCACACAGCGATGTCTTCACACCCACAACGGGTCAGGTAAACGCCGCTCGGTTGTCTTTGTAGCGAGAAACTAGACCGGCAATGTGCCTCACTCCAGCGAGTGCCCGCCAGGCGTCTGATGCCGAGATCGTGAAAGCCGTCGCCTACGTTCTGATCGACGCCCCCGCAACCATTGGCGGGTTCAACCTCGAAGGATGCGCTACGAGATTGGCTCGTGCACTGGTGTCCGTCACCAGAAATCGGACTAGGAGCAATCAATGACTCAAGGCAATGGAGCCGACGAGGCCTCCGTCGAACGGTCGTACGAATCGATGACAGCCATGGACCCCGATACGGCCGGGACGATCCTGAGGGAAGTGAAACAGATCTTTGAGCAGGTCAACACGCCATTCTTTTTGCGACAAGGCACCTGTCTCGGCGCCGTCAGGGAGAAAGATTTCATTCGGTGGGACGACGATATTGATCTCGGCTCGATCATCGGGCTTCACGGATTCACCGAGGACATGATAGAACCAGCACTCGCCGCGTTTCGAAATCGCGGCTTTTATGCTGAAGCGGAACCCAACCAGGAATACGTATCCGCCACGCTCATGAAGTCTTTCATAAGGATTGATTGGTCATGCTATCGGATACTCGGTGACAAAATCATTCATTTCCCCGGCGTCCCGATTCCCGTCCGCGTGGTAACTCAGATGGAGAAGATTGACTTCGCTGGCGATACGTTCCGCGTGCCCAGTCCCCCGGAAGACTACCTGGCGGCGAAATACGGACCGGACTGGATGACTCCCAAGAGCACCGGATACGAGAAAGACATTCTGGCTTTGATCTCAGACCATCCCTATGCGCAGGATCAGTCCACCGCGGAACAATCCTCAGAGCCAAGCCCGATCAGGCTGAGGATCCTCGATCGACATGATGAGCCTGTTCGCGGCGCGCAGATCAGGGTCGTACGTTACGGAAACTTCGTAACCGACGAGCAAGGGTACGTGGAACTGCGATTGCCCGATTACCCGTGGTACGCGCTCATCATTACTCACGGCGATCATGAAGAGGTGCTCTACCAGGAAAGGCTCCACCGAGGTTCCGCTTACGTCTACAGGCCCGACCCGTCAAAAACAACCGGACGATTTATGGCGCTGACCCAGGAATGATGCCTCGACAATTCTTCGGGATCGTAACGGTCGGAAGAAGGGACCCGGCTCAGAGGGTCGGAATTAGAAACCTCCGCGCTTTTATGCCGGCACGGCGCCCGGTTCGGTCCGTTGAGGACTTGTGAATTCTTGAAACAGTCTCGTGCGGAGGGAGCTGTCCGATCGTGGGTGTCGTGGGCGAGGACAACGCGGCGAATCCTGGATCAAAGCCGTTGCCGAGCTCACAACGCCCTTCGCGCGAAGACAAGGCACGTCGGATCGATGGCGATACACCGGTCGGCGCCAAACGTGCGACGGGTTGGCGAGTTGTTTGCTGCGCTTCCGGCCGACTCGGTTCCTAGGAGACCAGACATCTACAGAACCGATTCTGTCATACCGCAGGCATCGCGAGCAACAGGTCCGTGCAGCTTGAATTAGTCGCTGAAAGCGTGCTGTGGCGAGTGGCTTCCCTGTAGCTCGCCGTGGTCGAGATGGCCGTCGGAGGCAAACCCCACCATCTCGCGCATCGGGTAGTTTCTCTTGATCTTCTCTTTCTGGAATCTCGAATGAAGTCGTTCGATGCCATCGCTTATCAGATGGAAGGTGCCGATGTGGTTGACTGCCTGATAGTAGATCCAAAACTCGACGTTGGATTCACCGAACTTGTCCCACCCGAACCACGGTGCGTAATCCTTCACCGCATGGGGAGACTCGTCGACTAACTGTTGAATCTCGTCGATGACAATCTGTTCGACGTGAGCGAGATCGTTTTCGTAACTCACTCCCCATGTCAGCATCACGTACATGGCCGGCGAGGGACTGTAATAATTCGTGACGACGCTGGACGCCATTTTCGAGTTTGGGATAACTACGAGTGTGTTGAACATCGTCCGCATCTTGGTGCTGCGCCAGCCAACATCCGCGACATACCCCGACGGCCCTTTGTCAATTTCGATGTAAGCCCCAGGATTCAATTCGCGTTGAGTTATCAGATATGTCCCGGAAAAGAAGTTGCCAAGCGTTGGCTGAACCGCCAGCGCGATTGCAAGGCCGCCGATGCCCAGGCCTGCCAACAAAGGGCTGATCGACACACCGAGTCCGTTCAGTGCAATCAGACCGCCAAATGCGTAAATCGTCAAAGGGAGCACACGTTTGATCGGCGGAATCAGCGTATCGTCCCAATTCACGTAGGTCCTGGCCGCGATGTTTTCAGCGTACCAGTCGAGCAGATCCTGCAACAGGTGAAGCGCCTGGTAGCTCATCTCGGCGATGAATACGAAAAACCATATCTTCAGTGTCCATTCGTCCAACCCGTTCAACGTGTCGTACGTGGGATGCGTCAGTTTAGTTAGTGTCAAGAATCCCAGAAACAATCCTGAGACGACCAAAAACAGAACGACGGGACCTCTCACGCTCGAAAGAATTTGGTCGTTGAACAGCATCTGAGCACGGGACGCGTCGGACGAAGACGCCTTTCGACGTCTGATCGCCAATCCCGACCTGCCCCCCGAAAACTGGTCCAAGTCGAATGTTAGTCTTGGGCCAAGAAGAAAGGGGGAGGGCGAAATGCCGAGGAAGAAGCACAGCCCGGAGCAGATCATCACCAAGTTACGCGAAGCCGAGGTGACCATGTCCACCGGCAGCAAGGTGAGCGAGGCCTGTCGTCAGATTGGAGTCACCGAGCAGACCTTCTACCGGTGGCGCAACGAGTACGGCGGCCTAAGGATCGACCAGGTCAAGC
>JASMDM010000096.1 GCA_030752795.1 SAR202 cluster bacterium | reverse complement strand
TGGCTTCTGGAGACCCACGACGTCCGCGTGGACAGAGGCATGTCGGGCGACGGCCTGATCGACAATGTGCTGATTCGATCCTGGATGGCCGAGGCGGGCTACGCGGGCTCCGTGGAGGTCGAAATTCTTTCGGAACACTGGTGGCTGAAGCAAACCGACACGGTCGTCAGCACGATTTGCGATCGACTAGATCGAATGTGATCCGTTGGGTCGCACACACCGACTGATCTCGGCGGGCTTAGACAATGTCGATGGGGACGATGCGGGGCTTGGCGCCATCCCTATGCCTGACAATCCGGCCAATTGGACTGGCGCGACGTGGTGATTCTGGTTGCCGGTCGGTTGGTCAGCTCAGCCAGGCAGTCATCCAGTCCCTGACTTCACGGGCCAACTCCTCTGGGCTCTGGCCATCGCTGGGTTTGAAAGCTTCCGAGGTCCAAGGCCCTTTGTAGTCGATGTCCGCGTACGCTTGCCGGATCGCATCCCAGTCGAGATCGCCCATAGTCGGTGAATAGTGGTCGATTCGTTCAGCGTTCACGTTGACGCCGTGTATGTGCGTGCCGCACAATCGACTCCCCGACGCTCTGATCTCGTCTGCCGGATCCCGGTCCAGGCGATAGGCGTGGCCGATGTCGACGATCAGACCCACGGACTCAGTTGGATACGGCTCCACCAGCGATCGCAGCTCCGCCATGGAGGCAAACGGAATTGGGGTGTAGGGTAGATTCTCGATGATTATCCGCACCGCCGATTGCTCTATTACGGGCATGATCTCGTCCAATGAGCGCACGACCGATTCGCGCACGCGCTGCGGCATTTGCGGATCGTCCGCGTACGGAGCCAGTTCACGGCTGTTTGTTGGGTGGACGACGAGGTCTGTCAGATTGAGCGCCCCAGCCATGCGGATGAGCTCTTTCAGTGTCTCGACGCTCTGATTCCTCGACACGGCGTCCATGGTCGCCAGAGTACTTCGCAACGGAGCGTGCATGGTCCGGCCGCGAACGGAATGCGCTTCCAAAATGTTCCGAATGCGCGAGATTTCCTGGTCGCTGGGCGTCCCAACGTGCTCCTCTGCTTCGCATATCTCGGCCTGAGGAAATCCAGCCTCGCCTATCGCGTCGAGCGCTGCCTCGAGACCTCGGTCTCTGAACGAAGAAGTCGTGCTGCTAGTATCGTCAATCAAACCGCCTACCTCCACCCGAGTCATAATCGATTTTGCGAGTGATTCCGCTCGCGACCAAGGAAGTCTAGCACGAGTTCAGCCACGGTCAAGCTCGTCGCGGTCGTCAAAAATAAGCATTCTGAACCGTTTCGACAGTCGGTGTGATCGAACGCTCGAAAATTGAGCAGTTCGATGCTTTCCGGAGGAACCGCAATGAGGCGGTCGCCAAACGAAAATGATGGCGCCGGTTACAATTTGCAACCGACGCCATCGCTATTTGCCTATCCGATCAGTTTCGGTGGATTACTTACCCTTCTTCCCCTTCGCCTTGGAGCCGGGGGTCGAAGCCTTGGTGTCGCGCGACTTAGAAGCGGTCTGGCTTTCGTCTCCATTCTTCGACCCGGGGCTAGAGCTGGTTCCGGTCCCCGAACCCTTGCCTGTGCAGTCAGGGTTGTCCTTGTCGTGTTTGTTGATCGACTCGGCGAGGTCCTTGGCGTGGACCAGCTCATCGTGCGTGGCGTCTGGGTTGTTCAGGATCGCCTCGATCTCGGCAATGACGTCGTTAAACGGCATAACCAGTCGCGGCTTATGCGCCTTCGAGCCTGTTCCCGAATGAGTATGGCCCGGTTCGACGACGATGTCTTCGTCCCATTCAACCGCGCCCTTGGCGAAGTTTAGCCATGCGGACAGCGTATGCTTTAGCGCATCCTCACGCTTCTTGGCGATGTTGCCGCGCGTACCGGTACGGGAATCGGACTCGTCTTCGTTAGTGTTGTCGCCTTTCTTCTTCCTCGAACCCGTGGCCGACTCGTTGGTGGCGTCGGACGGGCCGCGGCTTGAGCCCTTGCCGCTGCCGGAACCGCGGTGCTTCTCAGGATTGAGGACTTTGCCCGCGTCGATGAAAGTCGTCAGCGGGACACCTGCCTCGTCGAAGTGACTGGACGCAAACCTGATGATGTCCAGGTACGCCGCCAGCGTTGGTTCGTCGATCAACTGGCCCTTTTCGACCTTCTTATTGTCTTTGTCGGATCGCTCCTTGAATTCCTTCTTCCAGAATCCTAAGCCTTCGGTGCAGTCACAATCGTCGGTGACCAGCTTCGGCAGGGACGCGGAATCGGTTCCGCCGTTGTCGGTTACGTCCAAATCCACGACGTAGACGCCAGGTCCCGTAAACGTCACGCTTGCGGTGTCGCTGGATGTGAACGGGAACGTCTCGTCTGGATGCGAGCCGGCCCCTTCTTCTCGAGCCGGGTCGGTGAACGGCAGGGTTCCGGGGGCCGAGCTGTCGTTGAACGTGGTGGTCGATTCGGTTCCGGGGTTGGGCGGCAGCGAGCCGCCCAACCTGTCAGGGTCGTACGTGAACGCCCAGTCGTATCGCAGATCGTCGGACCCGATGTCGCTGGCCTGCGCCGCGTGAGTCTGTTCGACTCCCTTTCGGCCAAGGAAGGCGTCGTCGCCGCTGGCGAACGTGACCGCCGAACCCAGGAACACCGAGTCGTCGAATGCCGGGGCCACGTTGTGGACCGTGACCGTGAAGGTGTCGCAGGTCGTGGCCTGGTCGTCGTCGGTCACGCAGCCCGTGACGGTGTACACGCCGTCGTCGTCGTAGCCGTGGCTGCCAGAAACCGTTCCGGTCGTGATGCAAACGGCGGAGAGATAATGTACCA
>JASMDM010000095.1 GCA_030752795.1 SAR202 cluster bacterium | reverse complement strand
TACCGGTTCGACTCTCTTTGAGGAAGTCGTCGGCAGAGTCGGTCAGGCTCAGGGCGTGATCAAGCTCTCTGCATGCCAGCAGTCCTGCGTCCGAAGTGATGGTAGCACCCCGAAAATCCAGGCGGACTTTCGGGTCAAAGTGCTTGAGAGGGATCTTTTCGCCGTCACCCATTCGGTGCCTCCAGAGTGATTACGTAATCAGAAGCTCAAGCCTATATTCATGGGTGTATTATAGCACTTATGCGTCTATCATGACCATATTATAAGCAGATGATTCATAGTAATCACCGGAACGCCAATCACCAATTTAACCTATCTGGGAAATCTGGATTTGAACCCCATGCCAGTGTCTGGAGCTCCGTAGGGGAAGGTTTCAAACCCTCCTGGTGTACCGCATGAATAAACACCGCAAAGCATCGTAGAGAGCGTTGTACCCGCGTGTAAAGCCTCTTTATGCTCGGAATCAGGCGGGAGGGTTTGAAACCCTCCCTTACGACATCGTCTCGCAGAGCAGTCCGTTCGCGATCAGCTCTGACTCGCCGGAAGTTGGGGATCGGTCGAATCGAAATAATGCAGCCGCCGTTCATAGCGGTCCTCTCGAATCACAGGTTCGTCTCGGGTCACTCAGCCTGCGTTGTAACTGCGCCCAGGGATGCCGAGGACACGAGCTTGGCGTATTTGGCCATCACGCCGTGGCTATATCCGTTGTCCCGCGGAGTCCACTGGGAGCGTCGACGTTCCATCTCCTCGTCGGAAACCTTGACGTTGAGCTCGCGAGCTTCAGCGTCCAAAGCGATGATGTCGCCGTTTTGCACCAGCCCGATCGGACCGCCGACCGCGGCTTCCGGAGCAACGTGGCCGATCATCGGTCCGTGCGTGGCGCCGGAGAAGCGGCCGTCGGTGAGCAGCAGGGTGTCGTCGCCACGCCCAGCGCCCATGATCGCGCCGGTCACCGCGAGCATCTCCTGCATGCCAGGGCCGCCCTTCGGTCCCTCGTACCGGAGCACGAGGACATCGCCGGGCTGGATCTCGCCTCGGGTTACGGCTTCGAATGCCGCACGCTCGCCGTCGTAGACCTTGGCCGGGCCTTCGTGGTTGAGATGCTTGGTGCCGGAAACTTTCATGACCGCGCCGTCCGGAGCCAGGTTGCCTCTCAGGATCGCGAGTCCGCCGGTCGGGCTCCTGGGGTTCGATATGGGGTAGATCGTGCGGCTGTCGGGCTCCGTGTCGAACTCGGCCAAGTTCTCTTCCAGCGTCTTCCCTGTCACCGTTATCGCGTCGCCGTGAAGTAATCCCGCCTTCAGGAGTTGGTTCATGAGCACGGGTACGCCGCCGGACTTGTCCATGTCAGGCATCACGTACTTTCCCGCCGGGCGGAGGTCGGTGAGGTACGGCGTCGTGCGCGATAGCCGGTCGAAGTCGTCGATCGAGAGCTCGACATCGGCTTCGTGGGCGATCGCCAGCAGATGGAGCACCGCGTTCGTCGACCCGCCCATCGCCAGCACGACCCTGATGGCGTTCTCGAACGCGTCTCGGGTCATGATGTCGCGGGGCTTGAGGTCCGTCTCGAGCAGCTTCAGGATGACCTGCCCGGCATTGAACGCGATGTCCTCTATACTGGCGCTGGTCGCCGGAACTGACGCCGCGCCTGGGATCGACATGCCCATCGCCTCGATTGCCGACGCCATCGTGTTGGCCGTGAACATTCCCGCGCAAGCCCCTTCACCTGGGCACGCGACGCGCTCCATGCCGGTGAGCTCGTCGAGCGTAATCTTGCCCTGGGAGTGCGCGCCGATCGCCTCGTACATGTCCTGGATGTTGATGTCCTTGCCCTGCCAGTTTCCGGGCAGGATCGAGCCGCCGTAGACGAACAACGACGGAACGTTCAGCCGAGCCATGGCCATCATCGCGCCGGGCATGTTCTTGTCGCAGGCCGCGACGACCGCGAGGCCGTCCATGCTTTCGCCGAAGGTTACCGTCTCGATCGAGTCGGCGATGACCTCGCGGCTGACAAGCGATGCCTTCATGCCCTCGGTGCCCATCGAGATGCCGTCGCTGATGGTGATGGTGCCGAACATGAACGGCACGCTCTTGGCATGCCACAAGCCTTTCTTGACTCGTTGGGCGATACGGTCGAGATGGACATTGCACGGCGTCACGTCGGACGCAAGGTTGGCGATCGCCACGAACGGCTTGTCCATATCGTCGTCGCGGAGCCCCGCGGCACGCAGCATGGCGCGCGCGCCCGCCCGCGACGGCCCGTCGCTGACGACGCTGCTCTTGCGTTTGAGGTTGATCTTGCTTTCCGTGGCCATCGGTTCCTCCAGGGTTTTTCGCATCTTGAATGAGTGTCGAAGTCGAGTTGGCTGAGCCGGCATTCGTAGCCCATATTAGGCGCGCGCCAGCCTGTGATTCACGTACGGCAGATGATATCACGAAGGGGCTGACGGCGGAAAGCGGAGGGCAGTCCGGCAACGGCCGGGCATAGATTTGGGCCGAAGTTGGGCCTCGACCGCTTGATTGGAGAGCGCACTTACGACACCAGCCCCTTCGCGGTGAAATCATAAACCGCCGCACTCATGTTTTCATGTTCCGGAACCGCCGACTGTGTGTGTTGGCTGTCAGCAGAAACGGGACAGATTGTTAATAGAGACTTTGAGCTGATATCGCGAGCTCTCTGAGTTGATGATTGTACAATCGTCGTCGCTTTATCGTTCGGGTCTGAACCTCCTTCCGTCTCTCCAGGATCTGTTCCTGCCGACCGTTCAAGACGTCGGAAGGGGTCACGTTGCTCAACGCTTTGTGATACCGCCGA
>JASMDM010000094.1 GCA_030752795.1 SAR202 cluster bacterium | reverse complement strand
GACGTGCACTTACACGCGACCATCGCCCAGGTCGTCGGCTTGGGCACACCGTTTTCGTCGCCGCCCTTCTTGGCGTCCATCGGCGGCTGTTTGGCTTCGTCTCGAGGCGGCTCCATAGGCGACGAGCCGTTGGATCCAGGTGGTTTCACGACGATCGCTGGCAAGTCCGCGTCGTTGTCGGGTCTCGCTTCTCTCGGAGTGTCATCTCTGACTATTCGTATTGGCATCGGTGGTTCCCTCTCGTTCCGTGATCGGTCGGGTTGATCAGACTAGGCGGGTCCGAACACTTTTTCACGATCTCCGTCAAGTTGAATGAACACGCTTTTCTGTCCGTCGAAGTCCCTGGCTTCCAGGATATCCATCATCGGCACCGTCAATCCCGCCAGTGTGTATGCAAGAGCGGCGGAGTCAGGTTCGATGCGATTCAAGGTTTGTGCGTCGCGAAGCACAAGCGGATTGGACCCGAAGCATTCGGCACAATCCACTTTGTCAGGGAAGACGAGGTCCGGTCTGCTGACGATGGTTTTTGCAATGGCTTGACCACATTCGGTGCAAGCCGACGGCGTGCATGTTGGGCACATCGTCTCAGCGATTCCAAGAGCGCCTCGACGCCGGTCTGACGCCTCACTCCGGCCGCATTGAACGCACTGCAAACTATGGACGACATCGAATCCGAGCTCGATGTACGCCTCCGGTCCGAGCTCGGATTGCGCGATCTCAAGCAGTTGAGCCGCGGGGATGTCATTCCCGTGGGGTATCGACATAATCGAGGCATCGGGAAACGGCATCGCGGTCAAGTGAGTCGGACAATCGGCCTCACGGTTCAGGTCCCATCGTTCGTATTCGTCAGCGAACCCGTTGAATCGAATTCTGACGCCGTTGGGAACCTGCATCTCGTACGGCCCGTCATAGTCGCGGTGTAGGTACTTGAGCGCGAGCTGCACCTGCAGTCCACCGATCATCGACGCAACGGTTGGAGCGGTCGGCCCCACGCCCGCGCCTCCGTCTCCGAGGAGGCCGAGGCACGACCATCGACGCCAGCCCGCGTCTCGTTCATCTTGTGTCATCGTGCAATCGAAACACACGGGAAAAGGGGGCAGAAACGTTCGCACGTCTCCATCCAGGAAGTAAAGCCCGCCGTCGATGAACGGCGTTTCGGTGAGCATGCACGCCCTGTTGACGTCACGCCGAGTCTGAATGTTGTCCAGGCCCCCTAGGACGACGTCCACGTTCCTGAACACGCCCAGTCCCAGCGTGTTTTGGACCGGCGTATCGAACCAGCGAACGTTTATCCGTGGTTCGATGTCCGCGGCGGCCATCGCGGCCACTTCCGCTTTGCGGCGTCCGACGTCTGAGCCGCGGAACAAGACGGATCGTGTCAGGTTATGAGTCTCGATCTCGTCAAGGTCGACCACCAACACGTTGCCGACGCCCGCCAATGCCAGGTTCTTGATTATCTCGTTCCCCAACGCTCCCGCGCCGACGACCAGAACTGTCCCGCGGCGAAGCAGGTCCATGTTCCAACCGAGCTCAACGAGCCTCGTATATCGATCCAAGCTGTTTCTCCGACCGGACGCTACATTCGTAAGTTGGCCCGAGGTGTGTGAAAGATCGGCACCGTCCGTGTCCAATAATCCTTCGACGTGTCGCAGCGAGGGCATTTCCCCACTCGCACCCACGTCGCCCGATAGCAATACGTGTAGCAGTTGGAGCATCGAACGATGTCGGCGCCGGGCTTCAGGTGCGAACGTGTCACCGGGTCTACCAGCGACGGCAGATCGAGACCGGGCCAATGCAACTCGATGTCGGTGTTGCCCTCGCTGGGCACTTCGGCGTAGTACAACATCAACTGCTGGTCGCCCCACGCCGGGAGCTCGACGTCGCTAAATCGGAACGACCCTGATTCGCTGGCCCGTTCCGTCTGAGTCTTACGACCCAATCGAAGGCAAAGCAACCTTCCGGGAGACGCCTTGCCCGTCACTTCGATGAATTTGGCCTCTACGGTCTCTCCCGGCAACGGCGAGGCAACCGTTATCGCCGGAATTTGCGATACGAATAACCGGATCGTCGCGCCGTTCCCAGGGTGGTCGAGGTTCTCAATGGTTACCTCCTGAGGACCTTGTGCGAACGCGATGTCGGACATCGTCCATGACCCATCGTTTTTGACCCGGCACTTCACCGACTTGATCGACGAGCAAGAAAGTTTGAGCGTGTCTCCGGGGTTCCCGCTGCCTTTGATCGTCGCGGCGAATCCGTCGACTGCGGCTCCGTCCGGGGGTGAGATGATGCGAAGCGGACGGACGGTCTTCCGCGATACTCGAATCGCGTCCGACGCATGCGCTACAGCCGGACGGCTGGACGTGTCTCCCCGTCGCGTTATTCTGAACGGCCGACGGGTTTGCGGGGTTTCTTCATTCATGGGGCAAGCGGGAGATTGATTTCATACAACCGCTGAATCAGCACGGCGAGCCCGATATATCCAGCTATCAATGATCCGACGCCTACCAGACCGATGAAAGTAGGAAATGAAGCTCTGCGAAGTGTGGCCAGAGCGCCGAGAAACCTAAGCCGCCACTTTGCCCGCGATATCGGACGCGCAAGATTCGCGATGCGTTCGTCCTCTTCGAGAACGGCCACCGTCTTCAAAATCGAGACCGCACTCAAACAGAGCTCTAAGTCGCGATGCGTACGTACAGTGGACAACTCGACTCTGATTCTGCGAACGATAGCCTCAGCCGCCTGAACGCCCAACGTCGTCTGAGCGTCCGGGAGCGAAATCGCCGGAATCATTTCGAGATATTCGTCGGCAAGCTCTTTGGTCAGCAGTGCGGTGTCGACCAGGCTATCCAAGTCCCCAGTGTCCACGGAGCCTATCACATGGCGGAGCAACACCTGCTGGACTGTTCTGTGCATCTCTTCGGGGAGCCGGCTAAGACGCGGGCTGCCAGCGTTCTCGCTCAGGTCCGGCAAAAGCTGCCAGATCGTCAGTGCGCCGTGTAGGTACTCTTTCTTCGTTGCGAGGTCTAGCCGCATATCGGACAGCCGGTTCACCCGCTTCCAGGCCGAGTAGCACGCCGAGTCCAAGAACTGCTGCCGGAGCGACCGGTAGATGGCTGTTCGATCTCCGCCTGGGCACGTCCGGATGGCTTCGATCACCTCCAGCGCCATGGTCAGATCCGCGGGACTCGGCCCGTCTTCCGAGCCGTCGTCGTCTTCGGACTCGACCGACGGAAGCACCGATATCACGAATGACTCAAGACCTTCGCACACGCTCGTGGAAACGTCCGCCACCCTTTCGTCGTCCGGGATGGCTACGGCAACGGTTCGAAGATTTTGGACCACGTTGAGGGTTTGCTGCAAAGTTAGATCCACCGGTTCGGCGGCGTGCTGCCCTAGCTGGTCCTCGATCCGAGTCAACTGCTGCTCAATATTTCGTAGGTCGAAAATCCGGTCGTTGATCTCGGTTTTCAGACGGCGCACCGACAGGTGACTGGATATCCTCGCCGAGGTCAATCCCGGGTGGTCGGCGACGCCTTCCATATGGCGCAACTTTTCGTCGATGTTGAGCAGCCGATCGACGAGATCTATTTCGTGACGCAGGTCGGAGTCCATCTCCCCGACGGACGACTCAGGGTGTTGGTTTCCTATTTCTACCGGTTCAACCATGACGATCCTTCACAACGCGTCGGTTCCGACCTCTCAGTCACGACTCATCCACCGGCTGAGACTTCAGGACGCTGCGCGGGCAATCCGTATTCGGACACCCCCCTAGTTGGTGTAAACACTCCTCGTGCACCACGAAACCACAATCCGGACAGGCGCCCCAATCCTCGCTCCGAACACACACGATACCACAGTACATGCACACCGGAGCTTCCAGGTCTCGCGGGAACAATCGGTCCGCGACCTCCGGTTCAACGGACTCGGCAACCTCCGCCTCGGACTCCGGTTCGTCGGCGCCGCCGGACCCGTCGGACTGTTGCGGAGACGGGCCGCGAATCGTGATTGGATGGCCGATCGATTGAGTCGTGGAGGACACCCGCTCGTCGGAGGCGAACTCTTCGGCCTCCACCATGAATCCGGTCAGATCATCGGACCCAGAGTTGAGTCGCAAGACAACGTTGCCATCCAACACGCGGGCCCGTAGAGGCAACGAAACGTATTGTTCCGTCACGCTCCCGTTGCCGGTGGGACCGAGCAACACGCCGACAGCGCTCGCCGGCGCCGGCGAGCCTTGGTCAGCCCCTGGCGCCAAACGGTCGACGTAGAGCCAGTCAGACTGACCGCGACTGCTTTTTTGGCCGATCAGCCACGCCGCGCCCCTGCTCCCGAATTCCGGCATGCCTGCGATGGCCCGGCGGGACAGGAAAACCGTCGAGCCGGTTCCGCTCAGTTCGCCTCGGAGCTCCCAGTCGACTTCCGTCGAATCCAGGGGGTAGCCGGCAATCGGCGCCTCGGCAGCGTATCGAGACCACGCGGCCAACGCTGCCACTCCTCGTCGGTTGGTTCGATACCAACCAGCGGCCCTGCGATTGATTTCACGACGGCGCCAAAATACAAAACGTCCGCTGATCCGTACATTGGCTCCGGACAGAGTATCCATCAGCGCCCCGACCAGGCCCAACGACGACGGCGTTCGCGCCCAATCGTAACCGGGTGGCCACACAGCCAGATCGACGGACAGGTTGGGATGAAATACCGATGACTGCCACAGTATGTGCGGCGGCTTCGCCGGAAAGTCTCCCGGCAGAATCAACATCGCGCGGTGATGGCCTTTGACCACCACACCGCTGCCATCCAATGAGTCGACGCGGTCCAAGCCCGGCGACCGAAATACCAGTTCGATAGTTGAAGCGCCTGGTTCGTGGTTGTAGTCGAAAGCCGATCCTTCTTGCTTCTGTAGCGCATCGGCCTGGGCGACGGCGTCGGTTATATACCTGGTGCGGACCGCGAGAACCCGATTGTCGACCGCTCGGGCAGGAAGGGTCGGACTGACCATCTTGCCGGACGACTCATCGACGAGATCGATCGGTCCGTGTTTCGCTTCCGGATACTCCAGTCGAAGCGACTCGAAAAGGTGCGCGACCGGAGTTTCGTTCGTCGGCGGCTCCCACGTGAAGAACCGCGCTCCTCCCGGTGAACGTACGAATATTTGCAGTAACTCGGCCAACGATCCTTCCTCCAAACAGCGGGGACCTAGAAGCGGTTCACGCTTCAGTCAGGCCGCGCTTCCATGAGCTGCTTAACCAGGTCGTCGGGTTGTCGGTGCTCGTAGACAAAACAACCCGCGGGGGGCTTGAGTGCGCCATCGTCCCAGCACGTGTAGCCTATCTGGTCCGAATGCGGATCGTAGATCAAACTTATGTGGTGGGGCCGTGAGAAGGCTCCCAGTATCGTCGCGTGATCCGTGCCCGATGGACTGACCCCGTATCCGGGATGCGAATGGTACGGGCCGATGCGCAACAGACCCGGAAATTCGGAAGTATGAACCTCTTCGACCTGCTGCCAAAATTCCGGCGGAAATTGGATGCTGGCCGGCGTAGCCGAACCCAAGTCACACGCGACGGCAGTCGGAACAATGACGAACCTGGTGTCGGCGTCGACGCAGTATTGGCCCAGTAGCACGCCGCCGATCTCTCGCGGTGCGCTTTCGCGCGACTGATCGCGAATGAAGTCGTACACGTCGTGCGACAGAAACACGAGCAACTGCTTCGAGGCGATCGTACCGTCCACGACGATGCGCTCGTATCCATCGCTCCCCAGCGGAAGCTGGTACGGAATCGGATGGCGAGAAAGGCTTACTTCCATCTGAGGCTCGCTATGTTCATATAACTTCGGACGTCGATCACGATCCAGGGGCGTTCCTTGATATCCGGATTGGTCCAGACGGGCGCTGCCGCCGCCCCGCTGGCGCAGGCGGCGCCGCCGAATCCGTATCAGCCGATCCGCGCGTTGTGCCGATCCGTATGGCGCGCCTGGCCGGTGGAGTCGGCGCTTCTCTTCGGCTCTCATCGGGTTGTGCGGGCAACGTGCTCACGCGCGCAAGATCGGGCTCCTCGCCCAGCACAAACGAATCGTTGTCCGCGGGCAAAGAGAACTTCGATATCCAGTCCTGCCAGAAATCCTGGGTCCGATTCGCTGGAGGGTCCAAGTTAACCAAATCCGGATCGAATCTGATCAGCCGGCTGACGTGCAGCATCAAGCTTTCCAGCGAGATGCCCGATCGCCACTTGCGCTCACCCTCGAAGCCCAAACAAAACACCCCATGCGGGTAGATATTGGGATGGAACAACGGTGACACGCGCTTGAAAGTGGGCGGCGCCTCCAGTGGGTAGGCTCGCGGAAACTCCAGAAACAGTTGATGGCGCTGTCGCACCGTTCCGAGCTCGTCGACGTAAGCCGCGCAGTGGTAGTAGAGGTTATACGCCTGGTAGGGCCTTCCCCCCGTGGGCTTCACTTCGAGCTTTGTGCGGCCACCTTGGTTGAGCTGCCGTGCGAGCCGCATCAATTCTTCGTAGTCGTTGCTGAGTCGTTGGTCTCTTATTGATCGCATGGTTTTCTAAATCACCCGGAATCTGAATGATCCGAAATTGAGCCGCGGCGACGTTGTCCGCGGAGGTTTCGTGAACCGCAAACAGTCCGCTCAATTGCGGACCGGTTACCTCCCTCTCGCGAGCTACGCCCGACCAAACACGGTGCTGTAGTACAACGCCAGCGTGTCGCCAGTCTCCGTGCCCACGTCGGACAGCGTCTGATTCGAGCTCAACTCCGCCCGTCTGGACTTGTTCACAATCTTCGTCGCTTTAGGATCGACGAGATGGCCTTCGGGGAGTTGCCCGACGAAGTTCAGTATCTGCTGGACCAACTCGGCGGCCTCGATGGCGTCATCGAGCTCGGCCGGTTGATCCGGGGTAGTCAGCGATTCTCCGTTCACCATATCGACGAGTTGAACTTTGACCATGCCCATGGCGTTGGCTCTCCTTACGTTTCCAGCTTCTCATACGTATATAAACCATTGACGAACACAATTACTCGCGTCCCTTAAGGCGATTATACCTCTGCCCTGCTCGGCGTTCAACGGCCTTGAAAATTCTCGGTTTCGCGTCTTGACCAATCGCGCCCGCCATGCATTCGTCGAATCCAGTCGGTGGCGTGAGTTGCCCGCCGAACACGAGCCGCGTCACCTCGGGCGGGTACGTCGATCGGGCAGTCGCCGCGTCGACGGTGGGCGTTGGAGTCGCCTCGGCCAACGTAAACGGCGGCACGGTGGGCACGGGCGGGACCGGAGTCGCTGTGGCAGCAACCGCCGCCGGCTCGGGGCCGACGACGTACCCGAGCAACAGAAGACACCCTGCGGCCACGTCGTTTTCTTCGCCGGAGGCCGACGCTCCGGCTGTCCGTAGTGCGTTGAGCGCCGCCTGCCCGATCGGCTCAGCGACGCATCCGTCAAACCCGAGAGGAGCGGAAATATCGCCAGCCAACATCGGCCGAGTGACATCCGGCGGATACGCTTGTCGAGCGGCTCCTAGATCCACCGCGATGGTAGCCGTCGGCACGGCCGATGCGATGGGTGCTCCGGGCACGGGCGTCGCGGTTGGGCCGGATGGCGGCGAAGGCGGCGTAGACGAGAGCGCCGGGAATGCCGGAATCGGCGGGACGGGCGGGACCAGCACCGTCGCCGTCGGTTGCGGCGGCGTTGGTGCAACGTTTGGCGCCGGAGCAGGCGGCGACGCGGTCGGGGGCGGGATCGGCGTGGGTTGGGTTTGCGGCGCCGATGCAGGAGGCGTGTTCGGCGTCGCGGTCGGCACAGGCACGCTCCCCGAAGGGGTCGGCGTGGGCGCCGGAGCAGGATCCGTGCAGGACCCGAGCACCACGCCAACCAACAACAGCGTCAATAACATCGCTCCGGTGAGCCACGAGCGCTTGCGGCTTGGCGCGAACATGCCGACTTTGCCGGCGGTCGAATCACCTGAAGCCATTGATTTATCGCCAGACACTTCGATGCAACTCCTTCTTGGCGGTGTCGGACACATGCCTGAGTTCGGCGCGCGGGGCGATCTCCTCGTCTTTCAATACGCCTGCAAAGCAGATTCTAAGGCTTCACGCAACGGTCAGAAGAATCGTGGCGTGTCAAAGCCGTGAGATTACCGGCTCAACCATCCGTGCGCAATCCGTAGGACCACACCGCTGTGCAGACTGGCACGATCCGGGCTCGTCTAGGCGTCCGAGTGAGCGATCCGGCCTAACCGTTACGAAGCCCCAGGCTCTGGAGCGCGTCCTGGCTGTCAACCGACAGATTCAACCCTCGAGCCGACGCGGATTCGCAGACCCATTGCAGCGACCGCAGCACATGCGGCGCCGGAGATCGTCCCTGACCGCGCGCGTTGGCGAGCTCAACCGCTGAGTCATACGGATTGTTTACGTGCCAATAGTACGACAGGAGCCAAGATAGCTCGCGCTCATTCTCAGGCGGCGGGATGTCGGCCATATCGATCACCGCGTCGCTGACCTTGGTGTAGCGCAATATGCCCGCCCTGTCTTGCGAGTCGCGTCCGTAGTACCTTCTTCGCAGCAGTTGAGCAACACGCTCAACTTATTCGTCACGGCCATAGATCTCGCTAGGCAACCAATCGCTCCTCAGATCCCGGATTTCCTTGCCCTGCCCATCGACGATGGCGACAGCGACTTGAGACCGTAGCGTGCCGTCGAATTCGAATTTCACGGCGTCCCGGAGCAGCGCCTCCCGAAGCATCAAGGTCAGGTCTTTCGTAATCTCTTTGTAGAGAGCGCCGCTGGACTCCTCATCTGAGTCGGCTCCGATGCCGCCCGTGTTGAAAACGTAGTACTCCTGGGGCATTCCTCCCCGAGCCATCTGTTGCAGAATGTAATGCGTCAGATTTGCGTTTTCGTCTTCGAGTCCGATGATGAACGGGTCGGAGAAATACTCCACGTACGGCCTGCCGATCGCGCCGATCGCCGTGCCCATCTGCACCGCCTCGCCGTACATGAGCACTCGAACGTACTGTTTGAGGCTAAGCTTTCGCAAAGGAGGAATGACAGTATTTTGGCGCATCACGGCCTGCCAAAATACGCGGTCCATGCCCTCCATAGGCACGTACGCCGATTCGCTCATTCGCTGTCCGGTGATGGCCGCCAACAGGTGATCCACGTCTTTCATCTTGCGGAGGCGGCTGCGTGAGAGCACGGCCCGCATGTTGCGGACGGGGTTTTCGAGAAAGTTCGGCGTCGAATCGCCAAGATTTGTTGGAGTGTTTTCCAGCAACTCGTTCGCGTTCGGGTCGTCCACGGAGCCTCTGATCGCATCGTAGGTTATCGGATCGTCGGCCTCAGATACACCGAACGGCATCGCGTAGAAGTTGTTCTCGGTGCCGTCGATTCCGTGCGATATTCGGTAGCGCCCGCTATCGCGTTCCGATTCCATCGGCTCTGCCAGCGGCCGCACCAGAACGATGTCGTCGTTCATCGGGTAGACGCCCTCTACCGCATCGTCCGACAACCCGAGTCGCTCGCCCAACTCGCTGTTCGCCAGCTCCATCATGATCGTCAACGTGCTCTTGCCATGCAGCGACGGCCCGATGGTGACGAGCGCGGTGTTCTTCAGGGCGCCGGCAGTGGACTTGGCGCGAGCCACGCTCAGCGCGGCCTGGACTGCAAGTCCGTTGGTTTCTTTTGCCAGGAACATCGCAATCGATAGCGGGCCCATCTTGTGCTCGCCCACGTAGTCGAACCCAAGGTGAAGCGACAATCCTTTGGTGGGCGCTTTGAAGATAAGTTGGGCGAGTCCGGGCTCTTTGATTCGCTCTTTCAATTCATCGTCCAACCCGAGGTCGTTCAGCCAATCGGGAATCGACACCTCAAGAATGTCGGGAACTCCGGTGCGCTGGTCTTCGGGAAGATCGAACGTGAGCTGCCGCCACATGAGCGGGACTTGCACGTAGCGGGCGCCAAACAATAGTTGCCGGGCGTGGAACGTTCGTCTCGGCGCGTCGCAAACCTGGCGGTCCGACTGGACAACGGTCTCGCCCGACTCGAAATGCTCAACTAGTCGAGCGGCAACGTTGCGGAAGACATCCGTAAACAAGGCTTGATTGTCTTCGTTAAACGCCAATCCGTCGCGATTCTTGTCGAAACCATCGATGAAATACATCGTGAGGTCGGGACGCCGCACGACGCCCAATTGGCTGAAAAACGCCATCCCTCCGCTCGACAACGGGACGGCGACATCGGGGCCGGCTCGAGATGCGGCCTTGCCTTCCGAGTTGGCCTGTTCCGCTTGGGCGACGATTTGCTGCGCTTCGGCGAGAACACCTTCTCGTTCTTGGTCGGACATATCGCCATAGACGCGTGCCTGGGAAACGAGCCGCTCATCGGTGGGGTTGAACAGCACTGCGTTGGGCCGATGTCCGCCATGCGCGACGGACACCAAGTCGTCCGGGCCGATCTGAATTCCGGCAGAATACGAGGCCCCGCCAGCGATGATGATGTTTCTTGTGACTCGTCGTGTTTATCGTCTTCGGTCATGTACGTCGCTCCTATCGAGAGCGCTCCCGTTCCGTCGGCGGAATACGCGACAGGCGAGAGCACCTTTCATGTGGTTCCGCACCAATTGTAAGTCCGGTTCTAGCCAGGCTCAAGGCCATCCGTTGTAAGTCTGGTCAGGACGCCAAAGTTCGTCTCTGACGATTCGCGCCGGGCCCAAAAACACCGACACGTTTTGATACACTGGGCCGGATTCGGCATCGCCGGAGGTGGTGTCGCATGGTCCCGACCAATCGGCGACTAGCACATCTGAGGAGACACAAATGCGACTCGAAAACAAAGTGGCGTTGATCACAGGCGGAGGATCCGGAATCGGGCGGGCGTCCGCAACGCTCTTCGCCCGCGAGGGAGCTCGCATCGCGCTCTCGGACATGAACCGGGACAGCGCCGAGGAAACCGCCGAGGCCGTCCGAACTGCGGGCAGCGAAGCGACCGTCGTGACCGGAGACGTCACAGATGGAGCCGACGCCGAGCGAATGGTGCAGGCCGCGGTCGAAGCCTTCGGCGGCCTCCACGTGCTCGTGAACAGCGCTGGCGTATCCGGTCGGAACGCGTTGCCGTCCGGCGCATCCCCGGAGGATCTTTGGGACAAGGTGCTCGACGTGAACCTGAAAGGAACGTATCTCGTTTCGTGGTTCGCCGTCCCTGAGATGGAGAAGGCCGGTGGCGGCTCGATAATCAATCTGTCATCCATCATGGGACTGGTCGGATATCCCGCGGGCTTCGACAGCGGTTTCAGCCCGTACAACCCGTCAAAGGGAGGAGTGGTGCAATTTACCCGCAACCTCGCCGTCGCCTCCTCCGCCAAGAACGTCCGCGTCAATTGCATCTGTCCGGGCTTCGTCGACACCAACCTAACCGCCATGCTGAAAGAGGACGACGAGGTCTATCGCTTCCTGGAAGAGCGCCACCCGATGGGTCGATTCGGGCGTCCGGAGGAGATCGCCAACGCCGCCCTGTACCTCGCCTCCGACGAATCGTCGTTCGTCACGGGCACACCCCTAGCCGTCGACGGCGGCTACACAGCGCAATGACCGCAAACGGCTGACGCTCGCCGCTCCGAGGTTCCTGGGGTTCCGTCGATCGGCGCCCACGCCTGAGTGGCGCGACGCAAAGCCGCTGCTATCACCCGGCCTCCACCCCTAATCCGTTCGTCCTGAGCAACGTTGTGTCCGCAGGACGGACAATGCATTAGACAGCAACGGCGCTTGAAATATCGCCATTCTGAGGCCGCAGCCGAAGAATCTTGGGCCGCGCAGGGAGACATTTTTCGCATACGACCAGATCCTTCGCTGCGGCTCGGGATGGCGAGATGAGGGCCGTTACTTGGAAGTCCCGACGCATCGAGATCCCGGCTTTGTCGGGACCTGTCGAAGGACCTTCACCGAACCAACCATGCGCCCGTGCCGTGAGATAAGCGACGCCACCCTGCCGTGTGCGTATCGCGTCCTACCCCTCAATCCGATACACCCGGCTCTTCCAAACCTCCCGGACGATGCCCTCCAACGCCTTCCGGTTCGGACTGTCCACCGGAAGCAAGCGATGCAGCGTCTTGCCCTTCAAGTCCTGCAACCGCCGACACCGGATGATCAGGCCATCCAACGTGTGGCGTTCGCCTCCGAGCATGACGTAGTCCATACTGCCTCGATACGGTGAGAATTTGTCGCCGACAATCTCGCAGGTCTTGTCATAGAGCTCACGAATAAGACGCTCGCGGCTGCGCTCGAATCGGCGCTGCGACTGACCTCCGGCACGGTGGCGGTTCTTCACGTGGCGCGTCGCGGTCTTGGACGCGATGAGCTTGTCTCCGCGCACCACACCGACCGCGTACCGGCCGAGCCGCAACAAGACAACACCGACGGTCGGCTCTGATCGCAGCAAATGACGGAGCGGC
>JASMDM010000093.1 GCA_030752795.1 SAR202 cluster bacterium | reverse complement strand
GTCGCAACCCCTGTTCTCCGCATGCAGGCCAACGCCTGAGGGAGTGATGGCGCCCCAAATGCTCTCATTGGTTTGTAAATAGCAGCGCAGGGTCGGCCTGAAGGCCGAGCCCACCAAGTCAATTGTGCTCTGGCCCTTCAGGGCCAAGCCTAGTTTTCATACTTTGTTGCGGGAGTTACAACCGCCATGAGTGAATCTGAGGCCCCGCAGTAGGCCACGTTTCGGCTCTGTTGCTTGGAAACCGTCCCGCGTCGGGATCCACATATTATCGATATCTGTCGAATCCTTTGCCGTTCATCAATGTCGTCCGTTTGCTACAATCCGGTTCGTACCGGCACATCGGTCCGATCAAATTGGACTCCGTTCGGAAACCGTACTGTATTGCGTCGTGCAAGTTGATAGTATTATGCTATCTACTGCGCGGTGTCAACACTTCGACTTGAAGCGCGCGGCTTGGGAGGAGGAAAATGGCCAAAACTTACGTTCAGTCCGGACCGGTCGCTCGAGCTCTGGAGCTCGTCGGCGAACGCTGGACGATCCTGATCCTCCAGGAGCTTTTGCGAGGACGGACTCGTTTCGCTCAGTTGAAGGAATCGGTTGGCGGCATCGCTCCGAACGTGCTGTCAGACAGGCTTAAGACGCTCGAGGACTACGACGTTGTCGAGCGCAGGTTCTACAGCGATCACCCTCCGCGAGCCGAGTACCGGTTGACGAAGAAAGGCCACGAGCTCGGCATCGTCGCCGGCGCGTTAGCCGTGTGGGGAGCGAAGTACTTGTCCGACGACATCGTGCTCGCCCACACCGAATGCGGGTCGGCAATGAATGTCATCTACTACTGTCCCACCTGCGAGACGAGCGTAAAGGGTGCAGGGGTCAGGCTCGAGGCCCACGATGAATCTTGGGTCGCGGACACGACGGAGTGATTCGTTAGGACGACGGACATCTCAGGAAAAGCAAAAAGGCGGCTGCTTCATTGAAGCGCCGCCTTTTCTTTGGTGCGGGTTGCGATTTACCGGTGGGTCGTTTCGCTCAGGTCGATGGACGGGTCCTCGTCGATTCCTCGCCACCCCGAAAGTGTATTTGGCGATCTTACGCTGGTCCGACCCCGTTCATGTACGCATCGACTTCCGACTTCTCTTCGACGGTCAGCTTGGCACGGTGGCTGGGGTCCAAGACCGTGGAGCCGCCGTTGGTGTTGAAGTACACGCCAGCGAGGTCTTTGACGGTCTCGATGAAATTGGCGATCTTTCCCGGGTTGTGCTCTCGTCCGATAACTTCGACGTTCAATCCGATTGCTTGCGTTGCCATTTGCGTCCCCCTGAATGTTTTGATAATCCAAGGTTATAGGTTGGCGGTCGTCCTCGCCTGACCCTAAGCTCACCGGAACCTGCCGAGAACCTGACATTAAGCCGACATTCAGGGATCTCGAACCAACTGGCGATCTGGTAATCGCAACCGGCGACGTGGGACCGCGGACAACTTTCGTCGGGCGGCAATCATTTCAATCCTGATTGATGCCGGTGCTTGCGGCGCCGTCACGGGTTGGAAGCAAGGCGAGATGATTGACAGATAGGGGACGTTGCCGAACGCTTTGCGGTTTGAGTCGGCGGCAAGGAACGGAGTTGCTGTTTCAGGAAAAGCAAAAAGGCGGCTGCTTCAATGAAGCGCCGCCTTTTCGTTGGTTTGGGTTGCGATTTGCCGTTGGCCCGTCTCGCTCAGGCCGGTAAACGGGTCTTCGTCGACTGATCGCCGCCCTCGAAATGTAGTTGACGATCTTACGCTGGTCCTACCCCGTTCATGTACGCATCGACTTCCGGGTTTTCGCGCACGGTCAGTTTCGCTCGGTGGTTCGGGTCCAAGACCGTGGAGCCGCCGTTTGTGTTGAAGTAGACGTCCGCCAGCTCTTTGACGGTCTCGATGAAGTTGGCGATCCTTCCGGGGTTGTTCTCTTGTCCGGTAACTTCGACCTGTACTCCGATTGCTTGCGTTGCCATTTTCGTCCCCCTGAATGTTTTGATAGTCCAAGGTTATCGCCGAGTGGCCATCCACATCTGACCGGAAGCTCTCGGAATCCTGCCCAGAACCTGACATTAGGCTAACACTGACCCAATTGCCGGCAAAACGCGCCGCATCCATAATCTGCAGACGCCGCGACTATGCGAGGGCGCATCGTTGAGATCTGGTCGCGGCCCGGTTTTGCTCCCGGCTTCATCGTTGACGTTGGCGCCGACGCTGCTCAGCAGATGGCGACCAAATCGACTCGGGAATCTCTGGTTGGGGCACGCGCGGGGAGGTGGGTTCGCGGACCCGCAAAAAGGCGGCTGCCCCAATTTGGAGCGCCGCCTTTTTCGGAAACGGATAGTGATGTGGGGCGGGATCATCTCGCCGGAATGGTTCGTCTAATCGAATTCGAAGATTTGTTGCCTAGCCGACCACAGGGGCTAGCTCGGCCCTGCGCTGTTCAAGTAGGCGTCGATTTCCACCTTCTGCCTGACAGTCAGGATGGCTCGATGGCTTGGATCCATGATCTGGGAATCGCCGTTGGTGTTGAAGTACATGCCCGCCAGTTCTTTCACGGTCTCCACGAATCCTGCGATCTTGCCAGCGGATTGTTCTTGTCCTGTAACTTCGACCTGTATCTTGATGCTTTGCGTTGCCATCGTTCCGCCTCCCTCATGATTCTGTTAGTCATAGGTTATGCGTCGGTGAGTATCCGTGCCTGACGGAGACCGCTTAGAAACCTATTCGGAACCTGACAAGAAGCTGACAATCGGGGTGAATGCTGTGTTATTTAGCTCGGGGACGGAAAGCGTCGGTCGAGCAAACTGATCGAAACATCGTTGAGGGAAGACGCGAGTTCACGCAACCGCAGCGTATTGTCTTCGTTCGTTTAGCGCCGCCGTCGCCGCCAAACCGACGAACGCCAGCCCCAACATCACCACGAACGCTAGGTCGTAGCTGTCCCGCCAGTCGAATATGATCGCGCCGAACAGGGCGCCGAGACCGCCGGCCACCTGATGGGCCATGTTTATCAGTCCGCTGACGGTCCCCAACCTAGCCGTCCCGAAGATGTTGCTCGCGAACACCACTGTCAGCGGCGCCGTCATCGTGAACGTAAAGCCGTACAACAGCGCCACCGCGACTATCGACGGGGTGTCTTGAAACAATGGAATGTAGGCGAACAGGCCGATGCGAAGGACGAAGCACAAAAGAGTTGGCTTCGAGGCGCCGTGGGCGTCGGCCATGGCCCCGGCCAGCAGGACTCCGGCCAGTCCGAACAGTCCCATGAGCGCCAGCATGTTCCCTGCCAGTAAGTCGCCCACGCCTTGGTCTTGAGCAAACGCCACGATGTGAGTCGCCATGAAGAAATCCTGGACGCCGCATACGCCGAACATCGCGACGAGTAGCCAGAAATTCCGCGAGTGGAATATCGATTCCTCAGCGACGGGCGCCCCTTCTATCGATTTCGTTCCGGGGGCGTCGATCGTGGCGGGCGGATGAGACCTGACCACTCCGATCGCGATGGGCACGACCACCGCGGCGAACGCGGCGCCAAGGATCGTGTACGAGGTCCGCCAACCGAGTGTCGCCAGAAACGACGCCATGAGCGTGATGATGACGAGCTGCCCGATCCCGTTCCCGGATATCGCCGCGCTGGCTGCCAATCCTCGCCGAGTCGGAAACCATCGGCTCATCAAAACGCTGACCGGGGCGACGGAAACCGAGGCCGAGCCGATCGCCAACGCAACGCCGTATAGCGCGAACAGCTCCCACTGAGAATTTACGCGCCCCATCAACACGATCGCCGCTGAGCTCAGCACCGCGCCGATCCCCATCGTCCACCGTATGTCGTATCGATCGATGAGGCGGCCCACGATGGGCATGGCAAGCGCCGATACGATCATGAAGACGGTAAAAGCCGAAGACAGCGACGATCGGCTGATGTCCAGCTCCTCGCTCAACGGTTTCAGCACCAACCCGAACGCGAACCTCGTGCCGCTGGCGAAGAACAGCACGAGAAATCCCGACGCCAAAATGACGTGGCCGTAATTAAGCCGTCTCAACGACCGATTCAACGCGCCTGACTCCGTATCGAGAAGATGCGATCAGCGGGACGCCGGGCCGCGCCCGCAGTGTCCACCATTTTCGTGTATGAGCATGAATCAGGCAATAGAGTGCGGGTCCAATGCCGGGCTGCCGGACCCAAGACGCGTGCCAACTTCGGACGCGCGACGACTCGCATCCGCTCAGCGACCATCGGGGCAACCCCTCGGACGCAACAAGGCGGCCCCTCGAAGAGAGTGCCGCCTTGTTCGAGTGGGGTGGTTGGAGGTGGAAGATGTTCAATCCGCCCCGTATCTGATTTTGGTGGTTCTAGAAACCGAGCATGTTTCCTTCGAACTTCGCGGTCTCTTTGACCGTGAGTTTAGCTCGGTTCTCGGGCTCCATGTAGCTGATCGATCCGCGCGTCGAGAAGATCACTTCGGACAGATCTCTGACGGTTTCGATGAACCTGGCAATCCTGCCGACGACACCCTGGTCGTATCCGTTTACTGCCGCTCCGCTTTGTGCTGTGGTGATCTGCGTGGTCGTCGTTCCGCCTCCCTTTTTGATTTGCCTATGTGTTTGATAGGCATAGGTTATGGGTTTCGCGGGTCGATTGCCTGACCGAGACCTCCCAGGAACCTATCCGTAACATGACAGAAAGCTGACATCGTGAGTGGTCAGCTTTCTTGGGTTCGGCGAATGCGACTGCGGCTGGTCGCGACGGCTACCTCTCCCAGTAGCGCGAGATGGTCTCCTCTTCCTTGGTCATCATCTCGAGCAGGGCAGGTTGACCTGACTTGTGCGCTTCGAGCGCGCGCTGAATCGCCGGGCCGACCTGGTCGGGGGACTCGACGCGTTCGCCGTATGCGCCCAGGGCCTCGGCGACCTTGGCGTACTCGCCGCCCAGGCGGTTGCTGCCCCACCGCTCGGTGGCCGCGGGCATGCTGGTGCCGTAGTGGGTCATGACGCCGTTGTTGAGGACGACTGTCAGGATGGGTATCTCGGACCGTGCGGCGGTTTCGATGTCCAACCCGGACATGCCGAAGGCCGCGTCGCCCATGACGTTGACGACGGTCTTGTCCGGCGCGGCGAGTTTGGCGCCGAGCGCCAGCCCGAGGCCGTAGCCGAGTTGCGTCGACTTGCCCCAGCCGATGTAGCTGCGAGGGTTCAGCGCAGGCCAAAACGGCACGAACTGCTCTCGCGGGTACCCGGAGTCGTGAGTCACGATGGCGTCGCGAGGGTTGATCGCCTTGGTGAGCTCGGTCAGCACTCGATATGGACTGATCGGCACTTCGTCGGAATTGAGACGCGGTGACCACTCGGCCATCCATTCGGCTCGGTCTTTCGCGACTTCGGCTGCCACGCCGTGAACGTCGCCCCGGCCGTGCTCGCCGATCTGGCTTTTGACCTCTTCGATCATCTGGCGGAGTACGAGCTTCGCGTCACCGACAGCGCCGTTCGCAATCCTGTAGTCCTTGTTCAGATCCTCGGCACAGTTCGTGACTTGCGCCATGATCTTGCCTGTCGGCAGAGGAGCGTTGAACCCGGAGATCGTGAGGCTGGTGCCGATGCCCAGGATGAAATCCGTCTTTTGGAACGCTCGATGGACCATCAACGGTCCGGACCCCGCACCAGTGCCCAGCGCAAGCGCGTGGTCTTCGGGGAATCCGCTCTTACCGGCCAATGTAGTGAATACAGGAATATTCGTGAGCTCGGCGAACTCGACTAACTCATCGGTGGCCTCGGCGTAGAGGACGCCTTGTCCCGCGTTGATGATCGGGTAGTCCGCTGCCAAGACGGCTTTGACGAGATCACGTACGTCGTCCGGGTTTGCGCCTGATTTGAATGGCTTCACCGGCGTATAGTTCAGGGAGGCTTCGTCGATCTCCGCCCCGGTGACGTCACGCGGCAACTCCAGCAACACCGGACCCGGTCTGCCGTGCTTGAGTTGGCTGAACGCCATGCCCATTAGCTCCGATATGCGACCGGGGAGGTTGATGGTGGCCATGAATTTCGTGATGCCGCCGTAGTTTTTGGTCGACTCGAAGTTCGGGTGAACATCCTGGCGTCCGCCCGGCTGTCCACCTGGGAGCAGCAGAATCGGCACCGAGTCGGCGTACGCCTGAGCGACACCGCCGAATGCGTTCTCCGCCCCTGGACCGGTCTGCATCGTGAATACGCCGATCTTGTTTCCGTTGTTGATGCGACTGAACGCATCCGCCATGTTCACCCCGGCGCGTTCCTGACGCACCAAGACGGGCCTGATGCCGGCCTGCGTGCAGGCGTCAATCAACCCTTGCGCAGGGAAACACGCGATCCACTCTACGCCTTCCGCCTTTAGAATCTTTGCGATTGCCTGGTCGCCGTTCAATGGTCGCTCTCCTCGGTTGTTGGTTTTTGGTTACACCAAATAATGCGGTATTGCGCCGCTCAGATCAAGCCGATGCATCTACCGGACCCTGACGAACTTCTGAATCCGCTGACCTTCCAGCACCTCACCTATATATATGTCGCCACGCGAATCGACAGCGATGCCGTGCGGCGCGACGAACTGTCCGGGGTCGTGGCTGCTCTCGCCGCCCCAGCGAGCGAGCACCGCGCCCTCGCCATCGACGATCGAGAAGCGATGCGTGAGCTCGGGTACGTAGACCTCGCCGTCGGGACCGACCTTAACGTCAGTTGGTTGACGGAACCCGGTCCACATCGTCAAGAAATTGCCGTCCTGATCGAACACCTGGACGCGGTGGTTCTCTCGGTCGCAGACGAGCACCCTGCCGTCGGCGTCGAGGCCGACCCCGTGAGGCAGCGTGAAATGTCCGGGCTCGGTCGTCCCGGGTTCCCCCCAAGAAAGCAACAGGTTGCCGGACGAATCGAATTTGTGCACGCGAGAGTTGCCGTAGCCGTCCGAAACGAAGATGTCTCCGCTCTCGGTTACCGCGATGCCGGTCGGCAAGTTGAACGGCTCGGCCGCCTGCTTGACGACCCGATCCGCGCCGTATCCGGTGTCCGAAGCCTGGTCGCGATTGCCGAGCGTCTGCAGCAATTCACCGTCCATGCTCCACTTGGTGATGACGTGGGCGTCGCGTTCCGCCAGGTAGATGTTGCCGTCGGGCCCGATATGGATTCCGTGCGGCCCCGCGAACTCTTGATCCCACGACTTGATAAACGCGCCCTCCCGATCGAACACCATCATCTGGTGTGCGCTTCGATTAAAGAGGTACACGTTGTCGTCGCTGTCCACCGCCACGCCCGCCACCTGATGGAACTCATACCCCTCCGGCAGCCGCCCCCAACCCTCGTCCAGCTCGTACCGAAATTCGCCGTCGCCGTATTCCATCTGTTTCTCCCTGCTGATCAGGTCGCCTTGGACGCCGGCTCAACGAAATCGCCTCGACACAAGACACGCTCGGCGGCGAGCGCAAAGTGAGGATGTTCCCGAAACGTGCCGTGGCGCGCGGCTAATATACGAGGTAGGCCATCAAAGGTCAAGTATATCCGTCAATCACGTCGATGGGCGTCGTCGCACGGAGATTGGACACGAATCGCCGACGGTATAATTGCCACCACAACAAGATAGGCGGTTTCGTCCTGATGGACACATACGAAGAAAAGCCAGCCGATAACCTCGACGACGCCTGGAGCAACTTCGACCCCAACCATCCTCTGAAGGCGGGCTCACCGTTTTTCGTCCAGCAATTTCGGCCGCCACTCGGCTCGCTGAAACGCGCTCTTCTCCAACGCCATAGAGCCCCACAGAAGCGTTACATTGCCGGCTTCAAGGCGCAGGCAAGTCTACACAGATTAACCAGCTCGCTGCGGACCCGGAACTTACGACCAGATATTTCGTTGTCAACTTCTCCATCAAGGATACCTGCGATGAGCGCAACATCGACTATGTGGACCTGCTGACCGCCATCGGTCCACGGGTATTTCTGGCTTACGAGACGGAATTTCCTGGACAGCTAGGGCGAGCATTGTACGATGAATTGGATGCCTGGGGTCGGCGCGTACAGGAAAGCATTGAAGAAACCGGCGCCGGGCTGGTTGTCGAGGCCCAAGCCGATGGTGGCGTGAATTTCTTTGGAGCGCTCTTTGCCAAGATGACGGCGAAAAGCAAAGCGGAAGCCAGCAGTCGCACCAAGATTCGGGAAGTGCTCGAACCACAACTCACCGACCTACTCGATAAGATCAATCTGATTGCTGAAGGCATCCAGGCCAAAACCCAAAAAGAAGTATTGGTGTTCGTCGACGACACCGACAAACCACTGCAGGAACTGGCCACGAGGTTGTTCAAGGACCATTTGGCCCCTTTGTTGGAACCCAACATGCACGTCATCTACACGGTGCCCGTGTGGATGTGCTTCTCCGATGAGTTTCCCGAGATACGCAGCCCGGACGCGTCTGTGCTTCCAAACGTGAAGCTGTACGAGAGAAACGCCGCCGACACGATTGACCCCAACGGCCTGGAGACTATGAAGGAGTTCATCTCAGCCAGGATGGACTCCGCGCTGATCGATGACGACGCTGCGGAATTGGCGATTGTCAAAAGCGGCGGTGTTTATCGAGAAACCGCGAGAATCTTCCAGTTGTCGATCGACCGCGCCCTGGAGGACCATCGAACACAAGTCGTGATGTCTGATGTCGAAAGTGCCCTCAACGAACTGACACGAGACTTCCGCGGGTTAATTACAGACCTGGATCCGGATCAGATAAAGGCCCTTCGAGCGATTGGCGAGAATCGAGCATATCGAGGCGGCGAACGAATCGGTCGGTTCCTCAACAACCTACTGGTTTCGGAGTACGGCGCCGACGAAGATGAAAACTGGCCCGATCTGAACCCTCTCCTTCGAGACGTGTTGACGTGACGAGTTCGCCTGGGTCGTTAAGGCTGGACCTGACAGACGAGTTCGATCGCAGGGTACGCCGCCTAAGAAACTATCTGGTCCGGGCAAAGAATTCGGGACAAGGCCATCTTGTTCGCGGTTTGGCGTCACGTCGGAGTCAGAAAGCTCTCGGCCTCCGCCCTCCAGGAGATGATCGAGTCTGAAGGTTTTCGTGTCGAGAACATCGAAACTGGCGACGCACCGGAGGCGGGTTCATCGACCACCCCGTCGATGCGGCTCCCGGCGCTGAAGATGTTGTGTTCATTCTTAACCTCGCCAGTACCGGACAGGATGGACTGACTGCCCTCAATTACCAACGAGAGGTGTTTGTTGAACATCCTTTGTTGGCTGTTTTCTGGGTGCGAGAGCCCGAGTTGAACTCGATCGCCGTATCCGCGCCAGACTTCTGGGCGTTCCGAAATCGGGCGGTGGAGTTCCCTGAGACGATTGACCAACCTCGATTCGAGAGTTCGGTCGTGCAACTGCGCGGTGATACCACTTACAGATCACTTGAAGAATTACGGGCAAAGTTAGCCCTTCGTAACAGCCTCCTTCGAGAGCTGCCGGCAGATGCGTACCCGACTCGTATGCGGTTGCTGATTGAGACGGGCAACATGTACAACTCACTTGGTGAAGTACATAAAGCCATCGAACGCCACCGAGCGGCATTGACCATATCGAGGGAAATCGGTGATAGGCGGGGTGAAGAGGCCGCTCTGGGAAACTTGGGCGTCGCCTACTTTGGCTTGAGCGAGGTGGACAAGGCCATCGAACACCAACAACAGGCACTAACTATTGCCCGGGAGATCGGAAACAGGCGAGGCGAGGGAGCGTCCCTTGGGAACCTAGCTAACGTATATGCAGCTTCGGGTGAAACCACCAGGGCTGTGGACCGATATCAACAGGCACTATTAATCGCCAAGGAAGTCGGAAACAGGCAAGACGAAGGTATGGCGCTGGGAAACCTCGGCAATGCCTACGGCGTTTTGGGCGAGGTGGACAAGGCCATCGAGCATTACCAACAAGCATTGACCATTGCCAGTGAGATCGGAAACAGGCGAGACGAAGGCACCGCTCTCGGAAATCTGGGCAACGCCTACGGTTTCTTAGGACAATTGGATAAGGCAATCGAACATCATCAACAGGCGCTAACCATCGCGAGAGAGATCGGGGACGGCCGAGGCCAAGGCATCCAACTGGGGAACCTGGGCGGCGCCTACGCCGGTCTGGGAGACTTCGTCCGTGCGATCGACCACTACCAACGAGCGTTGGCCATTGCAAAGAAGATTGGCGACAGACGGGCCGAGGGAAATCGCCGAGGGGGCTTGGGGCGAGTTTATCTGGCACTCGACGACCACAGGAACGCATTGCTTCATTTTCTACAAGCTCTGAGGATATTTCAAGCCATCAAAAATCCCCTCGCCGACCTGGTGACGAGGGATATCTCTGAGCTTCGGGACGAGGTTGGCAAAGCCCAATTCAGCGCGATGTCAGAGAGTGCGACTGAAAAGTTGCGCATCGAGTTCTCTTTGTAAGATTACAACGGCACGTGCCCTAACCAACGCCACCGATGACCGCAGCCACTCGGCGGCCCTCGGTCAAATTTGTCCTCTATGCGCAGATGTCTTGCCATCCCGCACGTGTGCCTCACGCCGCTTACACCGTTCCATCGATCGACACGTCTAGCACCGCGGGCGCGCCTAGCTCGAGGGCTTGGCGCATGGCGGGGGCTAGGTCGGCGGGGTCTTCGATCTTGCGGCTGTGGACGCCGATTGCGTCGGCGATGCCGGCGATGTTCATCGGGGTCGGGAAGTCCATCGCCAGATATTCGCTCTGAGGGTCTTGCTCGCCCAGGATCTGGGTCTTGTAGGCGTTCATGTTGAGCTTGAGGATGCGGTAGGCTCGGTTGTTGCAGATGACGTACACGACCGGGATGCGCGAGTTGGCGGCGGTCCATAGCGCCTGGACCGTCATCATCGAGCTTCCGTCGCCGATGACGCCGACGACCGGCCGGTTTGGATTGGCGAGCTTCACGCCCATAGCGCCGCCCATGCCCCAGCCCAACGCGCCGCCTCGCTCGCCGAACACGGAGCCGGGCTCGTTGAATGTTATGGCGTCATGGATGGCGTCTCGCGACGTGACCGAATCGTCGGCGATGATCGTGTCGGGAGGCAGCACCGCGGCGAGCTCGTGCATCATGCGCTCCGCCGACATCGGCGAGAGGTCCCACCGATCCTTGAGTCGTTGGTCTCGTGCGGCGATCTGCGCGGCTTTCTGCTGGGCGAGGCCGGCGATTCGCACACGCGCCGACTCTCGCGCCGTGCCGGACATGTCGGAATCGAGCGCCTCGGCCAGGTCGGCCAGCGCCGATTTCGGATCGGCGGCGATGCCGACGTCCGTCGGTTCCGTTTTGCCGATCTCGCCGTACGCCGAGTCGATGTGGACCAGCTTGGTCGCCGAACTGAGCGCCGGGCCGGAGAAGTAGAAGTATCCCGCGAACACGTTCGTCCCGACCGCCAAGACGACATCGTCCTTCGACAACAGCGCCTGTCCGGCGGGCATTCCTGGCGCGATTCTGCCCATGAACTGGGGATGGTCGGTCGGGAAGTTCATCTCCGAATACGATCCTGCATAGACCGTCGCGCCCGTGATCTCGGCCAGCCGGACGGCCTCGTCGACGCCTCCGGATTGCGCTAGCCTGTCGCCCACGATGATGATCGGATTCTCTGCAGCCGTGAGCAGCTCGCTGGCGTCGGCCACGGCGCGAGGGTCGGGGTGCACTCGAGGGTATCCTGGCGCGGACGGCACGATGTCCATGTCGGCTTCGTCGTCGAGAGCGTTGGCGGAGAACGCGATGTACGTCGGGCCGGTCGGCGGAGTCATCGCCTCGGTGAACGCACGACGCATCACCGACGGGATCTGCTCCGGATGAGTGACCTCGGCGGACCACTTGGTGAACATCCTGGTCATCTCGGCGAGGTCGGTCCGGCCTTCCGTCAGCTTGCGGATGTCTTTGTTGGCGCTCGTCAGCACCAACGGAGTGCCGCCTTCGTTGGCGTTGTGCAGCAGACTGATGCCGTTGGCGAGCCCGGTCTCGATGTGTAGGTTCACGAACGCGGGTCTTCCGGTGGCTCGGGCGTATCCGTCGGCCATGCCCATGGCGACGCCTTCCTGCGTGGTGAGAACGTACTCAAGGCCGCTGGCATCTTCGAGCGCGTCGAGGATCGGGCCTTCACTCGTTCCCGGATTGCCGAATACCCACCGAGCGCCTTCTGCTTCGAGCATCCGGATCAGACCTCGTTTTCCTGTCATCCTCGGCATCCGACCCTCCAGATCATCCTCGGCATCCGACCCTCAAAGAAGATGGTGTACTTCGACGCGGAAGCTAATAGTCGTCTCGGACAATTTGGCCGGGGCTTTGAAACGTTGGGGCAGTCGCGGCCCATACGTCAAAGGCTGAATTGCCAACGCAACACATCATATTCCGTTTCTGCATTGCAGGAAAGCGCACGGACTCGTAATTTCAACATATTGTCTCAAAAGGCCCGTCGATGGAGAGCCAAACGAGTTCCACGCACTTTGGATGCGCCATCCTCACATGTTGCAGTATACGATGTATGAACGGTGGGAGGACAGCCATCGATATCTTTACCGACTCGGCGCCTCATCAGAATTGCCTCCTTAAAGGGGCCTGCGCGGGGGCTTGCGCGCGAATGAGCTCCTCTGCGTTGCGGGTTGCAGGGGGTTTCCCTTTTCCCGTAATATACCTCTCTGGACGCGACCACAGACTTTGTTTTGACTGGTATAATGCGCAGACGACACTGGGAGGTCTGCCATGAAATTGGAAGTCATCACCGTCTCCCCAAACGAAGACCGCGTCCTGCTCTACTTCGACCCCGAGGACGAATCGGGCGATGACGACAAGGTCCGTACCTACCTCGCCGAGAACAGCCTGGACCCGAAGCGCGAGTACACCGAGGCACGAGAGTCGACCGACTACAATGTGCTCTACTTCGGCCACTGTTACATCAAAGACCACATGGAATCCCTGACCGAAATGGCAACGGAGGGCGCCCCATAAGCTAACTCGAATCGAAGTCGGATCGGACGATGGTCCGTTCCGGCTATGGCCGCTGGTAAATGCGGCGAACGCCACCGTCGAGTCGATTGCGAATCCGACGGGTGAGGTGTGTTATTGCGTTTGACACGGGTCGCGGGCCGTGATAAACTAGGTATCCGGTCGAAATACGCCCTTGATTATTACTTTGGATCATTAACCTCTACTCCGCCCAGCGACAGGCGAACCCCTTTCCCTCACGATTCATACTTCGACTGTATTGTAATTTCGGGCCTTAGTCTTCGTTTTTTCGAGGAGTGTGAGCGCGCATGACGTCATCCGTTCTGCAAGTGTCCAACGGAAACACCAACAACCCCCCAAAACGATCTTACTCACGAATACCGGCATCAATCGACGTACCCAACCTCATTCAGGTCCAGCTCGACTCTTTCGAAGACTTCAAGACAACCGGACTGCGTGAACTTTTCCAGGAAATCTCCCCGATTGAGGACTTCCCTGGCGGCAGGTTCGAACTCAGCTTCCTCGACCACAAGTTCGATGAACCCAAGGACACCGAGGTCGAGTGCCGCGAGAAAGAGATAACCTACTCGGCGACGCTCCACGTCACCGTCCAACTCAAGATCAAGGCGGGTGGACCGGGTCAAGGTGAGATCAAGGAACAGACTCTGTTCATCGGTGACATCCCGATGATGACCACCACGGGCACGTTCATCATCAACGGCGCCGAGCGTGTAGTTGTCAGCCAGCTCGTTCGCTCTCCCGGCGTGTACTTCACCACCGAATCCGACGCTGCCACCGGCAGACCGTTGGCAGCCGCAAAGCTAATCCCTTATCGCGGCGCGTGGATGGAGTTCGAGACGTCCAACCGGGACATCATCTCGGTGAAGATCGACCGCAAGCGCAAGACCCCGGTCAGCACGTTGCTTCGATGCATGGGCTTCGAAACCGACCAGGAACTGCTCGAGCTGTTCGAAGACATCGACACCGATCCCGATCACCAGTACATGCCAACGACCATCGCCAAGGACTCGGCGGTAACGAACAAAGACGAGGCGTTGGTCGAGTTCTACCGAAGGCTTCGGCCGGGCGAACCTCCCAACGTCGAGAACGCCCGAAACTTGCTGGACAACCTGTTCTTCAACGCCAGGCGCTACGACCTGGGACGCGTGGGGCGGTACAAACTCAACCGCAAGCTTCACTCCGACAACGAAGAGGCGCTCGAACAGTTGACGCTGTCTCCTCACGACATCGTTTCACTGCTCAGGCGAATGGTCCGAATCAACAACAGCGTCATCGGCCCGGACGACATCGACCATCTGGGCAACCGGCGCGTCAGAGCTGTCGGCGAACTGATCCAGAATCAGGTTCGCGTGGGCCTGCTCCGCATGGAGCGCGTCATCAAGGAACGCATGACCACGCAGATGGACCCGGCAACGACCACGCCGGCGGCCCTGATCAATATCAGGCCGGTCGTCGCGGCGGTGCGGGAGTTCTTCGGCGGCTCGCAACTTTCCCAATTCATGGACCAAACCAACCCACTGGCCGAGCTTACCCACAAGCGGAGGCTCTCCGCCTTGGGTCCAGGCGGTCTGTCTAGGGAGCGAGCCGGATTCGACGTTCGCGACGTGCACCACTCCCACTATGGGCGAATCTGCCCGATCGAGACGCCTGAGGGGCCGAACATTGGACTGCTCGGCTCTCTGGCAACCTACGCCCGCACGAACGAGTACGGTTTCATCGAGACGCCGTACCGGAGAATCTTCAAAGAGATGCTCAACACCGATCCCGGGATCGATGGCAGAACCATCACCGATGACATTCCCGGCGACGACGGCAAAAACATCCTGAGGTCGGGCGGCGTTGTCCGCAAGAGCTCCGGAACGCTGACCCGCATCGCGGCATTGTCGGAGCGGACGATTCCGGTGCTGCCGTACGTTTCGTCGGACCCGAACGATATCGTCTACTTGTCCGCCGACGCCGAAGAGACGGTGAACATCGCCCAGGCTAATGCCACGGTCGATGAGCTAGGGCAGTTCCTGGACGAACGAGTCGAGACTCGCCTCGGCGATTTGGTGGTCATGGAAACCCCCGAAAACGTCGGGTACGCGGATGTCTCGCCGATCCAGTTGGTGAGTGTGTCGACCGCGCTCATCCCGTTCCTCGAACACAACGACGCAAACCGCGCGTTGATGGGCTCCAACATGCAACGACAAGCCGTGCCGTTGATGCGACCGGAACCGCCGCTGGTCGGCACCGGCATGGAGGGACGCGTCGCCAGAGACAGCGGACAGGTGCTGATCTCGCGAACGGACGGCGTAGTTACGCATTCGACCGGCAATCAGATCGTCGTTACCGACCCTGACGGCGAAGACCATCCGTACAACCTCTTGAAGTTTGTCCGCAGCAACCAGGGGACCTGCGTCAACCAGAGGCCCATCGTGGCGAGAGGCGACACAATCACGACCGGGCAGGTCCTTGCCGACAGTTCATCGACCGGACAGGGCGAGTTGGCTCTTGGACAGAACGTTCTGGTCGCGTTCATGACATGGGAAGGCTACAACTTCGAGGACGCGATCATCCTCAGCAACCGGCTCGTCAAAGAAGACAAGTTCACTTCGATCCACATCGAAAAGCATGAGGTCGAGGCGCGCGACACGAAACTCGGTCCAGAGGAGATCACCCGAGACATCTCCAACGTGGGCGAAGACAGCCTTCGCAACCTCGATGAAGAAGGAATCATCCGCGTCGGAGCGGAGATCGGCCCTGGCGACATCCTCGTCGGAAAGATCACACCGAAGGGCGAGACCGAGCTCAGCGCCGAAGAGAAACTGCTGCGAGCCATATTCGGCGAGAAGGCCCGGGACGTTAAAGATACCTCTCTCAGGGTGCCTCACGGACAGCGCGGCAAGATCATCGAAGTGAAGGTGCTCAGCCGAGAGAACAAAGACGAGCTCCCTCCGGGAGTCAACAAACTCGTGCGTCTCTGGGTTGCCCAAACCCGTAAGGTTACCGAGGGCGACAAGATGGCGGGACGCCACGGCAACAAGGGCGTAATCGCCCGGATCCTCCCGGAAGAGGACATGCCGTTTTTGCCGAACGGAACGCCTGTCGACATCATTCTGAACCCCATCGGGGTCCCGTCCCGAATGAACCTCGGGCAGGTTCTTGAGACTCACTTGGGTTGGGCCGCCAACGCCATGGGCTTCCGTGCGGTTACCCCCGTGTTCGACGGGGCGCCCGATCTTGCGATCGAAGATGCGCTAGCTCAAACGTGGCTGCTCGAGAAATCCGGCGCTTTCGCTCCCAATGCCCTCGAGCAATACGGCAACCACTACGACCAAAAGGTGGCTCGCGCATGGCTCAGCGAGCGTGGTTACGACTACGACAAGGTGTTCTCGACGAGCAACGACGGCGACGCAAGAAGTGCGTGCATGGCGCTGTGGCTCACGGAAGAAGTCGGACAAGACATCACTGACATGTCTGAAGAGGACATGGCCGCTGAGATCGATCGCCTGAATCGCGAAGACGGAATTGCCGCGCCGACCATCGGCAAAGCTACGCTGATCGACGGGAGAACCGGCGACGAATTCGACCAGCCCATCGCGGTCGGCTACATCTACATGATGAAGCTGATCCACTTGGTCGAAGACAAAGTTCACGCCCGCTCCACGGGCCCATACTCGTTGATCACGCAACAGCCGCTCGGCGGCAAGGCCCAGTTCGGTGGTCAACGTTTCGGCGAGATGGAAGTCTGGGCCCTTGAGGCGTACGCCGCGGCCTACAACCTGCAGGAGATGCTGACGGTCAAGTCGGACGACGTGGTTGGCCGAGTGAAAACCTACGAAGCGATCGTCAAGGGCGAGGACGTGATTCAGCCGGGCATTCCGGAGTCGTTCCACGTTCTGCTCAAGGAACTCCAAAGCCTTGGCCTGTCGGTCGAGCTGCTTCACGAGGCGGTCCACGATCTCGGTCTGGACGACATGGAAGATGGACTCGACGGTGAAGGAATGCCGACGTTGGACGTGGTCGGGGCCCCGCCCGAGGAGGCCTTCGCGCCTGTCTCGGGTGGAGTCACAGTGATCGACGCCCAGGCGGCCGAAGTTCAATCGGACGCCGTGGGCACGCCGGACACAGACACCGATCAGACTCCGTCCCCTGTCGCCGAGGTTTCAACCGGAGACGTGGCATCCGAAGTCGAACAGCACGATTCGGCGGTGGCAGTGGCCGATCAGCCCGTCGCCGTCGCCGAGGAAGCTCCGGTTGCCGAATCACTCGTCGACGAAGACGAAGACGAGGATGTGGCGACGGCGGTCGACAGCGAAGAGACCGGTTCGGACTCGGAAGAGGAACAACCTGCCGACGATGCGACTGAAGAATCCGACGACGAACAACCCGAAATCGAGGCGTCATCCGACGAAGACGAAAGCTGAAAATCTGAGCCGGTCGTGGCTCTTGACAGCGGCACGCTTGGCCGGGGAACCTTGCAGCGTCCCGGCCGGCAACGTCGACGTTGAGGTCGGACCGGCTGGTTCCACGTTGACAGAATTCAATCATTCGATGCGTCAGTCATAACCCAATCAACCCGATGGAGCTTGACATATGGCCCTAGGCGGAAACGACTTCAACGCGATCCGAATATCCCTGGCGTCACCTGAGCAGATCAAGATCTGGTCCTACGGTGAAGTCACCAAACCGGAGACGATCAACTATCGGACGTTGCGGCCGGAAAAAGACGGACTGTTCTGCGAACGCATCTTCGGCCCGACCAAGGATTGGGAGTGCTACTGCGGCAAGTACAAGAAAATCCGCTATAAGGGCGTAATCTGCGACCGTTGCGGAGTCGAAGTCGCCAGGTCCAAAGTCAGGCGCGAGCGGATGGGGCACATCGCCCTGGCGGCGCCGGTGGCCCACATCTGGTTCTCGAAAGGCACGCCGAGCAGGATAGGCTTGCTCCTAGATTTGTCGCCTCGGAACCTCGACAGAGTCCTGTACTTCGCACAGTATCTCGTCACGGAAGTCGACGAGGAAATGCGCACCCTGCGAATCGATCAACTCCAAGAAGAGTTGGACGAAGGCATCGACGGCGTGGATCCTGAAGCTCAACAGAGGCTGGAAGAGCTCGGCATCCAGGTCGCCAAGCTTGAAGCCGCGTTAGCTACGGAAGACGAGTCGGACGCGGACGACGCATCCGACGACTCAGCGGACGACGCTGAAGAGACCGAAGCCAAGGCCGAACCCGAGGAGCCGTCCGAGGACGCGAAAGCCCTTGAGGCGTTCAATGCCGAGACCCTTGATCTGAACACACGGCTCGATCAGGCTAAGGCTGACTTCGAAAACGAGATCTCTTCCCAGATCGACGATTTGGAGGACCTTCGCATCGGCCAACTGCTGACCGAGAGCCGGGTCCGCGAACTTCGAGACCTGTTTGCCGGGATCTTCGTCGCCGGCATGGGGGCCGAGGCGGTCCTCGAGGTGTTGCGCAAGATCGACACCGACATAATGCGCGACGATCTCCAAGAAGAGATGCAGTCAACTTCCGGCCAACGCCGCAAGAAGGCGATCAAGCGCCTCCGAGTTGTCGAAGCTTTCCGGAAAAGCGGAAACAAGCCCGACTGGCTCGTACTAACGACTCTACCGGTTTTGCCTCCCGAGCTGCGACCGATGGTTCAGTTGGACGGCGGACGCTTCGCGACCAGCGACCTCAACGACCTGTATCGCCGAGTCATCAACCGCAACAATCGCCTCAAGCGCCTGATCGAGTTGCAAGCGCCTGAGATCATCGTTCGAAACGAAAAGCGCATGCTGCAAGAAGCTGTCGATGCCCTGATAGACAACGGACGTCGGGGCCGACCGGTGGCGGGCAGTCACAACCACAGGTTGAAGTCGCTGTCGGACCTGTTGCGAGGCAAGCAGGGCCGATTCCGCCAGAACCTGCTGGGCAAGCGCGTGGACTATAGCGGTCGGTCGGTGATTATTGCCGGACCGGACCTGCAGCTCCACCAATGCGGCCTGCCGAGACGGATTGCGCTGGAACTGTTCAAGCCGTTCGTGATGAACCGACTGGTTATGAAGGGCTACGCCCACAATATCAAGAGCGCTAAACGCATGGCCGAGCGCATCGGGCCCGAGGTCTGGGACATCCTCGAAGAGGTCGTCAAAGACAGGCCAGTGATGCTCAACCGAGCGCCAACGCTCCACCGTCTCGGAATTCAGGCTTTCGAGCCCGTGCTGATCGACGGCAGCGCCATCCAGGTGCACCCGCTCGTGTGCACGGCGTTCAACGCCGACTTCGACGGCGACCAGATGGCCGTCCACGTGCCGCTGTCCAGGGAAGCGGTGATGGAAGCGCGGCACATGATGCTGAGCACGTTCAACTTGCTGTCGCCGAGCTCAGGCGAGCCGATCGTGGCCCCGACGCAGGACATCGTGCTCGGCGCGTATTACATGACCATCATCGACGAAAAGGCGAAAGGCGCCGGCCGCAAGTTCAATAGCTTGGAAGACGCCAAGTTTGCCTGCGAAATGGGCGTCGTTACCCTCAGAGCGCCGATCACCGTTCGGCACGAACCGGCCGACTCCGAACCGGAGTGGATGGAGACGACTCCAGGTCGCATCATCTTCAACGACGTGCTTCCCCCTGAAATGTCCTTCCGCAACCACGAGGTTGAAAAAGGCGCGCTGAAAGACATCGTCGCCGAGTGCTACCAGATGAAAGGCAACGAGGGCACCTCTGAAATTCTAGACGCAATCAAACGGTTGGGGTTCCATTACGCGACTCGCGCAGGCGTTACCATCGCAATCAACGACGTGATAGTGCCGGAGGAAAAGGCGGCTATCGTCGCTGGCGCGGAAGACAACGTCGAGACGCTCGAGCAGCAATACATGGACGGCCTTATCACGGAAGAGGAGCTTTACCAAAACTCCGTCCAGATATGGACCAGCACCAACGAAGAACTCACCAAGGTCATCGAAACGAACCTCCGAAACTACGGCGGCATCTATCTGATGGCCAACTCCGGGGCGAAAGGCAACATCGCTCAGATCAAGCAGATGGCGGGTATGCGCGGTCTCATGTCCGACCCGAAGGGGCGCATCATTCCGCGGCCCATCAAGTCCAACTTCAGGGAAGGCCTCAGTGTGTTGGAGTACTTCATCTCCACACACGGCGCCCGCAAGGGACTGGCAGACACTGCTCTGCGAACAGCCGACAGCGGATATCTGACCCGACGCCTGATCGACGTCTCACAGCAGATCATCATCATGGAGGACGATTGCGAGACGTCCGCCGGAGTCTGGGTCAATTCGTCGGACGGCAGTGAGTTGGGCACGTCCTTTGGCGACCAAATCAAGGCTCGCTACCTGGCAGCGCCGGTTCCCGATCCGGAGACCGGTGAGATATTGTTCGATCGAAACGAAGCCATCGACGGCACGGTAATCGAGAAAATGGCCGAAGCCAATGTCACGATCGTAATGGCGCGGTCTCCGATGACGTGCGAGGCGAAGCAAGGCGTGTGCCAGAAGTGCTACGGCATCTCGCTCGCCACCATGAGAGACGCGATGATCGGCGAGGCCGTCGGCATCATCGCTGCGCAAAGCATTGGCGAGCCCGGAACGCAGCTCACCATGCGCACATTCCACACCGGCGGAATCGCCGGATCCGACATCACGAGCGGCCTGCCTCGCGTCGAGGAGCTCTTCGAAGCTCGCGCGCCGAAAGGCGAATCTATCTTGTCGGAGATCGACGGCGCCGTCGAGGTCATCGAACTCCCAGAGGGGCGCAGCATCCGTGTCGTAAACTCCGAGGAGTACACGGACGAATACGTGTTGCCCGAAGGCTTCACACCTTCGTTCAAAGACGGCGACATGGTGACCATCGGCGAACGACTCGCCGAGTCCGAGGAGGCGTCTGAGGATTCCGAAGACGAGGAAACCACCGCACTTCAGACCAGCGATCTCGTCGCCAGAGTCTCGGGAGCCGTTCGCATCGACGGCGATCTCCTGACCATCTTCTGGACCGATGAAGAGCAGCGCGAGTACGCGATACCCGCCGCGGCCCACATCATCGTCAAGTCGGAAGACACCGTTATCGCCGGCGAAGCGCTGACCGCCGGTCCTAAGAACCCTCAGCAGATTCTGAGCATCCAGGGTCGCGACGCGGTGCAACGCTACCTGATCGACGAAGTGCAGCGAGTGTATCGCTCCCAAGGCGTGCCGATTCACAACAAGCACGTCGAGCTCATCATCTCCCAGATGCTGCGAAAAGTCCGGATCGACGATCCAGGCGACACCGAACTGCTGCCGGGAGAATTGGTGGACCGCACCAACTACGAGGACATCAATGCCGGAATCCTTGCCGAGGGCGGAGAGCCCGCGACCGCAACGCCGGTGCTGCTCGGAATCACCAGAGCATCGCTGAACATGGACAGCTTCCTCGCCGCGGCCTCGTTCCAAGAGACAACGCGAGTGCTGACCGAATCTGCGGTCAACGGTGAAATCGACTACCTCCGAGGACTGAAAGAAAACGTCATCATCGGCCGGCTCATCCCGGCCAGGCTGTCGCTCACCGAAGACGGCGTCAGCGGCAAGACCGAGGAAGGTTCCGCGCCACGGCCTCTCGGGATAATGACAGGCGGCATGGCTATGCCCAGGGATCCCATGCAAATGGGGATGAACAGCGAGTTCGGTCCGATTGACTCCCCTCCGGCCCCGGAATTTGCCGCGGAAGAGATTATCGTGGACGACTCGTTTGAGCAGGTGCCGTCGGACGACGACTAAAGCGACAATGCGCCGGCGCTCAGCGTCGGCGCATTGTTTCTTGACCGCGTTCTTGGGGCCTTGTTAAGATTATCTCGATGGACCCAAGGATGGCGGTTGTTGGGGATTGGGCGGTTAGCTCAGTGGTTTAGAGCGCTGCGTTGACATCGCAGAGGTCACCGGTTCAAATCCAGTACCGCCCACCACTATATCTGTTCCAGCCCCTTTTTCTCCTTCCCCCCATCTGGGGGTGTTCACAAAACTGTTCACAAGTTCTGAGTATCTGTATCTAAGATCATCAGGCCACTTCCTCTTCCCATTGACCAGCATGCTCAGGTAAGAAGGTGCGATTCCTAGGATTCTAGCTTGCTTTCGTAGTGACATAGTCAACTTCTCTCCTTCTTCTACGCCCCCGCTTCAAGGGTGTTCACAACTTCCCTCTTAAGGTACAGCTTCCTCTAATCCGGCCTCCTGTCAAGCCCTC
>JASMDM010000092.1 GCA_030752795.1 SAR202 cluster bacterium | reverse complement strand
GTCGTGGGTCTCCGGAAGCCAGTCCGACACGTGGAAGTTGAAGAGCCTCGTTCCGGCCCTGGCGATCTCGTCCTGCAAGTTTGGGTCCCACCAAAGCGCGTAGCTGTCCACGGCAATCCCAATCACGTCGTCTCTGTCCAGGGCGTCGAGGATGTCATTGGCTTCGGCGAGAGTGGAGATGACGGAGCGAAACCCGCAGACCATCGGGTGCAGCGGCTCCAGTGCCAGCTTCACCCCTGATTCGGCCGCGACCGGGATGAGGCGCGCGAGCTCTTCGAGAACCGCGCTTCGGCGTCCGGCGAGGTCCTTGCTACCCGGTGGGAGGCCGCCTGTGATCACCACCACCGATTCCACGCCCAGTTCAGCGGCGTCGGCCAGAAAGGCGTCTTGCCGGCGTTCGCGAGAAGCTCGGTCCAGCGGTTGGTCCGGATCGAGCAGCACCAGCGGACACATCGATATTGCGGCGACGCCCGAATCCCCGAGGATCTGTCTAGCGCGCTTTACGCCAACATCCTCCACCATCGGCCGCCATAGGGCCGTCTTCGTGACGCCGTGTCTGGCAAAACTGTCGAGCGAGCTCGCGAAACTGCTCTGCTTCCACACGCATACTTGATGGATGCAGAGCTCGTCGAGAGTAAGCGGTTGGGTCATCAGTAGGTCGCCCTCCCTCCGGTGAGATCGAACACTTGACCGGTTGTGAAAGAACACCGCGGACTGACCACCCACGCGGCCATATCGGCGATTTCGGCGGTTGTGCAGAAGCGTCCCATCGGAATGAGAGCTTTCTTGTCGCGGATGTATTCCGGGGTCATCTGCTTCATTAAGTCGGTTTCGGTGATCGCCGGAGCGAGGCAGTTGACAGTGATGTCCGACGGAAGCAGCTCGCGGGCGAGACCCTTGGCAAGTCCAATGACCCCTGCTTTCGCGGCGCCGTATGGCGAGGCTCCAGGATTGCCTTCCTTCCCGGCAACCGACGAGACGATTACGAGCCTGCCGTAGCCCTCCGAGATCAGGTGGTTGAGTACGGCCCTCATCGAGAGGAAGACGCCGGTCAGGTCGACGCGCATCACCTGCTCCCATTCAGCCAGCGTGTATTCCCAGGTCGGCTTCGTCAGTCCGTTGATCCCCGCGCTCGCGATCAGACCGTGCAGCCCGCCGAGCGCCTGGATGCTGGCTCCTGCAGCAGACAGCACGGCCGCCTCGTCGGTGACGTCGACCTTGACCGTATGAGCGAATGCAGGATCGGCGGCCATCGCGTCCGTCTCAAGATCCCAACCCGAGACCAGAGCGCCGAGCTCGGACAGTCGACGGCTGATCGCCAATCCGATCCCGCTCGCGGCGCCGGTGACGACGAATTTGTGATCTTCGATGTCGAATGTCATCGGTATTCCTTCACTGTGTTGGGTCGGAACGACGATCCGGAGGTTGATCTGAACCCGCCATCACAGCCGGACCTCCGCTCGCTTTTCGGCGGATTCGAACACCGCTAGGGTCGCCAGCAGGCTTCGCGCGGCGTCGGCAGCCGTGATGCGAGGCTGCTCAGTCCCGGATATCACCGCGCAAAAGTGCCGACACTGGGCAACGTATGCGTCTTCGAAATCAGTCTCGATCGCTTGTGGCGTTATCAGATGATTCCAGTCTGCCGTGCCTTCAGTGTGCCGCCAGAGAACCAGGTTGGGGAACTCCAGCGAAGCTTCGGAGCCGACGAATCGGTACACGTTCTCCGACACCAGCGGGAAGTCCGGGTTCTCGCCTGTCGCCTGCTCCCACGTCCATGGCGAGGGCGCCACGTCGGAGAGCAAGAACGTGCCGAGCGCACCTCCCTCGAACTCGAGCAACATTGCCGCGGTCTCTTCTTTCGGATGGTCGCGCAGGCCGTTCTGAATCCTTGCCGTGACGGAAACGATCTCCCCGCAAATGAACCTGAGCGAATCGATTTCGTGCACGAGGTTGATCAGCACCGGGCCTGACTCACGCAGCTTGCGCCAAGCGGGCTCGTAGTAAGAATCCGCCTTCCGCACGGCCCACACGCCACTGACGCCGACAAGCTTCCCGATTGACCCGTCACTGACGAGCTCTCTCGTCTTTTGGATGACCTCGTTATGGCGTCGATGATGCCCAACGAGCACCGGTCTGGATGCGCGTTCTGAAGCCTCGACAATCTTCATCGCTTCGGCCATGGTCGCCGTGATCGGTTTTTCGACGAAGACGTGAGCTCCTGCATCAAGCGAAGCCAGCACAGGCTGCAAATGTAGGGCGGTAGGCGTGCAGACGATGACTCCGTCCGGTGGTTGATCGTCCAGCATTTCTTCGGTCGTGGAGTAGAATCGAACCGCTCTCTGCGCGGCTAACTCTTCAGCATCCAGATTCGTGTCGACAATCGCAATCAACTCGGCTTCGTCCACTTCGTCGATCGCTTTCAGGTGCCGTTTGCCGATGGTTCCGGCTCCGATTAGTGCGAGTTTCGTTTTATCCACGGCTGCTGTCAATGAAGATCCCTCGGTCCATGATCGCCGGCGGCTTGGGCATTAGCGGCTCGAAGTTCATCTGGTCGATCACATCTTTTTGCAGATCGATGCCAGGCGCGATCTCGATGAGCTCAAGCCCTGCCTCCCGCAGGCGGAATACGGCTCGTTCAGTCACGTAGATCGCCTCCTGGTCTTGTGCGAGAGCCTGCTTGCCCGAGAACGTTGTCTGGTCCACGGATTCGACGAATTTCCGGACGCCTCCAGGCCGCAGCAATTTCAGCTTGCCGTCGCCGGTTTCGATGCGCGCGCCCTTCGCATCAAACGTGCCGCAGAACACAACTTTCCGGCTGTTCTGGGCGATGTCGATGAATCCGCCCGGGCCGACTGTGACGCCGTCCAATTTCGAGGCGTTGACGTTGCCCTCACGGTCGATCTGCCCGAAACCGAGGAACGCGATGTCCAGGCCCCCGCCCGAGTAGAAATCGAACTGCGACGGCGCGTCTATCATGGCGCTCGGATTGCGAGCGTAGCCGAACAGGTCCCCGGTCAGCAAGTCGCCGCCGTACGTTCCGTGCTCGATAGTCTGGTAGTAGCGGTCTTGCCGGCCTTCCGCCGCGATTATCGACGCCACCTGGTCGGGGATGCCGAAGCCGAAGTTGATGACTGCTCCGTCACGGAGCTCGGCCTCGGCTCGACGCGCGATGACCAACCGCAACGAGAAGTCCGGCGAGTCCGGTCGAGAGTCTTCGTTCTTGCTTTCTCCGGAGATGGACGGATCGTAGATGAGATCGTAACTCTGACGTTGCTCTGGATCGACCACGACAGCATCGACGATCGCCGAAGGCATCCTGACCGATCTCGCGGGGAGAGACCCAGCAGGAACTCTTCGTCTGACCTGGAAGATGACTGTTCCGCCGGAGTTGTGGGCGGCGGCGGCCATCGCGTACAGATCGAGGTTGGCGGGCTCTTCGTCCAAGCCGATGTTGCCGTCGTCATCGACGCTGGAGCCCTTCAGCAGCGCAACGTCGATGGGAATGGGCAGATAGCGCAGGTAATCTTTCCCGTCGATCGCGATGCGTTCAACCAGCGACTCGGTGGCTGATTCGTTCATCCTTCCGCCGTCCAGCAACGGGTCCACGAACGTGCCCAGGCCCACGTGCGTAATCAAGCCCGGGCGCTTGGCGGCTACCTCTCGCATGAGCTGCATGAGGACGCCACTCGGCAGCACGTACGCCTCGATCTTGTTCTCTTTAGCGAGCTGCTGCATTCTCGGAGACCAAACCCAGTGACCACCGATCACCCGCTGAACCATGCCTTCGTGGGCGAACCGATTCATGCCTCTCGATTCGCGGTCTCCAATCCCCAGGGAATGGACGCAAGTCAACCCGTTCGGATGACCGCTGTCCAGGAATCGTTTCTCGACATACTCGTGCAGCAGCGTCGGCTCAACGAGTCCGCCGCCGCCTCCGACGAGACCCACCGTGGCTCCGTCCGGAACCAACGCGACAGCCTGTTCAGCGGTGACAAAACGCACGCCCAATTACAACTCCTCTTCAGCGTAATGGGGAGAACGATAACACCGCGATCATGGCCGTACAAGGCGCGTCCGGGCCACGGCGCCATCGCCGGGTTGGCGCCGGTCGAATCCCCGTACTGGCGACCGGCACATGCTTGAAGCATGAGAACTCAGATCGCCGGCTGCCGGGTGAGCCTCGGAGATTCGCATATAATGTATCCGTCGTGCGGTCAGCTGGTCCGAACATACGGATCGCGACTCCACGTATTGTCGTCAGAATGGGGCCGAAGCGAGGAGGTATGCTCGGATGGGTACATTCGGAAGTGGCGATCATCAATTCGCGGTGGTCGACGGATTCTTCAAGCGGCCGCGAGGTTGGCCGTTTGTTGAGGTTGCAGACGTTGCCGTCGATAAAGACGATAATGTCTACGTCTTGAATCGAGGGCCGTACGCCGCCGTCATGGTTTTCGATCAAGACGGGAACTACTTGGACGGCTGGGGCAGGATCGGCGGCAGGCCGGAGACCGGCTTCGATTTCCAGGTCCCGCACGGTATCAGCGTCGGCCCTGACGGCGACGTGTACACCAGCGACACCGGCGACCACACGGTGCGTCGCTGGACCAACGAGGGGAAGCTCCTTCTCACGATTGGGACACCGATGAGGAACGCTCCCGAGCAGAGCGGAACGCCTTTCAATCGGCCGACGCATCTGACCGTCGCGTCCAACGGGGACTTCTACGCTTCCGACGGCTACGGCAACTCTCACATCCACTGCTTCGACCCTGAAGGCAAGCTCCGGTTTTCTTGGGGCGGCCACGGCAGCGGGCCAGGGCAATTCGACACCATCCATAGCGTCTTCGTAGACACCGAAGACGGCGACAAGATATACGCTGCCGATCGTTACAACAACCGCGTGCAGTTCTTCACGCCGAAGGGCGAGTTCGTTGGCGAATGGACCGGCCTGAACCTGGCGAACGCGGTGCGCAAGGGCCCCGACGGCAACTTCTACGTCGCCGAGCTCGACCATCGCGTCAGCGTCCTGAGTCCGACCGGCGAGCTGCTGGCACGCTGGGGCGAGGGTGTCGACGTGGACGACAGCGACACCGGCTCGGGACTCCCCGATTCGCCAAGCCGCAATCCCATGATCAAAGGCAAAGTGAAGCACGAGCCGGGTCCCGGACTGTTCGGGGCGCCGCACGGAATTGCCGTCGATTCGCGAGGCAGCTTCTACGTCGCCGAGGTCAGCGAGACCTTCCTCGGCATCGACCGCGGCGACCGCAGTGTGCAAAAGTTCGTCCGCATCTGACGCTCGCGATCCGGATTGTTGATCGTAGACTCCATCGGACCCAGGAGGACGACATGCAACTCGAAGGAAAGACAGCCATCGTCACCGGCGGAGGGCGCGGGATCGGCAGGTCAATCGCGCTGGCCTACGCCCAGGAGGGAGCCGACGTCGCGGTCGTGGCTCGCACGCCGGATGAAGTCGAGGCGGTCGCGGTTGAGATTCGCACTCTCGGCCGAAAGGGTGTTGCACTGCTCGCCGACCTGACCGTGAGCGAAGAGGTGACCGCGATGTTCCAGGAGGCTGTCGAAGCCCTCGGCAGCGTGGACATCATGGTCAACAACGCGGGCGGATATCGCCTCTACACGACCGAACTCGCTCACCAGATCTCGGTCGTCGATCTCTCGGAAGAGGAGTGGCATCGGGTCGTCGCCGCCAACCTGACGACGGCGTTCCTCTGCTGTAAAACAGCGCTGCCGCACATGATCGAGCGGGGCAGCGGCGTCATCATCAACATGAGTTCGGGCGTGGGCAAACGAGGCCGGCCCGGCGGCGCAGTGTACTCTGCGGCCAAATCGGCTGTCGAACGCCTCACCGAATCGCTCGCCGACGAGGTGTGGGAGTTCGGCATCCCGGTCAACTCGTTCGCGCCTGGCTGGGTGTTGACCCGCCCCAACGACGATTACGACGACGAGGTGCACAAGCGGATGCGCCTGCCGGAAGACATCGCACCCTCGGCGCTGTTCCTGGCTGTCCAGACGCCCGACACGTTGACCGGCGAGCTCGTCAACGCACCCGACTTCGACCGAGAGCACGGTATCGAGCGCCCGTCCGCCTACGAGCGGTTGCGCGGATAGGCGGAGGCATGACTTCTTCCAGGCTTGAACTCCACGTTCCGGATGCAGTCAGAGTAGACGTGACGGATGATTCACTCACGGCCGAGTTGAGCGACGGCAGGTCCCTCTCCGTGCCTCTATCTTGGTAGCCCAGACTCTCGCACGCCACTCCTGTCGAGCGAGATCATTGGCGATTCATCGGCAAAGGCCAAGGCTTCCACTGGGTCGACCTTGACGAGGACGTCAGCGTAGAAGACCTTCTGGCTGGGCATCATTCGAACGAGAGCCAAGCATCGCTAAAGCGCTGGTTGGACGCAAGATCAAGGTCAAGGTAAAGGCGTCTCGCAGGACGTGCACAGCTTCATTGCTCGATCATTGCCGATAGCACGAATGCAGGCTCGACAGCCCAGCCCACTCACAGCCATGCTCGGCAACCGCCCAGCCGCCACGCCGCCGCCCTCCTGTTGAACCCCGGCGCTGTTCGATGTATATTCGCCAACAACCCCTGTATATGGGCATCAACCAACGGCGAAAGGACACGCTTCGATGAAAATCAGCAACGTCAAAGTAGATATGTTCAACTGGAAATCCGAGGGCTGGGCGGTCGGCGGACGCATGACCTTCGGCGACACCCGACAGCTCGGGGTCGTCACCGTCGAGACCGACGGCGGCGTCAGCGGCAACGCGTTCCTGGGGTCATCGAGGATGGGCGCGGACCACTTCGTGACGGGCCTCATCGAGTTCATCAAGCCCATGATCATGGGCCGGAACCCGCAGGATATCGGCGCGATCTGGTGGGACATGTGGAAGATGAACCGCTCCGTCTGGACCCACGTTATCGGCGCCATCGACATCTGCCTGTGGGACATCAACGGCAAGATTGCCGGACAGCCAATCCACCGCCTGCTCGGCACGTGCAAAGATTCGGTGCCCGTCTACTCCAGCACTGCGTACCATGCGACGCCGGAGGAGTACGCTGAGGAGGCGATCAGGTTCAAGGAAGCCGGATGGACGGCGCACAAGATCCATCCGCACGGAACGTACGAAGCCGATGTTGAGATATCTCAGACGGTACGCGAGGCGGTCGGCGACGACATGAAGCTGATGCTCGACTCGATGTGGTCATACCAATACGAAGATGCGATGCGCGTGGGCCGAGCCATCGAGGAACTCGACTACTACTGGTACGAGGACCCGTTGGTCGAAGAGGACATCTACAACTACATCAAGCTCCACGAGAAGCTGGACATCCCGATCATGTCGACCGAGTACGTGCCCGGCCGCGTCTACGGCATGACGCAGTGGATCACGCAGTACGCGACCGACATCCTTCGCAGCGACGTCGCGGTCACCGGAGGCATCACCCCGCTGATGAGGCTCGCCCACCTGGCAGAAGGCTTCAACATGAAGTGCGAGATCCACCACGGCGGCAACTCGCTGAACAATGTGGCCAATCTCCACGTCACGATGGCGGTCCCGAACTGTGAGTTCTTCGAGTTCTTCCCGTGCACCGGCGCCAACCTGTTCGGCCTGGTCGAGGACATCGACATGACCGGCGGCGTAGTCCACGCCCCAACCAAGCCTGGCCTCGGCTACGAGATCGACTGGGACCTCGTCAAGCGCGAGCACACCGCGACGGTGGAGTAGCGCACACGAATCTGCCGACGCCAGACGTACGAAGCCCGCGCTCTGTTGCGCGGGCTTCGTTGCTTTTGGAGGATTGTCCGTTTGCCGAGTACCCAATCGTGATCGCTTCGACCGCTCGTCGGGCAACCCGGTGATGTCGCTACGCAAAGTTGGGCGTGCTGTGCTCTTACGGCGCAGGGGATGCGAGCCGTCGGATCGTGGTAACATCGACGATATTGACCGATCACGGTTGGCTCGTGAGCCGATTGCGCCAACCGAACGCGATTGATTGCGAGTCGGCAACATCATGCGTGCGCCGAAGCCCGAGGCCGCGTACGCCGACCCTTGATCGCCTGGCATTGGCTTGTGTAAGTGGAGCGCAGAAATGACACTCAGAGCCTTGGTCGAATACGATCCCGAGGTCGGCAGCTTCGCCGTCTATTGCCCCGAGCTGCCGGGCTGCGCCAGCGCGGGAGACACTGAAGAGGAAGCGTTGACCAACATCCGCGAAGCGATTGCTCTTTACCTGGAACCCTCCCCAATCGACGTCACGCTGCACGGCAAAGTGTTCGAGGTCGAAGTCCCGGCCTGATGTCGCAGAGAGCGCCACAATTGACCGAGGATGAGGTCACCCGCGTGTTGCGGCGTCGCGGCTTCGTCCTGATATCCCAGCGCGGAAGCAACCAGAAATGGCGACATCCAGAGGCTGGCAGACAGGTGATCGTTCCATATCACGCGGGCAAGCAATTGCCTACCGGCACACTCAAGAGCATCATCGAAGGCAGCGGTATTCCAGAGCGAGACTTTCGCCGGTAGCCTGACTTCCCCAAATCTAACGGCGTGAAATTGTACGGCCTGGTCGAAGAAATCGGCCGGGGTCTCGTGACGCGTGAGTAACCGAACGTCGAGTAGGCTGCCCAAACGGCAGAGATTCAGAAGGGTCAGCCGGATTCGCCCGCATCGCAAGACCCAAACGTCCGATCAGTCCGGCAACAATCTCAACGCGTCAACGTGTCGAGGTCTCAGCATGCCGAAGTGGCGATGGTCCAACGTGGCCAGTTTGGGTTCGTTCAATCGTTCTACGACAGCCAAAACAGCGGCGTCGACGAAACCGATGTCGGAATCAGAGTAGAGGTCACATAGTTCACGGACGCGCCGATAATCCTCGGCACGCAATTCCTCGATGCTGTATGCGTTTTCGACCACGTCATCCAAGAATGAAATCATGACGCCGGCGTGCAAGCGGATTCGGACCAGGTAGTCGACTTCGACCAATACGGGAGCGGGGATCACTAAGGGCTCAACGGCAGACTCGATTAATTGACGTGACACCGCATGATCCAAGTCGTCACGATCAAGCAACGCGTAGACGGGGCCCGTATCCAGGATCAGCGCCAAGATCGCGGCGCCGGACGTATCTCTCCTGCCCTGCGCGCAGTATCCGTGTGCCCGGAAGCGCCGATCCCGATAGCTTTTGGTTTCGGACGGTTGTTTCTTGTTTTCTCGTCAAGCGCCTCTCGGACAAGTGAAGCCATGGATGTCTGCCGTTCTGCGGCCATAATACGCAGACGCTGCAATAACTCGTCTGGGATCGAAATAGTGGTGCGTGTCATGACATCATGATAGCACAGGCGATGACGGGGGCCGCATGCGCCAATGGCGACGGAGAGACGTGCGTACGTCCATGCGACGCCCCAATTCCTGTCGAAGCTTCGCTCACCTCGCGTGAGCCTGAGCCGTTGTCATCGTTGCCGTCGCCCGGCCGCTCCGGATGCGGGTCCGGGCGATATTTCGGAAGGGCGATCTCGACCGTTTGTCTCCCCTGTTGTTTACTTATTCTTCAGGCGCCTAGATCCGTTCTTTCAGGATCTCGAGCGCAACGTGGAAGTCCGAGGGCACAAACCCCAGGGCATCGGCTGGGAGAGCATCCGTGATATCGATGAAGGTCGGCACCAGGGACGAATCCATCAGTCTGTCTTCCAGCCAATCTCTGGCTTCGGGGGTGGATGTGAACCTCGCCACGACCTGGCCTGGCGTCCCGGTATCTTGGAGCTCGAAGTTGTATGTCAGCCTGGCCAAGCCGGTGATCAGCGCCCCAGAAATGGCGGCGCCGACCAGAAGGCCCAGAGCCAAACCCCCCAGCTTGTTGGCCCAGCCCAACAGAACGATATTAATGGCCAAGCTCAGAATGTCACCGAGGATCTTACCCGCCACCAATGCACCTCCGACAACGATGGCGTAGGAAATGACGGTCACCACGCTGTCGTTCGAAATGGAATCAGTGAACCAGGCGCCAACGTCGTCGCTGAGTTGGCCCGCGAGAAGCACTCCCACGACGACTCCGGCAGCAGTGAAGGCCGCCTTGATCAACCCCGTCTTCTGACCGTAATAGCCCGCCACGACGATGACAGTAATTAGGACGATGTCCAGCATACCCATGACCTCACGCATTCCCTTCGAACTTCCGACATAGCCTTCGCCCAGTTACGGTTTCCGGTCGAGGTCCAGCGATGTGCACATCCTTCTTTGGTTGCAGTGCAAAATGCGTCGCCCGACGGCAGGCAGCACTACGAGGCAAAATCGTCTTGTTCGCTGACTCGGACCAAGGCAAGACGCCCACGTCTCAGACGGGTTTCAGGGTCAAGGTCTTTGGCACGGGGGCGCGAGCTTCCTAGGGCCCCCCTAGTACCACTTCGACTTGTCGACTACGTTCGTGAGCTCGTCGTTGGCGACGAAGCGGCGGGCGTTGTCTAGGATGACATGGAAGCGGCGTTCGGGGATGTTTTCGGCATCGACGATCGCCACGTGGGGGGTCAGCAGGACGTTTGGGAGTCCCCAGAGCTTGTGGTCGGCGGGGAGGGGCTCTTGCTCGAAGACGTCGAGGCCGCAACCGGCGATCTCGCCGCTTTCGATAGCGTCGGCCAGGTCATCGATCTTGCAGACTTTGCCGCGGCCGATGTTGATGAAGTAGGAGCTGCTTTTCATCAGGCGAAATCTGGCGGCGTTGAATGTCGCCTCCGTTTCGGGGGTGTGCGGGACCGTCGAGACGACGAAGTCCGCCTTCGGCAGTTGGTCGTCGATCTCGTCGGGGAGGTGGAACTCGACGTACGGGCTGTCGTATTCGCGGCGGGGCTCGATGCCGATGACCTTCATGCCGAGCTCATTGCAGATGCGCGCGATCTCGTGGCCGATGCCGCCGACTCCGTTGATCAGGATCGTCGCTTCGGTCAGATCGATGTATGCCGATTTGCGAGCTTTGTTGTCCCAGACTCGGTTGCGTTGGGCGTCGAAGTACCAAGGCAGTCCGCGCGACAGGGCAAAGACGAACATCATCACGTGATGGCTGATGTGGTCGAAGTAGATCCCGCGCGGGTTGGTCACGACCACTTCGTGCGCCGTCAGTTCCGGATAGTACCAGCCGAAGAACGAGCCAGAGTCCGGGTTATGCAGCCACTTGAGCTTGGTCGCGCCTTCCAGGGCGGCCGGTGGCACCCAACCGCAGGCGGCGTCGGCGTCGCGGATCGCCTCCAGCGCCTCTTCGTCGGTGACGGGCGACTCGACGTCGTACTCGGGCATGGTGTCCACCAGTCGGGTGGCGAACATTTTCTTGAGGTCGTTTTGTGGTGGCATGAACACGAATTTCGGCATCGGTATTCCTCTCGAGCAAGCATCCCGGTCTCGACTGGGTCAGCGCGAGGATAGCAAGGGCGGGCTGAGCGGTCAACCGGATGTCGGCGGTGGTATATTAGCTTCGACGGCGGGACGAGTTACGCCAAAGGGGCGCGCCCCTCCGGACTCCCCACATTTTTCAGATAGCCGGTCACGGAGATTTGCGATGAGGATTATCGATACGCATTGCCACGCTGGGCTCAATTGGTTCGAGCCGATCGAGTTGCTGATCCATCAGATGAACCTGAACTTGGTGGAGAAGGCGGTCTTGATCCAGCACGGTTTGCCTCAGACAGGCGGTTACGATCACACGTACCTCTTCGAGTGCGTCGAGCGGTTTCCGGGCAGGTTCGCCGTCGTCGTGATCGTCGATCTCTCGCAGCCCGACGCCCTCGAGACGCTGGAGCGATACGCGGAATGCGGTGCCGCCGGCATCCGGCTCAATCCGAAGCAGCGATCTCTCGGCGACGACCCGTTGGCGATCTGGCGTAAGGCGAATGAGCTCGGGCTCGTGGTCAGCTCGATGGGCGGCGTCGACGACACGTCGTCGGACGAGTTCAGCGAGCTCGTGGCGCAGTTCCCGTCGCTGCCTATCGTGATCGAGCACATGGCCGGTGGCGGCGAGGGCGCGGCGTTTCCGGCCAACGGACCGGGACCCGAAGCGCCGTATGCCAAGTTCAAGAAAGCGCTCGAACTGGCGAAGTACCCGAACACCTACCTCAAAGTCCACGGCATCGGTGAGTTGATCCGTCGACCTCAGGCGCTGGCGACACGGTACGACGGCGACTTCTTCGGCCCAGTGCCCCCGCTGATCGAGCTCGCTCGCGAGGCGTTCGGCGCGAAACGCATGATGTGGGGCAGCGACTACCCGCCGGTCAGCCAGCGCGAAGGCTACCGCAATGCGTTGCGCGGCGTCATCGATCACCCGGCCTTCGACTCGCAGGAGGAGCGCGATTGGGTGATGGGCGGGACCGCGCTCAGCGTGTTCGACCCCGACTGACCGGTCGCGCAACTGGCAAACAACTTCAGACAAACGGAGGACCCATGCCGATCACCTTAGCTGACCTGGACGCGATGAGCATCGACGCGGCGAACGCGCTGTCGTTCGCAGAGCGAGATGGGCTGTTGGACCTGATCATCGCCGACGGCCGCCGTCAGTCCACCGACTCGACATCCTACCGGACGGGCTTGTACGGCGACTACTTCGAGGAAGATCAGATTCGGATTCTCAAGGTGCGCGCGATCAAGGTGCTGCCTCGCGGAATCACGTCGTCCGGATTCGACGGCGTCATCGTCGGCGACACGGACGAAGAACAGTATCGCGCGGCGTTCCGACATCTACAGACCACGCTTGAAGCGGCCGGCACTAGCTACGATCGGGTCGTCAGCCTGCAGATATACTTGACGGACATGGACAAGTGGCAGCTTCTGAACGAAGTCTACCGCGAGTTCATATCCAACTCGCCGTGCCGAGCGGTCCTGGGCACGACCGGCCTGGCCCAGAAGCCGCTAACGATCGAGATCGTCGCGGTCATAGCATACAAGGTTGCCGGATAGCAGGTTCAGCGTTCGGCGATCAACGGTCAGCGAAATCACGCGCCAATGCCTTTCGTCCCTGTAGTCCCTTACGTCCCTTGCTTCTTCGCATCTGACGAGTGCCCTGCGCCCTCAGATGGCATGGCTTGAAGGTCGAACGCCTTTGGCGAATCTCCCGTAGCCGAAGGCGGTCGGGTCGTAGTCGCCAACGAACTCCACGCTGCTTTCGGCCTGGATGCGGTCCTCCATCTCCATGCCCCAGTAGCAGCCGTTGACCAGCAATCGGCGCAATCCGGCGTTCTCGAGATCGACCGACGCGCCCATCGTGGTGCAGAACACTCGAGACGGGTTTCCTTCATCGCCCGTGTAGCTCTTGGTCCACGCGACGGGCATCCGCGACTTGTCAGGATTGGGGCTGTCGTTCGGGTCCATTCCCGAGAGCACCTGACCCCAAGCCAGGATCCGCGGATCGCCCGTGATGTCGTTGACGGCGTAGACGTCGGTCGGGCACCAGAGATCCTGCACCCCTTTCAGCACGGGATGTGCCGCGTTGCTTTCGTCGACCACGCCGCGCGTGCTCTCTACTCCGTGATCGCCATGATGGGCTACCCACGTCTCGCCAAGAACCTGGCGACCGAATCCGCCTTCGAACGCTTCGTCCTCGCAGCTATATTTGGCGTACGGACTCTCCGGATTCTTGACGTACTGGAACGCGTGGGTCGCGGTTCGCAGTCCCATCAAGGGTTTCCCGCGATTCACGAAATCGATGATGTGTTTCATCTGCTCGTCGGGCAGCTCCCGGAAACGGATGAGCATGACCATCATGTCCACCGTGTCGAGGTGGTGTAGTCCGGGGATGTTGTCCAGCGTGTCCGGGTCGATTGCGCCGGTCTCGGGGTCGATCGCGAAGAGCACCGTGCACGTGAACCCGTGGCGCACGGCGAGTATCTTAGCCAGCATCGGCAAGCCTTCTTCCGATCGATATTCCTCGTCGCCGCTGATGAAGACGATGTGTTTGCCGGCCCCGGGTCCAGCTTCGCCTTCATACGTAACCCAACAATCTTCGCGTTGTGTGTTCATGATCTGTGTTCCTTGCTGACGGCTGACGGCTATTGGCTTCAAAGCTTCACGCCCAAGGATTCAAGATGACCTTTCCGCATTCAAGCGTTGCCTGCAATTCCCAAGCTTGCTGAACCTGACTCATCGGGAAACTGTGCGTGATGAGTTTGTCGATTTGCTCCGACGACCGCTCGATGACCCGCATCAGCGTCGGGTAATCTGCCAGGTTGTAGTGCCAGGATCCTCGTAAGATCAGCCCTTTGCGGATCATGTCTCGGCTCGCGGCGAGCGGAAATTCGCCGCCTTCGCCGATGAAACTCGCCTGGCCTTTGCTTCGAGTCGCGTTAATCATCAGCCGGTGAGCTCGGGGATTTCCGGAGCAGTCCATCGCCTTGTCGACGCCCACGCCGCCGGTCAGGTCCATGATCTGCTCTAACGCATCGGCGTCGTCCGGATTAAGGACGACCTCTGCGCCCAGCTCCTGGGCTAGGTTGGCGCGATACGGGTTGCGCTCGACGCAGATGACACGCGCTCCGAGATAGGTCGCGTTGATCACCCCGCCCAGTCCAACGGGACCGAGCCCGGTGGTCAGCACCGTGTCATGCGCGGTGACGCCCATTTGCCGGACGGCGCCAAACGTCGGACCCAATCCGCAGCACGCCATGCCCGCATGTTCGTAGCTGACGCCATCGGGTACGGGACTGAGAAGCCAGTCCGCCTTCAGCAGATATTGGGCATATGCGGCGGTCCCAGTGGTGGACCCCGTAATTTCTTGGACGTCTCTTGGACTCTGACAGTGGATGTGATCTCCGGCGAGACAAAGCGAGCACCGTCCACACGGGTAACCGGGTTGGACGACCACGCGGTCTCCGACCTTCACGCGTCCCGGCTGAGCAACCTCAACCACTTCGCCCGCCGCTTCATGGCCGAAGCGATCTCCCTGGCGACCTGCCTCGAAGGCTTTGTACTCGGTGCACATCGGGACGGCGTGGACTTTGACCAGCGCAAAGTCCTCGATCGGTTGTGGCTGTGCCCGATCCACAACACCTGCATCGCGCTCGCCGAAAATGGCGGCTGTTTTCACTGTCGGACCCTCCTCGATGCGGAACGAGCGATAGAGACCACGATCCAACACAGTGTTCTCTCTGCCGAGTTCAGCGAGAAGTGTACCACCGAAGCGGGTGGGATCTACTCCACTCACCGCGACCACGCGTATCGCTGACCGTCATCGTCCGCAGCCATAGTCTGCCGCGTTCATTTCCTCAGAGCAGGATTCGTCGTTAATCGGAATACGCTGCGCTCGTGATTACTTGCATCGCTTGTATCCGCACATTGTCAGTAAGTGCGACGCTTGACATGCATGTAAGTGTGTAATATACTTTTCGCAGTTTACAACCCCGCCAAGGAGAACACCATGCCAGAAGAAGGACCGCGAAGAGCAAGGCTTGCAGAGGGCCTCGAAAACTTCGTAGACGAGGCCGAAGCAGCGGTGAAGTCGGCGCTGCGCAAATCCGACACCATCGGCGAGAACCTGAAAGAGACCCTCCAGGGCGCGCTGTCGTCTCGGAAAAACGTCGTGATGGTCAGGCTAAACGAGGAAAGTCTGGACCGAGTGGACGAGCTCGTCGAATCGGGCGTGGTCAAGAGCCGCTCCGAAGCGTCCGCGTTTCTCATCGCCGAGGGGATCAAGGCGCGCGACGATCTGTTCTCTCGAATCGGAGAGAAGATCGACACGATCCGGGCCGCCAGGCAAGAACTCCGCGACCTGATGGGCAACAGTCTAGAAGACCAAGATGAGCCGGAAGACGACAAAGAAGGCGCAGATCAGGCGGACGCGAACGAAACGCCGAAGCCACAAGAGTAGCCTGCCCAGCTCAGAATCACGCGCGGCGGTTGTCACCACGGAGTGAACACTGAGCTTGGCCCTGAAGGGCCAGAGCACCACTCGGAGCGATGGGCTCAGCTACAGGCCAACCTCAACCACCTACGAGCAGGTTGACCGCTCGACGGGATGCTGGACCCGAAATTCCCAGCCATCATCACAAACAGACCCCAAGCCGAAGAAGCGAAATACGATGGAGAAGATTGGAGCCGAGGGCCTTATCCTGATCGCCGCAGTCATGTTGGTTACGGGCCTGGTTTTGCGGATGGACCTAATAGACTGGCTGATCGACGCGATCGGGTTCATATTCATCGCAGGTGGATCGATTGCCGGTGGGCTCGGCCTGATCAAGCTGTTCACGGGTGGCCGCAGAGGTGGCGCGGAAGCGTTCTAGCCTCATCTACCCCGCGCCGGCCACCAAGCCCTTCGCGTAAGAGCGCCGTCCGTGTATGCGGAGGCGCTCTTTTTATTGCGCCAAGGTGCGGAGTCGCTAATTGCCGGTACGCCGCGCAGGCAGATCTTTCGGCACAGATATGGCCGATCTTCAATCGGGCAGACCCGCATACAGGTCCGCTCTTGTTAGCGGCAAACCGGTCGCGCCGTCGGGTCCGGACTTCGCCAGCAACGCCTGGTAGACGTTCAGATTTCCGACGGCGAATCCATGGGCCGATCCTGACATGAACAATCTCCAAACCCGATAGATTGGCTCGTTGACAACCTGCAGAGCTCGGTCGTGCGTTGCTTCCAGACGACGAACCCAGTGCCGTAGCGTCAACGCGTAGTGCTCTCGCAGACTCTCAACGTCGCGAACTTCAAAACCGGCCGACTCTGCAACGTCCAGCGATGTGCTGATGGGGACGAGTTCTCCGTCGGGGAACACATAGGTGTCCGAGAATGATGGCCCTCGGCCGAGTGGATTCGTAGTGTTTCGTGCGATGCCATGGTTCAGTAATAAACCGCCTGGGCGGAGCACATCCATCGCTTTGTCGAAGTACGTCGACAACACGGCTTTGCCGACGTGCTCGAACATGCCAACGCTGGCCACGGCGTCGTAGGCTTCCGGCCCGTCGAGCTCACGGTAATCCCGAACGTCGACGCGGCACCGGGCCGCCAACCCCGCCTCCGCGATGCGTTCGTTTGCGAGTAACGCCTGCGGCTCGCTGAGCGTCATGCCTTCCGCTTGGACGCCGTAGTGCTGAGCGGCATAAATGACCAGCCCGCCCCATCCGCAGCCGATGTCTAGCAGGCGTTGTCCGGGACGCAACCGTAGCTTTCGGCAGACGTGATCCAGCTTGCGTTCTTGCGCGGTGTCGAGGTCTGCGTCCGAAGTTGGAAAGTAGGCGCAGGAGTAGACCATGCGCTTGTCGAGCCACAGGGCGTAGAAGTCATTGGATACGTCGTAGTGGCGCCTAACGGCCTGGCGGTCGCGTTGGATCGAGTGCCGCTTTCCCGTGAGCCTGACACGTACACTCGAATCGACGTCGCGGTGCGATTCCGAAGGCAATCTCCGCAGTTCGCGAGCCAGTCGCAGTCTGTCCAGCTTGCCGCCGAGATTTGCAGTCAACTCGTCCGATGCCGCAAACACCGCCTCAATGTCGCCCTCGATGTCGAAGTCGTCGTAAAGGTACGCTTCAGCCAGGCCGACCTCGGTGCCCGGCAGGAACATCCGGCGAAGCGATCCCGGATGGTTGAGCGACAATGTCACACGCCGGGCGCGGTCGTCGGGCTCGCGAGTGCCGTCCCAAAGTCGCACACTGACGTCTCGGGCCGCGGCGCCCGTCAGCAGCCTTTCGAGTAAGCCCACCGTTGTTCGAACGGATTTGTCAGTCGAAATTGTCTCTGGGGGGGGGCATCTCACGCGCCTAGCCGATTCGACTCCGGTGTTCAGTCACTTGCCCTGCCGTCGGGGATGGGCCGTCCGGTTTTGCCGACCACTTTTTCTCGAAAACAGACTCTTCGATCCCCGGTTGTCCTTCAACATCTCGGACTGTCTAGCCTACTTGAGGCGGTGCAATACGACTCAAGATTGGCTTACAACCTACATCATCACCGAAAACGGTCGAGGTACCCTCAAAAGGTCGTGCTCTCGGTCGGCCAACCTGCGAGACAACTTCGGTAACGTTCAGACAGCCGCTGATAACTGGACAGAAAGAACCTTCGCAACATACTGTTTGAATGCATTCTCATCTGTAATAACGAGAAACCCTCTTTGGTTAACCCGTTCTACTAACTGAACTGCCTCGTCGACCATTAACGCAACCGGTCGCGTCAACCCTTCCTGGAGACCTTCATGCCATGCCAGGCCCAACACGGCTATCTCCTCTCCGGTGTCTTCGGAGGTCACGTCAATAGGTGTGTAAACGTGGTCAGGCGGCGGCCTCCTCCGTGTCGGTGTGGAACCTCAGTCCATCCACATACTGGGCTCCGTTGTAGACCTCCCTCATCATTTCTGGTGCCTTGAGGCGTCTGAAGCG
>JASMDM010000091.1 GCA_030752795.1 SAR202 cluster bacterium | reverse complement strand
CCCGGAAGCCTAAAGCAACGATTTGACTGTTGGTCATCGTGCCGATCGCCTGCGCTTGCCCCGACGTCCATACGGTGGGATCGGTGGGCATCGCGACGTATGGAACCTTGTTCGCAGTGGCTGGCACGTTTGCCATTTCGTGGTTGAAGTCGAGGTACCATTTCACACCTAGCTCTTCGAGGAAGTACCGGATGTCGTCCTTGGCATTGGAATGCATGACCACTCCGAATCTGTCATCGCCGGTTAACGGCACAGGGGTCGCCGTGGGCGTGGGTGTCGGGGATGGGGTATTGGTTTGGGTTGGGGTCGGAGTTATCGTGGGCGTAGGCGTGGGGACTGGGGTGCTCGTCACGGTTGGGGTGGCCGTGAAGGTCGAAGTCGGCAGAAACACGATGACATTTGTGGGCACTGGAGCAGGTTCGGATGATGGCGTTGCCGTCGGCGTGGGAGGGGAAGTGGGCGTTGGGGTCGGCGCAAACGTTGGTGCCGGCGTCAATGTCGCTGATGGGGTGGGCGTCGGCGATTGCGTTGGCGTGGGTGTCGGCAGGGGTGGAATGCCAGGCGTAGATGTGAGAACAGGGGTTGGGACGGGCGAAGTCACCGGTGAAAGAACCGGGATCGCAGTCGGTCTGAAGGTGGGAGATGGGTTTGGCGTGCGCGTGGGTGCCGGTGTCGTGGTCGGCGTATCGCGCCTCATCGGGGTCGCCGATGGAGTCGATAATGGGGTTTGAGTAGGAGCCACGCTCACCGTTGGCGATGGCTCGACGGTTGGGTTGACAAGGGGAGCAACAGACGGTGTCACCGATGCGGTCGGACGAAGCTGGGCAATCGGGATTTGCGTGGGTGGCGGAATTGGCCCAGGCGCAGATACTGGTGTGGCGGTAAGCCCAGGGGATTGTGGCCTAGGCGTCGCCGCCGCCGCCGGCTCACCGGCAGTGATGGCGAAAAGCGAGAAACCCGGAGACTCGGCTTCGAACAGGGCATTGTCGCCTTCGAATCCAACCGGCTCTGTGGGGAGCCGTTCCCAACCATCCGAGTAACGCTCAAGCGTGACGGCGTCGGGTTCATGGCCGTTTTCAGCAAGCCAATCTTGAGGCACTTCAAATCGTAACTTGACCGCGCTCAGTGTGCCCGATGCCGGCGCTTCGACGGTGATCTGGAGCATCTGGTATACGTCATCGGCGGTCGGCGGCTCCGATTCCGTCGACAACCCGTCCAGGACATCCAACTGGATCAGCGGAGGCGACCCGCCGCGGTCGGCGGAGGCGGTCAACGAACGGATGGCGAGCCCCTCACCGTCGATTTCGAGTGACAATCGACCGTCCGAGGTCTCCTTCATCGTATCCGATGCTGACGCGACCACCGACATCCCTCGTGGAATGGGTGGGTCGAGGGGACGTTCCGGGGACTTGGAGCAGGCAATCGTCAACACTGCTATGGCGATTGCCGCAAAAGTGCATCTGTACACGGATATCAATCCAGGCGGGCGATGTGGTGTCTCGACATTGAAGATCGTGCTACAGAATCAGGGTATGGCGCAAGCCAACCGAGGGTCAAGTTACGCCAGAGCATCGGCGGAGCGGCATCGGCGGACATCGCGGAATCCGCCAGGTTAGTCGTTGAGGCCCAGGGCGAAGTGGATTGCTTGGTCGATTCGAGCAATCTTCTCAGGGCTTGGGACCCCGATTCGACGCCTGAGGGCCGCTTTGGGAATGGTGTAGACCACGTCGAGGTTGACTACCGAGCGCCTGGTCAGTCCGTCCTCTGGCCCTAGAGGCAATTCAGCTGGGATGCCACGGACCCTGGTGGACACCGTGGAGATCGTCACGAATTCCCGCACACTGTAAGCTGGCTCTCGGGACAGCAACACCACGGGTCGCGAGCCAATTGGTCGCGACAGTTCTGCCCACCATATCTCTCCCCGCCTCACGAAGACGTTTCCTCGGTTTCCCACGGGACTTCAGCCAGCGCAGCGAGGCCTAATTCAAGGAAACCCCTTACATCTTCGTTGTCGTCAGGATGGTCAATGTACCCTTGAATATATCGCGTCTCTTTCTCGGCGTCGCTCTCGGCTTTGAGATGTTTTTCGACGATGCGCCGAACGAACGCGCTCCTGGTTTCTCCGCGGACCTCCCGTTCGCGCTCTATCGCCGCCAATGTTTCGTCAGGCAAGCTGATTGCGATCTTGGCCATTTCCGTGCCTTTCATACTCCAGTCATACCAAAGTATGACAAATACGGGAGTGGTAAACAAGGGAGCTGCCCGGCCAGGATTCGAACCTGGGTCAGCGGAGCCAAAGTCCGCTGTGCTACCACTACACCACCGGGCATCAAACATCTAGGCTGAAACGAATCACGATCGTCAAGCCGCGATGATCAGGTTGGGGTCGTCGGCTACACAATGGCTTCTGAGTGCTGAATGCGCGCCGGACTATCGAGCTTCTCCGTACTTGAGATCCTCGATCAATCCGACCCTGATCGCCACTTGGTGCGCATTGACCGACCAGCCCACCCCGAATATGCTCGGAGAGAAGATTCGTTTGTCCTCCGGGCTCCACAAGCGTTTCCGAATTCGTCCCGGAGTCGGGAACAGGAAGCCGAACGGTATGTTCATGTACCGATCGTGTGACTGCTTGGTTCGGTACGCGTGAACCAAAGTCGCCACGGTGAACGCCATGACGACGAATCTCCATGTAGTAGCCAGGCGACGCATTATGACACTCTCCAGCCACAGGGCCTTCTCGGAAAACGCGGGGACCGCGAAACGCAAAATAACTATACCGTAAAAGGGTCTCCTACGCACAATTCAGCGGTAATCAGCAATCAGCGGGAGGCGCCAGGATCAGCCATCCGCTGGCCCGGAGGCGTTGCAGTCTCATCGACTTGATGCCAGCGACGGTCTGACACCGAAGTCAGCGTCAGGCCTTTCGATGTCCAATCATCGACCGGCGCCCGCTGATAAAATGACGCATGTCTGTCGAAATGGCGGCAAGGAGGACGGTGCATGATGGAACGGATTGCTCTGATTGGCGGCGACGAGTTCAGGCAAGGGTGCGAAGAGGCTGACCGGGCTATCCTGAACGCGATCGGCGCCGCAAGACCCAAAGTGCTAGTCGTGCCGACCGCTGCCGTGGAGGGGAGCCCTTCGATGGCCGCGGCCAACGGCGTGCGATATTTCACTGATCTGGGCGCGGATGCCGAGTCGTTGATGGTTCTCGACGCGTCCGATGCCCGCGACGAAGGGCTCGCGGATGAAGTCGAGTTGGCTGATGTCGTCTATTTGTCCGGCGGCAACCCTGCCTATTTGCTGGAAACGCTGAGTGACACAACGGTTCTTCGGGCGATGCTGGACGCTCACGACCGGGGCGCCTGGATCGCCGGGTCCAGCGCCGGAGCGATGGTGTTGGGCACGTGGATGCGCTTTCGCACATGGTCCCGCGCATTGGATATCGCCAAACGTCTGGTGGCGCTTCCACACCACGAACGGGCCGATCTGGAATCGACGTCCGTTGAGCTCGTTCAGAACGCGCCTGGCGACTTGGCGGCGGCGTTCGGCGTCGACGGGCGCACCGGTTGCCTGGCCTTCGCCGACGGCTGGAAGGTTCTTGGGCCTGGCAACGTTACGGTGTACGAAGCCGGGAGTTGGCGGAAATTTTCATCGGGCGAGAGCTTCTCGCTTGAGTCAGGTTGACCCTGGGTGGGGCAAAACCTATAATGTCGCCATTCCAAGTCTGCCGATTCCGGCAGGAGACGGGAGCGTACCTTGACGGAGCTTCATCTGACGCCTCAGCCTATTATCGATCAACTGAAGAAAAACGACGTGACCCACGTGGTGTGGCTGCCCGACAGCGAGACCAACTTTATGTACGAGCGGATGGCAGCGGAACAGAGCATCGCTCTCGTTTCCGTGTGCAGGGAAGGCGAGTCCATGGGGGTGGCCGCCGGATTGTGGATCGGCGGCAAGAAGCCGGTGGTGCTGATCCAGAACACCGGGATGTTCGAGTCGGGAGACTCCATCCGCGGGTTAGGGCTCGACATCGGATTCCCAATGGTCATGATGGTCGGCTATCGAGGCTGGACTCGGCACGGCGTTACCGCCGACTCTGCCGCTCGATTCACCGAGCCGATTCTCGACGCCTGGGGAATCAATTACTTTCTGGTCGAGACCGACAGCGACGTCGACCGGATATCTGTTGCGTTCGAAGAAGCCGAGCGAACTCAGAGCCCGGTGGCGTGCCTCATGGGCGCAGAGTACGGCTAGATCGATCGATCTAGCATCCGCCAGATCTCAGTACGCATCGCGGAGTTCAATCGAGCCCGTCCGCGAGTTCGTTGAAGTGAAGGTGAACCCATGATTGACATGAACGACGCCCTGGCGCTGATCGAAAAGCGCCGAGAGGACTCCATCGTCGTGCCCACGATGACCGCCGGACGCGGTTGGGGGGCGATCAGCCAGGACGAGTTCCTCGATTTGCCCGTCAGCGGGGCCATGGGCAAAGCTTCGTCGATAGCCCTTGGCTTGTGCCTGGCGCAGCCCGATCGCAAGGTCGTGTTGTTTGACGGCGACGGCAGCTTGGTCATGAACCTTGGCTCCATGGTCACGATCTCCGGGCAAGCGCCGACAAACCTGTACCATTTCGTGCTCGAGAACGACGTGTACGCGATCACGGGCGGGCAGCCGATTCCGAACGCCGGCAAGTTCAGTTTCGACGGCATGGCTGCGGCTTCAGGATACGCTTCGACGTTCGAGTTCGACGATTTCGAGGAGTTCGCGACCCGAATCGACGAGGTGTTCGATGCCACGGGTCCGGTGTTCATCACGCTCAAAACGCGGCCGGAGATCATGGACGGTCCCGTCGACTCCCGCACATCGGCACGAAGAACGCCTCAAGCCGCGCGAGAGCTTCACGATACGCTGAACGGTTGAAGTCCCGACCCGCGCCGTCGGACCAGCGAACCTTCTGTCTTGTCAGGCCTACGAGGTCAGGCCGTTACCCGTTGGCGGCTTCGATGTTCAAAACTTTGTCCAGCCGACGCTGGTGACGTTCTTCGCCGGTGAACTGTGCCGACAGAAAAGCGGTCGCGACTTCGCGAGCCAGTTCGATTCCGACGATGCGAGCCCCGAGGCACAGGACGTTCATGTCGTCGTGTTCCACGCCTTGATGGGCGGAGTAGGTGTCGTGGCAGACGCTGGCCCTGGCGCCCTTGACCTTGTTTGAGGCGACCGAAGCGCCGACGCCGCTTCCGCACACCATGATCCCGCGCTCGGCGTCTTTTGAGGCGACAGTCTTCGCGACGGCTGCCGCGAAGTCAGGGTAGTCGTCGGACGAATCCATCGTGTGTGCGCCCACGTCGACGACTTCGTGCCCTGCGGCGCTCAGGAGCGCGGACAGTTCCTCTTTCAGTTCGTAACCGCCGTGGTCCGCTCCAATCGCAACCCGCATGCTAACCTCTTTCGGACAGTCTCAATGACCAGGATGTGCTTGTTGCAGTTTAGATATTCATTTGCCGTCGAGTCAACGGTTGGCGACCTCCGAGCGGGCGAACGGGGCTTGGGCCGCCCGCAAATGTCGCGTTGCGGCTGATCCGGACAACTCATGCGAATTCCTTCCGACGGTTTATGGCGCAATCATGACTTCCTGAAGCTGTGGTCGGCGCAGAGCGTTTCCGTCATCGGCACTCTTCTCGGCGCCCTTCAGTTCACGGCGATCCTGAATCTCGACGCCGGGCCGCGCCGGATGTCGATCCTGACCGCGGCTTCGGTGACGCCAGCTCTTGTGCTCGGGATCCTCGCCGGGGCGTGGGTGGATCGATTGCGCCGGCGGCCGATTCTGGTCGCCGCGACGTGGGTCGGATGGCTTTGTTGGCGTCGATTCCCGTCATTTGGAGCTTCGACGCCCTGCGGGTTGAGCAGCTTTTTGGCGTGGCGTTCTTCCACGGCTCGTTGACGATGTTCTTTGACGTCGCGTATCGATCGTATTTGCCGTCGCTGGTTTCGCAGGACGAATTGGTCGAGGCGAATGCCAAACTATCCGCCAGCGCGGCGGTCGCGGAAGTTGGCGCCTTCAGCCTCGGAGGATGGCTTGTTCAGGTGTTTTCGGCGATCGCCGTCGCGGCGGTGGATGCGGCGTCGTTTTTCGTGTCGGGATTGCTGTTGGCGTGGATTCGTAGACCGGAGACCGAACCGAAGACTTGCGCTGAACGACCTGGGATGGCCGGTGAGATTCTTGGCAGGGTCCGGATGGTGGTCGGCAACCCTGTGCTGCGCGCCATTGGCGCTAGCGAAGCCGCAATGGGGCTGGGAGGCGGAGTCTTCGGTGCACTCAGTGCTTTATGGGATCGACACGCTTGGGTTCCAGCCCGGTGTCCTCGGGTCAATCTTCGCGATTGGCGGCGTTTCCTCGATACTTGGAGCACTAATGGCGCCGCGGGTCAATCGTCAATTCGGAATCGGGAAGACTCAAGCTGTTGGACTCCTGCTGTTCGGGGCATCTGGGTTCCTGATCCCGGCGGCCAGGGGGCCGTTGCTGGCAGCTGGGGCGATATTGGCGGCACAGCAACTGTTTGACTTCGCGATCGCGATCTACGAGATCAACGAGGTTTCGGTCAGGCAATCCATTACGCCGAGTCAGATGCTCGGTCGGGTCAACGCGAGCTTCGAAGTGGCCGAGCTCGGCGCCCGGTTGCTGGGCGCCGTCGATGCGGGTGTGCTGGCGGAGGTGATCGGCGTCAGATGGACCCTCGCGGTCGGAGTCGCGGCGACGACCGCCGGCGGAGTCGTGCTGATGCGATCGGCGGTGCGGGGCGTTGTCGGCGTCGCGAATCATGACGACAGAGCCTGAGCAGACAGGCCGAGGTCGGATGATAGAATCACGAATACAGTGGCCGTGGACGCGCCTCGAACTGCCAGCGGCAAGTATTCTGCCATGAAGATCACGAGGAGAGGCCAATCCTTTCACGTTGGGTTGCCAAACGCGGTGTCATGAGCATGCTCGACGACATCGAGGACTCGGACGAATACGTGTGGTCGGTCTACTTCACACCGGGGTCACTCGACGACCGGAACAACCCGGCGATGCCGCAAGACTGGCCGCATCAGCCAGCCCTCATGACGATATTAGAGCGCGTTGGCGGATCGGAAACCGGCGTGGCGATTTTCGCCTCCACGAATCGGTCCATAGCCGTCGCTCCGCCATTCCCGATCGACACCGACCTGGTCGCGGAGGGCGCAAACGTGGCGCCGCTCCGTCATTTGCTGCGATCAGAGCCGACCGTCGGTGTTGTCTTG
>JASMDM010000090.1 GCA_030752795.1 SAR202 cluster bacterium | reverse complement strand
TATCCCGGTGCAGGCCGAACACACGCGCCGCCTCTCGAACGCTCATCCCATCGACGGAGCAAGCCTTGCGAACACGGAAGTACATACCCACCTTGTACATCCAATCCACCTTCAGTCAGGTTGAGTCGTTCCTGATTGAAGGTGACGGGCGGTACAATTTTCAAGCGCCGTGTCTCAGCTCTTGAGCCGCCCTGGTGGTACATTATCTCTCCGCCGTTCACACTTGGACTAAGAGCGTCATGTTGACCATGTCGTTCTCAGTCTCTTGTCGGGTGCATCAACGTGGTTCTCTTCGCCGCAATGATCGTGACGTGTCTTCGAAGTGCGGCAACATTCGCGCTTATAGGTCGGCCTCAAGTACCCTACACGCAACGAAACTACTGGTGAGATATATAACGATAATGACCGGACCACAACTGACGCACGCGTTTTTCGAAAAGGACCAGGACAACCCATCTCTTTATCATCCAACAATTCATGCCAGAGGCCCGTGGGATCCAAAATCGCTGCACGGCAGAGTAATTGCAGGCTTGATCGCGCATGAAGTTGAGACCCATCACAATACCCTGGAAGAACTGGAAGAGTTGCAAGCCGCCAGGATCACAGTAGACCTGTTCAGGATGCCGCCTATGGCTCCACTGATCGTGACGGGAGAGGTCGTAAGAGCGGGCAGGCGAATCAAAGTGGTCGATGTCCACATCACAACAGATAATCCCGACAGGGGCGTCATCGAAATCGCGCGGGGGAGTGCGGTTATGCTGCGGAGGAGCCAAAACCCTTCGGGAACAGTATGGTCCCCTCCCGAATGGGACCTCCAAGTCCCTGAAGCGGACGTACCGATGCCGAAAAAGCTGTCCGGAAGTTCTTCATCACGTGAACATCTTCCGATGTGGCAAACGATAGATGTCGACGGCATTTCCTCTGGCCGAAAATCCGAATCTGCTGATCGAGTACATGAAACAAGCCGACGCCGCGCTTGGGTTCGAGAAACCCATGATTTGATCGAGGGCGAGCCGACAAGCCAACTCGTCCGAGTGGCCCAGGTGGCGGATTTTGCCAACCCGATCGCGAATTCGGGAACAAACGGGCTGAATTTCATCAACGCTGACGTGTCGCTCTATCTGCAACGCAACCCTGTGGGCGCCTGGATAGGCGTTGAGAGTTCCTATCATGGCGCTGACAACGGGATATCGGTGGGGACGATTGGCCTTTATGACAAATTGGGCAAAATCGGAACCTCAACCGTTAGCGCGGTGGCGCAGGCCCCTGTCAGGGACTAAAATAGCTAACCATCCATCCCTCATCATCAATGGGGCATATCTCGGGGCAAGGTCAACAAGACGATCCAGGGATGGCGCTATTGATGAAAACGCCCGGAGCCACCTGGCCTGATCTCGTGAAGGCCGACGGGGCCAGCCGATCACGTCCCATCCTCTACGACCAGCTCCGGCTGATTCTTCTCTGGGCGCTCAGGCAAGAACAAAACTGAGACTTGCGAGCCCGCGGTCAGCCCGGCTAGATCGTCGATCCAGCTTGTGTTGCCCCACGACGTGCCGTCGGCATCGGCGAATTCGTAGGTAATCCCGAAACGCGTTTGCCCATCATTCGAGCACTGTCTCTTGATACCGAGGACCACGGCCGTTGCGCGTTCCCCATCTGCCAACAGGATGGCGTGGCTCGCTTCTTCGCTCGCCACTTCGCGCTTCGTCAGCTCCACTGGTTTTCCGGCGATCGCGCTCTTTGGCGGGAAGTGCTCGGGGAGATAATGGACCAGAATGGGCATGTCTCGTCGACAACCGAAGTGGTCCTTGACCTTTTGTTCGCGTGTGTGCCGTCTGCCGTCGATGCGGAACTCATACTCGATGAAGTACGTGTCCCAGGACCTGCTGTCGGAGGGATGATGCTTGGACGCCATACCGATGATCCAGCCAACAGTTGTGCGGCCTTTGCCTCTCACTCTGGCGTCTCGGCTGACGAGCCAACGAATCTCGCGACCGAGATTCATGAGGACGGTTAGGATTCGTCGCTGTCGTTCGATCATGATTTCGTGCTTCGTCCGGTGGGTGTCCATCTTCTTCCCGCAGTCGTTTCGAGCTTCTGCGACGAGTCGATTCGCAGCAAAGGCTCCTGCGCCGCGAGGCCTTAGTCGGAACCGGATTGCGGCCTGCGCATACAAGACTACTATTCCAAGATCAAGCCTGTCACGTAACGGAGTCGCCGCGAACACGGATTCGCGCATCCTTCGGCGCCATGATAGCCTGGGCTCCCGATCATCGAGCTCATCAGCGGCTGACGCGTACACGAGTTTTGATCACGACTGCGGCGGCGAGTCGCACGATTGGGCGACCGCAGCCGTCAACTCGGTCGATCGGGACGACACCAGCCTGCACTGACGCCGGACGACAGACAGCAACACGGGACACCAGGGAGGGACAGCCATGGCCGATTACAGAAAATTCGCGGAGATGGACATACAGGTCGACGTGAAGGACAAGATCGCGACCGTGACGTTAAATCGGCCGGACCGGCTGAACGCCCTGTTGCCTGGGATGGCGGACGGATGGCGCGAGATACTCCGCACGGCGAACGAAGATCCTGACGTCGGCGCGGTGATCATCACCGGCGCCGGACGCGGCTTTTGCGCCGGCGCCGACCTGGGCGGAATGTCGCGGCGATCGGAGTCCCAGGGCGACGGAGCTCCCCCGCCCCGGAATTTCGGAGGCCTTCAGTACGAGGCGAAATATCTGATTCAAGATTACCTGAACTTTCAAAAGCCATTGATCGCTGCAGTGAACGGGCCCGCCGCCGGGCTCGGAGCGACGCTGGCGCTGATGTGCGACGTCGTGTTCATGTCCGACGTGGCGCGCATCGGCGACACGCACGTGCGAGCCGGACTCGTGGCAGGCGACGGCGGAGCGCTCATCTGGCCTCACTTGGTCGGCGTCAACAAAGCCAAGGAGCTTTTGATGACCGGCCGCATGATCGACGCCCAGGAAGCTGACAAAATTGGCCTCGCGAACCGCGTCGTGTCACTCGATCGGTTGATGACTGAGGCAACGGAGTTCGCCGCCGAGCTCGTGAACGGTCCTCCTCTCGCGATCAAGTGGACCAAGCTAACTATCAACCGAATCCTGTGGCAGACGTACCACTCGGTCATGGAGTTCGGTCTGGCGTTGGAAGACATGACCATGGGCAGCGAGGACAACAAAGAGGCGGCGAAGGCATTCGTGGAGCAGCGCAAACCGAATTTCGTCGGGCGCTAACACAGACTGAGACGCTTATCGCGGTAACTGGAATTGGGCCAGCAGGATTCGCCACCTGTCCGCGTCGCGAAAAGACGTGACGAAGCGAACCGAGAGGGGTGGGTCGCCTCTGTTGCATTGGAATATGAAAGTTGACGCCGGGGCGCCGAAGCGAGGATAATCCGTCGCGATCCGGGCCGGAGTCTTGATGCTCAACCGAATAGGAGTCATCAGCGACGATCTGGAAATGACATGGCCTGACAATGGATAGGGGCGACCGGCAATGACTGTCGTTGGCAATTGCTCCAACTGCGGGACGCAAATGCAAGGCAGGGCGAATTTCTGCACCTCATGTGGAATGGAGATTACCGGTAGCCCCCCCAACATGCTCTACCAACCGAACGAGGCGCCGCCGGACGCCCCAACCGCGTCGGTGTCGCAATACGGGACTTCTCCCGACAAGATTGTTTTGATGTCCATCCTCTCGTGGGGACTGTATCTCTTTTACTGGTTGTATTGACCTGGAAGCAGTACAGAGACCATACACAGGAAGTAGCTTTCCCGGTTTGGCACGCGTCCGCCATCGGAACCGTCCCCGTCTATTCGCTGTTCCGCATCCGCGCTCACATGCGAGTGTTCCGGGAGCTGATGTTGCAAGCGGGCCAAGCGACTACGATCAGCGCCGGCCGAGCGGTGGGGTTAATGATTGCTTTCACTGTACTGAATGGGGCTCCGTTTGTCTTTTCGGAACTCAGCACGACCTACAAGGCCGCCCTCGGGATGCTCGTGACTGAAATCGGGTCGGTGGCAGTCGTGATATCCATCCTGTAGGGTGTCCAACAAGATCTCAATCGTTACTGGCGGCAGCAGTCCGGCGGAACACTTATCAACGCACGATTCGGCGAGGGAGAAGTGATCCTAGCGGTGGTCGGCGTTCTTTTGTGGGCCGATGTGATCGCCAGGCTTCTGAGCGAATCCTACCGGCTCGCCTAGGCCCGACAACGCCACCGCAGTAAACCCCGCAAAGCCCCTCCCTGGCTGGCGTCGGCGGTCTCTCCTCGAAAAATGCGCACGGTCTAACACGCACGGCCCACCAACCGACCGCCAGCGTGATTGACTGCCCAGAGCGGCGGTGATAAGGTTCAGCCAATCTGAAAATAGTCGCGATTGGGGTTGTTCGATGTGTGGTGGCGGTGGAGTCGCGAGAAGGAGTTTGTCGTGGCAAACGGTTATATGGGCAAGTTTCTCGACGTTGACCTTACCAAACAAGAGTTCGAGGACCTGCCGCTGTCCGAAGAACTGACTCGAGACTACATCGGCGGCTACGGAATCGGCGTCAAGATACTCTACGATCGCATGAAGCCAAACGTGGATGCGCTCGGTCCGGACAACATCCTCGGCCTGCTCACAGGACCGATGACCGGCACACCCTGCATCGAGGGCAACCGATTCGTCGCCGTGTGCAAGTCCCCGCTCACCGGAACCTGGGGCGACGCCAACTGCGGCGGCACATTCGGACCGCACATGAAGTTCGCCGGATACGACGGATTGCTGTTCACGGGCATCGCCGAGGAGCCAACGTATCTCTTGATCGAAGACGGCGAAGCGTCCCTCCACGACGCGTCCGATCTCTGGGGCATGGACAGCAACGAAACCGAGGACATCCTGATAGAGCGCCATGGCCGAGGCACGCAAGTCGCGACCATCGGCCAAGCCGGCGAGAACCAGTCGCTGATCGCCTGCATCATGAACGACAAAGGGCGCGCGGCTGGCCGCTCCGGCGTCGGCGCGGTGATGGGTTCGAAGAAGCTCAAAGCCGTCGTGGTCAAAGGCAAAGCCCAGGTTCCGATCCCCAACATTTCCCGAGCTCGGGATGTTCGCCGACGGATGTTGAAAGAGGCCAACGCGGGCTTGTACGACTTCTTCCACGAGACTGGGACGCTCGGACTCACCAGCCCGTCCGCCATGAGCGGCGACTCGCCGGTCAAGAACTGGGGCGGCTCCGGGATGGCCGACTTCGAGGAAGGCTTCGAGAACTACAAAGAAGAGAACATCATGCCTCTGCAAAGCAAGCGATACGGCTGCTGGCGATGCAGCCTCGCGTGCGGCGGCCACATGAAGGCGACGGAAGGCCCGTATAAGGGCGTCGCCCACCACAAGCCCGAGTACGAGACTGCCGCGTCCTTCGGAACGATGACGCTGAGCACCGACATCGGGGCGCTGATCAAGGCGAACGAGCAGTGCAACCGCTACGGCCTCGACACGATCTCCGCCGGCTGCACGATCGCATTCGTCATCGAGTGCTTCGAGAACAACATCATCACGCTCGAAGACACCGACGGCATTCCCATGAACTGGGGCAACGTCGAGTCGATCGTGGCCATGACCGACAAGCTGGCGCTGCGTGAAGGCTTCGGCGACGTGATCGCGGACGGCGTGAAAGTCGCCGCCGAAAGGATCGGCAGGGGCTCGGAAGAGTACGCGATCCACGTACAAGGTCAAGAACTTCCCATGCACGATCCTCGCCTAGAGCCCGCCCTGGCGACCACCTACACGATGGACGCCACACCCGGACGCCACACCCAAGGACACGAGGGCGGAATTCCCGGCGGACTGGACCTCGAACGCGGCGACAAGTACGACTACACCGGCAAGGGCGACGCCCACCGGATCACGTCGGCGCTCATGCACACGGTCAACTCCGCAGGCATCTGCCAGTTCGGCTACATGACCTATGGTCTGAACCTGTTGACCGAGTTCATGACGGTCATCAGTGGCGAAGAGTGGGACGCGGACCGGTGCGTCGAAGCCGGCGAGCGCATCGGCACCTTGCGACACATGTTCAACCTCCGCGAGGGCCTCAACCCTGCCGAGTTCGACTA
>JASMDM010000089.1 GCA_030752795.1 SAR202 cluster bacterium | reverse complement strand
TTCCATTCTTGTGCTTCATAGGGGCCCGTTGCTACCATTGTAGTAATTGATTCCTCAGGTCCCTTCTCGTCAAATACCTTCTTGCTGTAAATGGCATTCGCGGATGAGTTTTCTCTGTTGATATCCCACTCACCCCACGTTAGCCTGACTGTTTTGATAGGAGCTACAGCCGTGTACTCATCTTTCACATACCATGGATGATATGACTGACTTACTTCGGTACCATTGTCATGTTTAGTGTTAGGGTTATCCGCACCGACGTCATTATATGTGTATACGACGTCTTCAGCAGTGACATCGCCCCAGCCTTTGTGGAAAGGGACATTCTTTCGTACATGGAACACAAACTCCTCCATGTCGCCAGTAAATTCCCATGTTTCCGCAATCATGCCGGTGACTGTCTCTGTACCAGGTTCCCAGTAAGTTAGAGTCTCGCCCACTCCAAGGGTCCAGTGGGTTCTGTTCCTTGGGTATGCACCCTCCTGGCCCCTAAACAGAGGCACTCCGACACTTTTCATTCCCACTGTTAAGGTGAGACTCTCTTGAGTCGGCTTTGCCTGGGTCGCAGGTGCGGGAACAGCTTTCGGAGTCGGCGGGGCTTGCATAACGCCCTGCTTACCTCGCTTACCAGGCACAGGTGTGGCAGTCGCCGCCGGCGCAGCCGCCGGCGCAGCCGCACGGGCAGTCGGTGCTGCGGCAGCAGGCGCCGGTTCTGATTCGTCGGCGCCGCAGGCAACTGCGAACAGAGCCATCAGGCAAACGATGCCCAGCAACCACAGATTGGATGTTTTGACCAAGGTCATCGTTTCCTCCCTAAAACTAGTAGGCACAATCGATATTACTTGCTAGCACTCAATTTTTGACAATGAGATGCAGTGCATCTTAGTCGTGTGTCGCTTATCCCATATCCATTTGGCAACGCTTCCCATCGTCTGAGTTGGAAAGACACGACATTGCCACGCTGTGTAGACGCAGCATGCTTAAGATCTGAATCGCCTGAGTTTTCTCAACTCGGGTTTCACGAATGAACGAGTTCGGCCGATTATACACGAATCAAATGGGAAGTCAAGGTACGTAGCTCCCGCCAAAAGGCGCGAAAACGTGGTCAGGTGGAGACTCGTTCAGTAACGGTGATGTACCTCACCCCGTCGTAGACCTCCTTCATGACCTCCGGGGCCTGGAGGCGTTTGAATCGTTTCTCGGCGATTATCAACACTTTCGAGATAACAGCGCGGTAGCCCGATCCGCCCTCTCGTATCGTGTGGCTGCGTCGATCCGAAACCTCAGGGCATCGAAAGATGACTCCACCGGATCCGTCGTCCACAGATGCTGACAGTGTTTTTCTATGGATTGTTAGAAAGTCATCATTTGTTCCCAGCTGTGCTCGACGGTTTCTTCGGCGGTTCGGTGTCCAAAAAAAGCACTGAACCGACCTTTGAGCCTCTCAGGCTCTCTGAAATCGATCTCACGGTGACTGCACGCTTGGGTGTTTGTTGTTCAGCAGCGTCCCGGCATCTGATTTAGTTGCCAAACCGGTCATCGGCCATTTTGACTGTAACTCAGATGCGCGATCATGCGCGCAGACATAGACATAAGGAAAGGAGATTCGACACCAATCCTGAGAATCGCAAGCGTGATCACGTTATTGTTGGCGGCAACACTCAGTGGTTCGTCGCGCGATCTGGGTACACGAGTGATGCCAACACCCTGCCCTTCCCCGACTTGTCAACAGTGGAACTTAATGTGCAATCGCCCACCGACAGAACAACCCCAGCGACGGTCACGTAACTTCAGGTATAGGCGACTATGAAGATACTGTCCCCCGACCCTGGCCACCTGCCCAATGGGACGCAATTGCGCATGCTGCAAGCATCACTCCTCCTGGGCAGATTTTGTCTGAGGCAAGACCGAGAGGCGTAAGGGTGATCTTGATCTACGACAACCTATCAGGCCTTCTCGGCTTCGGGTTCATTATGGAACAAAGCCTGACCGGCAACAAGATTGTCTGCATGGGTCTGCCTGAAATCGGTGTACAATTCTGAGACGAATCGCCTTGAGTACCGAGGTGAGACAGAAGATCCTGGGCGCAGTTTGATGGCTGGTGCATGGCGAAGTTGCGGCATTGGTTCTTGTTGATGGGCTCGCCAAAAAGAAGGATCACCCCCACGGGCCTAGCCTGATTGGCCCATTTCGTCGTGGAGCAATGCTTCGATTGATGCATGGTCGTTAGCGTTGCTGCCGACATCGCCAACGCGATAGACAAATTGGTGAGCAACTCATTTCCCGACGAGATGCGCCGTTGGCGGCGGTCAGGACCGCGGCACGTCGCTCTCGATCTCATGCTGCTTCAGCAGCGTTGGATGGTGGGCGGCGAGGATGAGCAAGGCGGCGGCGACGTAACCGGCCAGGCCGTAGATCCAGATGGCCGTGTAGCCGCCCGTGGCGCTGAACAATACGGCGCCGAACGCCGGCCCCAGCCCGAGAGCCCCGATCTGGAAAGGCCCCATGAGGCCGGTGATGGCGCCGAAGGACGCCCGGCCGAAGTACTGGGCAAGCATCATGCTGCTCAAAATGTTCTGTCCTCCGCTGGCCATTCCCCACGAGATGGCGATGAAGAACAGCGGCAGCCCGTCGGATAAAACGAGGAAGAACACGGTGGTCACGCCGCTTGTCGCAATCGAGGCCAGGGCCAGGCGGCGGGCGGAGTACCGGTCGGCGAGGAAGCCCCAGACCGGATTGACCAGCGCTCCCATCAGCGTGGCCAGACTCAGTGCTGCCACTGCCTCGGATATCGGTAGAAATATTAACCTGCCACCTACCCAATCGAATAGCCCTCAAGCATCACACCCTTTCGCCTGGCTTATATCTTCGAGCGTATCATTCTGCGGCCGAATACCGCGTCCGACGTCTTTTCCCAGCCGTGAGATCGACGTGAGGTTTCGCTCAAGAGTCGCAGCCGGTATAATCCAGAATAGACATTATTACTGAGGATGCCGTTGCTCAGAGGCCTGCTCCTACTCATGAATTACACCGGCGTGCTGAAGCTGGTGACCCGCCTGTTGCTGGACCGGCGCGTGCCGGTGCGCCTGAAGATGTTGTTCCCAATCGCGGTAGCCTACGTGCTTTCGCCTGTCGATTTTGTCCATGACTTCATTCCGTGGCTGGGGCGAATAGACGACCTCCTGGCAATGTTGCTCGCGCTGGTGCTGTTTTTGGGACTCGCTCCGAAGGACCTTGTAATGGAGCACCTGGGCAAAGGCCCGGCGGACCCATCGCGTGGCCCGGCAGACGGCACAAACGTCATTGAGGGCGAATACCGCATCCTCGACGACGAGAAGTAAACGACCGGCCTCGTTGGGGTTGCGATCAGGCCGGCCTCAAATTGTGCATCGGCTCAACCTCATCGGAAACTGCCCGTTCGGCGCCGGCCGACTCACCCATCCCGCTTACCCTAGACACCCTGCGACCTGTTCTGCAATAGTTACGTGTTATGGATTTAGGAATCGTAGGACTCCCAAGAAGCGGCAAGACAACTCTTTTCAACGCAGTTACTCGCGGCGCGGCCCAAACCGCAACGTTCTCGTCTGGCACGAAACCGAATATCGGCGTCGCCAAGGTTCCGGACCCTCGGCTCCAGTTGCTGACCGACATGTTCGTGTCCAAAAGCACCGTCGCGGCCGAGGTTACGTACGTCGACATCCCTCCAGCGCCTGAAGGCCTGGGCCAGACACGCGGCATCTCGGGTGAGTACCTGAACCATCTTCAACGCGCCGACGCCTTGGTAATTGTCGTCCGAGCGTTCGAGGACCCTTCGGTGGCGGATGACGGCAGGGGCGTCGATCCCTACCGCGACGTCGAGACGATGCTGTACGAACTCACGTTCGCAGATCTCGAGATACTCGACCGCAAACTCGCGAGGCTGTCCGACGGCAAAAAAAGCGCCAAGACCGCGGATCGGCAAAATATCGAGCGCGAAGAAGACCTGATCTTGCGACTGAAGCAAGGTCTCGAAGACGGCACGCCGATCGGCGGACAGACTCTGCTACCGGACGAGAGACGGCTGATCGAAGGCTACCAATTCCTCACGGCCAAACCGATCATCGTCGTGGCCAACGCGGGAGAAGACCAGCTAGGCGACCTGCCTTCGATCGAAGAACGGCTGGCGTCGGATTTCGGCAGCGAGTGGACGCTGACGGCGGCTGTTTGCGGGCAGCTGGAGATGGAACTCGCCCAGATGGACGCCGAGGACGAGAAGGAGTTCCGAGAATCCATGGGCGCCGGCGAATCCGGATTGGCCCGTATGTTGTGGTTGACGTACCAAGCCCTCGACCGGATCACGTTCTTCACGGGCAGTGAGACCGAAGTCCGAGCGTGGACCGTCGAACGCGACGCGCCAGCGTCCAGGGCCGCGGGTCGCATACACTCTGACCTGGAGCGCGGCTTCATCAGAGCCGAGGTCGTCACGTGCGACAACCTGCTCAAGTGCGGCTCCTACGCCGAGGCGAAGAAACTCGGCCTTCTGAGGCAAGAAGGCAAGACATACCCGGTCAAAGAAGGCGACGTACTGACCATCCTCTTCAACGTCTAAGGCGCCTCACCGCGTCGTCACCTGCTCGCAATTCGCGTGTTGCTTTGAATCACCATTAAGCGGTTCATGCCGACAACCGCAGCGGAGCTCTGGTGTCGCCCACGATGGGCCGCAGACCGACTCGAAACGGTGGGCTCACCATTGTGGTGGAACCAAGACAAATGGCAGCGCATAATTTCTGTCATTCTGAGGCCGCAGCCTAAGAATCTGGTCGCCAAACATGCACCTATGCCTGCCAAAGCCCAGATGCTTCGCTTTCTGCGGCAAGCTTGGCATGCCGAATTGACCTGTTCGCGTGCCTTTTCGTTGACGCTCGTCGATTCGCCCTCATTCATCCGAGTTCGCTGGAGAGTAGTCGCGTGAGCACCCCATGACGCAAGATCGACGCAACCCACCCGCACCGTTCGACGAGACATTGATTCAACCGTTCCTCCGCGACCGGGGTGTGCGGTCGGTTGAACTCTTGCAGGCAGGCAAGATCAACACCAACTACAAGATCGAGTTGACCGATGGCCTGGAGTGCGTCCTACGGCTGTACAGCCACGGCGATCCGGCGCGCGAAGCGTACGTCATGAGCCTGGGGTGCGCGATCTCGTACCCGTGCCCGCGGAACGGGATCGAGGAGAAGGCTGGTCGGTCGTCGAGTTTCTCGACGGCGTGCTTCTCGAAGAAGCGCCCCAGTACGTGGGCGGGGCGGCCGAGGCGTTGGCCAGAATCGGCTCCGTCGAGTTCGAAACGCCGGGCCTGATCAACGCCGACGGATCGATAACGAGCTTCGACTTCGGCGGCAAAAGCTTCTCCCATATGCAGCTTGAGAACGCCGAGGTGCTCCGGTGGATCGGCCAAGAGGCCGCCGAATCGGTGCTGGCGATCCTCGAGAACGAGGCCGACCGGCGGGCCGAACTCGGCGCGGAAAGCCGTCTCGTCCACGGCGATTACAATGCCACCCACATATTGGTGCACGACGGCGGCGTCAGTGGCGTTCTCGACTGGGAATTCAACATGTCCGGCACGCCGTACATGGACATCGGCAACCTGCTTCGCAACACCGAGCCGCAGTACCATGACCTCGTCGAGAGTGGCTTGCGGGCAGGCGGCATGGACCCGCCTGCCGATTGGAAGGAGCGAGCCGAGTTGGTGGACCTCGGCAGCCACCTGGAATTCTTGACCTCGACGCGGTCAGACGAGTTCAAACGGTCGTGTGTTGCGAGGATTGGTCGGTTCATCCGCATGTTCACACGTTCGTGATCGGGCGGCAGTTTCCGACGAACACGGCCTTCGAACATTCCTCGCTATCCGCGCTTGGGTTGCCTTGCCGGCAGGCGCCTTCTCAAACGCGTTCAATCGTCGGACGTGTGGGCCGCCCGCGATACTGTTTGCCCGGCCCAGTTCGGCCGCCCCTGATTGCGATCCGTCGGACCGCGCCAATTCGCGATATTCTTCGAAATCGGCGCTAGCAAATATCGATTGCGTTCTGCAATCATAGGCTCTACATCCGCCGAAAATCCAAGCCACGTTTTGTGGGCAAACGTGCTAGGATGTAGGTAGTACAAACGTTCTGTTGTCCATGATACTCGGCTGTGTGGCACAATATCAGGTGTCCGACACGATGGTACGTGGCACGGAATACTTGTACCGAGGTTGCAGTCCAATGAGAGTAGTGTTTCTTGAGGATGTCTCCGGCGTCGCCCAGGGCGGGGATGTCAAAGAAGTCAAAAACGGGTTCGCCAGGAACTATCTGATACCCAAGAGCTTGGCCGTTCCGGCAACTCACAACGCCCTGCAGAGGGTAGCGAAGCTGTCCCGAGCAGCGGGCGTCACGCGTGTTCGACGCCTGAACGATATGAAAGAGCTGGCCGAGGAACTGCAGGGACGCATGGTCACCGTGGAGATGCGCGCGGGCACCTCGGGGCGACTGTATGGATCGGTGACGAACACGATCGTGGCCGAGTCCCTTTCGGAGTTGACCGAGAAAGACATTGAGCGCCGGATGATCGAGATCCCGGAGGCTATTCGCGAGCTCGGTATGTACGACGTTGCCGTGTCCCTCCATCCCGAGGTGGAGGCGACGGTCAAGGTTCTGGTGTACCCGATCGGGAGCGATCCCGAGGAGATGCTGGCGGCTATCGAAGCGCGAGAGACGGCGGAAGCCGAAGCGGCTGAAGAGCCCGACGACGATGACGACGATCTAGACGAAGAGGCCACGGAAGCCCTGGCAGGACCCGAGGGCGATACAGACGACGAATAATCGCTAATCACGAGAGGACGAATTGGTATTAGACCTTCTTCCACCCCACGACATCAGCGCAGAAGAATCAGTAGTCGGTTCGGTCCTCATCGACGGTGAGTCGCTCGCCAGAATAACGTCGTACCTCAAATCGCCTGACTTTTACGGACAGAAAAACCGTTGGTGCTTCGATGCGTGCCTCGCGCTCATGGAGCGGGGCGAGGCCATCAACCAGGTCACCGTCTCCCACGAGTTGTCGCTGCACGATGACAAGCTCGAGTCGGTCGGAGGCGCCGCGTACCTTGCCCACTTGGTCGCCACGGTTCCCACGTCGGTCCACATCGAGCACTACGCGCAGATCGTCCAGCGCACGTCAGTCATGCGGCAGATTATCCGTGCCGGCGAGCGCATCGCAGAGATCGGATACCAGAGCGGCCCTGACACCGAAACCGCCATATCCAACGCTGAGCAACTACTCTACGGTGTCAGATCCGGGCGCGGCGCCAGAGATTTCACGCCCATACGTCAGTTCCTCGACATCTACATGGAGGCCAGCGGCGCCATCGAGTCATCGGATGCCAGCCGGCTGGCTCCGGTCATCACGGGCTTCCCGCAGATCGACGAATTGTTGGGCGGCGGTCTCCAGCGCTCCGACCTGGTGATCATCGCCGCCCGCACGAGCCTGGGTAAGAGTACATTGGCCCTGAACATGGCTCGCCACTCGGCCTCACAAGGCTTCTCTGTCGGAGTGTTCAGCCTGGAGATGAGCGGTGAGCAGATCGCGATGAGGCTTCTGGCCTCTGAAGCCAATGTCGATAGCCACCGGCTCCGCATCAACCTGATCAACAACGACGAAGAGAGCCGGGTTCTCGACGCGATCGGCATGCTCTCCGACCTGCCCCTATACATCGACGAAACCCCGTTTCAGACCATGATGGAAATCCGAGGCAAGTCACGTCGGCTCCAGACCGAGCGAGGGCTCGACCTTCTGATCGTCGACTACCTGCAGCTGATAGACACCGGGCGAAACGACAACCGTGCCATGGCGCTGGGGGAGGTGTCCCGTTCCCTGAAGAGCCTTGCCCGGGAACTGGACATACCCATCCTAGCGTGCGCTCAGCTTAGCCGAGCTCCCGACCAACGTCCCAACCACAGGCCGATGTTGTCGGACTTGCGGGAGAGCGGGAGCATTGAGCAGGACGCCGATGTCGTGGCGTTCATCTACCGCGAGGACATATACACGGAACGAGAGGACTGGGAGCGCAAGTTCCCGACGCAGCCGTATCCGGAGAACGTGGCGGAGATTATGGTGCTCAAGCACCGGAACGGACCAACCGGAACCGTTCCGCTCCTGTTCCAACCGGACATGGTCAGATTCGAATCGCTTCCAGCCGCGACCCCAACGCCGACGCTGGAGTACGTGTAGGGCATCGGATAACCCATCGAGTTCCGGAAGGCGGCCACATCACCTAAGCGAAACGCGACCCGTTCGGCAAGCTCAGAGCCAGCCGTGAGCTTGCCGAACGGGTGAACGGATCGTTGAGTGATCACGTTCGTGGTGTTCTTGATGTTTGTCTGTTCGCGGTGAGCAACGACGAATCGGGACCCGGCGTTGTCGGGACTTGTCGAACCACAGCGACGCAAATCATCATCGTCAGACAACTAAGGGCACAAATGCAGCAAACCCGAAGCGAAAAATACGCGGGCTTCCCGAGAAAAGTCCGGTACGTCCCCGTGCCGGGACCGCTGCTCGGTCCGTTGCTGGAGCAGATCGACGATCTCGCCGAGCTCAAATGCACGTTACGGCTGATCGCCATGCTGCACCAGAAGCGCGGCTTCCCGCGATTCGTGTCGCTCGGTGAGCTCCAGGCCGATGGGACGCTCGTGCGCTCGCTTCCAGACGGGGATGGCACGGCTGCTCAGAAAATCGAACGGGCGATGGCCAGCGCGGTCCGACGAGGCGCCGTCGCGGTTGTGTCAGTCGAACAGAACGGCGTGCGTCAGCAATTGTTCGCACTGAACACTGAGACGGATCGTGCGGCCATGGATCGGATGTCCGGCGAATCCGACGCCGATTCAACGACGCCGGTCGAGGAACCCTGGCAAGAGCCAGAGGGCAAGCCGAACATATTCGCGCTGTACGAGCAGAACATAGGCATGCTCAGCCCGATGATAGCCGACGAGTTGCGAGAAGCCGAAGACCTCTATCCGGAGGAGTGGCTTCGAGACGCCATCCGAGAATCGGTTGGTCAAAACAAACGTAGCTGGCGGTACATCGCCAGCATCTTGGAACGATGGGAGCGCGAGGGCCGAGGCAATGGAAAACCTGGGCGATATCCTAAAAAGACTCGCCGATACTAGACGGGCCGCCAACGGCGAAAACGGAGATTTCGGAAACGGTTCGACGCCCGAGGAAGAACCTGACGACCTCTGCCCAAGCTGCCGAGGGAGAGGCTGGGTCACTCCTCAGGTGCCGGTCGGACATCCGGATTTCGGCGGTGTCGTGGCTTGCCACTGCCAGGCCACCCAAACCGCGCAAGATCGTTCCGAACGGCTTCGGCGATACAGCAACCTCGGCCATCTCACGAGGTACAGGTTTGAGTCACTGAATCCGCAGGGACTCATCGACGACATCGAGAGCCAGCACATGTTCAGCACCGCGTTCGAGGCGGCAGTTGGATACGCCGAAGAACCCGGCGGATGGCTCGCGCTGGTCGGACCCCACGGCTCCGGCAAGACGCATCTGGCCGCCGCGATCGCCAACCGGTGCATCGAGGACGGCAATCCGGTGTTCTTCGTCCACGTGCCTGACCTTCTCGACCACCTGAGAGCCAGCTACGCGCCGACATCCGAGATAAGCTACTCGGACCTGTTTGAACGAGTCAACGAGGCTCCTCTGTTGGTTCTGGACGGTCTCGGAACGCAGAGTTCGACGTCGTGGGCCCAGGAGAAGCTGCAGCAGATATTCAACCACCGAGCGAACGCCGGACTTCCGACCGTGATCACGACGATGATCGAGCTTGCCAAGTTGGACCCGTACCTGGCTAGCCGGATGCAGCAGCGGGCGCTGTGCCGAATACTGGAAGTACGTCCGCCGCACGCGGGAGGGCAGGGACAATCTCATCGACTCGGACGGGTCGAGCCCGAGATGCTTCGACGCATGACCTTCGAGCAATTCGACACTAGGGGCAACCGTTCGTCATCGCAGCAGCAGGCGAGCCTCCAATCGGCGTTCGAAGCCGCGCAGGGCTACGCTCGAGACCCGGACGGCTGGTTGACGTTATTCGGGGAGACGGGCGTTGGCAAGACGCACCTGGCGGTGGCCGTCGCGGCGGAACGTCTGAAACTCGGGATGACGGCGTACTTCGCCTTCGTCCCCGAGCTCCTGGACTATCTGCGGTTCACGTTCACCCCAGAGAGCAGAGTTACGTATGACCGAGTTTTCGACCAGATCAAGAATGCCTCTCTGCTGATCCTGGACGATCTGGGCCAGGAGAACACCAGTCCCTGGGCGTACGAAAAGCTCTACCAGATCGTCGTCCACAGGCACAACGCTAGGTTGCCCACCATCATTACGAGTATGCTGGACTTAACCGATGAGACCGGACCAATCAGTTCCCGAGTGCAAGACCCGTCGGTCGGCCTGCTCATTCGCATGGACGCCCCCGATTATCGCGTGAAGCGGCAACGGGGTGGCAACCCAAGAGATCGGAGATCGACCCGCTGACCGTATGACTTCAAGCAATTGCACCTTCTGCAAAATCGTCGAACGCCAACTGCCGTCGAAAATCGAATATGAAGACGACGACATTATCATCTTCCATAACCAACTCGGGTGGTTGCCGGTCATGCTGCTCCTCGTTCCGAAAGCGCACATCCCGCAAGCAGAGATGTGGCTCGATGGTGAGCTAATCGCGCGGCTTGGGAAACTGGCGATGGAATTCGGCGAGAAGTTCTGCCCGGAAGGTTTCCGTCTCGTCACCAACCTGGGTCGGGATGCGGAACAGTCCCAGCCGCACAGCCATGTGCACCTAATCGGCGGCAGGCATCTGGGCATGTACCTCGACGGCCCCATGCGCGGCAAAGGCCGGCCACCGACCGGATTTGGCGTTCAACCGCCGCCGGTCGACTCGGGCGGCTCGTCGTCGAACCCGACCGTGCCCTCGGACTCCAGCGCTTCGCACTCGTCGTCCGAGTAGCCCAGCAGGTCCGTGAGAACGCTGAGGGTGTCTTGCCCCAGCCGATGCGCGTGCCGCCAGTCAGCCTTATCGACGTAGTTGCCCGGAATCGACTGTCCCTCGTACGGCTTCGGGCCGTGTCCCGGCTCGTCGAATTCGACGAAAAACTCTCTAGCGGCCAGGTGCCTGTCCGCTAGAAGCTGCCTGCTGTTGACAACCCTGCCCGCGGGCACGCCAGCGTCTTGGAGCAGCGCGGTCAGCGCTTCGGCGTCGCGGTCTTTGACCCAATCGGAGATCACGTCGTCGATAAGGTTCTCGCGGCGCTTTCTTCCGTCCAACGTTGCCATGTGCGGATCGCACAGGCGGTCGTTGTCGACGACCGAGCAGAGCGCCGCCCACTCTTCGTCGCTGGTCACGGCGATCGCGATCCAGTTGTCTTCGCCCGCGGCCTTGTATGCGCTGTGCGGAGCTTGATGGGGTTGCCTGTTGCCGTCGATTTTGGGTTCGTACCCGGTCGAGGAGTTGGCGAGAAAGAACTCACCCGTGGTGGCAGCCGGTCCGGCGACGAGGGCGACGTCGATGAGTTGGCCGCCGCCGGCAGCGCTCTTCTTGCGAAGGGCCGCGAGCAAGACGCCCACGGCGTGAAGCCCGGAGATGGGGTCGCCGTAAGCTATGCCTGTCGGCATCGGCTCGGACGAGTTGTATCCGATCAACCACGGCATCCCCGCCAACGCCTCGGCGGTTGTGCCGTAGGCCGGATACTCCGCGTACGGGCCTTCCAAGCCAAAGCCGGGCATGGAGCACATGACGATTTCGGGGTTGACCGCTCTGATTTCGTCGTACGCCAGCCGAAGATTTCGCATGACCCTGGGCCGGAAGTTCTCGATCACCACGTCTGAAATCGACGCAAGTTCCAGGAATATCCGTCGCCCGTCGTCTTTGTCCAAACGCAGAGCCACGTTGAGTTTATTTCGACTGAGCTTGTTGTCGTATCCGCTTGCGCGCGGCACGAGCGCTCGTGGGTCGACGATCCTGATTATTTGAGCGCCGAAGTCCCCCAGTATCCGGGTGGCCAGGGGGCCCGCCCACACCCGGGTAAGGTCCAACACCCGAAGGTCCGACAGGCTCCCGCCGCCATTGTGTTTGAACTCACTCACGCTCGCCTCCCAAAACCTCCGACGTGTGCTCGCCCAGCAGGGGGGCGCGGACCACCACGGGTTTGGACTCGGACATCGAGAACGGGAACGTCGGATACTGAGCGTCTCCGACCACCGGATGGTTCAACGGTTGAAACAGATTCCGGCGCGTCAGTTGAGGGTCTTCAAGAACTTCGTGCAGATTTAGCAGCGGAGCCGTGGGCAGCAGCCACACCTCGGACGTTTCGCGAAAGACCTCCTGCCTCGTCTTGCCTTTCATCCAATCGATGACCATGCGGTCCAGCGTCTCGGATTTCTCGCTTCGTTGTTGCCGCGTTTCGTATTCCGGGTCGGTCAACAGATCTTCTCTGCCCAGCATCGCGCACATGCGTTCCCACTGGTCCTCGGCCGAGATCCCGAAGCAGATCCATCCGTCGTCACACGGCAGCGTAGTTATGCCGTAAGACGCAAACGGCCCTTGCTTGTTCCATTCCCGACCGTTTCTGGTTCTGATAACGCCTGAATACGTCTCCATCAAGAACGTAAATTGGTGTAGCGTGCCGAGGGTCTCCAGCATCGACATCTCCAAGAACCGGCCTTTGCCGTTCCTGGTTCTCTCCCACAACGCGATCTGGACCGCGATGTGAGCGTTCAGGCCGGTGAGATAATCCGGTTGGCGACCGGGAAGCATCAACGGCTCTTCGGCGTTGTCGCCGGTGAGGTACAAGTAGCCCCCCAGCGCCAGTTGCACCATCGGCGTGGACTTCCAAAGCGAGTAGGGTCCGGTCAAACCGAACGGCGTCGCGCAGATTTCGATCAACTCCGAGTTCTGAGACGTGAACCGATCGGTGGATAGTCGATGCTCGTCGCGATAGGTTCGATCCCAGTCCTCGATGAACACGTCGGCTCGTGATACGAGGGCTTCGAGCTCGGCCACACCGGATTCCGTCTCCCAGTCGACGAGGACGCTCTTCTTGCCCATGTTGTTGTATAGGTACAAGGCACTGCGCTCGGCCTGGACGTCGCCCGGCAGAAAGGGTCCGATCTCCCTAGACCAGTCGCCCAGCGGAGGGCGTTCGACCTTGACCACGTTGGCGCCCAAGGCGGCCAAAAACCGCCCGCAGAACGGACCGGCGACGCCCTGAGCGACTTCGATTACATCGACGCCGTGCAAAGGCAAGCTCTCGACACCGGGTTCGTGTTCATTGGTTTGATTCGATGGGTTGTTTTGATTCACTACGGCCGCACCGCCCGTTTTGGCCTTTGCGCCAGTTTCACCAACATCGGCTGCGCCAGCCTTACAAACCTGCACGCCAGCTTCCTCGTATCCCGAGGGTCGATCAGATCGATCACGTCTCCGGTGTGCGCGGCTCTGAACGGCGACCGCAGCTTGAGCAGCCTGTCCTCGATCATCTGCCGGTGCGCCTCCGGATCCGGCGCCGCGTCGATCTCGCGCCGGTACGCTGCTGCGACTCCGCCTTCGATCGGGATGCCGCCCCACTCGCCGGCCGGCCAACCATATCGAAGGTTCAGCCCTCTCGGGTGCCCCATGCTGTTTGGCACGGCGGCGGCCACTCCGTAGGCTTTCCGGACGTTGAACTCGACTTTGGGCACCTTCGCCTCCGCGCTCGCGATCATCGCGCCGACCCCTCTTCGCATGGTCGCTTTGCGCTCCGCGTGAGACCCGAGCATGAATCCGGGCATGTCCAGGAAGATCACTACCGGCAGGTTGAACGCGTCGCAAAGATCGACGAAGTGAGTATACTTGTCGGCGACCCACCCATCCATCGCGCCAGCCATGAAATTGGGGTCACTTCCGATGATCCCAACGCTGTAACCGTCCAGGCGGGCGAACCCGGTGATCAGGGCCGAGCCCCAATGGCGGCGCATCTCGAAAAAGTCGCCGTTGTCGACCACAAGTCGGATCAGCTGTCGCGGGTCGTACGACCGCTTCCGGTTCGCCGGGATAATGTTCAGCAGCCCCTCAGGCCTCCGGTCCGGTGGGTCGCCGGTCTCGACGCGCGCGGCCACGTCGTTGGTCGTGTCGGGCAGGAACGAAATAAACTTCTTGATCTGCTCGAAGGCGTCCTCTTCCGACTCGGCTTCGTTGTCGACCTGGCCGCTGTCATGGACGTGCATCTGGTAGCCGCCGAGCTCCTCCTTGTCCAAGGTTTCGCCGATGGCGCGACGAACGACAGGTGGGCCGGACGGGAATATTTGCGACTGCTTTTTGATCATCACGGTGAAGTGCGACAGCAGAGCGTGCGCCGCCGGTGCGCCGGCAACCGAGCCCATAATTCCTGCGGCGACCGGGACATGAGTCAGCAGTTCCACCGCCTGCCACCATTGATCGCCGGAGGGCAGACCCATGTGACCGGCGGTCTCGTCGGACTTCGAGCTGTGGCCCACGCCCTCGACCAGTTGGACGTACGGTATGCCGTACTGCGTCGCCAGCGGTTGCGTGAACTGACGCTGGTGTTTGCGGACGCCGTGCGGACTGCCCCCCGAGATCGTGAAATCGTCGCCGCCGATCGCGACGGACCTGCCGTCGATTTCAGCGAGGCCCATCACATACGCTCCGGGCGTGAACTCGACTAGGTTGCCGTTGTCGTCGTATTCAGCCGCGCCGACTAATGAGCCCGCTTCCACGAAACTGCCCGGATCGACCATCTTGTCGATGCGCTCGTAAACGGTGTAGCGGCCGCCTCGGTGCTGGCGCTCGACGCGGTCCGGGCCGCCCATCTCGCGGGTCAGCCCTCGGATGTACTCGAGGTCTTCGACGGCTCGTTCCCAGGGCTCTCCCGGCTTCCACGATTCTCTGTTGCGATCGATAGGCATGGCGTTCTCCGGCGTTGCGAGTGTTTCTGGATGATGAAAATACAGCGAGCTTGATGCTGGCGTGTGAAGCCTGCCTCGCGGTCTTCAGGCGTGGCGAGCTTCGCCGAATCGGGCGTGGAGTTTCGACGTTCGCTGCAATATACCGTGGCCCAAACCCGTTTTCAATTCACGGTTCAGACGGGCGCGATCCGGCTACTGCATTACCAGGCCGCCGTCGACGTTGAACGTCTGTCCGGTGATGTTGCGAGATCCGGGGCCTGACAGAAATACGGCCATGGCGGCTACGTCCTCGGGATCGTTGGCTCGACCGATGGGGATGTCAGGGCCGCTTAGCGTTTGCTGTTCCGCCGCGACGGCGCCGCCCTGCTGTTCGGCGCGCTGGGCTCGGGTGTTGCGGCCACCTTCGGTGAGGGTGACGCCCGGGCATATGGCGTTGACGTTGATATCGTGGCCGCCCAACTGATGCGCGGCGTTGGTCGTCATCGAGATCACGGCGCCCTTGCTGGCCGCGTAGGCTGCGTTCGAGGCGCCCTGGTACCCTTTGCCGGCGATCGACGCAATGTTGACGATCCGACCGCCCTCTCCCTGACGGATCATGTCCTTTGCCACCCGCTGCATGCTAAAGAACGCGCCTTTGGCGTTGACTCGGTGGATCCGGTCCCAGTCTTCCTCCCGCACGTCCATGAACTGAATATAGCGTGTGACCCCGGCGTTGTTCACCAGAATGTCGATCCGCCCGAACGCGTCGACCGTCTCTTGGACCATGCGATCGATGTCGACCAGGTTTCCGATGTCGGCCTGGACGGCCAGACTGGGTCTCCCCAACGCGCCAACCTCCGACGCCGTTGCCTCCAACGTCTCAGCGTCGATTTCCGCCAGCGCAACGGTCGCCCCCACGCCGGCCAGTGCCAACGAGATGGCCTTGCCTATGCCTCGTCCTGCTCCGGTCACTAAGGCGACCTTGTCAGTCAGTGCCATTCTCCGCCTCCCTCAGCAGCCGCAGGATACCTCGGACGATGTTTCCGTTCAACCTTGCAATGGCCATCGATTTCGTTCGCGTCTTCGCGCACAGGTCGCCACCCGTCTGGGTTTCTGGCAAGGCAGCCAGGATTCGGATAAACTGCATGGCATCTTCAAGAGTCGCACCGCGATTCTGCCGCCACGGCGACCAGGAGGCAGCAAATGCCCAATCGGATCAACAAAGCAATCGAACTGTTGGAGCAGGATCAGGCCATCTTCTACACTGGCGGGCACACCGGAGCCGACCTCACGTACGAAGGCGGCGTCGAGGCTGCCAAGACGTATGCCGACTACATCAACATCGGCATGGAGCACGGCTCGTTCGACATGGCCGGGCTGGACAACTACATGCGGGGTCTCGTCGACGGCGGACCGACGACAAGCGGACATCGCACCCCAGCCGTCATCGTCGAGGTGCCGGTCGACGGCGCATCCGAGGCCGTGATTCGAGCCAACGCGTGGCAGCTCAGGCAGGTGCTGGCGCGAGGCGTGCACGGCATCCTGCTCTGTCACGCGGAGAGTCCCGGCGCGGTGAGAGCATTCGTCGAATCGTGCCGCTACCCGTTCCAGACCATCGGTGTTGGCATCGGCCTGGAGCAGGGCCGTCGAGGTTCCGCCGGTCAGGCTTCGGCATCCCAGGTCTGGGGCGTGTCGGTCGATGAATACCTGGACAAAGCCGATCCGTGGCCGCTCAACCAGGACGGCGAACTCATGCTCGGGCTTAAGATCGAGAACCAGCGCGCTCTCGTCAACGCGGAACTTTCGCTGCGGGTGCCCGGAATCTCGTTCGCCGAATGGGGACCCGGCGACATGAGCATGTCATACGGCTACAAAAACTCCCCCGGCGAGCCCTGGCCCGATGAGCTGCAGGCGGCGCGCGAAAGGGTTCGCAAAGCTTGCCTGGAATCAGGCGTCGCCTTCCTGGAAGGAATGACGGCCGAGACCGCCGTGCAGAAGATCGGCGAGGGAGTCCGGGTGAGCGGCGTCGGGCGTGCGGGCGAGAAGCTCACGAAAGTGGCTCGTGCGCACCAAGGCAGGACGATGCCTGTCTAGGATTGCCGCATTGCGACCCTTCACCAGTCAACTATCGGAAATGATCCACGGAAACAAAAATGGAGGAATCGAATGAAGTTGCTTTTGATCTCCGGCGGAAGCCATCCGTACGAGCAGTCCACGCCGGTCTTGGAAGGATTCTTGAAAGGCGCCGGTCACGACGTGACGGTATCCGAAGATCCGAGCGTTCTGGCTGACGCGGCTGGGATGAGCGGATACGACGCCCTGGTGTTCAACACACAGAGAGCAGGCGACAACGGCATGACCAAGGCCGAGCAATCCGGCCTGTCGTCGTACATCGAGGGTGGCAAGGGATTCGTGTGCATACACATCTCCGGCGCGGCATCCGAAGACTGGCCCGAGTACTATGACATCACGGGCGGCGGCTGGGTCATGGGACGCAGCTTCCACCCGCCGTACGGCACGTTCGCGGTCGACATCAAAAACGCTGCCCACCCCGGCGCCAAGGGGATCTCGGGATTCGAGACCAATGACGAGCTCTATATGAACGTCGAGTTCAAAGACGGCAACGACGTGTTCATCACGGCGGACTTCGTCGAAGGCACGTATCCGCGCAACAACCCCCAGGGTGAACCGATCCCCATGGCTGGCGGCACCTATCCGTTGGCCTGGACGAAGATGCACGGCACCGGACGCGTGTACGTCACCCTGTTAGGGCACGACGGCCTCAGCCAGGAGACTCCCGAGTTCCAGAAGATCGTGCTAAACGGAGTGGATTGGGTGACTGGCCAAGCCTAAAGGGCAAGTCGCCGACCCGAGACGCAACGACTCCTTTCGTCCCGAGCAACGTTACGTCAGAGGGTTGGACAATGCATGGGCCAGTAACGGCGCCACAACATAGTGTCATTGGCATGAAAATGGCTGCACAGGGTCGGCCTGAAGGCCGAGCCCACCATCCAGTTGGTGCTCTGGCCCTTCAGGGCCAAGCCTAGTTTTCATGCTTTGATACGGAGGTCGCGACCGCCATGAGTGATTCTGAGGCCCCACAGGGAGACGAATTTCGAGCCGTTACTTGGAAGCCTGTCGAAGGACCATGATCAAGCAAGCGCCGTGACCGTGTCGACAATAGACTGTTGTCGATCACCGCGCCATCAGTGGGCGCGGTGACCGTAGCGCTATATTGTTCGCTAAATAAATTACTCCGCGATCGCCTTGTCGAGAGCCTTCTCGTCGAACTCCAGCCCCAGCCCGGACCTGTCGGACAACGTGATCGATCCGTTGTTGGGGACGATGGGGTCGACGAAAAGCTCGGCGACACGATCGACGGGTCCCGTGAACTCCTCGGAGAACTCGTGCGGTCGCACGGCGTTCGTGACAGTTGCGTAGAGTTGCAGGCTCGCCATCGAGTTGGCTCCGATGTTCGGGCTGTGCGGCATCACGATCTTGTTGTTCGCCACCGCCATTTCGTACACGCGTATCATCTCCGACAGTCCGCCGACATTCAGAACGTCCGGCTGCAAGATGTCAGGGTTCGCGAGGTCCATCAGGTCACGGAATCTCCATGCCGAGATCTCTTGCTCGCCTGTCGAGACGGCGCAGTCCAGCGCATCGACCACCTGTCGGAGGCCTCGCAGGTCGTACTGGGGCAACGGTTCCTCGAAGTGCGCGATGCCGAGCTCCTCGAATCTTCGACCTTGCTCGATAGCGGTCGGTACGGAGTAGCCGCAATTTGCGTCGAAGCTTAGCGGCACCTCGTCGGGAAGCCATTCACGGCACTTCTTAAATATCGCAAAGTCCTTGGCCGGGTCGGCGTCCTGCCGGTAGTCGCGCCAGTCCATGCGAATCTTGAACGAGCGGTATCCCTTTTCGAAGCCTTCCTGAACCTCTTCGAGCATCTCTTCGGGCTGCTTGCGCCAGCCGCTGCCCCGGCTCCAGTACAGCGGAATCTCGGTCCGTGCGGCCCCGCCGAACATTGCGTACAGAGGCAGTCCCGCCGCTTTGCCGGCGATGTCCCAAAGCGCGACGTCGATGGTCCCGACGATCTGCGACGGGAAACGAGTCGCCCGTTCGCCTCTTCCGAGCGTCAGCAGCTCCCAGATCTTGCGCGGTTGCACCGGGTCCATTCCGACCAAGAGCGGCTTGATCAGGTCATCGACATAGGCGCGCATGACGCCCAGATTCCGCGAGCCTTCCGCGATGCCAACGACGCCTTCATCGGTGAATATACGGACGACGAGTCGCCCCGCCGTGCCCACGAACGACTCGGGAGTGCCCTCGGGCGGCTTCAACCTATTGACCTTGATATCGGTAATCTTCATGTTCTCACCTCGGTGCTGGATTTCGGCGACATGATATCATTGCAAGGGATGTCGATTTGTGAAGATGGTGGAGCCCGGCAGCATCGTTGGCCGTACGCGCACATCCCGGGCTATCAAACCAGCATCGGCGACAACTGCAGCGTGCCCCCGTCCGTTCGTCCTGAACCTGTCGAAGGACCATGATAAGCCTAGTCTCGTCGCGAGTTGGAGTCCCCACCATGCGCCGAACCCGCCTTCTTACCGCACCCCATCCTGCCGCGCATATCCGAGCACCTCTTTGGCGTGGCGGTTGTCGCGGTACAACTTCGCGTTGTCGGACATAGCCCAGAATGTGTCGAACTTGACCTCGGGCGACGCCTCGATGCACTTGACGGTGAGTTGCCGGATATCGCGATAGCTTGACCAGTTGGCCTGAGCTCGACCGAGAGCGGCCTCGTCCACGGACGTGCAGTTGCTGACTCTGAGGTTGATGACCGACATCGGTGTGGTCAGCGCGTAGTACCGGCCCAGGTCCTCGCCGAAAAGCTTGGTCACGCCATACAGCGTGACCGGTTTCTGTTCCGCGAATTCGTCGACCATCTCCCAGGCCTCCGGCAGATCGCCGTCATCGCCCGACACGAGCCTCTTGTACGGCTCTTCGAGTTCGTATCCATTCACGGTCGCGCCCGAACTCGGGAGGATCACCCTCGATACTCCGGATTCCTTCGCGACCTCGAGAACGTTGTACGTGCCGATGATGTTGTTGTGCAGCGTCGAATCCCAGCCCGCGTTCATTCCCTCGGCGTTGCTCTGCCCGCCGTCCGCCGCGAGGTTCAGCACGACATCGACGCCTTTGAACGCGGTCCGCAACGACTCGATGTCCGCGATGTCGGTCTTGAACACACGCTCCGGCGGCAGGCCGTCGACGCCGCTCCGGGAGAGGGCGCTGAGCTCGTAGCGCTCTTCGAGGACAGGCCGCAATGCCCTGCCAACGACGCCATTGAGTCCGGTTGCGAGCAGCTTGAGTTTGTCAGGCATGTGTTGTTCTCCTACCATCGAATCGAGGACGGCGCCGTGCTTGAACACGCACGGCGCCGTCCTCGACAAATTGGGTTGCAAGGGCGAAGCCCTACCGTCCTTCCGTGGAAGGCGGAAGGATGGGTATCCCCAAGAAACCTTCGAGGGCGGGCGGGTGGGACAGACCAGGCTCGATAACGCCGCTACGCGTTGTCCGTGTCGACGACGACGTTCTCGCCGCGCAGGGTCCGGTTGCGGATGTCGTAACGGCCAGGATAGCGCACCGGCAGATGGCCGGAGTCGATCATGAGGTCCAGCGGGCTCACCTTCGTCTTGAGCGGCATCTGCACTTGCGTGTGGGTCCGCGCCGACTCGTACACGGCGTGGACCATTTCGAGGGCCTTGTAGCCGTTGTGGCCCTCGCCTCGGAAGTCCGCGACCTCACCGGAAACCCATTCGGCGAGCCCAAGGGCCTGCGCGGCCCCGGCTTCTACCATCTCGAAGTTGTCGGCTCCGTATTTGACGTATTCACCGTCGATCTTGTGTTCTTGCCATCCGCTCGTCTTGCCGTTCATGATCTTTAAGTCGTTTACCGTAAGGTGGATCATGCCGTCACTGCCGTAGATGCGAGCGTCGAAGCTGGACTCCGGCGTGAGACCCGAGAAGATCATCGCCCGAGCTCCGTTGTCGAAGCCGAACGCGGCGAGCGCCTTGTCCTCGATTGGGACGGCGCGGGCCCACTGGTCCGTTTCCCGCTCGACGCTGCCCATGACCCACTCGCACTCCGGATCGCCGAGCACGTATCGGTACATGTCCGCCTGATGGGACGAAAAGTTCGGAAGGCCGTCGCGGGTGAAGCTGGTAATCAGATGCGGATCGCCGATCTCGCCGTCGGCGATCAACCGGCGCGCCATGTTGTACGAGGGCAGGAACCGCCGCTGGTGCCCGACGGCGAGCTTGACGCCGTTCCGACGGCAAACGAGCAGCATGTCGGCGGCCGCCCCGATCGACTCGGCCATCGGCTTTTCGCATAGGACCGCCTTGGCCCCGGAAGCCGCTGCCGCGATGGTCATCGGCGCGTGGCCCTGGTCCCAGACACCCACGGAGACGATGTCGGGCTCCGTTTTGGCCAGCATTTCGCGAGCGTCGGTGAAGTGTTCGGGCTTGTAGTCGTCGTATTCTGAAAAACTTTCGTCGAAATCGGTCATCGCCTGAGAACTTAGATCGGCGAGTGCCACGACCTCATATCGGCCGGAATTCAGGTAACCGAGCGTATGATTGCTGCATATTTCTCCGCAGCCGATGACTCCGACACGTAGCTTGTCTGACAAAGTTTGTCTCCGTTGTCTGTTGATGTCGGTCTGACGTGTGGTTGGCCTTAAGAGTGCAACCGGCGCCTATTCGATCAGATGCGCCTTCAGAACGTCCTCGTCGAGCTCGACGCCGAGGCCGGGGCCGGTGGGCGGCGTGATGGAGCCGTTTTCGAGAACCAACGGCTCTTTGAAGATCGTTTTGTGAAGCGGCCCCTGGTTCGCTTCTTGGATCAAGAAGTTCGGCGAGCAGGTGTCGATCTGTATTGCGGATGCGGCTGCGATCGGCCCGCAATACATGTGAGGCGCGATCATCGCGTAGTGAGCTTCGGCGATCCCCGCGATCTTCTTCGCCTCGGTGATGCCGCCGCACTGGCCGACATCCAACTGGATGATCTGAGCGGCTTTCTTTTCGAGCAAGTTCGAGAACTCATACTTCGTGACCAGCCTCTCGCCGGTGGCTATCGGAATGTTGGTGTGAGCGGCGACCCTGGCCATCTCGTCGATGTTCTCCGGCGGCACTGGTTCCTCGAACCAGTACGGATGGTACGGCTCGAGAAAGTTAGCCACGCGAATTGCGCTGAACGTGGTGAGCTGGCCGTGCGTCCCGATCCCGACTTCGAGCTTGTTGCCGACGGCGTTGCGAATGCTCTCGAAGATCTTCGCCGCGTGCTCGATCTCCCAGAGCGGGATGTCCCTCGGGATCGGGTACAACGGGGTGAACGGGTCCAGCTTGCAGGCTGAGTTGCCTTCTTCGAGCAGCCTCGCCGCCACCTCGCCGGCCTCCTCGGGGTTTTCTTTGAACGCGCCGCCCGGCATGTAGGCGTAGGCTCGGAGCGTCTCGTGGTACTTGCCGCCGAGCAGGTTGTAGATCGGCATGTTCGCGGCTTTGCCGACGATGTCCCACAGCGCCATGTCGATCGCGCTGATCACGGGAGTCGCGTAGAGGCTCGGGTGGCGGAAGTCGTGGCGGGAAGCATACATCCGGTCCCAGATCCGTTCGATCTGGAACGGGCTCTCCCCGATGACGTACTGGTCCACCATCTCTTCGATTAGACTGATCTGCGTCTTCAGGTCGTCGAGATTGCGAGAGTACGAGCCGCCAGTAATGCGCTCGCCCAAGCCGACGATCCCTTCATCGGTCATTAGCTGCAAAAATAGCCACCATTTGCCGCCGATGTACGGTTGCTCGTTCTGAACGACCATTGTCCTGAGTTCGGTTACTTTCAAGGTAGACTCCTAGCTTTAGTTGCGGCGACGGTTGGGCGGCAAAGCGCGGCCCGCCAATGCCATTCGAAGGGCTTCCCAGCGACGCTGCCAAAATGAGCCAACGTAAGCGAAGGCTGAAGATTTGCTTCAAATCGCCCTATTGCCGGACCCCGACAGTCGTGGCGTGCCGCAATTGGACAACACGGTAAGGCGAATTCGTAGGGGAGGGTTTCAAACCCTCCCGATGCATCGCGTGGGACAACGCCCTGAACTTGCCGATAAGCATGGCGTAACCACGTGGCAGAAACGCTTGGTCTCGAATCCGGGCGGGAGGGTTTGAAACCCTCCCCTACGGACTTCAGTGTGGCTGCTCGTTTTTCAAGCGCGATTCCACCGTTGTCTTCCCAATGCATTGTTAGTTGTGCTGGCATAATTCCGATCGCTTTGGGACGCAGGAAGAACGGATGACGCGGAGTTTCGATCAGCTCGTGGCGCCCTCGTCCATGTTCCACCTAATCCGCTGCCGCCGCTTGGTTGCGCTTCAGGTTCTCTGAGCCGACGATCTCGGCGTCCTGCAAGGCGCGGACTTCGTCTCCCGAGTATCCGAATTCGCGCAGGATCTCTTCATTGTGCTGACCAACCGTGGCGGACGCCGAACGTACTGTTGGCGGTGTGTCAGACAATTTCACAGGGAACCCTGTCACCTTGATGTTGCCGTATGCTTCGTGTTCCATCTCGACCACCATGTCGTTGTGGATCACCTGCGGATCCTCGAACATCTCGTCCAGTTCGTACACCGGACCGGGTGGGATGTTGTGCTTGTCGAATCGTTGTTCGATCTCGTCTCGGGTGTACTTCTTGAACGCCTCCACCAGGATTCCTCGGAGTGCGTCCGCGGCTTCTTCCGGCATTCTTCGCTCTCGGAATCGATCGTCACTTGCGAGCGACGGGTCGACGTCCAGCGCGGCAAACAAGTTTTCCAGCGGATCGGTTCTCACGCCTGAGCCGGCGTTCAGAGCCCACCACTTCCCGTCTTTGCACTCGTACAGTGCGTACGTCGGGCCGCTGTTCGGGTGGCCTACGCCGTGTTTGGTTCTCTCGAACTTCGTGCCGGCGTTCAGCACGGCGGAGTTCTCTTGAATGTGGCTGGCGATCATCGCGTTCAGGAGCGACGACTCGACCACCTGCCCTTCGCCGGTTTGCTCTCGCGCAGCCAACGCCGCCATGATGCCTTGGGCGAAAAGCATCGCGCCGAGATAATCGGCGATCCACGTGCCCGTGATCGTAGGAAGGCCGTTTCGATCTCCGGTCATCGCCGCTAGCCCGCCCATTGCCTGGGCCAGCAGGTCCTGTCCGCCGCGCTTCTCATACGGGCCGGTCATGCCGTATCCGGACGCAGCGGCCCAGATGATCCGAGGGTTGATCGCCTTTAGCGTCTCGTATCCGAACCCGAGGCGCTCCATCACGTTGGGGCGGAAGTTGGACGCCACGATGTCGGCGTCTTTGACGAGCCGGTAGATGATGTCGCGGCCCTCGGGCTTGCGGATGTCGATGCTCAGGCAGCGTTTGTTGCGGTTGATCGACATCCAAAAGTAGCTCATGCCGTTGACCTGGGGCTGCTGCCGTCGACCGATTTCGCCGATGTCCATGCGCTCGACTTTGATCACGTCGACCCCGTAGTCGGCCAATACCTGCGTACCAGCCGGACCCTGCTCCAGTTGCGTGAAGTCGATCATGCGGAGGCCATTGTACGGTAATGTCATGTTTTCTCCTTCGTGTTGATGAGCCGAGTTCGTCGTGCACCACCCCGCTCGCTTCTTGCTCCCATCACTCGAACCCGTAGATTATCCTTCTTTTGACGGCAGGCTGACAATCGCCTTGCCCACGGTCACTCTTTTGCCGTCCTGGTTCTCGACCCAGACGTCGCACTCGACGAGGTCTTCGTTGTCTTCTTGGTACTTCCTGACGACGACACCGTGGGTGGTCAGCAGGTCGCCGGGAATCGTGAAGGCGCGATACTGTGCCGAGAGTCTTCTTACGAAGCCGTTGGGCCCGTGCCAGTCGGCTAGCGCCTTGCCCATGAATCCGGCGGTCATCGCGCCTTGGCCGAATACATCGGGAAGGCCGCGGTCTATTGCCTTCTTGTAGTCGTAGTGCACGTCCGCGAGGTCGTTGCTGCCCCAGGCATAGCGGACGATTGCTTTCAGAGACTGTTCGTTGGTGAAAGACGGAAGCAGCGATTCCTCTTCGACGTCTTCGAAGTATCTTTGCGGTCTAATGTTCATGTCTTCTCCCGTTGGCGCTCAGCGTCAATTCTCGGCGGCGGCTAGTCGGTCGGGCCCTCGTAGTTCACTTGAGTGTATCGGTGGATCGAGACGATCTCGTTGCGCTGGTTGCGGATCGTGTTGTCCACCCTCACGAAGAGCATTCGACCGATGCCAGGCCGTCCCTGCTTCTCCCATATGTCGCCCAGGATCGTCGTAACCGAGAGAACGTCGCCCGGCCGAACCGGTTTGAACGACTCCCATTCGTCGCCGGCGGCGAAGCCGAGTTTGAAGGGTCTCTCGAACGGAAGCGAGGCCTCTTCGATCGTCGGCGAATGGCCGTCGGTCATCGTCGATTGGGGCGTGATCGAGATCATGAACGTCGGCGGCGCAATCGAGCCGCCCCAGCGCGTGCCTTTGCCGTATTCGTCATCCACCCAGAGGGGATTCCTGTCGCCCACTGCCGTCGCGAACTTCTGCAGCGCCGATCGATCGACCGCCCCGGCCACGTACGTTCCGCCCAGCGGTTTGCCTATCGCGGCTCTCATTTCGTTGGTGATTAGTGACTCGCCCATCTCGGGGAACCTCCTAATAGACTGTGTATTGGATCAAGATTCGACGCGTTGCTTCATCACGCCTTCGTCGATGAGGTCGGTGACCTCCGAGCTCGAGTAGCCCAGCCATTCCGCGATCTCGCTGCTGTGCTCTGCGAAACTCGGCACCGGGTATCGCACCGACGTCTCGGTGTCCGAAAGCTTGAACGGGGTGTTGAGCTGGCGAACCGGCCCGCGCAACGGGTCGTCGATCTCCGCGATCATGCCGTTGGCGACCAGATGCTCGTCGTTGGCTATCTCGAGGACGGTCTTGACGGGGCAGACCCAGTGAGCGCCCTTCTGAAGCTCCGTCACCCACTCGTCCCGATCACGCTTCAGGATCACTGGCCCGAGTGTCAAGCGGAGCTCCTCCCGATACGCCGCCCGTTGATCGGGAGTGTTGAACCGTTCGTCTTGGGCGAGTTCAGGCATGTCGATGCGTTCGCAGAAGTCTTGCCAGGCGTTGGGGTTGCCGCTCGCCAATCCGGAGATGGCGAACTCCTTGCCGTCTTTGGCCGTCCACACGCCGTATGGAGGCGGGCTGAGGCTGTTGCCGGGACCGGCTTTCGGCACCTCCCATCCGGTGCCCAAGGCCATGCCCATGTAGTCCGGGTGCAGCGCCATGATTCCGGCCAGCAGCGACGTGTCGACTCGCTGCCCGCGACCGGTCTCGTGTCGTGCATAGAGCGCGCTGACGATCCCGAGAGTCGCCAGGATGCCCGTGACCGCGTCGCCGACCGACGCCCCAGCCGGCACCGATCCGCGATCGTCTCCCCGGAACCCGGTGAGGCTGACCAGTCCCGCCATCGCCTGCGCCTGCAGGTCCTGTCCGGGCCAGTTGCGATACGGGCCGTTGTCGCCGTAGCCGCTTATCGAGCAGTAGACAAGGCGCGGATTCATCTCCGATAGCTGTTCGTAGGTCATGCCCATTGCTTCGACGGTGCTGGGGCGGAAGTTATTGATGAACACGTCGGCGCGCTGGATCAACCGCAGGACGAGCTCCATGCCCTTGGCCGACCTCATGTCGACGCTCAGGCTGCGCTTGTTGCGGTTGACGCCCATGAAATTGTACGGGTCGCCGCCGGGCGCGTGACCCGCGCCGCCGGCTCGACGGTAGCGGTCGCCGTTGAGGTTCTCGATCTTGACTACGTCCGCGCCCAGATCTCCAAGGTACATCGTACAACTCGGGCCCGCGAAAATGTGGGTCATGTCGGCGACAACAATCCCGTCCAGGGGACCTGCCATGGCCTGCGCCTCCTAGCCTTGATTCTATTGTCTCGTCTCGGCCTCTTCGGGAGTTAAACCCGTTCGTGGTGAGTCCCGATGCAATCGGGATTATATCCGTGGGGCAGGCAACGCATTGGTCAGCAACGGCGTACCAAAATTCTGTCATTCAGAGGCCGCAGCCGAAGAATCTGAAGCCACGCGCAGGCAGATGTTCTCGACACCACTACCTCGAAGCCCTGATGCATCGGGATCCCGACGTTGTCAGGGCCTATCGAACCATAGGCCCAACTCAACGGCGTTTGTGACGTCATTTTTCGTTGGCGATCACGCCGTCGACCACCCAGTCCCACATCGTCGCGGCCTGGTCGACCGTCTGGTCAACGTCCTGCTCTAACAGGTGTCTGTCTCGAACCAGGCCCTCAGCCGCCTCTCGAATCCGGTCCAGGTACTCGTCCTTCGAGGCGTATCGCTCTTCGACTGACAGCCGTGAATCGCCCGACGTCTCCCGGCCTGCCTTGGTCGCGGCGAATGGCATCGTGGCGCCGGCGAACATGAGTGGCTGATCCTCGCCGCCGATGTCCGGGTGTCGCAGCGTCCAGCCCGTGTGCGTCGCAAGCGGCACCGAAACGTCGGGAAGCCGGATGCCCGCGACCTCGTTGCCGTCAGCGTCGACTGCCGAAACCAGACCGCCGAACTCCGCGCCGATAGCGGGCGGCAATTGCGTCGGGTGCTCGTTGTCGGCGGCAGGAACGTACTCGCGCCGCCTCGGCACGGGATGATGCGCCGGGTAGTGCGAGTCGGGGATCGCATTGAACACGGCTTTCAACGACTCGGTCGTAACCGCGGTGCCGTCGGCCACCGTCCCGTGTGAGCTCGGCGGCGGCTCGATTCCCTGGTCGGCCCACAGATCGAGATTCAACAGGCAGGCGCGCAAAAGCGGCGCGTAATCGACTACGTTGCGAATGTTCATCGAGCGGTTTTCGCCCTCGCCGGAGTTGGCGTCATCCGAGGGCGGCCAAATGCCGATGCCGTGCTCGGTGCCGGCGAAGTGGTACACGCGCGCGTTCGCTCCGGCGTCGACGTCCTGGCGTCCGTTCGGGTCGGTGTGAACCAGCGACGCGTCGAGCCTGTGGTACTCGGCCGACGTGTTGGTGTAGAACACCTTGAGCTTGCCGCCGCGTTCGTCGAGCCGGCGCTGCAGCGAATCGGTCTCTTCGGTTTCGACGTCGGTCGAGACCGTCGGCGCGAACGGGAAGAGCTGGTGCAACATGTTATTGCGATCCTTCGAGTTCTGGCCGAATCGCTGGTTGAACTCGCCCCGCATACCGCCCGCGACGTTCGAGATCAGCCCGTCGAGCGCCTCACGACCCTCCTCGTCGAGATTGAAGTCGTTGTACACGTAGGTGCGCAGGTACCGCCCGGTCTGCGAGTGGCCGTACGCGTAGGCTCGACGTGTTCCCGGCGCTGGACTCTCGACGCCGTTCGAGCCGTGCTTGATCCACGAAACGCAGTCCCGCAATCCGGCGAAGCTCAGCCCAAGCACGCGAGCGCCTACGCCTGTGTAGACGATCTGGTACAGCAGGCCTTTCTTGAACCCCTCTTCTGAGCAGATGTACTCGGGGTCGGCCACGTACGCGCCGTCGTCATCGATGCGTCCGAAACGCCACGAATCGCGCGGAAGCGGTCGCGCCGGACCGTCCGGCGTGTCGCGCACCTCGATCAGCGCTCCGGCCTCGGTCATGTCGTGAGCAGGATACGGCTTGTGCTTCCTGTCGGAAAGCTGCAGGTTCGGTGTGTCGATCGGCGACTGAAGCTGGCAGTAGACCTCCCCGACAACCGGTTCACCCTCGCCGGTCACGGCGTCCGGACCCCGCATCTTGATCAGCGCCGGAACCGGAGGCGCGTCGATCTGCCAGCCGCAGGCCACGACGACGTACCCCTGCTCCATCAAGAATCCGTTGCCCAGCGACAACGGCACGTCGACAGGCGTTTCCGCGTCGATCGCCATCCGCGGCGCCTCGTTGATGTTCCGCAACACCAACCGGTTGCCCCGATTCACGATGTCCAGCAGCATCCGCCCGGACGCCTTCGCCCGATCCACCGGCAAGAGGATCGACACGTCCGCCGAAAACTCAACGAGCCCGTCCGCATTCCGCGGCGCGAGCTCGACGTCAGAGATCCGCACGTTCGACTCATGCTCGGGGTCCACCGCGAACCGCAAAGTCCCACGCAACTCCTCATACGGCCCAACATCGCCAAAAGACCGACCGCCCTCAAGCTCCCGCTGAAATTCAATATCGAACTCGGTAACCGGCATGACGTGATCCTTCACTGGTGTGGTGGCATGGAGTGCTGCGAATTAGACGCCGCCAGTATATACCAGAGGGCACGGAGGGGGCGGGTTGTGGAAGGCGAAGGCTGGGCGACCGGCATTTGTTCGACTACCGGTGTGCTTGAGACGGCACGACGCGTCGGACCCGACGCCAAAGCGCCCAACCGGGCAAAACAGCGTTGTCAAAAAGGAGCCTCCGAATTCGGAGCCCCTTTAGGTTTGCGTCTTACCTGTTTTTCGCCTTGTCACTAACTAGACCTTGTTGACAGGCCGATCCGATCCATTTCGCGTTGTCGTTTTCGAGCGACAATATCAGATACCAAAGTCGTCAATTCTGTCAGCGAAGTCAATGTAGGCGTGCACCGTCCATTAAAGGTCGTCGAGGACGAAGTAATCGCCTGGAGATCCTGGCACGAGACCAGTGCGATTCGGGGTTGAAGTTGACTGGCCTACAATAGCTTCCTGCCCCTCCAACCGCTTGTCAAGCGGGCTAGACAGGGTGATCGACTGCGCTGAGGGGTGTTGGTACCATTCCTCTCGCCATGGCGCGGGCGCGTCCTTTGAA
>JASMDM010000088.1 GCA_030752795.1 SAR202 cluster bacterium | reverse complement strand
CACAGCAGCGAGAGGAGTGTTGGGCACAACTTTTTTAGTTGATGACCATCAGGCCGAGTCCCGCTCCCCTGCCCAACACTACGGCTTTTGCAGCTCCTCGATCATGCCCTTGAGGCGGTCTTCGTCGGCTGGCGTCGGGGTTGGGATGTCGAAGCCGATCGACGATGCGTAGCCACTGTAGGTTGCCTTGAGTCTGGGTACGATCTCGTCGTGAGTTCCGATAACGGAGAAAGCCTCCAGCATGTCGTCGGTTATCAGGCCGGGCATCTCGGCCCATTTGCCGTCGATCGACATTCGGTAGAGTTTGGCGGCCGTGTCGTCCCATCCGTGAGCGCTCATCACCGGCAGGTAGCTGCGCGTCGACGCATAAAACGATATGCGGCGCTTGGTGATCTGCCGTTGCGCCTCTAGCTCTTCCTCGTCGCGACCGGTGACGATGAATCCTCCGGTACTGATGTCGAGATCTTCAAGGGTGCGGCCAACTCGTGCGGCGCCCTTCGCGATCCTGGGCAGAATGGACTCCTGCGTGTATTTGTGGGTGCTGAATCCGTGGACAAGAACGCCGTCGCACACCTCGCCCGCGACGCCCAACATGTTGGTGTTGACGGCCGAGATGTAGACCTTGATGTCCGGATTGTCTATCGGCTCCGGCGTGAAGAACGGCGGCATCAGGTTAAAATTGTAGTTGTCGCTATAGTACTCGACCTTGCCTTTGGTTTGCCACGCGTTCCAGATGTGTCGGAGCGCTTTGATGTACTCCCGCATCTTGGGCGCGGGCGCGGACCAGTTCATGCCGAATCGCCGAACGATGTGGCCTTTGACCTGGCTCCCCAAACCCAGGGTGAACCGGCCCTGCGAGAGGTCGGCGAGATCCCAGGCGATGTACGCCATGTCCATCGGACTGCGGGCGAATGCGAGGGCGATTGACGTGCGCATGGTCACCCGTTCGGTGTGCTCCGCCGCGATGGCCAGGGGCAGAAACGGGTTGTGGTTGGTCTCGCTCGACGAGACGATATCAAATCCGAGCCGGTCCGCCCGTTTCGCGGATTCCGCTATCTCACTGGGTTTTCGGCCGTTCAAAGCGGTGGTGACCCTCATTTCGGACGCCTCCTAGTCGCGTTAACATCTTTTGATTTTGCGCCGCCATTCTAGCAAACATGGCGACCAGTCGCACCCCGCAACAACAAGGGCGTTCGTCTCTTCTCCGACTGCCGTTTCGCGGTTATCAGAAAGGAGTGATTCTGATATACTCGCGTCCTGAGATTTTGCGGAAAACAGAGGTGCATCGATGGCCTACGAATTCATCACTTACGAGAAAAAAGGACGCTTGGCCCATGTCACTATCAACAGGCCGGAGAGGTTGAATGCGTTGCATCCGCCCGCCAGCGCGGAGATGCGTGAGGTGTTCGAAGACTTTCGTGACGATCCAGACGTCTGGATCGCGATTCTTACCGGTACTGGCGAGCGTGCATTCAGCGCAGGCAACGACCTCCGATACACCGCCGAACAGGACCAAGATCGAGACAAGCCCGAGCGCGCGGCGACACGTGTGCCATTCGGCGGGATAACGGCCGAGTTCGATTGCTGGAAACCCCTCATCGCTGCCGTCAACGGCTACGCCCTCGGCGGCGGCTTCGAGTTGGCGTTGGCGTGCGACATCGTGATCGCCGCGGACCACGCCGAAGTCGGCTTGCCCGAGCCACGCGTGGGTTTATACGCGGGCGCGGGCGGCGTGCACCGGCTGCCGCGCCACATCCCGTTGAAGATCGCCATGGGGATGATGCTGACCGCGACCCGGATCAAGGCCGAAGACGCACATAGGCTGGGGCTGGTTAACGAGGTCGTGCCGTTGGCCGACCTGATGACGACCGCCGAACGTTGGGCGAGCGAGATACTCGAGTGCGCCCCGCTGTCCGTCCGGGCAAGCAAGCAGATGGCGACCCAGGGCCTCGACTCCCCGTTGGAGATTGCGTTCGCGCGCAGCTATTCGCAGCAGCGGCTCCAAGTCGCCTCGTCCGACAGGGTCGAGGGTCCGAGAGCGTTCTCCGAAAAGCGCAAGCCCAAGTGGACTGCCTCATAACGACAATGAACCTCTCCGAGGATTTCGGAGTGAGTTCGCTCCGTTCAAACAACGGCGAGCTTCAGTCCCGACTCATAGGACCTGATACATGACCGAAACGCCATCCGCAACGCTGCCACTGGACGTCAACCCCAAGCAGTATGTATTGGAATTGGAGCCGAATTTCGACGATTTCACGTTTACGGGATCCGAATCGATTGAGCTCGACGTGGTTCAGTCCACGGATCGGATCGTCCTCAACAGCATGGAGATCGAGATTCAATCCGGCGCCGTCTCCGCGAACGGCTCCGATCAGCAAGCCCGCGAGATCGCGTTCGACACCGACGCCGAGACTGTGACGTTCGTGTTTGACTCGGCGTTGCCTGCCGGTCCGGCAACGTTGGCGATCGGATTCACCGGTGAGCTCAACGACAAGCTGCGGGGATTTTATCGGTCGAATTATCAAGACCTTGACGGCGCCGAAAAGTTCCTGGCCTCGACCCAATTCGAATCCACCGACGCTCGGCGAGCCTTCCCGTGCTGGGATGAGCCGAGTCGAAAAGCGACGTTCGACGTCACCCTGGTCGTCCCGTCGCACCTGGCAACGATCTCGAACACAGAGGAAGTTTCTCGCGAAGAACGACCAGATTCGAAGGTCGCGGTGCGTTTCGCTCCCACGCCGGTGATGTCGACGTATCTGGTTGCATTCGTGGTCGGCGACTTGGCATGCATCGAAGACACTGCCGAGGGCGGCACGCTGATCAGGGTGTGGGCGACGAAAGGGAACGAAGAAAAAGGCCGGTTCGCCCTAGAGACGTCGCTAGACCTGTTGGCTTATTTCAACGAATACTTCGGAATGTCCTTCCCGCTCTCCAAACTGGACCACCTGGCAATACCGGACTTCGCGGCAGGCGCCATGGAGAACTGGGGCGCGATCACCTACCGCGAAACCGCGTTGCTAGTCGATCCGGACCACAGCTCGGCGATCACTCGTGAGGTCGTCGCGGCGATAATCTCGCACGAAATGGCCCACATGTGGTTCGGCGACCTGGTCACGATGGCTTGGTGGGACGACCTGTGGCTCAACGAGAGCTTTGCATCATGGATGGGCGACAAAGCCGTGGACGTGCTTCATCCGGAATGGGAGATGTGGACGCAGTTCCTCACGCACGACACCACGAACGCGCTCAGCCTCGACGGTCTGGCGAACTCGCACCCGATCGAGCAAGAGGTGAACAACCCCGCCGAAATCGGGCAGCTCTTCGACGCGATCAGCTACAGCAAGGGTGCATCGATACTGCGGATGCTGGAGCAGTATCTGAGCCCCGACGCGTTTCGCGACGGTCTCCGCATCTATCTCAACAGGCACAAGTACAACAACGCCCGAACTCGCGACCTTTGGAACGCGTTGGGCGAAGCGTCCGGGCAACCGGTCGCCGAGATTATGGACACTTGGACGACCCAAACCGGTTACCCGGTGCTCGACGTCACGGTCGACCGAGACGACGACGGCATGGAGGTCGGTCTCACCCAACGGCGGTTCATGTACGAGGATGTGCTCGGCACGTCAGAGTCGCGCGACGACAGGTGGAAGGTCCCAGTGGGCGCTCGGACGGCCAGCGACGCCGATCCGGTGCGCACTCTGATGGAGACCGAGTCCACGACGGTCAGGCTGAAGCCGGCGTCGTACGGCACGAACGACGAGTGGATCAAGGTCAACCCGTTGCACACCGCGTTCTACCGGGTGCGCTACCCGACCGATGAGCTCCAGAAGCTGGTCGCCCCGATTCGCAGCAAGACGCTTCCTGCGGCGGACCGGCTTGGCGTCCAAAACGACACGTACGCTCTCGTGAAGGCCGGTCATTTGCCAGCGACCGACTTCCTGACGATCGCCGAGGCGTACGTCGCCGAGACCGACGCGTCCGTGTGCGGCGATCTCGCGGCCAACCTCAACGGCCTCGACGGGCTTGTCGCGACCGAAGAGTTCTATCCTCGATTCCAGGCGTTCGCTCGAAGCATCTTCAAGCCGATCGGCGACCACATCGGCTGGGACCCAACGCCCAACGAAGGACACCGCGATGCGCTGCTTCGCAGCACCGCGCTCAGCCAACTCGGCCACTTCGAGGACGAAGACACGCTTGCCGAGGCCGCGCGACGGTTCAAGCGCTACATCGACGACCCCGCCAACGTCACCCCCGACACGCGCGCCGTGGTTTTCGCGATGGCCGCCAAACGAGGCGACCGCTCGACGTACGACCTCATGTGGGACCTCGAAAAAGCTGAGACGCTGCACGAACAGAAAATCCGTTTCCTGTACGCCCTTTGCAGTTACACACAGCCGGACCTGCTTCAGGAGACGCTCGAGAGATCGTTGGGATCGGAAGTGCGAAGCCAGGACACCATCCGCGGAGTGTCGGCGGTTGCCAGCAACAGGCACGGTCTCGACATCGCGTGGGACTTCGTCAAAGACAACTGGGCGGAGTTCGACCGACGATACGGCGAAGGCGGCTTCGGCCTGATGCACCTAGTCAGCCTCACATCGATGTTCACGACCGAGGAGCGCCGCGAAGACGTCCAGCGCTTCTTCACCGACAACCCGGTTCCCGGCGCCGAACGCGCTGTCAGGCAATCCCTCGAACGAATGTCGCTGAACATCGGCTGGATCGACAAAAACCGCGACGATCTCGCAAGTTGGCTCGTGGGGTGAACTCGGCGTCCGACAGCAGATCGCGTGCATGGGTGTAATTTCCGGCGATCACCATTTGAGTGTGACCGATTATATGCGTTCGCACAATGAACAAACAACCGCGCTGCCGTCAGAGAGCCGCTCACCAGAGTCCGGGCCAACGCCGAGCCGGTGGCGGTCTGCACTCTCTCGTGCGGTCGCGGAAACACTGGACACGTTGTATCCGCTCACCTGCCTCGGAGGCCAATCCAGCGGCAACGCCATCTGCGCCGAATGCCGTGCAACGATGCCTCGACTGCGCCCGCCCTACTGTGACGTGTGCGCTCGACCCGGGGCCACCGGTACGTGCCGCTGGTGCCGAAGCAAGGTTCCGGCAATCGATCGAATCGCGGCGGCGTACCTAGACATCGACACGAGTCCGATTCACGACGCGATTACCCTGCTCAAGTTCGGCAACCTCCGCGCCGTTGCGCCGGAGATGGCAGAGCTGCTCACGTCATTCCTCAATGCGCGATCGATTGCGGCGGACGTCATCGTGCCGGTGCCGAGCCACCCTCGGAGGCTGCGGGCGCGAGGTTTCAATCAAGCGGCGTTGATCGGCGTCGAGCTCGGGAACCGCATCGACCTGTCGGTTGCGCAAGACGTGCTGATCAGGACGCGGGACGCCCGGTCCCAGCTTCTGAGCCCGAACCGAGAAGACCGGTGGCTCAACGTCGAGGGCAGCTTCGCATGCGGAAACGAGCTCGCCGGTAAGCGCGTCATGCTCGTCGACGACTTGGTCACGACAGGTGCGACGATGTCCGCGTGCGCGACCGCGCTGAAGCAGGCGGGTGTGTCGACCGTTGTGGGGTTGGCGGTGGCGCGGGCGCCGTAGATCGGGGTTGGCTTGGCCGTGGCGGTGAAAAACGAAATAAGTGGTGCCAAACAAATCGTGTCATTCAGAGGCCGCAGCCGAAGAATCTAGTCGCTGAACAGGCGCTCTTGCCAGCAGAAGTCCAGAGGCTTCTCCTTGTGCGGATTCTCGGCGTCGTGGGATGCGTTGAACACAAACCATTTTACTGACGACCATAACGGCCAGAGCACCGGTGGCGTGTGACGACGCCCTTTCGATCAACCCAGAGCCGGTCCTGAGTTGGCGGAAGGGGCGAACGGGGTTTTTGGGGGCACAACGATCCCGGCGCAGGCGACGGCCGTGATGACGATAGATTGAATACTCTCGGCCCCGTGTTAACTCGCCATATTGAGCAGGGCGAAGCATCTGGATCCTTGCAGGCATCCGTGCGTGGTATGCGACCAGATTCTTCACCTGCGGGCTCAGAATGACATTGATTTGTCGCGTCCGGGTATTCGGTTTACCGCCATATAGGTCAAAGCACCATCCTCAAAAGCGCCGGCGGCGTCGGCCTTCGAGCCAAGCTTCAGACCAACCTACACGCGCACGAACTTCGAGACGCGTTCGCCTTGGCCGATCTCGGTTACGTAGATGCTGCCGTGCGAGTCGACGCAGAGGCCGTGGCCGCCCAGGAGGGTGCCCTGCCCCGCGCCTTCGTTGCCGCGCCATCGGGTGACGAGCTCGCCCGCGAGCGTCCAGATGCTGACGGCGTTGCCACCGCCTTGTTCGATGACGTAGACCATGTCGTCGTGGACCCACACGTCGCCCGGTTGGACCATGTCGGTCCATTCCGTGATGAAGTTGCCGCTGTCGTCGAATATCTGGATTCGGTGGTTCTCGCGGTCGCAGACGATGACGCGGCTGTCCTTATCCACCCAAATGTTGTGCACCAACGCGAACTCGCCGGGACCGGTTCCCTGCTTGCCCCACGACAAAAGGAGCTCGCCCTCGGCGCTGAATTTATGGACCCTGTGGCCGCCGTATCCGTCCGAGACGAACAACTCGCCGTTGGGAGCGATCGCGATTCCAGAGGGCATATTGAAGGGCATGCCCTGGAACGACGGCGACGGCGCCAGCTTGCTCCCGAGGGTCCGGATCGTCTCGCCGCCGGACGTGTACTCGGTGGCGATGTGATAGTCGCGGTCGACCAGCCAGACGTTGTCGTTGGGCGCGATGTAGATGCCGTGTGGATTGGGCGAGAACGTTCCTTCGCCCCAGGACGAGATGAAATTGCCGTCCGGGTCCCAGATCGTGAGAGGATGGTCGCCGCGGCTGAATATGTGGACTTCGTCTTTGGAGTTCACCGCGCCGTCCGACGCCGCACCGAACGCCCAGTACTTGGGCATATTGGGCCACGATGGGACTCGCTCGTACCTGTAGTCTCCGGATCCCACGATCGCCATGACGCGTACCTCCTAGCTTGAATCTCGTCCGATGTAAGCGCGATTCTATCGTCGCGTAAGTCGACGGTCAACAGGCGGGCATCGAACAACCGACGCCGCGCACCGATACAATGTGCGTCATGATCTCGTTGCCTCAAATCCGCAGGCCGATCTACTATGGCTGGCCGGTGCTGGCCGCGATCTCGGCCATCGGATTCGCGAACGCCGTCACTTCGATGGGCGTGTTGACCGTGTTCGTGCTCCCCATGTCGGACGAATTCGGGTGGAGCCGCGCCCAGATTTCGGGCGCGACCAGCGCCGGAGCGCTGCTCGGCGCGTTGGCGGCGCCGTTGTCCGGGCGAATCTCCGACAAGGTCGGCGCTCGGCCGATCCTGGTATTGGGCGGCATCGTGATTACGATCTCGATGGGCTGGCTCTCGGCGATCCAAGGTCTGCTGGGGTTCTACTTAGCTTTCGGTTTGGCGAGGTTGTCGGACCAGGGATTCATCCAGGCTGTCTCCCCGCCCGCAATCGCACAATGGTTCGACGAACATCGTGGCAAGGCCTTGGCCGCGCTGTTCTTCTCGACATCGGCGGGCGGCATCGTGCTCCCTCTGGTGACCCAGTTCATCATCAGCGGCTGGGGGTGGCGTCCCGCGTGGGGCACGCTAGCCGCCATCATGGCGGTGCTCGGCCTCGCTCCCGTGGCTCTGATCGTGCGACGCCCGCCGGTGAATTCAGGCGCGATTGACGAACGAGCAACAACGTCCCAGCGGCTCGAATCCGGCGAATTGACGGAGCTCACGGAAAAGCCCAGCGACGACCAATCGCGCTCGATTTCCGACGCGCTGCTCAACCGCGACTACTGGCTGATCCTCGGCGCGATGTTCGGGACAGGAATCGCTAGCACCGGCGTCGCGCTACACATGGTCCCGTTCCTGGTGCAAGAGGGCGTCGCCGAAACCGCCGCGGTCGGCGCGGTGAGCGTCAGCTTCCTGGTGGGAGCGATCGCTAGCCTCGGTTGGGGCATGCTTTCGGAACGCGTTTCGGCGCGGTTGCTCCTAGCGGGGGTGTTTCTGGTTCGGGGCGCGAGCGTTGCCTTGCTTCTTGTTTCCGACACACTGATCGAGGCGTTCGCGTTCGCGGTCCTGCGCGGCATCGCGGAGGGCGGTTTGGGCCCGGTCAGCGCGATCTTGTTGGCCCGGTACTTCGGGCGTGGCAGCCTAGGGACGATTTACGGCCTGACCCGAGCCGTGTTGGTGATGGGGTTCGCGTTCGGTCCGGTCCTCGCCGGAGCGGTGTACGACGGGACCGACAGCTACACCGCCACGTTCATCGGGTTCTTCGCGACGGCGATGGTGAGCGTCGCGATGGTGATGCTGACCAAGCGTCCGGCGAAAGACAGAGGCGACCGTTAGGCCGACAGGAGCAGTTGCAACGGCTCTTCTTGACACTTCGGCTGACCGTTAACTAAGCTGTTTCGTACCGAATGGCCGCGTGCAGACGATGCGACCGCTCGGAGACGAATATTCAAAGGCGCTGACGGAGACGAGTACGAGGCAAGCGCGGCAAAGCGAGTCTGACAGGTTCTGCCCTTGTGTAGGACCACCGGTGAGAGCAGACGCCGTGGCAGCTTCCGAAAATCCCTCCCGAGCTTCGGACCGAACGGACCGGCCAACTGACGGCCGTCTCCAAGTAGACTCCGACGATCTCGCCCACCGTTGCCAGGGCGGTCCGATCGTATTGATGCCGTCGGACGCTAAGTGTCCCGATCAAATCGGGAAACAAGGGTGGTACCGCGGGACCGCAAGGTCGTCCATAGTTTCGCATTCCGAAGCTCCCGTCCCTCGCAAAGAGACGGGAGCTTTTTGTGTTTTCGTTTTTGGCGATGGTCAATTAGTTCGAATGTTGCCTGGTAAGGCGTAGCTCGCATTTGGTGCGATTGGTTTGCGGACTGATTGGCGAAGGGGACCGAAGGGACTTCAGGGACGCAAGGGTACGGCTGGCGTGCGGATTGTCGCTTGTGGGTGAATGAGTGATGACAACTAAACCGTCCGGTGATGAAGTGCATTGGACTAACCGGCTGATGATCGATTACGCGGAGTTGTATCTGCCGTTTTTGGTGGCGGCTCGTGCGCGTGCCGAGGCTGAGGTCGAGACCATTGCCCGCTTGCTGTCCGAGAACGGCGCGGAGCCAGGGTCGCGGCTTCTTGACGCGCCGTGCGGCATCGGCCGGCACAGCATTCCGTTGGGCAAACGAGGCTACGAAATCACAGGGCTGGACCTGTCGCCTTTGTTCGTCGCTACGGCGACCGACGAGGCGGAGCAGGCGGGGCTCGATTCGACTTTCGTGGTGGGCGACGCGTTGCGAATCGACGAGGAGTTGGCCGATGAAGCCCCGTTCGACGCGGTGATCAACCTGTTCACGTCGCACGGCTATTACGGCAAAGAGGGCGACTTGACGTTGTTTCGAGGCTATCGCCGTCTCGTCAGGGAAGGCGCGGTGCTCGTGATCCAGACCGTCAATCGCGATTGGGTGGTGCGCAACTTTGAACCCGAGGGCCTCGACAAAGCGGGAGGCATCAGGATCATCCAACGACGGTCGTTCGATTTCGAGAACTCGACGATCGACAACACGTGGGACTTCTACGAGGGCGGCGGCGAGAACATCAAGCACCGGTTGGAAATCACCATGCACCACCGCGTGTACAGCCTGCACGAACTCGCTGAGGTCGTCGAGCAATCGGGCTGGGAGTATCTCGCGGGCTACGGCGTCGAGGACGGATCGCTCGCCGAGCTCGTGCCGATGAACTTCGATTCTCCGGCGATGTGGCTCGTGACGCGAGCCGTGTAACACACAATCGGGCCACGATGTCCGGACGAACCTGGATCGGGTGAATGAAGCAGAAGGAGCGCTGAGGATGTTCGAGCCGGTTAACCCGAAGATGGACTTCCCGTCGATGGAGCTGGAGCTGCTCTCTTGGTGGGAAAAGAACGGCATTCCGAAAAAGTACCTCGAGCGGAACGAGGGCTCCGAAAAGCGCTACTCGTTCATCGACGGTCCGATCACGGCGAATAACCCGATGGGCGTCCACCACGCCTGGGGCCGCAGCTACAAGGACCTCTTTCTGCGCCTGCGGAACATGCAGGGCTTCAAGCAGCGCTTCCAGAACGGCTTCGACGGTCAAGGTCTTTGGATTGAAGTTGAGGTCGAGAAAGAGCTGGCGTTCAAGTCGAAACTTGACATCGAGGACTTCGGCATCGGCAAGTTCGTGGAGTTGTGCAAACAGCGGGTCGAACGGTTCGCCGACATCATCACCGAGCAGTCGAAACGACTCGCCTACTGGATGCAGTGGGACGACTCTTACCACACGATGTCGGACGAGAACAACTACACGATCTGGCACTTCCTCAAAACTTGCCTGAGTAAAGGGATGCTACACGAGGGAACAGACGTCATGCCGTGGTGTCCTCGTTGCAGCACCGGTCTGTCCGAACACGAGATCGTCACTGAGGGTTATCGCGAGATCGTCCACCCCGGATTGTTCGTAAAATTCCCGCTGGTCGATTTGCCGGGCGAGTCGCTGCTCATCTGGACCACGACCCCGTGGACTCTGACGTCCAACGTGGCGGCGGCGGTCCACGCTGAGTTGACGTACGTAAAGATCCGACAAGGCGACGATGTCCTCTACTTGGCGAAAGGCAGGCTGCCGTCGTTGAGGGGCGAACACGAGGCGATCGACGAGATGCCGGGCGCCAAGCTCGAAGGTCTTCGATATCGTGGACCGTTCGATGACCTGCCGGCCCAGGAAGGCATGGAGCACCGCGTTGTCTGCTGGGACGAGGTCTCCGGAGACGAAGGCACCGGCATCGTCCACGTGGCGCCCGGCGCCGGTAAAGAGGACTTCGCCCTTGGCCAGGCGAACGGGCTGGCCGTCATCGCTCCGCTGGACGACCTGGGGGTTTTCATAGACGGCTTCGGTCCACTGTCCGGCAACAGCGTCTTCGAAGTCAACGACACGATCTATGAGAGCCTGAAATCGAAGGGCGTCTTCTATCGCGTCGAGCAGTACTCGCACAGGTACCCGGTCTGCTGGCGTTGCGGCACCGAGCTCGTGTTCAGGCTGGTCGACGAGTGGTTCATCGCCATGGACCCGGTCCGCGAGGCGCTCAAACGGGTCACTCGCAGCATCAAGTGGGTCCCTGAGTTCGGCATGCGGCGCGAACTTGACTGGCTCGACAATATGGACGACTGGATGATCTCGAAGAAACGCTACTACGGATTGGCGCTGCCGATCTACAAGTGCGAGGAGTGCGGCCACTTTGACGTCATGGGCAGCGAGGACGAGCTCAAGAAGCGAGCCATCGAAGGCTGGGACGAATTCGAAGGCCACTCACCTCACCGACCGTGGATCGACGCGGTGAAGATTCGCTGCGAGAAATGCAGCGCGACCGTGTCCCGGATCATCGACGTGGGCAACCCGTGGCTCGACGCGGGGATCGTGCCGTTCTCGACGCTCGGTTACAGACATGATCGCGAGAAGTGGAACGAGTGGTTCCCAGCCGATTGGATCTCGGAAAGCTTTCCCGGCCAGTTCCGAAACTGGTTCTACTCAATGCTGACGATGGGCACGGTGCTCGAAGACACGGCTTCTTTCCGAAACGTTTTCAGCTACGCGATGATGCGAGCAGAGAGCGGCGAGGAGATGCACAAGAGCGCAGGCAACGCGATCTGGTTCGAGGATGCCGCCGACCGCATGGGAGTCGACACGATGCGATGGTTGTTCGCCCGGGTCGACCCTGCCGCCAACATCAACTTCGGCTACGGCACGGGCGACGAGGTGCGGCGACGGTTCATCATCCCGCTATGGAACGTCTACTCGTTCTTTGTCACATACGCGAACATCGACCAGTACGATCCGACGACGCCGGCGCCTCCGGTCGCCGAACGAGCCGAGTTGGATCGATGGATTCTGTCGGAACTGAACAAGCTGGTCGGCGACGTCACCATGGCGCTTGAGAACTTCCTGCCCCAGGATGCCGCGCGCGGCGCCGAAGCGTTCGTTGAGTCGCTGTCGAACTGGTACGTTCGCCGCAGCAGGCGCAGGTTCTGGAAGAGCGGCCTCGTCGGCCAAAATGGAGACGGCGGCGACCAGGACAAGCTCTCGGCGTACGCCACGCTGTACGATGTGCTGGAAACGCTGTCCAGGCTTTTGGCGCCGATCATCCCGTTCCTGACCGAGTCGATGTACCAGAACTTGGTGAGAGGCCAGGGCATCGGCAAGGAGAGCGTCCATCTCGCGGATTACCCGGTTGCGGACGCCTCGCTGATCGACGAACAACTATCGCAAGTGGCCCGACTGGCAATGCGGTTCTCGAGCCTGGGCCGCGCAGCAAGGAGCAAGGCAGGGATCAAAGTCCGGCAGCCGATCGAAACGGCGCTCGTGAAGACGCGCTCAGCAGATGAGACACGACTGCTCGACCTTGTCGCTCCTCAGGTGATGGACGAATTGAACGTCCGCCACGTCGAGGCGATCCAGAACGACTCTGAAATCGCGTCCGTCACGCTGCAGCCGAACATGCCGATCTTGGGGCCCAAATACGGTCGAGACCTTACGAGAATCAGGCAAGGATTGACCGACGCCAACGCGGCCGAGGTCGCGGCGCTGGTCGAATCCGGACAACAAGCCGAGATCGACGGATTCACGCTCGAGCCGGAAGAAGTGCTGGTCTCGCGGGGCGATCAAGACGGGTACTCGACATCGACCGAAGCCGGATACATGGTGGCGATCACCACCGCGATCACCTACGAGCTCAAGTTGGAGGGTCAAGCGCGCGAGCTGGTACATCGAATCCAGGGCATGCGACGCAACGCCGGATTCGACATCGCGGACCATATCGCGACTTACTACGAAGGCGGAGACGAATTGACTGCGATCGTCGCGACCCACGGCGACTACATCCGGCAGGAGACGCTGTCGACCGAACTCATCGCTGCGGCGCCGCCCGCGGACGCGTCTCGGGAGGACCACAGCTTCGACGGCATCGACGCCACGATCGGGTTGGTGAGGCAGTAGATCGACCGAGCAGCGCGACTCACTTGCGGGGTCAGGCCGGGGCGACCTCGTCCTGACCCCCGTCATCCGGCTGGGCGCTCGGCCTTCGATCGTCGGGGGCAACACGTCGTCCCATTCGGGCGCGACTCCTAGGCTGAGGTCTTCGCGCATGGCGTCGAGCAGCGCGTCGATCTCCGGGGCGTCGACTTTGTAGTGGACCAGCGAGTGGCGAAGCATCTCCAGTCCGGCCTCCATGGCGGGCCACACGACCTGGTGCACGCCCAGCGCCTGCGGCCTCTCCCCTTCGCCGCGCCAGTACGCTCGCGCGACGATGTCGATCTCCGGATTGAGTTCGAGAGCGAGCTGCGCGGTCAAGTAGGTGGTCGTCGGGTCTCCGGTCGTGATCACCATGAGCTTCGCGTGTCGCACGTGCGCCGCTTCGAGAACCGTGTCGCTGCCGCTGGATCCGTGCACCACGATGCCTCCCTTTTCGCGGTGGCCCTCGACGATCTGCGGGTCGAGTTCGATCGCCGTCGTCGGCACGGAGTGCTCCTCCAAAGCCTGCTCAACGAGCGACCCCACCCTGCCAAGACCGCACACGATGGCGTGATTGATCATGTGCGGTACGCCTTCATCTTGAACGGAAGCATTCGGTCGATAGCCTCGCAGAAAAGTGAATCTACGAGCGAGTGCGTCGAGCGCAAGAGAAACACCGGACATGATTCCCGGCGTCAATGCCATGGTGACCGCGGCGGAAACCACGGCCAGCGAGAGGATATCCTGCCCGAATATGCCGAGATCGGTCGCCCTTTGAGCGACGATGAAGCTGAACTCTCCGATCTGGACCATCCCCAAACCGGTCATGATCGTGGTTGGCGCAAGATATCCGGATAGCCGCTCGACTCCCATCGTGGCGAACGCCTTCACGAATATCGTGACCGTGGTGACGATTAGCACGGTTCCGACGTGGCCCCACAGAAATTCCGGCGCGACGAGCATCCCGAGAGTCACGAAAAAGAGCGACGAGAAGCTGTCTCAAATCGGGATGATCTCCGACAGAGCTCGGTGTCCGAATTCAGACTCGTCGAGGACGAGGCCGGCCAGGAACGCGCCCATCGCCGCTGACAGTCCAACCGCGTGGGTCACCGATGCAGTGACGAAGGTGATGGCCACAAGCATCAGGATGAATATCTCTCGCGACCCGAGTTTGGCGACGCGGTTGAGCAACCATGGGAAAGCTTTGATGCCAAGCAATGCGGTGGCGCCCAGTACGACCACTGCCTTGAGCATTCCGAGACTGATCTCCATCGCGATGTCTTCGCCGCCGCCGCCGAGCGCGGGTAGGATGGCCATCATCGGGATAAACGCGAGATCCTGCACGAGCATGATGCCGGTCAGGATACGACCGTGCAGACTCCGCAGCTCGGCCCGGTCGTTCAACGTCTTCAGAACGACGATCGTGCTGCTCAACGACACGACGAAACCGAAAATCGTTGCCTGCTCCGGCGCCCAGCCGAGCAACACTCCGACCGGGAACATGAGCCCGATGGTGACGAGCATCTGCCCGACGGCGATGAACACGACGGGCTTACCGAGCTCTCGCAGATCGCGGAACGAAACCTCGATGCCGACCGAGAAAAGCAACAGGATGACCCCGATCTCGGCCAATGTGTGCACGACGTCGGGGTTGTCGATCACCCGCAAGCCGGTGGGGCCGACCACGATCCCGACGGCGATGAACCCGAGGAGAGGCGGCAACCGAATGATTCTGGCCGCGAGACCGCCAAGAAACGCCGTCGCGAATATCACTGTCATGCCTACTAACAGGCTGCCTTCAATCTGCACGCGGTAAACTCGACTCGCTGATTTCGTTCGGAATTTCCGGAGACGGCTTGCGTCTCGTCATTGAACTGCCACCCTACGGTGGCAACCCCTAAACGCTCGCGCGGTCAAGCCACACCAGGTAGATATCGGCTCACGCATCGAGGCCGCCTTGGTTGCGCGGAGACGTTCGACGCCCGCCTTCTGCCTACCCGGCGCTGTCAGAGTGACTCTTGCAACGCTCGGAGATTCTCGAATGTGGGTGAGGCTAGCATCGTCCTCAAACCCATGTCAATCAATAGCCATTGGAAAGAATTCGACATGGATTACGGCATTCTGCGGAAATACTGCTCGGAGTTTCATGCATTCCAACGCATTTGGTTGTGCATAGTGGAACAATGTTGACATTACCCCGAAGCGTACTTATGCTTCACTCACAGGACTTAGGCGGGATCGAAATGCGGCGGAGGTGGATGGCCCAGTTGATTCACGATATCTATCCCCTTCATGAGAGCGAGATTTTTGGCGGGCTCGCTGTCGGAGAGTTGTCTTCGATCGCACCGATTTGCGATGAATCGCGATTCAGTGAAGGCGCTCTGTTGTTCGCGGAAGGGCACAGCGCGGGATGGCTTTACATCGTCACGGAAGTGCTGGTGGCGCTCCAAACGTCGATGCGCGTGCCTCACGCCACTCAACCCCGGCGCACGACGGTTGCTTTGTGCGGTCGTGGAGAAATTGTCGGGTGGTCCGCTCTCGTAGAGCCATTCCGATATGTTCTGTCGGCCTCAGCATGGGACGATTGTAGATTGATAGCCATCGACGCGTCGCTTCTACGAAGATCACTGGCAAGCAACCCCGTCATCGGGTTTGTCGTCATGCAATCCCTGTTCCAGGTCATGCCCAAAAGGGCGCTTCAAGTCACCGAGGCACTAGTCAAGGAAAGGCAAATCGCAGCGGCTAGGTTTCAAACGTTCACGGACCGGTAGCGAATGGACCACAAAAGGGAGGTGTCGGATGCTTCCCAACGTTCAACTGCGGCAGGTCTCGAGAGACGACGTAAAACGGGTCGCTGAATGGCTAACGGTCGAGGATGTCGCCGACCGGTGGTTCGGTCATTAGGGGTGCGGAGACCCTGTCCATCGAGGTTACGAACCAACCCTAATGGCTGAGGCGTCCCAGTCAGACTAGGACCGGCTATTCGGGGACGACCGGCAACGTTTGATTTATCCCGTCCACACGGATGAGCACGGACACATCGGAGAAGCTCAGGCGCTATTCGATGGCGACGGCAACGCAGAACTTTCGCTGTTGATAGGGCGCGAAGATCTGTGGCGCCATGGCTACGGGGCATCGACCGCTCTCCAACTGTTGGACCGCCTGTTTTACGACTACTCCGTCGACCGTGCGTGGGTGAGCGTGCCGGAAAGCAACACTCCCGCGTTGGGCCTGTTCAATAAACTCGGATTCGAGTCATGGAGCGACCGCAGAAGCTGCCGTCGTCCGGACGGCTCGCCGATCCGATCGAAGTTTCTCGCCATCGAGATCGCCAACTACCGCGATCGAGCGATGTCAAAGTCCGCTCAACCGCCTCTTCCCCTAGTGACTGTCACGGGCGTGCCGGGCAGTGACTCAGCGCAAGTGGCAGCCGCCGTCGCTCGGTTATTGCAAGTTGACTTATTCGATGACGAGATCACACGTATGCATTGCCGCATATTGAAACGGTCGGAAGGTGGGCTCGCATCGCTCGAATCGAGTCATCGATCCGTCTGGGCAAAGATGCGCCGGGCACTGGGTTCGCCCTTGGAGCGCTACGGGGTTT
>JASMDM010000087.1 GCA_030752795.1 SAR202 cluster bacterium | reverse complement strand
CTTGATGCCTTCACGGCGGCACAGCTCGTTGACGGTGACTTCGCGCCGGAAGCCCTGCAGGACTATATGGATCTTCTCTTCTGGAGTGTATTTCCTACGGGTGGCTGATCTAACCTGACGAACGAATCGCTTCGTGTCCTGCCTTCGCTCTTCTGCAGCTAGGTTCTTATCTTCTGTGTTCTCGATCACTGCTGCTCCTTCCCTGGGGACATTCTATCCCCCTGTCAGGAGCTCGCTTTACCTAATGTGAGTCTCTGTTAATTTCAGGCCCGAATGTGTCCCACTTTCGCTGACGGTCTACAGACGTCGAGGTCAGATACGTCCTGCTCGATCAAGACCGTGAGATCGTCCGTGGACAACGGGCCGTCGACGAAACTGCCTCGCTCGAGCAGGAACCGGATCACGACTTCCTCGCATGGGACGTCGATCTCACGGTGCTCATAGAATGGCCTCCATTCGAAGCGCCCGGTTCGATCGCGCACCCACTTCATCGGTTGCCTCTCAGGGTGTGTCGAAAAGCCTTGAACGCCTCTTTCACTCGTTTCGGGTTAGGAGTTCCAGACCGCACGTCGGATGGGAATTTGCCTGCCAGAAAATAGAGGTAGTCTTCATCAAGTTCCAACTCGCGGGCAAACTGCGCGAGCAGGTGATCGCCTGGAGGATTGCGCCGGTCGCGCTCAATGTCGTTCAGATACTGAGGCGATATCGGGGCGCCATCTTCCTTCAGAACTTTCAACGCCAACTCGCGCTGGCTGACCCCAAGTTCTTTGCGCGCGGCAGCTATGGCCTGCCCGAAAGTCACTGATTCACCTCAGATTCGTCCGTTAGGTTGGCGTCCGGCGCCCCAAATAGCAGAAGGGATCGCACGTCGGCTGGCAAGGCTTCTCTCGAGAACTTCGGCCAGAATACGCGCATCAGCATATCAGCTAACTCGCTGGCGTGCAAACAGATTCAAAGCTTGGGCATCGATTAGCGTGTGGTTGTCGGCGGGCGTCTGCGCAAGTCTGTCAACAAACGTGGCACGACGCTAAGCAGGACGCCTCGGCCACGCAGAAACGGTCCGTCCGGCTGTTGCCTTGTTTTTTGGTCTCTCAAGGCGATTGGTCGCGGCGTTCATCGACATGGCAGCGACTTCGGCGACGTACCCGGTCCCACAGCCGGCGCGGCTTGATTCCAGTGGGTGAATTTCGAATCTGTTCAGGCGTTGACAACGTCTTTCATCGCCAATTGACACCTAGGCAGCTTTCAGGTATCTTCCGAGCGTCCCAAGAAGCGCCACCGATTCGTGGCAATGGACAAATCACGTCCAAATCAGACCGTTCCGATCGCTGGCCGCACCGGTCATGCGAAAGCAAATAATATATGCAAGCGTTCCTGGTGAGGCGACTGTTCACGATGCTGCTCGTGTTAATCGCCGTCACGATCATCGTATTTGCCATGTCGCGCGTCCAAGGCGATCCGAGGCTGCTCTACCTTAACGACTCGACCACTGAAGAACAGTGGGACACCCGGGGTCGAGAGATGGGCCTCGATCAGCCGGTCGTGGTCCGGTATTTGGTGTGGTTTGGCAAAGCGATCCGCGGCGATCTGGGCACCTCGCTCCGGGAAGCTCGCCCCGTTACCACCGCCGTGCTTGAACGACTACCCGCCACCCTTGAACTTGGCCTTGCTTCGTGGGTCTTTGCAATCGCGGTCGGTTGGCCTCTAGCGTTCTCTCAGCGGTCAAGCGTGCGACGATATGGGACTACCTCGGCAGGGGATTCGCCCTCTTCGGGCAGGCGCTGCCGCCTTTTGGGTCGGCATCATGCTGGTTCTGATATTCTCCGTCAAACTCGAATGGCTTCCTACCGGCCGGCGTGGAGGTCTCGACCACTACATCCTGCCATCCATCGCCCTTGGTTGGATCGCTGCCTCGGCGCAACTCCGCCTGGTTCGATCGGCGATGCTGGAAGTGTTGGACTCCGAATTTGTCAAGCTGGCCCGAGCGAAAGGAGTCAGCAACAACCGCGTCATCTGGAAGCATGCGCTTCACAACGCACTGAATCCCGCCGCTCACACTTGCGGGACTGGTCCTAGCCGGGTTCGTGAGCGGCACAGTGGGCACTGAAGCGGTCTTCGCCTGGCCCGGCACCGGCGGGCTGGCGCTCGAGTCGGTTTACCAAAACGACTTCCCGCTTCTGACCGGCACGATATTGTTCGTAACCCTACTTTACATCGGCGTCAATTTTCTAGTGGATATCGCCTACTCACTCATAGACCCGCGAATACGATACAACTAGCACCCAGGTGGCTTAGACCAAAGTGACAACACGAGTAAATACGTCGTTTGACCAGCAAAAGTCTCCGATTTCAAAGGCGAATGGGTTCCTGCGCCGATGGCCGGTCATTCCCGGCGTGCTGCTGTTCATCCTTGTAATCTGCGGCGTATTTGTCCCGTTGGTAGCGCCCTACGACCCAACGGGGGCGAACCTGAGAGACCGAAACACGCCACCCTTCTGGGACGAGGCCGGAAGCACAAAGTATCTGCTGGGCGCCGACCAACAGGGTCGCGACCTACTTAGCCGCGTAATATACGGTGCCAGAGTATCATTGATTGTTGCCGGCGTTTCGCTCAGCATCGGGATGATCGTGGGGATTACTCTGAGCATGATTTCAGGGTACTTCGGCGGGTGGGTCGACGAAGTCATCATGAGATTGATCGACCTGCAACTCGCTATTCCGCTGATATTGGTTGCACTTGTAATTGTGATCGTCGTCGGCCAGAGCTTTTGGGTCTTGGTCGGGATACTTTCGGTAAATTCGTGGTCGTTTTTCGCCAGACAAGTGAGGGGCGAAACCCTCAAGCTCAGAACCACGGACTATGTAGCGCTAGCCAAGGTTGCAGGCGCATCCACCCCAAGGATCATGGCCCGGCACATCTTCCCTGGCGTGGTCAACATCGTGATCGTGCTCGCGACGCTTCAGGTCGGCAACTTGATCTTGACCGAGGCCATCTTGTCCTTTCTTGGCACCGGAATCCCGCCACCGACGCCGTCATGGGGGTCGATGATCTCGGATGGGAGGACCTACCTGGCAACCGCATGGTGGATAGCGTTCTTCCCTGGCATGGCCATATTTCTCACCGTGCTCGCATTCAACTTTCTTGGAGACTGGCTCCGGGACAGGTTAGACCCGCGTCTACGACAACTGAACTGAGGCTGAGATACGATGACTGATTCACAGACGACCGATAAGAAAATTCGGGTGGCCGCAATCGGCATGACTCATTGGCACTCGCTGTGGGATGCCGCATACCTTCGCCACCTTGCCGCGATGCCGGATGTTGAAATAGTTGGGATCCACGACTCCGGCGCGGATATCGCCGCTCATCGAGTTGAAGAACTCGGGGGTGGAATCCCGGCGTTTACCGACTATCCGGCGATGTTGTCTGAGCTCGCCCCCGACTTTGTGCTGGCGCTGGGCACCCATGTCACGATGGCAGAGATCGGTCATTATCTGCTGGACAAACACATTCCTTACATCATGGAAAAACCCATGAGCTTCAACGCGCGCGAGCTGGCGAGCGTTGTCGAAAAGTCCGAATCCACGGACGGCTTTGCATCCGCGCCGCTCGGAATGCGTTCGTCGCCCATCATCCACCACGCCAAAGAGCTGGCCGAAGCCGGCACATGGGGGAAGATCACCCATTTCTACCAGCGCATGAACCGCCCGACATCGGACCGATATCCGGCGTGGGGAGCGTCATGGATGCTGGACCCCGCACAGGCTAACGGAGGTTGCTTGCGCAACCTCGGCTCACACGGCCTGGACAGCTTCGTTCATCTTACCGGCGAAGGCGAGAACATCGAGGTTCCAGGCGCCAGCCTCAGTTGGGGAACGCACCATCAACCGATCGAGGACTACGCTTCGGTGTTGGTCAAAACTGACAGCGGTGTGACGGGGACAATCGAGATCGGCAACGGGTTCCCATACGATGGAACCGACGGGCAAATAAAGATCGCGTTTGAACACGCGATCCTGATCACCGAAGGCGACGAGATCAAGTTGCACACCGCCGACGGGTCCGAATCGATTCAACCTGTGGGGGCGCCAACCATGAGCGTGTTGCGTCGCACGATCGAGGCTGCGGTCTCAGGCGAGAAACCTCCGGTGAGCGCTCGAGACTGCTACAATGCCGTCCGGTTAATCGATCTGGCCTACCTGGCCGCGGGCAACCCGTACGGTACCGCCGCCGTTTAGCTCTGACAAGCGCCAATCTCATGTGACAAGTGGCCAAATGAAGCCAATAGACAGAACAGGCAGGAGGAAGAAAATGTACGGTAAATCCCGAATCGAGTAACGTCAGGTGTGTTGTGACGCTCTTGTTGACGTTCGTGTTTGCGATTGCTTGCAGTAGCGACACCGAGCCCGCCCCAGCGCCTGCGCCCGCGATAGATCAGGCGCAACTAAGCCAACTCGTACAAGACGCCTCAAGGCCGCCGTCCCGGCCACCGCCCCCGCTGCGGCTCTAAGCGGGCCGGCGCCGGTATCCGGCGCTGAGATCCAGCAATTGGTCGAGACGGCTGTGAACGCCGCGGCCGCCGCGGGCACCGAACCGCCAACGGCTTCCGAGATCAGTGCGATGGTCCAGAGTGCTGTCGCATCGGCGACGACGCCAGGCGTGACCAAAGAAGAGATTCAAGACCTCGTGGTGAAGGCCGTTTCGGAGTCGGCCAGTTCCAGCCCGTCTCCCCTTTCAAACAAGGACATCGAAGATGTCGTCTCCAAGGCCATATTGGCCATGCCGACCGCCGCCCCCGTGGTTGTCGAGTTGGTCGTGACGCCTACACCGGGCGCCGTGCAACCGCGCGGCACGTTGATCGTTGCCGTAAACGTTGTCGGACCTGCATCGAGCTACCGGCCAAAGGAGATGTTGTGGCCCTACAACAACAGGGCGCTCCTCCTGGGCATCTACGAGTCGGCGTTGCGTTGGGACAAAGACTTTGTCATCGTGCCCTCACTGGCCAGCTCCTGGGTGCTGACTGCCGACGACGTCACTTTGACCGTCCGCGAGAACGTGCCATTCCACGACGAGTCGACGGGGACCGTCACTGCCGAAGATTTCGTCTTCACCTTCGAAGACAGCAGGCTCGATGGCAACAAGAAGCTCGGTGAGGTGATCAACCCGTTCTACGCAGAGATAACCGCCCCTGACGCCATGACGGTCAAGATGAACCTCAAGTCGGCGAACATGAGGTGGATATCCACCCTGACCAAATTGCTGGACGGCAATGCGCCCATCTCCAGCAAAAAGCTTTTCGATCAGATCGGCGGTGACCAAGCGAACCTGACGCCTAATGGGACAGGTCCATTCCGGGTCATCGAGCAGATATCGGACGACTCCATCGTCCTCGAAGCGTTCGTGCCGCACTGGCGCCAGACTGCGGGATTCAACAGGGTCGAGATTCTGGAAGTTCCCGAAGACGCGACCAAGATCGCGATGCTCCACACCGGTGAAGCGGACATCATCCCGGTAACCGCGAGCCAGATCGACCAGGTCGCCGCCGTGCCAAGGGCAAGGCTTATCGAGGGCAGGCAGAAGTTCGGAAGCGGTGGCGTCAACGTTTGGCTCTCAGGCCAATACTACGCCGACACCAAGAAGGACGGAACCCCGTCCGGCAACGCGCCGGCGACCGAGCGTCCGTGGGTAGGCGACCCAAGCGATCCCGCAGACATGGAGAACGCCCGTAAAGTACGCATGGCCATGTCCATGGCAGTCGACCGCGAAGCGATCGTCGACACCATTCTGGGTGGCAGAGGTTGCCTCGCATACGTGATCGGAATCGACTCCTGCAACCCACGATGGAATCCTGAGTGGAAAGTGCCCACCGACCCCGCGGGCGCCATCGCGCTCCTTACCGAGGCAGGCTATCCCGACGGATTCGAGTTCCCGTTCTTCATCCCCGTTGGATCAAACCCAGTGTTGGAAGAGGTCGGAGAGGCGCTGCTGCCCATGTGGGAAGCAATCGGCCTGACTGCCAAAGTCGAGAAGGCAGCATATCAAGCCAAACAGCCATCCATGCTGTCGAAGACAATCTCCGACGCGTGGATCTGGAACCACAGCGATTACGGTCTTCCGATCAACGTCATTAGTGGAATCGGTTTCCAAACGGCGGACACGGTCTGAGGCCCGGGCTATACCTACGACTTCTCTCAGGGGTTTGTCGACAGCCTCGGCGTTGCGCTAGACCTGGAGGATCAATTCGACATCGCCATGGAATGGGAAACGAAGATGTATGAATGGATGCCGTCCGTCCAGATAGCCTCCTTCGTCAGTCCGTGGGCGATGGGTCCGAACGTGTCGAAGTGGGTCTATCCGTACCACACGAGCAGTTGGCCGGACGAGCTATTCTCCGCCGTGCCCGCCCGCTAATCACCACACAGCACTGAACCCGGGAGGGCATTTGCCAATAAAAACGCCCTCCCGGACCACGTAATCTTGCCGATCACGCATGATTGGGAGCCGGTCATCGCACTCGGCACTCAGACCGGATATGTGTCCGTCGACAGATCGCACCTGCAAAGGAGATATTCGTGAAATTTGGTTTGAAATTGCACCATTCAGGTCCCGGCGCGAGCCCGGACCACATGCTTCGTTGGACCCGTTTCGCCGAGACGATCGGTCTGCATCTGTTGATGACCGCCGACCACGTCGCACTGACGCCGGACGTGTTGCCCCAATACCCGGCGCCCTATTACGAGCCCTTCACCAACATGGCGTGGCTGGCGGCGCAGACCACCAAGATCATGCTTGGCACAACCGTCATCGTGGTGCCGTATCGTCACCCCTTGCATCTCGCGCACATGACCGCGTGCATCGACCAGCTCAGCAACGGACGGCTGATTTTCGGGGTCGGAGTTGGCTGGTCGGTCTCCGAGTACGAAGCGTTCGGCATTCCGATGAACAAACGCGGAGCGATAACGGACGACTACCTGGCAGCTATCAAAACGTTGTGGACCGAGGATGTGGCCTCCTACGAAGGACCGTACACTAAGTTCCGAGACGTCATGCTTGCCCCGAAACCTGTGCAGAAACCGCACCCGCCGATCTGGGTCGGAGGCAGCGGCGGCCTGGGACGCCGAGTTCCCGGCATGGAACGGGCTGTCAAGTTTGGCGGTTCGTGGCATCCCCTGGGCATCCGGGCGGACTGGCTCCGCGACGAAGCGATGCCGCGCCTGCGAAGCATCGCCGAGAAGGCGGGGAAACCTATGCCGCCTCTCTGCCCACGGATATTCTGTCGCATCACCGATTCGCCGCTGCCGGAAGACGACCGCGTTGCCGGAGAGGGCACCCTGGACCAGATTCGAGCTGACCTTGACATCTTGCAGGAATTAGGCGCCGAGTACGTCCTGTTCGACACAAAGCGAAACAACGCCACGGCCAACACGCTCGATCACTACGAAGACGCCTGGAACGTGATGACCACGATCGCAGAGAAGGCGATCGACGTGGACAACGAAACCCTGCGGTAACTTCTCGTAGGTCTGATGTCAGGCGCTCGATAGTCGGATATGGGGCTCGTCAGGATAGAATCGAGATTCGAGGACATGTGGCGTGCCCCAAACTTGTCGTTGGATTGCGGAACGCGTACGGATCGTTGACAACGGGCTCCGACCTCGGGCGACGGCCTGGTCACGATCCCAAATGGTATAATCGTCAGATCACGATGGCTTGAATCAGGGAGGTCCGCACGTGGTTGTTACAACAGATGCCGTTGACACACAACGACTATGGGGCACGTTCGATGATGTCAGCGACGGCCTTTTCGCCCAATTCCAGGACATCCAATACGCTGCGGATCGAGGCATCCCGCTCGACGAGCTCGAGGCCGAAGTCGAACAATATCTGGCGACGCACGCCGACCAACCGAAGGTCCTGCAAAAGGCAAACGTCTATCGAATCGTTGTGTCACGCGGCCAGATCAGCGTCGATCCCAACGACTGGTTCGCCGACAAGCTCAACCACGGCCACATCCTGCGCAAACTGACCAAGGGAAGCTTCTACAGCCTGAAGCTTGAGCGCGGCACGTGGCTCGACGAAGCCGCCGCCGGACCGCTCGCCGAAGGCGCCGCATGGTTCGATCAGGCCCAAGAGATCGGCATGTCGAACACTCCCAAAGCTGGTTTGGACCTCGGGCACATCTCCCCAGGATGGGAGAACATGTTCGCCGGTGGCTTGCTCGGATTAATCGACCAGGCCCGCCAATCCAGAGAAACGCTGGGCGATCAGGCCACTCAAGAGCAACTCGATTTCTTCGAAGCCGTCGAGACCGTCTACGACGCGTCGATCGCGTTCGCGAATCGGCTCGCCGATTTGGCGACAGACATGGCCGCATCGGACACGGACAACGCCAAACGCCTTGCCGAGGTTGCTGCGACACTACGCCACGTTCCCGCTCACGCGCCCGAGACGTTCCACGAAGTGCTGCAATTCACGTGGCTCATGCACGAGCTCATCGAGATGGAGGGCGAAGACGTCCGGTCGATGGGCCAATTCGACCGCATCCTTTACCCGTATTACAGAGCGGACATCGACTCCGGACGCCTGAATCGGGAACAAGCCAAAGAATTGATAAAATTCTATTGGTTCAAGTGGTACTCACGAACTCAGGGCGCCGAGAACGGCAAGAACTTCGTCTTCGGAGGACAGGCCGCCGACGGCTCTATCCTCGAAAACGATCTCACCTACGTGGCTCTCGATGCGTTCGACGACCTCTGCGTCCCCGACCCGAAATTGTCGGTCCGTTACCTGCCCGAGCACTCGGACGAGTTGTACCGGAAAGTCGCGGACATGGTGCGGCGGGGCCGCAACTCGTTCGTGCTCATGAACGACGCGGTTGCTATCGAAGCGCTGGTAAAGCGCGGCAAACCCGTCGAGCACGCCCGCACGTACCTGCCCATCGGCTGCTACGAACCCGCCGTCGACGGCAAAGAAGCCGCCTGCACGATGAACACCACCGTCAACCTGGCCAAGCCGATGGAGTTGGCGCTCAACGACGGCGTCGATCCGCTTACCGGCAAGCAGATCGGCCCGCACACGGGCGACCCTCGGCAGTTCACGACGTTCGAGCAGTTGCTGTACGCCTACCTAGAACAACTCGACTTCGTCCTCACTACGACCAGCCGATTCATCGCCGAGGCGGAGCGGCTCTGGCCCGAGATCAACCCGTCGCCGCTCATCGGCGGCACGATCGACGACTGCCTGGCCCGCGGCAAAGACGTCGGCCAAGGCGGCCCGGTCTACAACACCGTCGGCTTCGTCGGAGCGGGACTGGCAAACGCCGCGGACTCGCTCGCTGCCGTCAAACAAGCGGTGTTCGACGAGCACAAATACGCCTTCGGGGACGTCCTCGATGCACTGTCGGTCGATTTCGACGGTCAAGAGAACATGCGCCAGTACCTGCTGAACCGCGTGCCGAAATGGGGCAACAACGACAGCGAGGTCGACGGCATCGCGCGTCAAGTCGCCGATCACTTCAGCGACAAGGTCCACTCGTTCACCAATGGTCGAGGCGGAGGCTCGCAGGCCGCCCTGTTCACGCTCACGTTCGCCCTCGCCGGCGGCAAAGGCACCGGCGCTCTTCCCGATGGCCGAAAGGCTCACGAGTCGCTAGCGCCCGGCGTCGGCGCATCCTACGGCCGAGACCGAAAGGGCGTGACCGCGCTAATCGACTCGGTCTCGAAAATCGACTTCACCGCGACCCCAAACGGCTCGGTTCTCGATGTCACGCTGCATCCAACCGCCATCGCGGGCGAGGAAGGGCTCCAGGCGTTCGTCGGTCTGATCAAGACGTTCTTCCAAGAGGGCGGATACGCCATCCAGTTCAACGTCTTCGACGTCGAAACCCTGCGAGACGCGCAGCGTCATCCAGAAAAGTACGCATCGCTTCAGATCAGGGTCACCGGCTGGAGCGTCTACTTCACGACACTTTCGCGAGAGGCGCAGGACCAGTTCATCGGACGGCTGGCACATGGCGCGTAGCTTCGTGGACGCTCCGACGGCTGCGAACACCGCAACCGGCTTGGTCTTCGACATAAAGCGCTACGCCGTGCACGACGGCCCTGGCATAAGGACAACAGTGTTCCTGAAGGGATGCCCGTTGCGCTGTGTTTGGTGCCACAACCCGGAAGCGATCGCCCACGGACCCGAGGTGTTCTTCTACCCCGACCGCTGCATCGCCTGCGGCTCGTGCGTGGAGGCTTGCCCGACCGGCGCCCAAATCCTAGCCGAGGGCGGTCAGCGGACCTTCGACCGCGCCGGCTGCGATCTGTCCCAGCAATGCGTCGAGGCGTGCAACTCGAACGCGCTTATGCTCGCCGGCAATCAGACCACGGTGGCCGAGGTGATGAACGAGGTGCGCGAGGACGCGACGTTCTATAGCGTAACGGGCGGAGGCGTCACCCTGTCCGGCGGCGAACCGCTCCTGCAGATCGACTTCGCCACGGCCCTGCTGAAAGCCTGCAAAGCCGAAGGCTTCCACACCTCGCTCGACAGTTGCGGCCAGGTGCCTTGGAGTTTCTACGAACGGGCGCTTCCCTACGTCGACCTGGTGCTCTACGACCTGAAGCACATCCACGATGACGACCACAAAGACGCGACCGGGGTAACAAACGAGCGCATCATCCAGAACCTGCGCAAGCTGCACGATCGCGGCACGCCGGTCGAGATTCGCATGCTCATCGTGCCCACGATCAACGACTCGCGGGAGCAGATCGGCGAGGCCGCTGAGCTACTCGCGGGCATGGACAACATCACAGCCGTTCGGCTTCTCGCGTACCACAGCATGGCTGTCTCGAAGTACACGAGCCTCGCCAAAGACAGCACCATGCCCGAGGTGGAAACGCCCGACAACGATGCCATGGCCAAGATAGCCGAGTGGGTTCGCGGCTACGGCCTAACCGTGGTCACGCCCTCCGACGACTAGTCCTCGCAAGCCGAATCTGGACACGCCTGCGCGCGATCGTTGGTATCGGATAGATGCTCCCAGTTCGGTAGCCGCGCTGCCTCTTTCGTCCTTTAAGTCCCTTCGGTCCCTCCGCGTCTTCCAGCCAAGACGCGCGGTGCAAGTGCCTGAATCTTCGCTTTGGCTTCGCCTTGAGTGGCGCCGTAGGCCATGACCCCGGGAAGCTCGACGACTTCTGCAATCCAGCGGCCGTCCTCTTCTTGTTCTTGTTCGATTTCAATTTCAAGAAACATGAGTGCCTCGACTTTTGGGGTTAATGAGCACATTCTGTGCCCGGGCGGCAGACGGTGGCATACCGTGAGCTTGGATGCGCGGGACTCCTTTAGGGTTCGCAGGGCCTTGCCGATTTCCAGCGTACTCTACAAAGACAGTATATCCCACACCGGGTATCACCGATCAGAGTCCTGCAATAGCCGCGGTTGACCCCTCCCGCACTCGGTGCTAACGTTTCGCAATAACTGACCTGCTCTCTCCTGAGGGCCGGAGCTGATCGATCATGCAACACCCAGTCGACGAAAAACCGAGCCCGCTGACCGACCTCAAGGTGCTGGACCTTGCCGGTCCCATCGGCGTCTACTGCACCAAGCTGCTGGCAGACCTGGGCGCGGACGTCATCCGCATCGAGCCTCCCACGGGAGATCCGATGCGCGACATCGCGCCGCTCCACGAAGGGCAGCCCGATCGGGAAAACAGCCTGTACTGGTGGCACTTCAACACCAGCAAACGAGGCGTCACGCTTGACCTTGAACAGCCCGAAGGCCAGGAGCTTTTCAAACGACTGATCAAATGGGCCGACATTGCTGTCGAAAGCTTCGTACCCGGCTATATGGCGAGTCTGGGCATTGGCTTTGAAAATCTCGCCGAGCTCAACCCCGGACTGATCTTGACCTCAGTCACGCCCTTCGGACAGCACGGACCGTACAGCGAGTTCAAAGGGCCGGACATCGTTGGCCAAGCCATGAGCGGCGTCATGCAACAGGTCGGCTTCGACGGCCGGGCGCCCTACACGATCGCGACCGAGTCCGCATACTGGTCGGCGGCGATTTTCGCGGCCAACGCCACGATGCTGGCCGTGACATCGCGGGACTTCACCGGCGTGGGCCAACAAATCGACGTGTCGATGCAGCGCGCGATGTCCCTGGGCGCTGGCAACGCCATACCCACGTACGATGTCCTCGGCGAGGTTCTGCATCGGGGCGACATGTTCGAACGCGGCAGAGGCCAGGTTCGGGCGGTTCTTCCATGCAAGGACGGCTACATCTTCTTCATCGCGGCCGCTCCGGGCACTAGCATGGAGGCGGTCCACGACCTGATGGCCGACTACGGTTTCGGCGACAAGTTCGACCTTCGGTGGTTGGACGCCGCATTCGTGCGTGAAGACCCGGTCGAACGGCAACGGTTCGAGAACTTCGCCGTCGAGTTCTTCTCGCACTACACCCGCCGCGAGCTAATGGACATGGCATTCAACCGCGAGAAGCAGGTTTTCGCCGTCCCGACCGACACCCCAGAAGACGTGGCCAACTCTCCGCAACTCATCGACCGAGGCTTTTTCGTAGACGTCGATCATCCCGGAATAGACGACCCGATCAGATACCTCGGTCCTCCGTTCCGGCTGCCCGAGAGCCCGTGGCGCCTGACCCGGAGAGCTCCCGAACTCGGTCAACACAACGAAGAGGTCTATCACGACATGCTCGGCATCGGCCAAAACGATCTAGCTCGGTTGACGAGCAAGGGAGTCATCTGATTTTGACAAATGTGCCTCCACCGTGCGCGAAGAAATGAACCCCCACCGAGAAGGTTCGCAGGGTGTCCATAGGGGCGGCCGCCCCTCTGATGGGGGTTTGGGGGTACCTCCCAAATTAATAAACCCCCTTCCCGAAAAGGAAGGGGGACATAGGGGGATGGTTATTCCCGAATTCAGGCGTCCATCGATAACAGCAAGACTACCGGTCGGCTTCGTAATCAACAATCGGCGCCAAACCCCATCCCGGACCATCATCGCAAACAAGGTGAATTCATGACCGCCAAGCTGCCGCTAGAAGGCGTCAGGGTATTGGACTTCGGATGGCGGGCCGTCGCCCCGCTGTCCGCGCGCATGCTCGGCTGGGGAGGCGCAGAGGTCATCCGCATCGAATCGTCGACCCGCCACGATGGCGCGCGCCAGATGCCGCCCATCGTCCCTGGCGGCGAAGGCAGCTTCAACACCAGCGCCTGGTTCAACAACTTCAACTCCAACAAGATGTCGATCTCGCTCAACCTCAGACATCCAAAAGGGAAGGAGATCGCCCAACGCCTCGTCCCTCTAGCCGATGTCGTCGTCGAAAACTTCAGCGGCGGCACGTTCGAGCGGATGGGCTTCGGATTCGAAACGCTTCGGAAGCTCAGGCCCGACATCATCATGGTCAGCCACTCGCTCCCGGGATTGACCGGCCCTTGGAAACACGTCAAGGGCCACGGACCGATGGCGGCTGCCATGTCCGGCATGCACCATCTGTCCGGCTATCCGGACGCGGTTCCTATCAATCCGGCTCAAGCCTTCACCGACTACATTACCAATCCTCACCAATCGGCATTCGCAATCATGACGGCATTGCATCATCGTCGGCGAACTGGCCGCGGACAGTACATCGATCTGTCGCAGTACGAGTCGATCGTGCACATGACCGGAACCGCCGTTCTCGAGTACACGGCCCTGGGTCGAAATCGGATTCGCAACGGCAACCGCTCAGAAAACGCCGCACCGCAAGGCGTGTACCCGTGCAAGTCCGTGCCGCTCAACGATCGCATCGAAGATCGATGGTGCGCGATAACGGTGGAGACGGACGACGAATGGAAGAACCTGTGCACCGTGTTGGACCGAGCCGAGTTCGCTGACGACGAACGTTTTTGCACGTTCGACGCCAGGAAGCGGCACGAAGATGAGATCGATGACATAATCGGCGCCTGGACCGAAGGCCAGCTCGCCGAGGACGTTATGCTCCGCCTCCAGGAAGCGGGAGTAGCCGCCGGCGTCGTTCAGAATTCGAAGGACCTCATGGAAACCGATCCCCAGATGGCCGCGACCGGCCACTATCGCAAGGTCGACCATGCCGAAACCGGTCCGACGATCTACGACGGTCCTCCCTTCGACATGTCGGCGACCCCACTGGAGGTTCGACCGGCGCCCTTGCTAGGCGAGCACAACGAATACTTCTTCCGCCGGATGCTCGACCTCTCCGACGACGAAATCACTGAAGGGTATGTCGAAGGATTCATCGCCTGATTATTCGCAATCGGCAACTAGCTCACATCAATCGAACCGACCGTAAACCAGCCAATTGACAATGACTCTGGGCATGGTTACTCTCTTAATATCTGAGGCGCAACATCTCGATCGTCCTACGACCAGAGCGTAATGCGCCGCGCTCCGACGGTCCGCTCGGGACCAGACAGGCGGTCGCGATGAACATTTCGACGAAGTCAAAACTGCGGGTCCGCGAAGGTCCTTTCGACGGCTGTGGCGTGTCGCTTACGGCAGCGATCGCCGCCATGGGTCGCGATTCAACCAACGATATCGTCGAGGAGCATCCGGTTGTATCGCGGAAACACGCCCGGATATTCCAAAACGCCCAAGGTTACTGGCTACAGGACCCGGGCAGCGCCGACGGCACGTTCGTCGACGGCGAAACAATCGGGCAGGATCCGCTGGCGCTCAATCACGGTGACCGCACACAACTGGGCAGCGCGGCAAGCGGCACCGATTGGGAGTTCTTCGTGTAGGAACAGATCGGTCTCGGCGCGGCGGCGCCTCCCACGATGCAGCTTTCCGTTGGCGACACCGTAGGCCCGGCGGCAGTCATCGATTCCGAGGGCAAATCGCCGTGTGAGTCCTTCAGGCGCGACGAAAACGGAGCCTGGACCTGTCGGTCGTTCTCGTCGTTCGACGCGGGCGGGCAGTTGATCGAAGTCAGCCGCGGAACCGTATTCGCCCCTGGAGTCGAATTCCTGGGGTTCGACTTGGCGAAGTGGCTCGACAACATCTGCGGCGAATCGCAAGCCGGGCCGCGATGCCAACCTGCCCACCAGCGGGCACTCAATCAACGAGCGTCAGCTTATCGCCTCAGTCGGCCGCGAACACGGCTACGTTGTGATCTCCAGGGGAGACACCGACACGCCTTTATCTGGGTCCATATCGACTATCGCGACGCCGCGTTTCATAGCCCCTGCAGGCGCTCCCGAGTAGAAGGCAGGCACGCCGTTTTGAGAAACGTCTCGGTACACGTGAACGTGTCCGAGCGCGATATAATCGCACGGCGCTTTGGCGATCTCGTCAAGATAGATCGGCGACGAGCGCCACGTAGCCTCTTCGAAGTCCATCACGATCCCATGCGCCATCGAGACGTACCACCCGTCGTCCGGCCTCGGCGGCATGCCCAATAGCGGGCGAAACTCGGGGTTGTGATCGTAGACCGGGCGGCCCCAGACGGTGAGCCCCAACTCGTCCAACGCCAACGTCTCTCCGTCGGCTTCGAGCAGGATCGTGACGCCGTCAGGCGTCTTTCCGCCCCACAGGCCCTGGGTCAGAATCGTATCGTGGTTCCCCGGAAGCACCACAACCGGTTTCTTCGAGGCGGCAAGTGCGTCCATCACGCGGTCGACGGTCTCGGTGGGCACGCGATGGTGGTCAAACAGATCGCCGGCCACCAGGATGGCGTCTGCCTGAGAAGAGTCCGCGAGCGCCAGCGCCGAATCCAGCCCGTCGAGCGCCGCTCCTTGGTAGATGTCGGTGCCTATGTGCACGTCGGACATGTGCAACAGTCGAAGATGTTTCTTGCTCGTGCTTACCATTACCCGCCGAATCACCGCCGCTTCAGAGATGGCCTGCCCGCGCAAATCGCCGCGGGCGTCTGGCAGAAAAGAGTATCACACCATGTACGGTCGTGCGCAACGAAAAGGCTTCGAACCTGAGTCAGGCAATCAAGCGAGTCACGTGCAACGACCCGTACAACGGGCCTTCTCCTGAATATTCCCGCAACTTTCGTTGAGGTTGCGTCACGTCTGCAGGTAACTCACAGCAGCCGCTTCGGTGTCTCGAATCAGATCTGCGATGTCCGGCAACGACTCAGCACGTCTGGGACGCAAGAACAAAAACACTACTCCGCGAACGGTCATGCCCGTCGCCCGCTGCACCGCCAGGGCGTAGCTCCCGCCCTGCAACCGGTACCGCTGCGAGGCGCCCTCGGCTTCGTCTTGCGCAAGCGAGTCCGTCTTGTAGTCGACGACAATGAGCTCGCCCCCTTCCTCGAACAACAGGTCGACGAATCCCTCGACGACCCCGTTGCCCACAGGCGCCGCAACCGAGGCCTCGCGCCAGAACCGACCGGACGCAACCGCTCGCCGCACGATATCGCTATCCAAGGCGTTTCGGGCGAGCCGAATCACGTCTTCAAGCTGGTGCGAAACGCCTTCGGCAGTTGCCTGAGCCTTCGCGATGTCCTCGAGTCCAGCTCCGGTCGCCAGGTCGACTGTTTGAAGCACGGCGTGAACAGCACGGCCCACGGATGTCCCTCCTCGACCGCGACGCCACGGCTCTTCGGCGACGGCTTCTTCTTTGTCGACACTGGCTAGCGCGGTGCCCGCGACCGACATCGGTCGCGAGCGCTCGTCCAGAAGCGATCGCCGCTGTTCCAACCATCGCCCTCGAGCATCCAACGTGACGTCTTTGCTGGCTGGCGGCGGGGTCCTCGTGGCCGATTCTGGCGCCGTGACCGTGTCCGCGGCAAAACGAGCCGGAGACCAAAGGCCGTCGCGTCCTTCCAACAACGCATCGATTTGCACCGCGTACGAATCCTTGTCTCTTCGAGTACGGAACATGCTGACGACCAGATGGTCACGCGCCCTCGTTGCCGCGACGTACATCAGCCTCACGTTCTCGTGCGCCTGCAATTGCGATTCGCATTCAGCGACCGATTCGTACCCTGGCGTCGAGAATCGCTGTCGCTGCGTGCCGATTCCGACTTCGACGGCGCCGGTCTCACGATCGATGAGCACCGCGTCGAGCCGATTCCGGTGGCCTGCGTTAAGTCCGGTCATGAGAACGATCGGGAACTCAAGTCCTTTGGCTCCGTGGACGGTCATGACGCGGACTGCGTCCTCGTCAGATTCGGGAACCGGAGCCTCCGTCACACGGGCGCCTTCGTCGAGTTGGCGATCAGCCCACTTCAAGAATCCGCGCAGCGACGTCCCGCCGGCTTGGACGTAAGCCCGTGCCCGATCGATGAGGAACCGGTATCGGCGCAACCTCTCCCGCGGACGGCGGTCATTCAGCGCCAACTCGATCAGTCGCCGATCTCTGACGAATCGATCGATCGCGAACGCAATCGAATTCCAGCGCCACTCGTCGTGATAGGTCTTTAGCGCCGACATCGCCTTGCCCACAGGGCCGTCTTCTGACAATTCAGCGCTGAGGTAGTCGAAAGCGCCGCCTTGTTGGTGGTGCCGCAGCAGGTCTTCGTCAGAGCACGCGAATGCCGGAGACCGTAGTGCGGCTACGAGGGCGACCTTGTCGGCCGGATCGTCGATCGCCCGCAGGCAATTCATCAGATCGCGAACCTCTTGCGTGGCGAAGATCAACGACGCCCCTTCCAGGCGGTAAGGCACATCCGCGCGATCCAGGGCGAGCTCGAGGCCGCGCAACGCGGTCCGGCGAGGCATCAGGATGCAGACGTCGGAAAATCTCGCCAATCTGTATCGCTCGACGGCGTCAAGCTCGGTCGCGTCCCGATCCAGCACCTGCCAACCCTCGGCGACGATGCCTCGCAGCGCCTCGGAGATCGCTCCCGCTTCCCGATATCTCAACTGGCCGACGGCGCGGTCGTCGCTTACGTCGCCGAGCCGCCACACCCTGGGCGCGCCCGCGTGATCGACGGCGGATTGCCATCGATGAACGACCGGCACATATTCGGCCTGGCCGTCTTGGTGCTCCATCCAGTTCGCGAACAGCGCGTTCACCCAGTCCATCACCGATCGTTGCGACCTGAAGTTCTGTACGAGCCGCACGGGCTCAATCCCCATCAGTCGCTGCAACGCATTCATCTGCCCGATGTCAGCCCGTCGGAATCGGTATATCGACTGTTTGGGGTCCCCGACAACAAACAACTTCCCGTCCGCGAGCTTCACATCTGTCCAGGTGCGAGGACGCAAATCGGCAGGAGTGTCGTCGCCGGCGTCCTCTGCCAGAAACACCGCTATCTCTGCCTGCAGCAGATCCGTGTCCTGTGCTTCGTCCACGAGAAGATGCGTGAACTTGTCGCGGAATTGATCGCGAACCTGGAGGTTGTCCCGAAGCAGATCGCGCGCCCAAACAAGCAGATCGTGAAACTCAGCGACACCGTTGGCCTTGCGTCGTGTGGCATACTCAGCGACGAACGACGCTAATGAACTCAGCATCGGCGACAGCGCAGCTTGGCGAGCCGTTTCGAGATCGACCTGAACTTGCTCGTTCAAGTCCTTCAACATCTCTTTTAGAACCTTGCACGCGTTGTTGCCCGTGGCCGGATCGACCATCCAGTCGCCGACCCTACCTCTGCGCGTGGCAATTGATTCGGATCGAGCCAACAATCGATACGCCTCCGCCGATGCCGCATCGAGATCACCGAGCCGTCTGATCGTGCCCAACAGCGCTGTCACGTGAATCACGAGCGGGTCGTCGTCGCCGTTGCTGGCGAATTCGCACAATCTCTCCAGTTCCGGACCCGCACGAACGAGCGACGGCACAGCTTCTCCCGTGAGCGCCGTAGCATCCGAGAACACGACGCCGGCCAACCGGTCGTACTCCTTATGAAAGGCCTCGGCCACGTCGCGCAGGTGGGCCAGTGTCATCCCGAGCGACAGAGCCAAGCTGAGCGGTTCCGTGAGGTCGGAATCTTCGAGGGCCGAATCCAGCCACTTCCCCCATTCAGCATCGAACGCAATCTCCGCCTCGACCGAATCCATGACCTGGAAGCCGGGAGGCAGCCCTGCCTCGAACGGTCGCGCGTGCAGAAGATCGGCCGCGAAGCTGTGGAGCGTCTGAATCGACGCACGATCCAGGTCGTCGATCCCGCGGCGGCAGAAATCGCGCTCGCGGGAGTCATTCGCGACATCTAATGCCGCTTTCTCCAACGCCTCGCGAACCTTGTCGCTCAACTCGGCGGCGGCGGCCTCTGTAAACGTGATCGCCGCGATTCGATCGAGGGTCGTGACACCCTTCGACACTAAGCCGACGACTCGCTCGACGAGGCTGGTAGTCTTGCCGGTGCCCGCCCCTGCTTCGACGAACAACGTTTCGTCAAGCGACTCGCGAATCCGGTCGCGCTGATCTTGGTCGGCCGGAACGAACGGAGCGTTCATCGCGACTCCGCTCCTTCCTCTTCGAGCAGAGCGAGATACGGCGCCAGGCGCTCGTCGCCCTTTTTCCGATTCCACGCCACGTCGCGATACGACGGACAAAGAGTCTTGAAGTCGCACAATCGGCAATTGTCGAACGTACCCTGTGACTCGCCTCCCGGATTGGCTGGAAACAGTCCCTTGTGCACCCCCGACACGATCGTCGCAACCGCTGACCTGAAATCGTCCTTGAACTCGTCCAGGCTCACGGGAGTCTCGGGCGCTATCTTGAAGCCGCCCCTGGTCGTAACGAACCAGTACGCGGCCCGAACCGATTTCGCGCCTGGATTCGCCCCGGCAGCGGCGAGCGAGTAGACGGCAAGCTGGAGCCGGCGCCCTCTGTCGACGGGGTCGTTTTTGAGAACGCTGTAACTGCCCGACGAACCCGTCTTGTAGTCCAGGACCAGGAGTTCGTCGCCGGACGGAGTCGCGTCGACTCTGTCGATCATTCCTCGGAACTTGAGCGATCCGACGCCGTCGACGTCGATCGTTGCGGGCGCCCAACCGGTCGCCTCTCCGGCGTCGCCCATGCCGAACCGCGCCTCGACGGCCATCGGACTGGATCCGAAGCGTTGCCTCGTGCGGCTGTCTTGTTCCAAGAACGACTCGAGATCGGATTCGATTCCAACGCGCTCGATTCGCCACAACAACGCCTTGCCGGTGACTCCCTTCGACTCTGCAACCGTAAACGCGCGAGCCGCAATATCGAACAAGGTCGCACGTTGCTTGGCGCTCCAGAGCTGCCCCGGATGCGGAACGTCATCAGCGACAACCGCCGAACGCACGAACTGCTCGAGGATGTCGTGCACGAGCGACCCTTTGTCCAGCGCGGTGATCGATGCCACGTCCTCGGGCCGTTCCAGGTTTCCGATGCGCAAGATATTGCCCAGGAAGTAGCTGAACGGGCATCGAGCCCAGCGCTCCAGACTCGTCGGCGAATGGGGCTCGCGCAGCGTCAGATCGACACCACTGCCGGCCGCGAACGCCGCCGACACGTCTCCGTCCCATTCCGTCAGCGTTCGCGAATTCCGGCTCGTTTCGAGATCAAGCGCGCTGGCCAATCCCGTTGACTCAGCCAACGGGTGTCGTCGCATGGTGCGCCCTGAGCTCAGCCACTGCCGGAAGCTGTCGACGTCGTAGTCGTGTCCGTCGGCCGGAGTCACTCGACTCGCGCCGTCGAGCGAGGCCTGCACCGACGCGATCCGAACCAGCCACGGCGTCTCGGGCAGATCAAGCAACGATGAAGCGAACACCGATGCGCCGTTCGACCTGGTCGCTTCCTGCAGCAGCCACCGTGAAGGAGACTGCGCGCGTCCGCCGACCAGATCGGCCCTCGGATACGACAACACGCGGTGCTGAGCCATCGCGACGCCGGCTAGGAAATCGTAACGCTCTCGGGCTCGCCGCGCGCTCTGAAGCGGCACACCTGCAGCTTCGCCGCCCGCCTCTCGCCGCTCGCGGTCCGGAACCAACGGATCGTCGCGGGTCTTCGGCGGCATGGCACCCTCGACCATCCCGACGACGTGAACGCGGTCGAGCTCAAATCCGATTGCTGAGCCCAACTGAGCCACAAATACGCCCTGACCTGTAGGTCCGAGCTGGCCGATCGACTCCTGCAGTGCTTCCTCGACTGCCTGGATGAACACCGCCAGCGACGATCTCCGATCGAAAGCGTCCGCTCCCGCCAATTCCGACAGGACGTCGACAACGCGTTGCTCAGCGGCGCTCTCGGGTTCGCTCGTCACCGCATCGTGGTCAAGATACGCATCGATGAGACCGCGAGCCCAATTCGAGAAATCGCCCCACGAGCTTCCGTCTCCCGGGGCGTCGAGACGTTCCCCGAGGCTTTCAATGAACGCCTTGAGCGATCCCACTTCGTCCGCGTCCTCACGCATGGCGTCGGCCTGCGCCCCTTCGGCCTCGCCTTGCTCCTCTGACCTTCGAGCCAAGTCCCGCAGTCGGGCGCCGTACCGATCGAGCCGCTCGCGCCACTGGTCGATGCCTCGAACGACGCCGGCGTTGCGCGATATCGCATCCCATCGCGCGGTCCTGAGTCCGCCGTTCGATGCGCCGGGCGAGCTCACCGGACACGTCGCGAGAACGTCCATCACATCGTCTCGGGTCAGATCTCCGTTGCTCAGTCTCAGTAGAGCAAGCAGTGTCCGGCCGGCCGCTCGTTGCGCCAAGGTCGTGGTGTCCGGTCCGGAGATCGGAATACCGGCCAGCCCAAGCTCCTCCGCGATCAGCGTTCCGTACGGCTCCTGCGACCGATACAGCACACCCATCCGCCCAAAGTGCACACCCTCCTCGGCCGCCTTGACGAGGCTTCGGATGGTCCACCGCACTTCCTGATGGGCGTCCGGGGCGACCAGCAGGCTTGATTCTCCGGGTTGCTGATCCGAACTCCATCGCTCAGGAACGCCCAAAGCAGGAGTCAGTCTGCCGACGAGCTCGTCCATCGTAACATCCGCCTCGTCGTCGTCGGTCAATCCCAAGACGACGACACATCGCGACAGCTCCGCCAGCGCCTCGACGACCCGGCGCTCTCCGGGCGAAAAATCGCGTGGCAGGTACACGGTCACCGGCCCCATCTCGTCGAGCAACGACCCGTCGCCGTGCGTCAGGCTCTCAGCCGCCGACAGCGCCAGATCTTCGCGGTCGTAGCGGTCCGCCGTCGTCTCGCGAAACCGTCGAAAAAGCCGCATCGTCTCCGCTGGAACGCCGTTAGCGTCTTCCAACCGTCTCAGCGCCGGTTCCGAAGCCGAACGCAACTCGCGGAACGTCGACTTGAGACTCCGATGCGTCTGCGGATGGTCTTTCGACGCTGCCAGCACCCCGGTCGCCTCGTCGGCAACCGCGCGAACAGCGGCGGTCTCCAACAGCGACGTCAGCGGCAGCATGCCCGTCGCCGTCAACGCCGGCGCCCCCAGCAGCTCCGACACCCGCGGAAACGTCGTGAACCGAACGTTCGCGATGCCATCTCGCCCCATCGACCGCCGCAGAGTCAACGCCACGTACGTCGTCGGCACGATCACCGTGACCGGATTCAGCGGCTCATCGCCCTGCAACTCCCGCACAAGCAACCGCAACCGATCCCCAGCACCGGAAATCGGCCCCACAAGCAGCTTCGACTGTGTAACCGGAGTCGTCATATTAAGAACTGCCAATCCCTATCACCCATCACGTTGATTCTCCGCATTATCGCGACCCATCAATCATCACCGATCATATCACCGACGACTGCTTGTGCATTCGCCCAGCATCCAAATAACCTTGCCCCACCCGTTCGTCCTGAGCCTGTCGAAGGACCTCACCGAAGCAACCTTGTCACCGAACCGCACGCAGCCGCCCACTCGTCCTGAGTCCCGACGCATCGCGCTCTCGGCCTTGACGGGACACGTTGAAGGCCCTTACCGACCCACTCCCGTCCCCCAGTCATTGAACACGCGCTCCTCCTCGTGTGAAAATCCGCACACTGGTCCAGAACAAGGAGGGCCGAAGATGGCAGGCAAGTCAGTACCGATCCTGGGCGGCTGCTGGGGCGGCATGGCGCTGACCCACAGCATACGAGGAATGCTCGCCGACGAGCACAGCATCGTCGTCGTCGAGAAAAGCGACACATTCGCGCTGTGCCTATCGAACCTCAAAATCATGACCGGCGAGTGGAACCGCCCCGAAGACGCCCAACGGCAGATGTCGATGATGGCCCGCGCGGGCATCGAACGGGTGCACGAATCCGCCGTCTCCATTGACCTTGTCGCCCGCGAAGTGCGCACCGAAACGCAAACCCTGAAAGCCGACTACCTTGTCATCGCCCTCGGCGCCGAGCTCGACCCCGCCGGAGTGCCGGGCTTCGCCGAATCCGCGTACAACATGTACGCCTCATCAGGCGCACGAGCTACAAAAAGCCTTGGCGAACTTCGACGGCGGCAAGATCGTCTTTCTGATCTCCCGAATGCCATACCGTTGCCCGGCAGCCCCATTCGAGGCCGCTTTCCTGATCGATTCCATGCTCCGCGACAAAGGAACCCGGGACCAGGTGGACATGGGCATACACGCGCCGGACCGCGCCTGATGGCCGTGGCCGGTCCGGTCATCGGCGACGCCCTTCTAGGCATGCTCGCCAAAAAACATATTACGTACAGCGGCCATCTGGTCACCAGCATCGACCCGGTCTCGCGAACGGTCCTCTTCGATGGCGACGAATCCCCGTTTGACATCCTCGTCGGTGTGCCTCCCCAACAAAGCGCCGCAGGTCGTGATCGACTCGGGCTTGACCGACTCCAGCGGCTACATCCCCGTCCACCCGCAGACGCTCGATGTCCTCACCGACTTCGAAAACCTGGCTACCGACTACTCGCACGTATACGCCATCGGCGACGTCACGACCACCTTGGTTTGAAAGACAACGCCGAGGCTCCGAGTCACCCGCGCGCCCCTTCTTCACACCCGGAACATCGCTTCGCTGCCCGCAGCTCGCGCTGGGCCGCCGCTGAGGCCGATGGGGGTTCCGTCGGCGCGCCAGCAGGCGGCGCCTAGGAGCGAACCCGACGCCGGGTCGAGCATCACGCCGTTCATCCCGCCGGCCACCTTCGCGACCATCTGGACATCGTGGCCCATCGCGCTGAGCTCGTCGCGGACCGTTGGGGCGATGCCGTGTTCGAGCTCGAGCTCCTGGCCTTGGGTCCAGACTCGCGGCGCCTCGACAGCTTCTTGCAGCGTCATGCCGTGGTCGATCACGTTGACGATCCCCTGGAGCACCGACGGGAAGATGCGGGTTCCGCCCGGCGTGCCCAGCGCCATGAACGGCTTGCCGTCCTTCAGCACTATCGTCGGCGACATGCTGCTCAGCATCCGCTTGCCCGGCGCGATCGAGTTCGCGTTGCCTGGGTGCGGGTCGAAGATGTACATCGTGTTGTTCAGGAACATGCCCGTGCCCGGAACCGTGACCTTCGAGCCGAACGCCGCGTGGATCGTCTGGGTCATCGAGACCACGTTGCCCTCGTCGTCGGCGACCGTGAAGTGGGTCGTGTTGGCCGACTCCCCGAGGATCGACGCCGGGTTGCCAGGCGTGAAGCTACGCGGCGCCTTGATGTCGATCTCCGTTCGCCGTCGAGCCGCGTACTGCTTCGACGTCAGCGCCGACACCGGGGTCTCGACGAACGCCGGGTCGCCCATGTACTCGTTGCGATCGGCGAACCCGATCTTCAACGCCTCCGCCATCAGATGGACACCCGCCGCGGTGCCGAATCCGATGTCGCCGACATCGAAGCCCTCCAGGATGTTGAGCAGCTGGACGATGTGCGTGCCGCCCGAGCTCGTCGGCGGAACCGAAACGATCTCGTAGCCGCGGTACTCGCCCCGGACCGCCTCCCGGTGGTGCAGCTCGTAGCCTTCGAGGTCTGCGCCGGTGATGATCCCGCCGTTCGCGGCCATGTCGTCGACCACCATCTGGCCGATCTCGCCTCGATACAGCACGTCGGGGCCGTCGCTCGTGATTGCACGCAAGGTGCGAGCGTAATCGCTTCGGACGATCGTGTCGCCGACCTTCACGGGCGAGCCGCCCGGCAGGAAGATCTCGGCGCTGGCCGGGAATTGCGCGAGCTCCCCCTTGCTGGACTCGATGATGTCGGCGAGGTACTGGCTCGCCGGGAAGCCGCGTTCGGCGTGACGGATCGCCGGCTGGATGACGGTGTCGAGCCCAAGCTTGCCGTAAGTCTCTTCGACATGGCACCAGCTCTTGAGCGCGCCGGGCACCCCGACGGCCAGGTATCCGAGCTTGTTCTTGTCGTCTTTCGCCTCGAGGTAGTCCGGCCACGTGTCGGAGATCGGCTCGTACATGTCGGACGTGGAGGCCGCAGGCGCGACACAGTAGTTGTCGACGATGACGACCTCGCCGGATTTGGCGTCGTAGAAGTTCACGAATCCGGCGCCGAACACGCCGATCATCATCGGCTCGACAACGGTCAGCGCGAATGCTGTCGCGATCGCAGCATCGATGGCGTTGCCGCCCATCGACAGCATCTCGATGCCCGCCGCGGACGCCATCGGATGGTTGGACGCCACCATGCCCCGTGCTCCAACCGCCTCTCGCTTATACAGGTTGAACGGACTTCCCGCCAGGTCTCTCCACGACTGTGCCATGATCTCGCCTCCGAATTAATGTTTTCGACTGCTGCTTGCGGTTCAGTTTCTCACAGGTCCATTAGTGTCTGTTGGCTGTCAGCAGAAACGGGACAGATTGTTAATAGAGACTTTGAGCTGATATCGCGAGCTCTCTGAGTTGATGATTGTACAATCGTCGTCGTTGTATCGTTCGGACTTGAACCTCCTTGCGTCTCTCCAGGATCTGTTCTCTCCGGCCGTTCAACACGTCCGAAGGGGTCACGTTGCTCGACGCCTTGTGATATC
>JASMDM010000086.1 GCA_030752795.1 SAR202 cluster bacterium | reverse complement strand
TGAAGGGGCAGCTTTCGACCATCCGCGAAAATTGGAGAAATTCGCCGACCTCATCGACCAGCACGTCGATGTTGCGGCTCTGATCGGAAACTGATCCGGCAAAATATCGGATTCGGGCGGAACGGTCCGGCGCTCGTTCGCGACTAGTCTTGACACGATTCGACGGCCAAAGTAGTGTGTGGGCACACTGACGACGCGAGGTTACGCATGAGAGAGAAACTGGTTAGCCTTGAACAAGCGGTCGGAATCGTAAAGGACGGCGACCAGGTCGTCTTCGTCGGAGGGATGGATTGGACTCCGATGGCTGTGATGCGTGAACTCGCCCGACGCGGCGTTCGAGGCCTGACGGCCATGGGCGTTGTCGGCGGCGCCATGAACCTCGATTTCCTGCTCGGCGCCGGCGTCGCGAACACGGTCGAGACATGCAGCCTCGGCTTCGAAGATTACAGCCGTGTCGCGCCCAACTACGACCGGCTTCAGAAGGCCGGCGACATCCACATGCTCGACAATACTTGAGGCGTCCTCTACACGATGATCCAGGCTGGATCAATGGGCGTGCCTTTCGTTTCGACACTTGGCTATGCGGGCACTGACATCCTCGAGCGACGACCTGCCGACTTCCGCATCATCAACGACCCGTTCGAGGCTGACGAACGAATCGTGGTTGCCAGGGCGATCAACCCCGATGTCGCGATCTTCCACGGCCCGAAAGGCGACAAGTACGGCAACGTTTTGGTCAAACAACGAGGCGAAGAGCTGATGCTGGCGCAGGCGTCTCGGCGCGTGATCGTCTCGGTCGAGGAGATCGTCGACGAGGTCGGCATTGACGACCCGGACGGCTGGTTCATTCCGGCGATCCACGTATCTGCCGTCGTGCACGCACCCTACGGCGCCCACCCGACCTCGGCGCCCGGCTTCTACGACGCTGACGAATCGCTCATCGAAGAGTACGTTGACGCGGCTCGATCCCAAGATTCGTTCGACGCGTATCTCGAGCAGCAGGTCCACGAAGTCGAATCGCACGAGGGCTACCTGCGACGCATGGGGCTCGCGGCTCCCGAGGCCGTATCCAGTTGAGTTCGGAGTTCGAGCTTGGACGCGAGGAGAAGCTGGCGATCCTGCTCTCCCGTCACGTCCACGACTGGGAAACGTCCGCGTGCGGTGCATTGAGCTTCATCCCCGCGACGGCGATGTTGTTGGCTCGTGAATTGCACGCGCCGAACGTAGAGATCATCATACTCGGCAGCAAAGAATACTCGCCGTTTGTATCAGGCAAGGACTTCCATTTCCTGGCGCAACGCGGCGAGATGGACCTGTTTTTCATCAGCGCCATCGAGATCGACAAGCACGGCAACTTCAACCTCCACGTTATCGGCGACAGAGACGAGCCCGATGTCCTCATGCCCGGTCAGTACGGCACGGGCCTTCTCTACTACGCGGTGCCGCGGATCGTCATGTTCCGCACCGAGCACACGACCCGCACGTTCGTCGAGCAGGCGAACTACATCTCGGGCGCTGGGACCTCCCCGGAGGGAGTTCGGCGAAGGACGCGCGAGGTCACGGTCGTCACTCCGATGGCGCAACTGCGGTTCAACATGGAAACGCGTCTGATGGAGCTCGCCTCGGTGCACGAAGGCTTCTCGGCGGACCAAGTTACCGAGAACACAGGCTTCGACCTGGGAGTCGACGGTCCGGTCGAGACGACCCCGCCGATCACCGAAGACGAGGTCAACGCGCTGCGAACGGTCGTGAAGGCTCACATGATCGAGAGCGAAACCTACCCCGACCTGGCCGCCACCCTCATTCGAGACGTCTGAAATCACCAGACGATTTTCGTGGACGACAGCGTTGCCAACTTAGCGCCCGCAAGCGTTAGCATCACGTGCTGATTCACCGACTTCCCGAACCCCAGGAGACCGTTCATTGACCAAGATCGCGATACTCGATGACTACCAAAACGTCGCGCTGGAGATGGCCGAATGGCGATCTCTTCCCGACGACGCGACCGTCGACGTCTACGCCGAGCACGTCTTCGACGAAGACCAGCTTGCGGTGAGACTTGCAGGCTACGACGCAGTCGTTGCAATGCGGGAGCGCACCCCGTTCCCGCGAAGATTGCTGGAGCGATTGCCCGATCTGCGATTGCTCATCACCGCGGGAATGCGCAACGCCTCGATCGATGTCGACGCCGCGACCGAGCTGGGCATCACGGTGTGCGGAACCGAAGGATTGCCGTATCCGACGGCCGAGCTCACCTGGGGATTGATCCTGGCGATAGCGCGTCGGGTTCCTGAAGAGGACAAGGCGACCCGCGAAGGTCGATGGCAAGTCACGCTAGGCGAAGGGCTGCACGGCAAGACTTTGGGCGTGATCGGATTGGGCCGGCTCGGATCGCAGGTCGCGGTGGTCGGCAAGGCTTTCGGCATGGAGGTCATCGCCTGGAGCCAGAATCTGACCCGAGAGCGAGCCGATGAAATCGGCGCCACCCTGGTCACAAAGGATCAATTGTTGGCGCGATCGGATTACGTCACCATCCATCTGGTGCTCAGCGACCGCACACGCGGGCTCCTGGGCACGTCGGAGCTGAGTTCGATGAAATCGACCGCGTACCTCATCAACACGTCACGGGGGCCAATCGTTGACGAGGACGCGCTCGTCGACGCCATTCAAAGCGGCGCGATTGCCGGAGCGGGCCTCGATGTCTTCGATCAAGAACCGCTGGCCGCGAACCACCCACTGCGAAACCTAGACAACACGGTGATCACGCCCCACATGGGGTACGTGACGGTCGAGACGTACAAGATCTTCTACGGGCATGCGCTCGAGAACGTTCAGGCGTTCCTCGACGGCGCCCCGCTCCGAACGATCAACGAACCCCGGAACGCGCGATGACAATCGACGAAGGTTCAGATGCGAGGCTCGATTTGCCGGATCTCCGTCACGCTGAGTTGCCCGAAGTTGCGTACGAATCCGCGCTCGCGGGATTCAACGTCCTCGATCTGAGCGACAACATTGCCGGGGCATATTGCACCAAGCTGCTCGCCGATCTTGGCGCGGACGTCGCGATGGTCGAGCGGCCCGAGATCGGGCACCCACTGAGACACGTTGGCCCGTTTCCTGGAGACGAACCCCATCCGGACAAGAGTGGGATGTTCATGTGCCTGTGCGCCAACAAACGCTCCCTAACCGCTGACCCGGCGACGGCTCATGGTCGCCGGACGGTGCTTCGACTGGCGCAGCGTGCCCACCTGATCGTCGAAAGTTTCGCGCCCGGAAGGCTTTCGGCGCAGGGTTTGGGATTCGACGTTCTCCGTAGGTTGAATCCCGGCGTCGTGCTGACGTCGATTTCGCACTTCGGGCAGACCGGGCCTTATCGGAACTGGCGCTCGAGTGAGATCGTCGACAACGCCATGGGCGGCTACATGTACTTCTGCGGCGACGCCGAACGCGAACCGTTGATGCTGCCCAACGATCAGCCGCAGATCAACGCCGGAGCGCAAGCCGCGGCCGGGTCGCTGGCGGCGATGTGGCACGCGAGACGAATCGGGCGCGGCCAGCAGGTCGACGTGTCGACGACTGAATCGATGCTGTCCGCTCACGCATGGACTGCCACTTCGTGGACTCACGAGGGCGTCGTGATGCGGCGCACCGAACCGGATTGCATCAAGTGCGAGGACGGCTGGATCTGGTTCATGACGATGCGATGGGATCCGACGATGTTCATACTCATCGAAAAACCGGAGCTGATGGAAGATCCTCGTTGGGCGGACAGGCAGGACTGGATCACGAACATCGCAGAGTTGCGAGAGCTCGTCGCCGAATGGTGCGCGACGCGCAAGAAGGCTGACATCTTCCGGACGGCGCAGGAACTCCGCTTGGCGTTCACCCCCGTAGACGACGCGGCGGACCTCGTGGCTTCGGAGCAACTCGCCGCCAGGCAATGGTTTAACGAAGTCCGACACCCGATCGCGGGCGCGCAGACGTTGCCGGGGTTCCCGTACAAGCTCGGAGCCACGCCCGCCGCTGTCAAGAGCGCCGCTCCGTTGTTGGGCGCCGACAACGGCATGGAATTCGATCACGCGGACGCCGGCCGCGTGTGGACGACACGATCCTCCGTGGAACCCGAACGTTTCGTGGGAACGTCGCTGCCGCTTGAAGGCATCCGGATCCTCGAGATTACGGCAAACTGGGCCGGACCCCTCGCGGGCCGGTATCTGGGCGACCTCGGCGCTGAAGTAATCAAAATCGAGTCGCCCGACCGACCGATGACTCGCGGCGGCCGTTACCCGGGCGGAGATCCTGCCAAGTACCACTACAATCGCGCCGGGTACTTCAACAAGATGAATCGAAACAAATACGGTCTGACGCTGGACCTCAACACCGAGCGCGGCAAAGAGTTATTCTTGGAGCTAGTTTCGCGGTCCGATGTCGTGCTCGAGAACAACAGCCCTAGGGTCATGCGCAATTTCGGGCTCGAATACGATGTTCTCAAGCAGGCGAACCCCGAGATTGTCTTCGTGTCCGTCTCGGGATTCGGACAGACCGGCCCGCAACGAGATTACGTCGCGTACGGCGCCAACATCGAGGCGACGTGCGGTCTCGCTGCGTCGATGGGCTACCCGGACGACGAGCGCCCGTACCGAACAGCGCTGTTCTACGCGGATCCCGTCACCGCGATCCATGCAGCCGTGGCGATCCAGGCCGCGTTGCATCACTGTCAACAGGGCGGCGGTGGACAGTTCATCGACATGTCTCTGAACGAAAACGGGATCGCGTTCTTCCCCGAAGCGGTGCTTGAATACACGATCGCCGGACGGGTTGCGCAGCGTCGAGGAAACCGCCACCGTGAGTTCGCACCTCAGGGGTGCTATCGGTCCATCGGCGACGACGCCTGGGTGGTGCTCAGCGTCACGAACGAAGACCAGTGGTCCAACCTGGCGAAGGCGATCGGGCGCCCCGATTTGGCAGACGACGAACGTTATTCGACTGCCGCGAAGAGACGCGAGTTGCACGACGAACTCGACGAGCTGATTTCGGAGTGGACCGCGCGTTACGATCACAATGAGGCCACAGGACTGCTGCAAGCCGCTGGCGTTCCGGCGGGTCCGGTTCTGGCCAACTGGGAACTGATCAGCAATCCGCATTTCCACGAACGCGGGTTTTATGTTCCGGTGGAGCATCCGGAAATGGGTGTGTTTCCATATCCTGGTATGCCCTGGAAGTTGTCGGACACGCCAGCGGAGGTCAGAATGGCGTCGCCATGCTTCGGCCAGCACAACCGGTTGATATTGCAGGACCTTCTCGAACTCACGGACGAGGAAGTGGCCGGCCTCTACGAGGACCGGATAATCGCCGACGAGCCTCCGGCGAACTTGCCGGGACCGGTGCGGTTCCCCAGATAGGCGATTTCAAGCGCGACAATCGGCGCTGGCCCCGGATCAGGGCCACCACGCCTTGAAGAAGTAGTTCGCCCACGTTCCGCCAAGAGCTAGCAAGAAATACCTCGGAACGCGTCCCACCACCACAGCCGACACGTACCGCGGCATCGGGTATTTCGCCGCTGGCGCCACGATCCGCATCGGGTAGAACGGGATCGGCGTGAACGCGAACACGACTATCGTCCACCATGGTCGTTTGTTGAACAGTCGAATCCCGGTCACAACCAACTTGGCGCGCCTGGCGGCGTCGAGTCGTTCCATCTCGAACGCCTTCGTGAACAGCGCATGGTCGATGACTGATGCGATCAACGTGGCCAGTCCGCCAACCAATGCGACCCATATCGGGGCGTAGATCAGGCTGGCCGCGATCACCGCGGGTTCGTGCGGCAGCCAGAGAAAGCTGTTTCCGGGAATCGAGTACCAAAAGAAGCTCGTCAGCTTCCACCAGTCCGACAAGAACATCCACATCAACCACGTGCTCATCAGCGCGGGCACGAGGACGGCGGCGGTGAGCAGCAAATTGCGCCGGCTCAGAAAAGCGGGTTCAGGTTTTTCGTCCTCTACCACAGACTGTGGCCGATAACCGATCTTGTCGTGGTCAATTCGAGAGACTCCGCGATGGTCGGGAACACATCGACGGTGCGCATTGGTCCGTTCTCCGCGAGAGGGCGATTGCTGAGGATTGGCACCATCATATGGTCTCGTCGCAGCGCTCCGTGCGAGGACCGATGCTCCGGCAATTCGCGCCAACCCCTCAGATCGAAACCGGGCTTCGACGTGACGACGATGTCGCCTGTTCGCTGACTGGAGAATAGTTGCGATAGCTGTTCAAGCGCGTCCGGGAACTGGGTGTCGATCGTCATCTCAAGCGCGTCGTCTCGCGCGACCCGAGTGTGGGGCAGGCCCAGTTGTAGCGGGTCGGCGCCGAAGTAGCTGTAGTCGTAGTGGCCGTCGTCTCGGCCCAAGAGCGCCGTTCCCAATCCTGAATCGACTTTAATCGAACCTTCGCCGTTGCGATAGGCGATCCATTCGATCTCCGGTCGATCGGTAAGCGCGTTCAGGAGCTTCTTGTGTTGGCTGTCCAGCTCGTCGCCATTGAGCGGTCGCTCCCACTTTCCATCGAATGACACATACAAGTTCGCGAAGGAGTTGCCCGAGACAGCGACGGCCGCGTCCGCCTTGCTCCGGAAGATGTTCGGGTGCTCGAACACGCCGTAGCCGAGCTCGGTCACCATCCGGCTCAGGTCCAGGTGCTCATCGGTCTTCGAGTGGCCGTGATCGCTCACGATCATGAGGTGCGTCTTGCTCCAAACGCCCAGCTTCTTGAGCCGGTCAACGAGCGCTCCGATCGCGCTGTCGATTCGTCGATAGGCGTCGTACGTGCGCTTGTGGAGCGGCCCGCGGGCGTGCGACGCGGAATCGACGTCGAGCATCGGGAGAAAGATGAACCTCGGCGGGTTGGCGGCTCTTTCGCGTAGGGCGCCCTGCACACTTCTCATTACCAAACTGTCGATGAAATCCGCTCTCTTCAGATAGTGCGACAAAAACATCCAAGGATAGGACAATTTGTAGAAGCGATTGTGTCCGTTCGGCAACCCGCGGTGGATGTCGCTGCGGAATGCCATGGAATCGGGACACAATTCAAACAGCGTCTCGAGGGTGTCCGGCAGATCGCTGTTGAGCTTGGTGTGGGCCACGCCGACGTATGTGCGTTGGCCTTCATCGAACAGATTGCCGGATTTGAACTTGGCTTTGTCCAGCCAGCGAATCCCGGGGATGTTCGCCTTGCCCGGGTATTGGCCTGTAAGCATGGGCAAGTAAGCGACGTTGGTGACGCTAGGGAATACGGTCACGCCGTCGAAGTGCGAACCTTCGGCCAGGACGTGGCTTGAGATGTTCGGGAGGTCTCCCGAACGGGTCAGTTCGTGGACGACGTCAGTTCTGAACCCATCTGTCAACACGATAATTGCAAGTTCAATCTCACCGGACCGAAGCGCCATCATCGATCGAGACTGCGTGTGGTCGCCGGTGGCCGGTCGTTCCGAACCATTCATACGTCGCACTTCCTTATGGACGCCAGGCGTAATTTCCGCATGGCAGTCGCCCGCCCATGCCCAGACGGCAACCGTAGCCGAAATAGATGAATTCTCGTTCAAACATACACTATACCCGACGCTGCCCAGAGATTAACACTGCTTTGTCCCTCGGTCAAAGCTGAATACATGCCGCCGTAGTCGTCACGCACCACTTGACGCCGGCACGGAACGCCGTCGCCATGCCCCAGCTTCTCCGCAAAGACCCATATGACCTGCTCACGGCCTGTGTGATAGATTACGGCCAGGCAAAACGCCGACCTTTGACTGATTGGCGATCGATGGTGGAGGAATCAGAATGCAACAGACCCAAAGCGCAGGAACCCGGCAGTTCAACGTAATCGGCACGCGGCCAATTCGGCACGACGGCTACGACAAAGTCACCGGAAGGGCCAAGTTCGGGGCAGACGTCAACCTGCCCGGCACATTGCACGGCAAGCTGCTGCGGAGCCCTCACGCTCACGCGAGAATCCGCTCGATCGACGCCAGCCGAGCGTTGGAGCTTCTCGGCGTGCACGCCGTGGTGACCGCTCAAGACATGCCAGAGGTGTCGGCGGAGGTTCGCGACCAGGCAGAAGGCGTCATGGTCAATTACGGTTTCTACACCCGGAATGTGATGGCCCGCGAGAAAGTTCTCTACGTCGGCCACGTTGTCGCCGCCGTAGCCGCGACGAGCCCGGCGATCGCCGAAGAGGCGCTCGGTCTCATAGATGTCGATTACGAGGTTCTGCCCGCGGTTCTGGACGCCGCGTCCGCGTTGGCTGACGGCGCTCCGGCGGTCCATGAACGGCTGCAGACGATGGACAGCGCCAGCCGCAGGGCCGGCGGCTGGGGCGACATCGGCGAAACGACCAACCTCGCCAACCGGTTCGAGTTCCGTGCAGGCGACCTCGAAGCAGGCTTCCGTGAGGCCGACGTTGTGGTCGAGGAATCATTCAGCACCGAGTTCGTACACCAGGGGTATATCGAGCCCCATGCGACGACGGCTTTGTGGGCTGGAGACGGCAACGTAACCGTCTACGCCAGTTGTCAGGGCAGTTTCCCGTTCAGGGATCACCTAGCGACCATGCTCGATCTGCCCATGTCCAAGATCAAAGTGATCCCCACGGAGATCGGCGGCGGTTTCGGCGGCAAAGGGATGGGCGGCGTCTACCTCGAACCAACCGCGGCTTTCTTGTCGAAGAAGTCGGGACGGCCGGTAAAGATTGTCATGAGCAGGTCCGATGTCTTTCTCGGCACCGGCCCGGCGTCCGGCACGAACATCAGCGTCAAACTCGGTGCGACGCGCGACGGTCGAATCACGGCCGCGGAAGCCCATCTCGTGTACGAGGCCGGCGCGTTCCCCGGCTCGCCGGTCGGCTCAGGCTGCCGCACGATGTTCGCTCCGTACGTCATCTCCAATGCTCTGATTGAGGGCGTCGACGTGGTGGTCAACAAGCAGAAATCAGGCGCGTACCGCGCTCCCGGATCGCCCGCCGCCGCGTTCGCCAGCGAGCAAGCGATGGATCTGTTGGCCCTCGAGCTCGGCATCGACCCGATCGAACTTCGGTTGTTCAACGCGTCCAAAGAAGGGACCCACCAGGTCGGCGGACCCGCATTCCTGCGCATCGGCAACGTCGAAACCTTGGAGGCGGCGCGAGACCATGCCCATTCGCAGACCACGCTGGACGGCGCGTACCAAGGCCGTGGCGTGGCGAGCGGCGCCTGGTTCAATGGGACCGGCCCGGCCAGTGCCATCGCCAGCGTCAACCCCGACGGCACCGTGAGCCTGACGGAAGGCACGCCAGACCTGGCCGGAGCGCGCGTCGTGATGGCGATGCATGTCGCGGAAGTGCTCGGCATCGAGGCCACGGACGTGAAGCCCGCCGTCGGCGACACCGATTCGATAGGCTACAGCTCGGGCGCGGGCGGGAGTAGCCTAACTCACAAGATGGGAACCGCTTGCTTCCAGGCCGCCGAGGACGTCAAACGTCAGATGATCGAACGCGCGGCCCGAATCTGGGAAGTCGACGAGGACGACATCGAATACGAGGGCGGCGAGCTCAAGCACAAGCAAGATTCGGAGCTGAGCATGACCTTCAAGGAACTCGCCCAACGGCTCAACGGCACTGGCGGACCCGTCGTTGGCCGGGCCACGGTCAACCCCGGTGGCGTGGGCAACGCCTTCGCCTGCCACGTCATCGACGTCGAAGTCGACCCCGCCACCGGCAAGGTACAGGTCCTTCGCTACACGGCGGTCCAAGACGTCGGGACGGCGATACATCCTTCGAACGTGGAAGGGCAGATGCAGGGCGGAGCGGTGCAGGGCATCGGCTGGGCGCTGAACGAGGAGTACTTTTTCGACAACGACGGCCGGATGCTGAACTCAAGCTTCCTCGACTATAGAATCCCGACAACCCTTGACCTGCCGATGATCGAAGCGGTGCTCGTGGAAGTGCCGAATCCAGGCCATCCGTTCGGCGCCCGTGGCGTCGGCGAGGTCGCGCTTGTGCCGCCGCTGGCGGCAGTAGCTAACGCCGTGTCCAACGCGATCGGCGTCCGAATGACAGAGCTGCCGCTGACTCCCGCGAAGATCCGCGCTGCGATCGCGTCGAAGGAGAGTTAACGCACAGCCCGCGTTATAACATACCGTGATGAACATCGAACGCATAACAGTTGATCCCAATGTATGCCAGAGCATGCCGGCGGTGCGCGGGACACGGGTCACAGTGTCGTTCATACTAAAGCTGCTGGGGAACGGATACAGCGTCGAAGACGTTCTGCGTGAATATCCTGCGCTGGAAAGAGAAGACATCCACCAGTGCGCGACGTACGGAGCGTGATTGGCAAGCGACAAGACAATCGCCGTTGAATGATATGCGGGGCTGATGTCAAGCATCCGGCCCCGCTTTTAGTCCCTGTCCAGTTTGAGTGGCGAGCGAATCCCTTCGGTCCCTGATGTCCCTTGAGTCGCTTCTCCCCGAGACAACCCCGCGCCCTACCGCCAGAAGGTAATCTTCCGAAAGGCCTCGGCGTGCTGCATGCCCCTGCCCACGCCTCGTCCTCGACGGCCATCGCGCATGCGATCGACGAGCTCCTCTGGCGGGCGACCGCCGGTTTGCGAGACGTGCTCCGCGAGCCCTTTGGCAGCGGTTTCGAGGTGGTCGGTCACGTCGACGAAATGATCTGGCTCGGGGTGGCCCATGATCCATACCTCGGCCACTTTGTGCGGCTCGAAACCCTGCTCTAGGAGTTCGGGGAATGTCATGTGATCTCGAGCGGTGGGGAACACGGCCGCCAGAGCCGCTTCGCCCGCCGCCATGTGGTCCGGGTGACCGACGCCCCATCCGCCGTCTAGGTTGCGCATCGGGTATTGGCACAGCACGACATCGGGTTTGTGTCGCCTGATCTCGCGGGCGATGTCCCGCCGAACCTCGAGGGTGGGCTGCAGGTAGCTGTCAGGGTAGTCCAGGAACACGACGTCCTTGAGGCCGAGCGCCTTGCCAGCGTTGATCTGCTCTTGCCGTCTGGTGGCGGCCAGCTCTTGCTGCGAGACCTCGCGGTCGCTGCTGCCCTTCGATCCGTCGGTGCACATCACGTACACCATCTCCCAACCCTCGGCACACAATTTCGCCACGGTGCCGGAACAGCCGTATTCGGCGTCGTCCGCGTGCGCCACAACTACCATTCCTCGCGAGAACTTTTCCTCGTCCGTCATCTACGGTCCCCCTCCTGCCGGAAAATCGAAAACGGCCATAGTTCATGGCCGCCTAACGAAATAGTCTATCGGTTGAGCGCTGTCGGGTGCAACACGCGGTTGTCAGTTCGGCAAGCCCGCCAATCGGAGAATGCTGTCCGACGACAGCACCGCGTCGGAGGCCTCCTGGATAGCCTCGAGCAGCGGCGCCGGGTAGACGCCTACGACCAACATCGCCACGAACAGAACGGCGAGAACTCCGATTGTGAGCCGCGGGACGGCAATGCGTGACGAATCGGTCGGTTCCGAGATGTGCATGACCCTTATGACGTTCAAGTAGTAGTACAGCGATATCAGGCTGGTGAAGATGGCCAAGCCGGCCAGCCACAACAACCCTTGCGTCGCTGCCGCGTTGAACAGGTAGAACTTCGAGACGAACCCCGCAAATATCGGCAACCCGGCCAGCGAGAACAGCGCGGCGGTGAGCACCATCGCGATAAAGGGTGATCGCTGAGCAAGGCCCGCCAGATCTTCGATGTCGTCTTTGCCAGTCGCGTTGAAAATTGCCGTTATAGCGCCGAACGCGGCCATGTTGGTGATTCCGTAGGCGACCATGTGAAGCATCAGTCCGTTAGTCGCCAGGTGAGAGAAATGGACAATGGGATTGTCGTTTTGCGCCAGGGCGGCAAGAGCTGCGACTCCGACCAACATGTAGCCCACATGACCAATGCTCGAGTACGCCAAGAGACGCTTAATGTTCCGCTGTGTCAACGCCACCACGTTTCCAAGCGTCATCGTCAGCGCTGCCAGGATCACGATGATGAGCTGCCAGTCCGAGATCGCCGGTATCAACGCGGCGATGAAGAATCGAATCGCGAGAGCAAACGCCGCGGCCTTCGAGCCGACAGCGAGGTAGGCCGTCACGGGGATCGGCGCCCCCTCGTATGCATCCGGCGCCCACATGTGGAACGGGACCGCCGCGACTTTGAAACCCAATCCCGCGATGATCATCACGATCCCGACGATCAGTCCAGGTGAGATGTCGCGACCCGCGGCAATTGCCATGCTGATGTCGTCGAATCGCGTGGAACCGGTCAATCCGTAAACCTGGCTGATCCCGTAAAGCATCAGAGCCGATGAGAACGCGCCGAGCAGTATGTACTTTGCGCCGCCCTCATTCGACTTCGGGTTGTATCGGTCGAATGAAACAAGCACGTACAATCCAAAACTGAGCAGCTCGAGCGAAATGTATGCCGTCAGGAGCTCGCCCGAAGCGGCCATGAGCATCATGCCGACGATTGTGAATACTATGATGCCGTAGTACTCGCCCGGATACTCGATGTGCCGTTTCACGTAGTCCACGGACGTTAGGACCACGATCACGCCCAGGACCAAGAAGAATCCCTTGAAGAAGAGCGAGTACGCATCCACCATGATCAGGCCTTGGTACAGGTCGTCCCGACGGTCCCATTGGTACGCCAGGGTGAATGCCAGGATGCCGATCAGACCTAACGCAGCCAGGTAGCCAAGGAAGTGCTTCCGGTCGATCTTCAGGAAGAAGTCGGCCGTCAAGATGGCGAACGCCAATCCCATGACCAGGAACTCGGGCAGCAGAAGGGCGAAGTTTACGTTCATCCCACCCCCTCGAAACGTGCCAGAAGTTCCGATACGCCGACGTTGATGATTCTAATGAACGGGAACGGGAACAACCCGACGAGCAGGATGAACCCTGCCAGTACGATCGCGGCTATGCGCTCGACGCCCGATGCGTCGGTTTGGTCTTGCCATCGTTCGCTGATCGGACCGAAGAACACCCTTGCCAGTAATCGCAGGATGTACACGGCGGTTATGCCCGCGCCAATGATTCCGAGCACGCCCAGAATCGGGTACGTGTGGAACAACCCGAGGAACACGAGGAGCTCGGCCACGAACCCGCTAAGCCCCGGCAGTCCGAGCGACGCCAGACCGGCGAGAGCGAAGAACACCGCCGTGAAGCCCATACGCTTCGCCAGGCCGTCCAGCACCGTCATGTCTCGAGTGTGCGTCCGGTCGTAGACCACGCCGACGACCGCGAAGAAGAGGGCTGTCATCAGTCCGTGGGAGAGCATCTGGAGCACGGCGCCCGCGACGCCCAGCGAGTGCAGCGTGGCCAGGCCCATCATCACGTAGCCCATGTGGCTGACGCTGGAGTAACCGATGACGTACTTGAGGTCGGTCTGTCCGAGGGCTGACCATGCGCCGTAAAGCACGTTGACGGTTCCCAGAGCGATCAGGACGGGCATCCAGTCTTGTGCGCCTTCCGGCAAGAGCAGCATGCCGACGCGGATGATGCCGAACGCGCCGAGTTTCATCAGCACTCCGGCGTGGACCATGCTGACGGCGGTTGGCGCGGCAACGTGACCGTCCGGCGACCAAGTGTGGAACGGCCAAAGGCCCGCGAGGACCCCAAAGCCGATCATCAGGAACGGGAAGAACACCCGTTGGAAATTGTTGTCGAAAGTGACGTGTTGCAACTCCATCAGGTTGAACGTTCCGAGTCCGGCCTCGACGAAGATCGCCATGATTGCGATCCAAACCAGCACGCTCCCAGCCACGAGGAACAGCATCAACTTCATGGCGCTGTACTCTTTGGTGCGTGAGAAGGTCGCGAACGTCGAGCTCGATCCCCATATCCCGATGAGCATGTACATCGGCAGCACCGCGAGTTCGTAGAAGAAGAAGAAAAAGAACATGTCGACAGACACGAACACGCCGAACACGCCCGCCAGCAGTAGCAAGTAGAGAATGAAGAAATCTTTGTTGCGATTGGCGATTCTCCACGATATAAGAACGCCCGTGAACAGCACGATTCCTGTCAACAGAACCATCGGCGCCGCGATGCCGTCCATGCCGAGATTGAGCGTGATCGCCTTGTCGCCGTGTTCCCATGGGCCCGGGATCTGGATCCAATCCCATACTCGCAGAAACTGGAAACCGCCTTCTTCGTAGTCGTAAGCGGCGAATATGTAGAAAGACAGCAGCAGATTCACCGAGGCTGCGGCAGTCGCCGCCCAGCGAATCGCTTGCGCCAGGCGACTCGGAGTGAGCATGATGACCGCGGCCCCGATCAACGGGACAACGATCAGCAGGAACAGCGCGTATGAGTCGAATGTTTCCATAATACGTTGTGCTTATCTGACCTCTTCCGGCTCGAAATCTATCCTCGGCCGGAATCGCGATCAGGTTTGCACTACCCACCAAATCAAGGCCAAGCCTACAAACCCGAGGGCCATGGCCATGCCGTAGTTGTAAAATCGTCCGGTTTGGATCAGCCGCAGCAGCCTGGCCGAGCTCCAGACTGAAAAACCAGTCCCGTCGACCCCGGTGTCGTTGATTACGGATCGGTCAAATACGGCGATGGCTCTTCCGAGCGTCAACACAATCTTGTTAATTATCCACTGGATCGCGTCGTCGAGATAATACTTGTTGACGAGCAACCGGTGAACGAACGGGAATCGCTGCGTCAGCCGCTTGTGCGAGATCGTGCCGCGAACGTAGACGGACCAACCGAGCCACACGCCGAGCAACGCCAGCACCAGCGAAGCAGCCGTGAGCCAGATTCGAAGCTCGAATTCGCCGCGTCCTTCGAGGAAACCGCCGAATCCGTGGTAATCGCTGCCGACCTCGAAAGCGAGGAAGCCGACGGTCGCGGCGCAGACGGCCAAGAAAATCAGCGGCACTATCATCGTCGGCGGCGATTCGTGGACATTCTCGTTCTCGGGCTTCTGCGATCCGAAGAACACCGCGAACACGACGCGAGCCATGTACAACGCGCTCAGAACGACCCCGGCCAGCGCGAGTCCGATGAAGACCGGGTTGCGATGGTCGAGGACGTGCAACAGCACCTCGTCCTTGCTGAAGAACCCGGCAAGCGGCGCAATGCCGGCAAGCGACGCCGCGCCAATCACGAAGGTCCAGGCCGTCACTGGCATCTTGTGCCTGAGGCCGCCCATCTTCCACATGTTGGTCTCGTCGTCCATTCCGTGCATAACGCTGCCCGCGCCCAGGAACAGTAGCGCCTTGGAGACGCCGTGCACCATGAGGTGGAAGATCGCAGCGCCAAGTGCTCCGGCGCCCAGCGCAAGCATCATCAGTCCCAGGTGGCTGATCGTCGAATAAGCCAGCACACGCTTGATGTCGGTCATCACCAGGGCCATCGACCCGGCGAACAGGAACGTGAACAAACCTATGGCTGCCACGAACGTCAGCACGTTCGGCGTGAGCTCGAACAGCGGCAGCAATCTGGCCACCAAGTACACGCCCGCCGCGACCATCGTTGCCGCGTGGATGAGCGCGCTGACCGGCGTCGGGCCCTCCATGGCGTCGGGAAGCCAGACGTGGAACGGGAACTGGGCCGACTTTCCCATCGCCCCGAGGAAGATCAGGAACACCGCGATGTTCAGCGTCGTGTTTTCGACGCCTCCCTGTTCGGCGGCGTGAATTATGGCGCTAATGTCGAACGTGCCCGTCGCCTTGAACAGCATGATGATGCCGATCAGCAACCCCACGTCGCCGATTCGCGTCGTGATGAACGCCTTCTTCGCGGCTTCGGCGGCCGTGCGGCGCTCGTACCAGAACCCGATGAGCAAGTACGAACCAAGGCCGACCAGCTCCCAAGCGATGTAGACGAACAGCAGGTTGTCTGCCAGGACCAGCGTGAGCATCGCGGCGGCGAACAGAGAATGGAAAGCGTAGTAGCGGCCGATTCCCGGATCGGCGTGGCCGTTGTGCTTCATGTAGCCGAGCGAGTACACCTGGACGAGCAGCGCGACGAACGTCACGAGCCCGAGCATCGTAGCGGAGAGCTTGTCGACGACGACGCCCCAACTCAGAGTCGTCTCACCGACGGTCATCCAGTCGATTTCGAATTGTCCGCGACCGTCCGTGAGCAAGTCGCCGAGAACGAACCAGAAAAGTATGAAGCCACCAAGGATCGCGAAAATCGAGATGAACGCGCCCTGCCCTGGCAAGAATCTTCGGAACGAGAAGATGAGGAAGAATGCCGATCCACACAGGGCAGGGATAACCCAGGCCCAATTTGTTCCTATCGTGTCAGCTAGTGGCATCAGAGGTTGTGTCTTGTCCTCACCACTTCATTAAGTCGATTTCGTCGATGTTCACCGACGATCGGTTTCGGTACAGCCGCAAGATGATGGCGATCGCAAGAGCGAGTTCAGCCGCGGCGATCGTGATTACGAATATGATCAGCACTTGACCGGTCGCTCGCCGAGGTTCGTCGAATTGCGCGAAGGCCGCGAAACCGATCAGGTTGATGTTCACAGCGTTCAACATGAGCTCGATCGACATCAAGATCATGACAGCGCTGCGTCGTGCGAGCACGCCGTAGGTGCCGATGGCGAACAACCCGGCGCCAAGGACCTGGAGATGAGCGAGCTCTATCAATCTCGCCCTCCGTTAGTACGGACAAGCACAACCGCGCCGATCAACGCCACCAGCAACACCAGCGACGCGACCTCGAACGGTATCGCCCATTCGGTGAACAGCGTCTCGCCGAGGACGTCAAAGTCCACGCTCTTGCGAGGGCCGACTCGGACGGCGGTCGTGGTGATTGCAGCCGCGAGCAGCCCGAATACGCTGACCGCGACGACCGTGGCGACGGGCCATTGCGAGTGGTCGCTCAATTGCGCGAAGTCCTCGAGCCGGGTGAGCATCAGCGCGAACAAGATGACGATGACAACGGCGCCGCCGTAGATCAGGATCTGCACCATCGCCAGAAACTCGGCGTAGACGATGAGGAACACTCCCGCGACGCCAAGCATGCAAGCCAGCAGCGAGAAGGCCGCGTACACGATGTTGCGGGTCATCACGACGCCCAAAGCTCCGCCGAGCGTTATCGAACCGGCGACGTAAAACAGGACAAGCGACGGTGTGATCATCAGCCTGGGCCCTCCGGGTCGGGTTTCGGCTCCGACGCGGCCTGTGTGTCGGGAGCGGGTGAGGGGGTGGGCGTATCCTGTGACGGAGGCGTTGCCCCGGCTTCAGCGGCTGCTGCGGTAGCCTTTCTGGCGCGACCGCTGACGCGTTTAGGCACGGGTTTGTCGCCGGTTTCTTTCTTGATCGGGACGCCGCTGTTCTTCTCGGGTTGCTTCGGCGACCAACCGAACTCCGACTGGTAGCTCTTGCCCATTTCGAGAAGCTGACTCAGTTCAACCCGGTTGTCGTTGCGCTGGTACTTGCTTAGCTCGTGGACGTGGCTCATCTCGATTGCGTCGAAGTTGCAGACATCCACGCAGATCGCGCAAAGGATGCAACGGCCAAAATTGATCTCGAACACGTCGATGATCTTCCGCCGCCGGCTTTTCTCTTCGGCGAACAGGGGATTGTCCTGCATCTCGGCGGTCATGCACAGGGTCGGGCAGGAACGGACACAGACCATGCAACCGGTGCAGTACGGTTCATTGATCTCGGCGTCCCACATCAACGCAGGGAATCCCTTGTACCGCGCTGCAATCGGCAAACGCCGTTTCGGGTCCGGATATTGTGCTGTAACGGGTTTGCGGAGCGCTGTCTTTAGCGTTACCACCAAGCCCTCGAGAAAACCGACCATGTTCGTTCTTTTCGAGCCGAGCGCATCGGCTGCATTGTCAGTCTGTTATCAGCCGGCGCGAGGCATGGTCGCGCCATACGGTCGCCGGAATCGCTAGCCCTGCGGCTGCTCCGCCGGCGGTTTCGACCCGGTCGCTCGGATCTCGTGCACCGTAACCGTGTGGCGCTCCATGCGCGTGCCGGGATTCTTGACGATCAGGTAGAAAGTTCCGCCCAATAATAGCAGAGACAGGGCTGTCAGTGACCATAGCGGCCAGCCGTAAAACAACACAATTGCGGTGATTACGATGTTGATGAACGACAACGGCACCAGAAGCTTCCATCCGAACGACATGAGCTGGTCGATCCGAAGTCTCGGGTAGGTCGCTCTGATCCAGAAAATTACGTAGATGACGACGGCGGTTTTCGCAAGGAACCAAGCAAAGGACAACCCCGAGTTGGCCGCGCCTTCAAACGGCATCGCCGGCCAGCTCCAGCCGCCGAAGAACAGCAACACGGTCAAGGCAGCCATGGTGAACGTGTTTATGTACTCGCCCAAAAAGAAGACCGCCCAGTGAGCGCCGCTGTATTCGACGAACGGGCCGCCAACGACTTCCGACTCGGCGTGGTGTATGTCGAACGGGGTCCGGCCGAGTTCAGCGAGCGCGGCCGCGATGAAGATGAACAGGCCGAGCGGCTGGATCAGAACGTTGGCGAAGTGGTTCTGGCTGTCCACAATCGTGATCAGATTCAACGACTGGACAAGCATCGCCACCGCCAAGATAGACATGATGAACGGTATCTCGTAGCTGATAAGCTGGCCCGCCGCGCGGAGCCCGCCCAGCATGGCGTACTTGTTTGCCGAACCCCAGCCCGCCATCAGCAGTCCCATAACCGACAGAACCGAGATCGCCGAGATGTAGAAGAGGCCGAGGTCCAGGTTTCGGAGCACCAGATCGCGGGCCATCGGAATCGTCACCCAAAGCATTATCGCTGGCAGGAGCACCGCCATCGGGGCAACCCAATAAACCGGGCGATCAGCCCAAGACGGCAGGATGTCTTCCTTGGTCATCAGCTTGATCGCGTCTGCGACGGGTTGCAGTATGCCGTATATTCCCACGCGCATCGGCCCGAGGCGCTGCTGGATCCGGGCGAGCACCTTGCGTTCGGCGTAAGTGAGGATCAGCACGACCACCGACAAGAAGCCGAACAGGCCGGCCGCGCCCAGTGAGTAGACGAAGACGTCGGTGAGCGTCACCGGTCCACCTCGCCCAGTACGATGTCGGTCGATCCAAGGACCACCACGGCATCGGCGATGAACGCGTCCCTGAGCATCGGCTGAAGCGCCTGCAGGGTCGCGAACGACGGCGCGCGCACTTTCAGGCGATACGGCTTGTCCGATCCGTCGCTGACGAGGAACACGGCCAAGTCGCCGCGCGGGGATTCGGTTCGGGAGTACACTTCGCCTTTGGGCGGCCTGGCGATTCGCCGCATCCGCGCCTGGATGTCGCCAGGTTCGATCTGCGCGGCTGCCTGGTCGATGATCCTGAGCGACTGGCGCATCTCCTCGACGCGGACGTAATATCGATCCCAACAGTCGCCGATTGTCCCGACCGGGATGCCGAAGTCGAAGCGGTCGTAGATCGAGTACGGCTCGGAGATTCTAACGTCTTCGAGCACGCCGCTCGCCCGCAGCGCCGGTCCGGTGACGCCGAGCGCAATCGCTTCGTCGGCCTCGAGAATGCCGATCCCTTTGGTTCGGGCGAGAAACATCTCGTTTTGCGACAGCAGTTCGTCGCACTCCTCAATCGCCCGCTCGAGCTGCGAGGCCAGCGCGGTGAGCCGGGTTCCGAAGTCGTCGGGCAGGTCCGTGTTGACGCCGCCGACTCGGAAGTAGTTGTGCATCATTCGCGCGCCAGTGACGGTCTCGAAGAGCGCCTGGATGTTTTCGCGTTCACGAAAGCCGTAGAGGACCGGAGTCATCGCTCCGGCGTCGAGGCCGAATACGCCGTAAAACAGCATATGGTTGGCGATGCGATTGAGCTCGCACAGGATTACGCGGATGTACTGAGCTCGCTCAGGAACTTCGATTTCCATGAGCTTCTCGACGGCCACACAAAACGCGAGTTCACTGTTGAAGTTGGAGATGTAGTCCAGTCGGTCGAACAAGGTGATGACCTGGCTGTACTGCTCGTCTTCGAAGAGCTTCTCGGCGCCGCGATGGAGGTAGCCTATGTGCGGCTCGGTGCGAACGATGCGTTCGCCGTCGACCCAGATAACCAGGCGAAACACCCCGTGAGTCGAAGGGTGTTGGGGGCCCATGTTGATCAGAATATCAAGTGAGTCGGTCTTGTCAGTCGGTTGTTCTTGTATCTGCATTGTTAGTTTGTTGCTGGGTGTTCTGGACTTGTATTCGGGGTCGTTGCCCTGATTGAGAGTCGCCGCCCTTCGATAAGCTTCCGAGTTTCGGCGTCAATACCGATTGCCTGCGGGGCCCCAGATTCTTCGGCTGCGGCCTCAGAATGACATTATGTTGTGGCTCCGTTGCTGCCTGATGTTATGTCCGACCCTCGGATAAAATCCCGATTGCGTCGGGACTCAGTGCGAACGATTTTTCGTTATTCCGTTCGTGGTGAATCCCGACGCATCGGGATCCCGGCATTGTCGGGGCTTGTCGAACCACAGCGCCTACGCTCAAGATATCTTCTGCATTAGGGGCCAGTTGTCGACCCCGTTTAGCGTCGTGTAAGCCAAACTCACACCACAACAGCTTCCATTTTGTCAGTAAATCTTTCGCGGATGCTCCAAACATCTCCATCCAGGGTATATCCGGACTCAACCAGGACATCCGTCAAGCTTTCCAGTTCAACGCACCCCTCGATGAAAGTCGCGACGGCTTCCTTGTGCGACTCTTTGGCCTCGTCAGCACTGTCGCCAAAACTCGACACGTCGAGGTCAGGGCACAATCCCACCCACAAGTCGTCTTCTTGGAAGAACTCTGCCCGATAGACGAGCCGCACCATTTCAAAGCACCTCAGTTGCCGGCGGTATAGAGATCGATCAGTCGACCCAGTCGCCCGACGTCTACCACTCTTCGTATTCGTGGAACGGGAAGCTCTTGAGACCCGGGAAGCCCTCGAATCCTTCGTAAAGAAGCAACGGGACCAGGTTCGGGTGTCCCGCGAACGTCACGCCGAACAGGTCGTGGCCCTCGCGCTCGTACCAGTCCGCTCCGGCCCAGACCTCGATCACCGTGCCGACGACCGCGTCGTCCGGCGAAAGGTTGGTCTTCACCGCCATCTTGTGGCGCTTGTCCAGAGAAAACAGGTGATAGTTGACTTCGAGCCTGTCGTTGTAGTCGACCACACTGAGGCAACGAAGGTAGTTGAAATCAAGCCGCTCATCGTCGCGCGCCGCGAGGCACAGCGCCGGAATATCCTCCGGCTTGACGGTGACTGTGACCTCGTCGATCGCCGCGCCGATCTCGACTTCGAATTTCGGAGAAATGATCTCTGTAACGAGAGCTGACAGCGCCTCGCCGGTCTCGTCCAAGGTCACCGGAGCTTCCGGTATCTGAGGCTCGCGCTTAGGAGGACGTTGTGCCACGTTGCTGAGCGTCTTTCTCGATCTTTTCTTGGAGTTGCATGAAACCATGCATCAGCGCCTCGGGCCGGGGCGGGCAACCGGGAACGTAGACGTCGACCGGGATCAGATGGTCCACGCCCATCACTACCGAGTACGAGCGATAGTACGGTCCGCCGTTCGTGGCGCAACTGCCCATGGCGATGACCCACTTCGGATCGGGCATCTGTTCGTACAACAGCTTGATCGGCTCCGCCATCTTCTTGACGACGGTGCCTGCCACGATCATCACGTCGGCCTGTCTCGGCGACGGCCACGTCACGATGCCGAACCGGTCCAGGTCGTGGTGCGACATGTGGGCGCTCATCATCTCGATGGCGCAGCACGCGAGTCCGAACGACAAGGTCCAGATCGACGATCTTCGGGCCAATGCGAAGAGATCGTTCGAGCGGGCCGTAATCGCGTTGGGAAGAACCTTTTCCAGAATGCTGGACGCAGGCGTGTTGCCACGACCGGGCTCGTAGTTTTGCCCCAGCGTTATCTCCACTGCAACACCCCTTTTCGCCACCCGTAGATCACGCCGAAGAACAGTATGCCGATGAAGACCAGCATCTCGTAGAAGACGGCAGGCGCCGTGGATTTCAGATTCATAAATACGACAGCCCACGGAAACAGGAAGACCGCCTCGACGTCGAAGATGACGAAGAGGATAGCGAAAACGTAGTAGCGGATCTGGATCTGAGACCAGGCGAAGGGCGTGGGCGGTATGCCGCACTCGTATGGCGTGTCCTTGATCTCAGAAGGGCGTTTGGGAGCCAAAATGTAGGATGTGACGAACACCCCGACGACTGCCCCGAACCCAACGCCTCCGACCAGCAAAACGGCGATCCAGTTGATATCGAATCCCTGCGGCAATCATGCCTCCTTGAACTACCGGTCCGAAAGCGGCTTAAGCATAGCAACACCCATTTTAGGTGTCAATTGAAATTCACGATCATCCTCTACCATCGGAAGATGGTCCGAAAGCACCTACAACCGCCTTCCAAGCGTCTGGCATACTGAGGCACGCGGCCCAAATCGGGCGTGTTCGGATGCGACATGAGAGATGCGTGAGAGGAAGACCGGCCATGGGAAAACTCTGGATGATCGGAGCGGCTTCGGCGCTGGGCGTCCTGCTTGTGGTCAGCGTCGTCGTCGCATTGTTGGAACGCGAGACCGAGTTCGAGGCCGGAACCCCGGAGGCCAAGGTGCAGTCGTTCCTGCAGGCCATGGATGAATCCGAGTATGAAGACGCCTACAGCATGCTGACCTCTAGTCTGCAACAAGATTGCGGTCCCGAGCAGATCTTCGCTTCGCGACTCAATTACGACAACCGATTTGAGGACAACCGAATCACGCTGGAGAGGACCGACACGGTTGGCGCGGTCACGTTCGTCACGTTGCGGGTTACCGAATTTCGGTCAGACGGCCCTTTCGGGAGCTCAGAGTCGTCGTATGAGCAACAATACGCGCTCGAACCGGAAGACGGCGACTGGCGGTTCAGACAATATCCTTGGCCGCTGTACGACTGCGGGGCTATTCGGCCGCCGACCCCGGCGCGCGAGACGCTGGCGCCGAAGCCGGTCCCAGCGCCTGAGCCCACGCCAGCTCCCACACCAACAATCTAAATGAACGGTAGAACCGGAGCTACAAGATGCCAATCCAAGCTCTGATCACGATGCTCGTCTTTTTCGCTGTTGTGGCCGGGATCGTTTACGCGATCTACGCGGGCTTGTCGATGCGGAATCACAGAAGGCGGATAGACCCCGGAATCGGGACGGTTAAGCGCCTCTACTTCTACGTCGTTGCCTTCGTGACCCTGATGATGGCCGTCAACGGCGTGATCTTGGTCGCAGCCGATCTGTTCGAGCGCGTCGTCGACTCGGACGTTGTGTCATCGTCCACGACCGGGATCGCCTGGGGCCTGGCGCTGTTCATCGTGGGCGCTCCACTGTGGGCGTTCCACTGGCGCGCGATACGCCGGTATGTGGCCGAAGTGCCCGTTGAGAAGTTGTCGTTCATACGCAAGCTGTACCTGTACCTGGTGCTCTCGGTTTGCGGCGGCTTGGTTGCGGTTGGCTTGACTCGAGTCCTTTTCTGGGCGTTCGGCACAACGGGTTTTTCAGGATTCGCCTGGGCTTCCGTCGTGATCGCGGCGATTGTTTGGATGCTGCATTGGATCCTCGAACGCAAAGAAGGCCAAGATTCCCCTGAGACGCTGGGAGTGCGGCGGATTTACCTATACTTGGGTTCGCTCGTCGGCGTGTCAATGCTGGCTTTCGGTGTGGCCAGAATCGTGCACGTAATCTTGGTGGAAGGATACATGGCGGCGTTTTCGGTCCCGGTGATGTTGCCATCGGAAACCGGCCTCTGGCGCCACACGCTTCGTGACGCGCTGGCCGTCGGCGTCGTGGGCGGCGGCATGTGGGCGTTCCATTGGTTGAGGATCGCGGTCAGTGACCGCGATTCGTCGTTGCGTCTCGTCTACTTATACGTCTACACGATACTCGGCGGGGCGATCACGGCGCTTGTGGGCGCGGGCATCATCGTCAACCGCGGCCTTGAGTGGCTCCTCAGGGTGCCCAACGCTGACCCTGCTGTCGCGCACTTCGAGATCTTGCCTTCAGCCATTGCCACGTTGACCGTCGGCGTGACGATCTGGGCCTACCATTGGTGGGAGGTCCGATCCGAAGACGGCGCGCGCACGACCGGCTCGCGTCGCGCGTACATTTATCTGGTGACCGCGCTGGGTCTGGGGACAGTGACGTTCGCGTCGTTCACGCTCGTCAACACGGCTCTCGCGCTGCTGACCGAGCGCACGAGAATTCTCGTATCCGGCGAGGACCTGTGGAAGGAGCCGATCGCCCTGGTGCTGACGCTCGCGGCGATCGGAGCTCCGCTACTCGTCTACTACTGGCGTGACGCCCAGAGCAGGGTGACCGAAGGTGTGCTCGGAGAGCGCACCTCGCTGTCTCGCCGCACGTTCCTGTTCACCGCGCTTGGCGCCGGCGTCTTGGCCGCGGTCGGAAGCGTCAGCGGCACGCTCTTCGTGTTCCTGCGGGATTTGCTGGACGCCAGCCTGTCGATTGAGACAGTCCGCGACATCCGGCCAGCCATCGGCGTAGCCGTGACGTCCGGCGCATTCCTGCCGTACTTCTGGTCGATCTACCGGACCGACCGCGACGCCGCGCCGGTTTTCGCGGCACACACCGGGTCGGAACCGAAGCAGGTATCCGTGCTCACGGTCGGTGGCGTGGACGAGATCGTCCTCGGACTCGAAGCCGCGCTCGGATACGAGATCACGGAGCTGTCCTGGGCCGACCCTGACGCATCGACGCCTCATCCGGCCGAGCTCGACTACGAAGACCTGGCGCGCCAAGTGGCCGGAACCCAGGGCGCGAGCGTCCTGCTCGTTCCCGACGGGGACGGATTCCGGGTGCTGTCGCACGACTAAATCGCGGTCCCGCCAATCACGGCCAAAGCCAACAACTGCCCGAGGCTCTCTACCAGTTCGTCAACGCGCCGTCGTTTCGGCGCAGCAGCGGCGTCCAACCGGTTAGCGGCGCAGGGTTCGCGTTAGCGAACGCCTCGTCGAAGTCGACGCCGAGGCCGGGGCGATCCGACGGCGTCCAGGCGTAGCCGTCTTCCCATTCGATCTGCATCGGGAAAAGGTCCGTCGCGAACGTGCCCGGTCGTTTCGGCATCTCTTGCACACCGACGTTGGTCGAGGCCATGCACAGGTTGACGCACGCCGCCGCGCTGACCGGGCCGAGCGGGTTGTGGGGCACGATGTCGATGTAGTGAGTCTCCGCCCAATGCGTGATCTTGAGCGCCTCTGTCAGACCGCCGACGATGCACAGATCGATGCGGGCGTAGTTGATAAGCTCCTCTTCGATCACCTCGCGGAACGGCCACTTGGACGCCCATTGCTCACCGGCGGCGATGGGCAGCGAAACGTGACGCGCCAGCGTCCGATAGCTGGCGGGGTTTTCGGACCGCAACGGGTCTTCGATGAAGAAGGGGTTGAACGGCTCGAGAGCCCTGCACATCGTGACCACGTGAGCCGTGTCCAACCTGGTATGAACGTCGAAACATATCTGGATGTCCGGGCCTACCGCCTCGCGCACGGCCGCCATCTGCTCTTCAGCTAACCGCATCGATTCGACCGGCTCCAATCGCCCGTCTATGCCCTGGTACTCGAACTTGCCACCGGTTTCGGGTTGGCCCCAGCGTACGAACTTCCAGCCAGCCTCAACGTGCTCGATGCAGTTCTCTACCAGCTCCGGAGTCGTCGTGCCCTGGGAATGCGGATAGCAGACAACTTTGTCCCGGACTGGCCCGCCAAGCAGCTTGTACACGGGCATTCCAACCGCTTTGCCTTTGATGTCCCATAGCGCGATGTCTATGGCGCTGATGGCACAGCAGTAGACCTTGTCGGCAGGGAAGAAGCCGCCGCGGAACATGTGCTGCCATAGACGTTCGGTGCTCCACGGATCTTCGCCGATCACGATCTCGGACAGGTGGTCGATTGCAGCGGTAATCGCCGCGCCCCAGTTGCGAATGCCGATCTCGCCGAGGCCGTAGATACCTTCGTCTGTTTCGACCTTCACGATGAAATATGGGCGACCGTCGCCCGCCTGCACCGAATAGCTTTTGATGGCCGTGACTTTCATTGCTGCCTCCCTGGAGATTTGGTATGGACGAAGTGATTGCCAGCGTCGAGCTCAGATATGCGGAGAATCCTCATCATTTCTGTGCATCGACGAGCGATATGGCAACGAGTCCGCCGCAACCATATTTCAACTCGAGGATCCGGTCAAGGCCGAATCGCCTTGCAAGGTCAACCATGAATTCTGGTACACTCTTTGCGCGATGGAAAGAGCACAATTTGAACGGCTTGTGCGACAAGCCCTGGAAGAACTCCCGGACGAGATCGTCTCGTGCATGGACAACGTAGACGTCGTGGTCGAGGAAACGGCGTCCCGAGACCAACTCATCGGCTCCGGCCTCGACGAGGACGAGTTGCTGCTCGGGCTGTACGAGGGCATCCCGCTGCCCGACCGATACGACTACAACCTGGTTCTCCCCGACAAGATCACCCTGTTTCAAACGACTATCGAGAGCGTATGTCCCAGTGACGAGGACGTGGTGAAAGAGGTCCAGGACACCGTGGTTCACGAAGTCGCACACCATTTTGGCATCGATGACGACGAACTGGACGCGATGGGAGTGTCGTAGCAGACTGCCCGCCGTCCACCGGTGATACAATTGACGATGGCCAGACCGCGAGTCGTGACAAGACACGGCATCGGGTGCTGGTCGTTTAGGCGTTTCGGCCCAATCGGAATACACCCGGAATCACAAGCTCGACAGGACGACATCGCACATGAATCTCAGCTCGCTTTCGGCGTTCCTCGAACCGACTCCTCAGTACAAACAGTTGAGCGAGACGCTTCACAAACCTTCAGCTTCGGCCACGGTTCAGGCGATGCCGGACGCCACGCCCTTCCTGCTGACGACATTGTGGCGCGACCTCGATGTGCCGGTCCTCGTCATCGCGCCCAAACCTGAGGAAGCGCGACGGCTCCACGAAAACCTGCTCGCATGGTCCGGCGACGACGATTCGGTGCTTCACTTCTCCGAGACCGAGACCTTGCCGTTCGAGCGCGTGGTCACAGAGATCGACACCGCCCAGCAGAGGCTGCGGGCGCTGTATGCGCTCACGACGGGCGCGCGGCCGCCGATGGTGGTCGCATCGTCGGTCGCCGTTGCCCAGCGCACTTTGGACCGAAACAGCTTCGAGTCGAGCGTCCACACTCTGAAGGTCAACGACGAGGTGGACCTCGAGGACTTGCTGGGACAGTGGCGTCGGATGGGTTACAGATTCGAATCCTCGGTGTATGGTCCGGGCGTGGTCAGCCGGCGGGGCGGCATCATCGATATCTTCCCTGTCGGGGCGTCGTTCCCGGTCCGCATCGAGCTGTGGGGCTCCGAGATCGACAGCATCCGCATGTTCGATCCGTCGAATCAGCGATCGACCGAGATGATCGATTCGATCGAGGTCATCCCCGCGCATGAGACCCTGCCCGCGATGACCGATCGGGACCGGCTAGAGGCGGAGATTTCACGCATCGATGTCGTGAACTGCAACGCGCAGCAGCAGGACCGCATCCGCGAAGAGTTCGCCCAACTCCTCGAAGGCCACGAAGTCGACGACCTGAACTTGTACGCCGGGTTCTTCAATCACGGCGCGTTGCTCGACTACTTCCCCCGAGACGGGCTCGTGATTACGTTGCGACCGCCTGACGTTGCCGGGACGGCCTGGGACACCGAAGAACGAATACACGAGCTCAGGCTCGTGAAGGAAGATCGCGGGGAGCTGCCGTACAACTTTCCCTCTTTCCACATTCCCTGGTCCGAAATGGAAACCCAGCTTGAGACGGTGTCCAGAAGCATGGGCGTGACCCAATGGGGCGCCGATGATCTGACCTACCAGCAAGTGCATATCCTGCCGTTCGGTTCCGCGCCTACGTTTCTTGGGAAGCTCGACAGCTTCGTCGAAGAGGCGACTGATCTGATCAACGGCAGGCAAACCGTCGTCGCGATCACGGCGCACTCGAAACGCCTGAGCGAGATACTCGCCGACTACGGCGCCGACGCGACGCTGCCAGGAGCGCTGACGAAGGCTCCGGAACCGGGAACACTCACCGTGCTTCAAGCCGAGGGCCCGAGCTTTGGCGACGGTTTCGCGATGCCCAACGCAAGCGGCGGCTTGATCGTCCTAGGCGACACCGAGATTTTCGGCATCGCGAAGCAACGACGAACCGCGCGACGACCCGGTGTCAGATGGGACGCGTTCCTATCGGAAATATCGCCCGGCGACTTCGTGGTGCACGTCGAGCACGGCATCGGGAAATTTGTCGGCACGGGTCGGCCAACCGATGGGTCGTCCCAGGGCGCGGAATACTTGATCCTGCAGTACGCCCAGAGCGACCGCTTGTACGTCCCGATGGAACATCTCGACCGTGTCACACACTATGTGGCGCCGAGCGACCATCCGCCGCACTTGACGCGGCTCGGCACTCAGGAGTGGTCACGGGCCAAAGCGCGGGCCGAGCGCTCAACACGCCAGATGGCGTCCGAGCTTCTGGCCTTGTACGCGGCGCGCGAGCTCGAAAAAGGGCACGCGCACGGCCCGGACACCCCGTGGCAGGCCGAGCTCGAGGAATCGTTCCCGTTCGAGGAGACGCCGGACCAAGTGGCAACGCTGTCCGAAGTCAAAGACGACATGGAAGCCGAGAAACCGATGGACCGCCTCGTGTGCGGCGACGTCGGTTACGGCAAGACCGAGATCGCGCTGCGAGCCGCGTTCAAGGCCGTCATGGACGGCAAGCAGGTCGCTGTGTTGGTTCCGACGACCGTTCTGGCGCAGCAGCACTACGTGACGTTCTCGCAGCGAATGAGCGCTTATCCATCTAAGATCGACGTGCTGAGCCGTTTCAGAACGTCGAAAGAACAAAAAGACATAGTCGAAGCGTTGGCGGACGGCAAGATCGACATCTGCATCGGCACCCATCGCATCATCCAGAAAGACGTGCGATTCAAAGACCTTGGCCTCGTCATCGTAGACGAGGAACAACGCTTCGGCGTCGCCCACAAGGAACGCCTGAAGCAGATGCGGCGCGAGGTCGACGTTCTGACTCTAACCGCGACGCCCATCCCGCGGACGCTTCATATGTCGCTGGCCGGCGTTCGGGACATGAGCACGATGGAGACGCCGCCCGAAGAGCGCTTGCCGATCAAAACCTACGTCTCCGAGTTCAGCGACGAGCTCATCCGCGAGGCAATCCTTCGGGAGTTGGATCGGCAGGGGCAGGTCTACTTCCTGCACAATCGCGTCTACAACATCGGCTACATGGGCGACTACATCAAGCGAATCGTCCCCGAGGCCAAGGTCGGCATAGCCCACGGCCAGATGAGTGAACGCGAGCTCGAGGGCGCGATGGCGGACTTCTCCGAGGGCAAGTTTGACGTCCTCGTGTGCACCACGATCATCGAATCCGGCCTCGACATCCCGAACGTGAACACGCTGATCGTCAACCGCGCCGACACGTTCGGATTAGCGCAGCTTTACCAGCTCAGGGGCAGGGTAGGGCGCAGCGTCCGCCGAGCGTACTCGTACATGCTCGTGCCAAAGACCCGCTCGCTGACCGAGACCGCCGAGCGCCGCCTCCGAGCCATGCTCGCTGCAACTGAACTGGGCGCAGGGTTTCGTATCGCCATGAAAGACCTTGAGATTCGCGGCGCCGGCAACATCCTCGGAGCGGAGCAGAGCGGCCACATCCACGCCATCGGCTTCGACCTGTACACGAAACTGCTATCCAGCGCCGTCGAAGAACTGCGGGCAAGACGCGAATCCGGAGAGATCTTCCCCGGCGAGACGCCGACTTTCGTCGAAGGTGACATCGAAGGAATCGAGCTACCGACGGTCGATAGCCTGGCGCCGGACCCTGGCGTGAAGGTCGACCTCGGCATTCCGGCGAGCCTTCCAGCGGAGTACATCATCGACCTGCCGTCGCGGCTGGGCTTATACCAGCGGCTCATCAACCAAGAGTCGATGGAGTCGATCAGCGAGATCGAAGACGAACTCCGGGACCGCTTCGGCCCGTTGCCTTGGCAAGCGCGCAACCTGCTGTACGTGATGCGTCTGAAGCTAACCGCCGCTTCGGCTGGCGTCGAATCCATCACCCGGGAGAACGGCAGGATTGTCATACGGCTGACCGATCAGGTCGGCGGGGCGCGACGCGCGCTCCAGCGACGACTCGACCGGGCCGCGGAAGTGGGCAACGAACAGATCCGCCTGGACCTCGGCCAGCTCGAAGAGGGCTGGGAAGAGCCGCTGATCGACACGATCACGCAGTTCACCGAGTTCCGAGAGCGCATGGCCACCCAGCTTCTGAGCGCCGCCGCCGGGAGTTATGACGCCGCGCCGGCTCAGGGCCGATTCGGCACGACATAAGACCGGCGGCCGCTGTGACTGGGCCGTTTAACGGTGTGGTTCGACAGGTCCTGACAAGGCCGGGATCGCGATGCGTCGGGACTTCCAAGTAACGACTCGCCTTTCCTGCCCGAATTAGGTGACATCACGTCGCCGTCGCGTCCCTATGCGCTGCCCGCCCCGCGGGTGTGTCGTGCTCAGTGCCTGCCTTTGAGTTCGTCGAGAAGGGCGAACAGACTGGCAGCGGGACTTGCGTCTGGGACGGCCCTTCGACGGGCTCAGGGCGAGCGGATTGGGGGCGTGGCCTCGCCTAAAACTGTTCGTGGTGAGCAACGTTATGTCCGCGAGCCAAACAGCGCATGGGACAGCAACGGCGCTCCAAAATTCTGTCATTCAGAGGCCGCAGCCGAAGAATCTGGTCGCTGAACGCCCACTTTTATTTACAGGACCCCAGAAGTTTCTGCTTCTGCGAAAGGTATAGCACGCAGTGAAGCGTTATGTACAACGTGTTGGGTTAATGAGCATAACGGCTTGAGCGACGCTTGCGGATGGGCGGCCCTTCGACGGGCTCAGGGCGAACGGATGGTGTGTGGCTCCCCGTGGACGGATGCTCGGAATCGCGAGAAGCTCTGAGCACAACTTAGTTAGTTGATGACCATCATCGGGTATGAGGCCCGGAAACGAAGATGGCGCCAGGCGGTCGCGAACCACCAACGCCGTTGCACCCTACGCGTAATCGGCGATCAGCCCCGGCAACTCCATCATCGTCTCGATGCGCGGGCACATCGTGATGCCGACGTGGTTGCCGTCGCGGTCGAGCAGCACCGGATTGATGCCGACCCCCATCGCGCCCTCGATGTCGGACGTTATCTGGTCGCCGACGTGAATCGCCTCGTCGGGCAGCGCGCCCGATCGCTGCAGCGCCGCGTTGAAGATCGGGGGATGAGGCTTCGTCGACCCCACATCTCGCGAGGTCACCGCGAAATCCAGGTACTGTGTGAGCCCCATGTTTTGGGTGACTTCATCTGCGTCAACGTCGAGATTCGAGATCAGGCCGAGCGACAAGCCCTGTTGCTTCAGTACATCCATTGCCGCGAGCACGTCGTCGAAGCAGCGCATCTCGTATGGCATCTCTCGAATGCGCAACCAGATCTCGTGCGCGAGCTCGGGCGTGACGTCGACGTCAGACCCAGCGATCACGAGGCGTTCGTATTCCGAAAAGAAATCGATGCGCTCCTGCCGGTCGAGGTCGCGGATCCGCTTCACGGCGTTTTGCTGCGCCATCAACGCATCGGCGGCGCCGTATCCGCGCAAAATGCCGTCGGGAGTCACGGTGACGCCGAACTCCACGCACGCCGCCGACTGAATTTCGTATCGCGATGGCTGGAACCCGGCGAGCGTCCCGTACAGGTCGAAGAATATCGCTTTGATCATAGCCCGAGTATGATAGCATTGCGCTTCCGGCGTGTCAGGCGTGCGTTCAGCGAATCGATGAGATGTCGTTCATATCGAATGCTGAGAATCGCGCGGCGACGCGCCATCGCGTGGAGGCGGGTTTCAAACCCGCCCGGCTGTCGGCAACGCGTTGACTACGCCTGAAAGACCACTAAGGAGCCTGAGCCGGATAAAATGACGCATGATGGTGAGCGATACACGCGGACGGGTTTGAAACCCGCCCCTACGGCCGCAGAATCGGGCGGTGCGTACAGTTGCAGCCCCACTATCCAGCGATCGGCTTTCGGCATCCGATGAAAGCTGGAAAACTGCCGGTTGAGCTGCTGACCGATTTGCTTGGCGGCATCGAGATCAACGACCCGCGTGTGGTGCTGGGACCGAAGACCGGCGAGGACGCGGCGCTGATTGACTTTGGCGATCGATATCTCGTCGCCAAGACCGATCCGATCACGTTCGCGACGGACTTGATCGGCTGGTACCTGGTGCAGGTCAACGCGAACGATCTCGCCGTTATGGGCGCTACGCCGCAGTGGTTGATGGCGACGGCGATGCTTCCGGAAGGAACGGAAGCCGATCAGGTTCGCGAGGTGTTCGACCAGTTGACCGTCGCCTGCAAGGAGCTCGGCGTCACGCTGATCGGAGGGCACACGGAGATCACCTACGGCATCGATCGGCCTCTCGCGGTCGGCGCGATGCTCGGTGAGGTGGACAAGGATCGTGTCGTGCTGACCTCCGGGGCGAAACCAGGCGACGCCATCGTCATAACGAAAGGGATCGCCGTCGAAGGCACGGCCATCTTGGCGCGTGAGGCGGCCGACACGCTAACGGCCCACGGAGTCGGCGCCGACGTGATCGACCGTGCGACGGAGTTCCTGTTCTCACCCGGGATAAGCGTCGTGCGGGACGCGTCGATCGCGGTCGACGCCGCTCCCGTCCACGCGATGCACGATCCGACTGAGGGCGGCCTGGTCGGCGGCCTGCTGGAGATGGCTATGGGCGCGGGCGTCGGCATGGAGATCGACCGGACCAGCATCCCAGTCCTACCCGAAACGCAAGCCGTCTGCGACGCGCTCGGGCTCGATCCGCTGGGCCTGATCGCGTCGGGATCGTTGCTGGCCGCCGTGGCCCCTGACGACGTCCAGGCGCTGACGACCGCACTCGGAGACGCCGGCATCGGTGCATTCGACATCGGCCGAGTCACCGACAAGAGCCAAGGCCTTCGCATGGGCACCGCTTCCGGAAATGTAGACCTCCCTCGATTCGAACGAGACGAGCTCGCTCGGTTCTTCGGGCGTGACGAGACCTCGTGACGCTCCTCCAAGCCATGGGCCTGTGGCGTAGCTTGACCACGGTGAGAGTACCTCGATAGAATTGATCGCAGAGTTACCTCGAATAGAAGGCAGGTATCAGCCTTGGGAACCGCGTAGGATTCTCCCTCACATCACGACTGCTGACTAGATAGCCTCGCGCGCGCCAGGCCCAAATGGCGCGGGAGGCTTCTGTGTTTCTGGGCCAAATCGCAATCGCTGCAATAACATCTTCGTTGGCGCACGCCAGATGGAATCTTCGCGTGCCCCAGCACAACAGGAGCATCGAACAATGACGCTACGAATAGGCCCAGAGCTAGCGGGACTCAGAGAACGGATCCGACACTCGGCCGCCCACGTGATGGCGGATGTGGTAACGACCATGTTCCCGGACGCCAAACTGGGAATCGGGCCGCCCACCGACGATGGCTTCTACTACGATTTTTGGATCGAAAACGCCTTCACCACCGAAGATCTCGAGAAGATCGAAGCCAAGATGAAAGGCGTCATGGCCAAGAGTTTACCTTTCGAGTATCGCGAATATCCGCGACCCGACGCCCTTCAGATGAACTCGGACGAACCCTTGAAGACGGAGATTATCGAAGGCATCCCTGAAGAAGAGACGATCTCGACCTACACGCACGGCGATTTCGAGGACCTGTGCGCCGGACCCCATGTCGATTCGACCGGCCACATTCCCGCGTTCAAGCTGCTGAGCGTAGCGGGCGCGTACTGGCGCGGCGACGAGAATCGCCAGATGCTTCAGCGGATCTACGGCACCGCGTTCGAGTCGCAGGAGGCGCTGGACGAGTACCTCGAGCGTCTGGAAGAGGCGAGAAAGCGCGACCACCGAGTGTTGGGTCGGGAGCTTGACCTGTTCTCGATCCACGACGAGACCGGCCCCGGGCTCGTCATATGGCACCCCAAAGGCGCGCGTGTTCGCGGCCTGTTCGAGGACCTGTGGAAACGCGAGCACTATCGATGGGGCTACGATCTCGTCAACACCCCGCACGTCGGTCGCGCCGGACTGTGGGAGACCAGCGGCCACCTCGAAAACTACAAGGACGGCATGTACGCTCCGATGGACCTTGACGGGCAAGAGTACTACCTCAAGCCGATGAACTGCCCGTTCCACGTGATGTACTACAAGACGGACCAGCGAAGCTACCGAGACTTGCCAATGCGCGTCGGCGAGCTCGGCGCCGTGTATCGTTACGAGCGCGGCGGCACGTTACACGGGATGCTGCGCGTTCGAGGCTTCACCCAAGACGACGCCCACATCTTCTGCCGGCCCGACCAGATCGCCGACGAGGTCAGCGGCGTCCTAGACCTGACGTTCCACCTGTTACGGAAGTTCGAATTTAGCGAGTTCGAAGTCATGCTGGCCACGAGGCCCGAGAAGTCGGTTGGCTCCGACGAAGAATGGGAGCTCGCCACCAACTCATTGCGCGACACGCTCGATCAGCGCGGCATGGATTACCAGGTCGACAGGGGCGGCGGGGTCTTTTACGGCCCGAAGATCGACATCCACATCAGAGACGCCATCGGCAGGCTGTGGCAGTGCACCACGGTGCAGTTCGACTTCAACCTGCCCCGGCGCTTCGACATCTCGTACATCGGCGAGGACGGCCAAGAGCACCGGCCCTACATGGTCCACCGAGCCCTGTTCGGCTCGCTCGAACGGTTCATGGGGATGCTCATCGAGCATTACGGCGGAGCGTTCCCAACCTGGCTCGCGCCTGTCCAGGCCGTCATCGTTCCGATCGCCGACCGGCACCACGCCTACGCCGAGAAAGTCGCCGCCGTGCTGACCGAAGCCGGCGTCAGAGTCGAGAACGACACCCGAAACCAGCGCATGAACCTCAAGATCCGTGGGGCGACGGTGCAGAAGATACCGTACATGCTGATTGTCGGCGACCGCGAAGAGGCGGCGGAGGCGGTGGGCGTACGCCTGCGCGGAGGCGAGGATCTCGGCGCGGTGCCGCTGGAAGAGCTGACGAAACGGATCGCCTCAGAGGCGTCAATCGCTTGAACATAGTGTGCGGGAGGCGGAGTTCGCTCCAGCCTCCCGCACGTCCGACCTCGCCGTCCTTTGCAATTATTGTGAGTTACGTTGCCCGCGTGGGCAGTGTGTGATATATTCGTTGTGACCCAGGAAAATCCCTGGGCATTAGTACTTTGAAGAGGTGTAGCATAGCGAGAGAATACCGGGCCAACGAGCGCATCCGTGTGCCTGAAGTTAGGCTTGTTGACGAACAGAGTGAACAGTTGGGCGTGATGCCGACTAGACAGGCCTTGGAAATCGCCGACGAAAGAGGATACGACCTCGTCGAGGTTGCCCCGGCGGCGAACCCGCCAGTGTGCCGCCTCATGGACTTCGGAAAGTTCAAGTATGAGGCGACGCGCAAAGAACGCGAAGCACGGAAAGTTCGAAAGACCAAGGTCACCAACGAACTCAGGGAAGTTCGCATGAAGACCCGCATCGGCCTGCACGACCGCGAAGCCAAGACCAGATTGGTGCTTCGGCTGCTCGGTCAAGGGTCGAAAGTGAAGGTCTCGGTCATGTTCAGAGGCCGAGAGGTGGAACATCCCGAGGTCGGTATGGCATTATTAAAGGCCGTTGCTGACCAACTCGTCGACAAAGCGAATCTTGAGAGCCCACCGCGGTTCGAGAGCCGAAGAAGCTTGTCGATGATCGTGTCGCCGGCGATCGAGATGCCCGCGCCGGCCGAAAAAGAAACTCAGAGCGAGCCCGAAAACGTTGAGCCGGAGAAAGTGCTAGACCGTGCCGAAGCTTAAGACACACAAGGGAGCCAAACGAAGGTTCCGCATAACCGGTACAGGCAAGATCGTTCGGATGAAGGGCCACAAGAGTCATCTCCGGAGGAAGAAGCCAGGGAACGCGAAACGGCTGTACGGCAAGAAGCTGCAGATCGCCCCGTCGGACGTTCCGCAACTGAAGCGAGCCCTGCCTTACGGACTTCCGTAGGCGCCCTGAGGCCATACGATACAACCGGAGATTCGCCCCTTGCTTGTAGTCAGGGGCGTTTCCTTGCCCCGACATCAAGATCGGAGGCTAGCCGAGTGGGTAGCGATCGAGGCCCTTTGCTTGCTAACATGATTCGGTTGCATGCGCGGACTTGCCGACGGCGGCAGCGTCGCATCCACCGCCGTTAGAACGGACAACCGAGGAGTCTACGTTGACCAGGATAAAACGAGGCGTCATCAAAAAACGCCGCCACAAGAAACTGCTCAAGGCCACGAAAGGCCACCAGGGCGTACGGCACCTGCATTACAGGCGCGCCCACGAATCGCTGATCCACGCGCTCCGTTATTCGTACGTTCACCGTAAAGAGCGGAAAGGCGACATGCGAAAGCTCTGGAACCTTCGCATCAACGCCGCCGCTCGAGCCAACGGGACAACGTACAGCCAGCTAATCCACGGCCTGAAGCTGGCTGGCGTCGAAGTCAACCGCAAGATGCTCTCCGAAATGGCCATCCGCGATCCCGAGGCGTTCACTCTGATCGCCGAACGCGCGAAAGAGCAACTCGTCGCAGCGTAGGTCGCGCAGTCCCGACGATCGAGAGCACACACCGCAAATCGAACAGAAGCGGTCCGGAAACGGGCCGCTTCTTTGCGTGTGGAGGGATGTTGACGCCTTTCACATGCCCTCCCCTTGGTCGATCGCAGCCGCGAGCCCAAGGGCGGACGCTGGTGAGGCGCTGATTCCCACGCTTCTCCACGCGCTCGTTGAAGTCACGGACGCATTGTTCAGGGTCGTGGCCGGTGACACACTTTCCCATCCGTTCAGCCTGAGTCCCGACGCGTCGGAACTCACCACGAACGTGGGATGCGGAACTCATCACGCGTCAACACACTGTTCTAACGCGCGGCCAGACCTTTTGCACGATGACCTACTCTCCCGTCCGTTCGGTCTGAGTAACGCTATGTCTGCAGGACGGGCAACGCTTGAGGTAGAAACGGCGCTTGAAATGTCGCCATTCTGAGGCCGCAGCCGAAGAATCTCGGGCCTCGCAGGGAGACATTTTTCGCGTACGACCAGATCTTTCGCCGCTGCTCAGGATGGCAAGAATGAGAATCCGTTACTTGGAAGCTTGTCGAAAGCCCTCCCGCGAGCAATACACATATCCGGCGTTCGGTCTGGTCGTATGCGGGACATGAATGTCCAAGCAGCGGTGTTTCGTGGGGCGTGGTTCGACAAGTAACGAAAGAGCGGAGGTTCCGATGTGTCGGGACTCACCGTGAACGTGTGATGCGGGGTCATCACGCATCAAAATACGATTCGAACGAGCGCCCAAACATTTTGCACGATGGCCCACTCTCCCATCCGTTAGGCCTGAGTCCTGACGCATCGGTATCCCGGCTTTGTCGGGACCTGTCGATGGCCCTTTGGCGAGTAGGACACGCCTCCGACATTCAATCTCGTATGCGGGGCTTGAAAGTCCAGGCAGCGGTGTCTCGCGGCTTGCGGTTCGACCAAGTCCTGACGAAGCCGGGATCCCGATGCGTCGGGATTCATCGTGACCGCGTGTTGCGGGGTCATCACGCATCAACACACTGTTCTGATGCGGGGCCAAGCCTCTAACACGATGACTCACTCTCCCACCCGTTCGGCCTGAGCCTGTCGATGGCCCGCGAGCTAGACACGCCTCAGGCATTCAGTCTCGTATGCGGGGCTCGAAAGTCCAGGCAGCGGTGTCTCGCGGGTTGTGGTTCGACAAGTCCCGACGAATCCGGGATCCAGATGTGTCGAGGCACCCGAGTAACGGCGTCGAAAACGTTTGCCTGCGGGGCTCCAGATTCTTCGGTAGCGGCCTCTGAATGACAGAATTTTGGAGCGCCGTTGCTGTCCAAAGCATTGCCATATCTACAGGCATAATCCCGATACAATCGGGGCTTACCACGAACGCGTGAATCACGTTCACAACCTATCAGCACATCGGAGTCCAGGGGCGAAGCCCCGGCGTCCTTCCGCGACGGAAGGATGAGGGTGTCCCTAGAATACTTTCACGGGCGGGCGGGCGGGCGGGTGGGACAGGACAAGTTCGATATCCGGGCCATGTCGGCGGAATTTTACAACGAAAACGTCAACAGGAATCCCGCAGTCTGCGGTTCAGCGCAGACCGGATGCTGTCCCCGAGCTCGATACTAGGCGCCGTGCACCACGCTGTCGACGATGATGACCACGAACAGCAAGCCGAGGTATGCCAGCGAGTACAGGTACGCTGCCTTCGCGCCCTCGATGCCGGGCATTCGCAGCATTCGGATCGCGTAGTAGGCGAAGCCCGCGCCGAGCAGCGACGCTCCGATCGCGTACACTGGACCGGCGGCGCCGGTCGCGGTCAGCAGCAGCGTCGATGCGATGAGCACCCACGTGTATCGTAGGATCGACAGCTTCGTCGCGCGCACGCCAGCGATGACAGGCAGCATGGGGACGCCCGCGTCGGCGTAGTCGTCCTTCAGCAGCAGCGAGAGCGCCCAAAAGTGCGGCGGAGTCCACAGGAACACGATCGCGAACAGCACCACGGCGGGGAGTCCGATCGTCCCGGTGACCGCGGCCCAGGCGATTACGGGCGGGAGAGCTCCGGCCGCGCCGCCGATGACGATGTTCTGCGGCGTCGTGCGCTTCAAGGTCTTCGTGTAGACGAATATGTAGAACAGCGTCGCGCCCAGCGTCAGCGCGGCGGCCAGCGAGTTGGCGAACATCGTCAGCATCACAAACGCGATCGCGTTCAGCCCGATGCCGAACCACAGCGCGTTCCCGACCGACATCGCTCCTCGAGCGACCGGTCGTTGGCGAGTGCGCGTCATCCGCTCGTCGATGTCACGGTCGAGGATGTGGTTCAGCGCGTTGGCGCCGCCCGCCGCCAGCGAGCCCGCAAACAGCACGACCAGCGTCAGCGCGGGATTCGGGGCCCCGCCGGACGCCAGGAACATCCCGCCAAGCGCCGTGAAAGCGAGCAGGACGATGATTCGGGGCTTGGTCAGCGCGATGTAGTCGCGGACCACGCTCTCTCGAGTCAGTATCTGAGTCGCCATTCAGTCTCCTCGTTACGCCCCGTCACGGGCTGTAGCGGGCATTGGCGCGGCTGAAAATCGCCGCGGCAAGTATATCAGAGCCGCCATCGTGATCAGCGCGATCCACACCAGCGTCGCCAAGCTCAGGTGCAGCGCTTTCGCCTCCGCCGCGAACCCGCTCCACACCGTGATCGCGCCCAGCAACACCTGCGCTCCGAGCGCCGCCAGCAGCAACACCGCCGACAGCGCCACCAGCGGGTCCGACCGCCGCCGAGTTCGGGCGGCGGGTATCGTCCCGAGGATCAGCCCGGTCATCACGACGACCGTGAATCGATGGCCCATGTGCAGCGCCTCCGCCGTCCCGTCCGGCATCAAACTGCCCCGACACAATGGCCATGTCCCGCACGCGGGTCCCGCGCCGTATCCGACCATGTACGAGCCGAACAGGATCACCGCAAGCACCCCGAACGCCGCGTACACCGTCACCGCGTCCCGCCCACGATACAGCGATCCTTCGAGTCGAGACCGCTTGCTCGCCTCGTCGGCGTCCCATCCGGTCACCGCCGCCACGATCAGCGCGGCGATCAGCGCCTCCGCGATCGCGAGGTGCAGCACGATGACCCACCACGCGAGCTCGGTTAAGACAGTGACTCCGCCGAGCACTGCCGCGACCGCGACGAGTCCGACAGCGAGCAGGGCGGGGACGAGCACCTCGCGCCTGTCGCGGTCCTTCCGAGCCCGGAAGGACGCGAGCACGGCCACGCCGACCACGAACACGCTGAGCAACGATGCCGAGAGCCTGTGTGAGTACTCGATGAGCGTCTCGACCTCGAACGGCGGGATCACGAGCCCGTGGCACAACGGCCAGTCAGGGCATCCAAGCCCCGACTCGGTCACCCGAACGACGCCCCCCAGGGTGACTTGGCCGAACGCCGCGACAATAGCGGCAACCACGACGATCCGAAACGCCAATTGCGACCTATCCACGGGCGCACGTGTTCAACAATACGCCTCAAAACGGATAGCCTCCATGAATCGAGCACAAAGCTCGCAATGAGTGCGAACAGACATTACTCAACAAAGTGTGCAAAATTGCGCTAAAACAGAATATCACGCGTGCGGATGAGCGTCAACAGAATGGATGCCATCCTGCGGACACTATAACCGATGCGCCTTGACGCGCGAAACGCGTCACGACTAGAATCAAAGCAGCGACGGACCTCGGCCCCGACGGCCAACCACAACCGTCGCCCAGGCATCTCCTGGCCCGCTAGCTCAATTGGCAGAGCAACTGACTCTTAATCAGTAGGTTCCCGGTTCAAGTCCGGGGCGGGTCACTCTATTCCAGGCATGAAAACGGCCCCGAAGAGTATTCCGGAGCCGTTGTGTTTGCTGAATTGCCGACATTTTGCCGACATCTAGTCTGACATCGCGCTCGCGAAGGCGTTGGCGGCTTCCTTGTCCATGTCCGGCGACACGTGCGCGTAGACAGCCATCGTGAGCGATGGTGAACTGTGACCTAGGCGATTCTGGACGGTCTTGATGTGTGTCCCTGCCTCGATCAGCGTGGTCGCATGGGCGTGTCGCAGGTCGTGAAGGCGGTACTTCACACCGGCATCGCGGCAAATCCGCTGCCATGTTTTCGTGAGGATATCCGGGTCCAAGAGCCGGCCCAGAGGGGATGCGAAAACCGTGCCGTGATCCTCGTAGGCAGATCCTACCGACTGTAGACCGTCAGCGAAAGTGGGACACATTCGGGCCTGAAATTAACAGAGACTCACATTAGGTAAAGCGAGCTCCTGACAGGGGGATAGAATGTCCCCAGGGAAGGAGCAGCAGCGATCGAGAACACAGAAGATAAGAACCGAGCCGCAGAAGAGCGAATCCAGGACACGAA
>JASMDM010000085.1 GCA_030752795.1 SAR202 cluster bacterium | reverse complement strand
CCTTCAACGAGGCCCTCCAGAGCGTCCATCGTGGCTATGGTGTCTGTATCGACGACCATGACCGGGACGTTGACCCGTTCCGCTTCATATTTCACGTACTCGATTGGGTCGATGCCATTCGTCAGCACCAAGCAAGAGACTGGCGCACTCAGCGCCGACATCTGGATGTCCGGCCGATCACCACGAACGATGACCGCGTTGTCGGTTTCCGCGCCGAATCGGAGTTTGCTGGGATCGAGCCCCATGCCGCCAACCTGATAGCGCTCAACCAGTATCGAGGTGTCGGGCTCGCAGACAACGAACCTTCCGCCGAGATGCTCGGCGAGTTGGCCCACGCTAGCGCCCAGTGGTGTACGGTCTTCGGGGATCGAACCGAGGTGGGCTGGACCTCCATCGGTGAGCGATGCGACGAATCCGGTCGCGAGCGTGTTGCCGGCGTGGAGGGACACGTTATTGACGATGACGCCGGAGAGGCGTCCGTTCAGCGATTCGGTCCAGTCACTGAGGTCCGAAGTAGTCAGTTCGGGCTTATAGGCCGCCACGACAACGACTTTCGCGTCCAGAGCCGCGGCGAGTTTGGCCGAGTCCGCCGCGCTGATTGCAGAGCTGCCCTCGACGATGACGTGATCGGCTTGGGCGCCGACCGCGCTGAGCGCGCTCGATGCTTCGGCGATCGATTCCGCTGACAACCCGCCGCCTGACGGCGCTTGCAGAGGCCAGCCATCGGACTCCTGATCGAGGAGAGCGCGATACGTCGCGGCATCGTCATCTAAATCGCCGTCCGTGAACGGTTTGAACACGGCGACCTTCTGTCCCTGACGCCTCAGCACGAGTGCGAGCGCAGAACACAGTGCGGTCTTCCCGGCGCCGGGTTGGTTCGATGCTACGTACAGGACCGACATTCGAGGCCTCTCTTCTATGACATATCGACTTTCAAGCCGGCGGGCAAGTGCAATCGCACGCTCAACTGTCTTGTGTTTTCCGCCGAATTATAGCATCCGAGGCGTCAACTCGCACCGAGATTTCAGCCACCTCCGAACCTCATTCCAGGTATAATGTTCCATCATCGAAATCGAAGGGCGAATTCGTGCCTGGACACATCGGAAAATACGAGACGGTCCGAACACTCGGATGGGCGGGTTTCAAACCCGCCCGCCACGTGCGACTCCCAATCTGGATCACAATAACATCAAGCGTTCTGTTTCTCGCAATCGCCTGCTCAGGCGGCGTCGACGGCGAGGTTCCGGAAATCGAGAGTCGCGCGCTGCAACTCAACAAGACGATCATGTGCCCAGTCTGTCCCGGCGAATCAATCGATCAGTCGCAAAACGCACTCGCCGTTCAGATGCGCGGGATCGTCGCCGACAAACTGGCCGAAGGATGGACCGAGAAACAAGTCCAGGATTTCTTTGTCGAACGGTACGGGCCGAGCGTTCTGCTGGAGCCCCCGAGGAGCGGCGTCGACTTGATGGCGTGGATTATCCCGCCGGTTGGGATCGTGATCGCCGGAGCGATGTTATTTCTCATGCTGAAGTGGATGACCAAGCCCGACGCCGAGTTCGACGATGCGGCGGAGGGTTCGCTCAGCGATGACGAGCGGAGCCAATACTTCGAGCGCATCGAGGCGGTTCTCGACAACGAAGTTCCCCGGCGCGATGAGGCTCCTCCTGGTTGAGGATGGAATTGACATTACCGACCGTGCCCATGCATCGGGGCCGTAACGGAGGTCGCTTGGATGATCGTTGACGCAGGGCAGCTCGCATTGGTACTTGCCTTCATCGCCGCGGTGTACGTCGTTCCAGCGTCGTTCCTGGGCGTGTTCCGCCGGATTCCGGAGCTCGTCGTCAGTGGCAGGTATGGCATGTACAGTGTGCCTGTGCTGCTGCTGATCGCCACGATGGCATTGATCTACGCGTTCGTGGACAATGACTTCTCCGTCCGATACGTCGCGGAAAACAGCAGCCTTGGCATGCCGCGAGCCTACGTGTGGGTAGCGTTCTACGCGGGCAACGCGGGCTCGATGCTGTTCCTCGGCGTGATCTTCGCGATCATGGCCGTTGCGACCGTTGCCAGCATGCGTAGCCGTCTCCCTTACACCGCTCCTTACGCGACCGGAGTACTCGCAATCGTGCTGGCGTTCTTCCTGGGCGTGATGGTGTTCCTCGCCAATCCTTTCTCACGACTGGCGATCATCCCGTTTGACGGCCAAGGCATCAACCCGCTGCTCGTCCATTTCGGGATGTTCATCCACCCGCCGGTCCAAATGGCCGGGCTGATTTCCGTCGCGTTGCCGTTCAGCATCGCGATCGGCGCGTTGCTCGCGGGCAAAGGCGGCAACGACGAGTGGGTCGACCTCGGGCGAATCTGGGGGATGATTTCTTGGCTCGTCTTGACCCTCGGGTTGCTGCTAGGTTCGTGGTGGGCGTACACGATCCTCGGTTGGGGCGGCTACTGGGCGTGGGACCCAGTCGAGAACTCAGCGCTGATGCCGTGGTTGGCGATGACCGCCTTCGTGCATTCGATCATGGTTCAAAAACGGCGCGGCATGTTCCGCATGTGGAACATGGTGATCATCATCATCGGCTTCACAATGGCGCAACTCGGCATGTTCATCAATCGCGGCGGCCCGGTTCCGTCGGTCCATTCGTTCGCAGAATCGACGATGGGTTGGCTGTTCCTCATCGCGATGGCCGTGACGTTGTTCGGATCGGTGGGCATCTTCATTTGGCGGCTGGACACGCTCCGAAGCCATGGCCGCTTGGAGTCGATGCTCTCTCGAGAAAGCGGATTCTTGGCTCAGAACGTCCTGTTCCTCGCGGTGGCATTCGTCACGCTTTGGGGCACCATCTACCCGATCTTCTCGGAGGCCGCCAACGATATCGTCGTAACGGTTGGCAGGCCGTTCTTCGACCGCGTCAACGGCCCTCTTTTGCTGGGCATCGTCTTCCTGATGGGCGTCGGGCCGCTATTGCCCTGGAGGCGCGCCACGCCCCGAGGTCTCGCCAAGGCGTTGCGCTTCCCAGCGGTAGCCGCGGTCGTGGCGGGCATCGCGTTGGCCGTGGCCGGGATAAGACAACCCGTCGCGTTGGTGGCGTTCATGACGTGCGCCATTGTCGTCGCCGGGATCCTGCACGAGTGGTACCGTGGCACACGATCGCGCCATCGCCGGGGCGAAAACATCCCGGTCGCGTTCTTCCGGCTGCTGTCCGCCAACCGGCCTCGATACGGCGGCTACGTCGTTCATCTGTCGATCATCATGCTCGTAGCCGGCGCCACGGCGTCGTCGTTCTACAGCACCCAACGCGACTTCGCGATGAGCCCCGGCCAGACCGAAACGCTGGGCCGGTACACGTTCACGTACCTCGGCTCTAGACACGAGTCGTACAGTGACCGCGAAGAGGACTACGCCCAATTCCGAGTATTCGCCGGGGACCGTGATGTCGGAGTCATGGAAGCGCTCAGGGCCGATTATCCCGTATTCAACATCGCATCGACTCGCGGCGCGATTCGCAGCACGCCGTGGGAGGATTTCTATATCGTCCCGTCGGAGTTTCGAGACGGCGGCGAGGCTGTCTTCCGTGTGTTGATCAACCCGATGGTTTGGTGGATGTGGGCCAGCGGATTCCCGCTCATCTTAGGCACGTTGCTCTCCTTGATGCCTCAGCGGCAACCTTCTTTGGCCAGGCTGCGCATCCCCGCTGCCGCCGGAACCGCGAGGGCGTGACGCCATGCTCGTAGTAATCGCGCTGATCCTGAGTCTCATACCGGCCGCGGCAGTCATCTACCCGTTCGTCCGAGGCGTCGGCCGCGATGAGTTCGCGGACGACGAAAGCGCGCCCGTGGCCGATCTGATGCGCCGTTGGGACGCCGCGGTCGCAAGCATTCGCAGCACCGAGCTCGAAAACGCGATCGGCAACCTCGACGACGCCGACTACCGCGTCGTAAGGCGGCGACTAATGACCGAGGCCGCGCTCGTGCTCAAAACGATGGAGCTCGAAGAAGCCGAGAAGGAGCGCCTGCTGGCCAACGTCCGCACCGAGGTTCGAGAGGTGCGGTCGCGGGTTGAGGGGGTGTGCGCGGGCGACGGTGAAGGGACCGAAGGGACGTCAGGGACGGAAGAGACGGTCGAGTAGCGGGCGTGAGCGGGTCGCTTACTCCGCGTTGACCTCGTCGACCAGCGCCATCAGCCGGCTCAACGTCTCGAGCTTCTCGTCGATCTCCTCGCCAGGGAGTCCCGCGCGGAGCGTCGTGATGCCGGCGTCACGGTAGACGCGGAGCCGGTCACGGATCATGTCCGCGGTGCCGATCAGATTGGCCTTGAGCGCGAGCTCGGTGGGCACGAAATCGCGTGCCTCGTCGCGGCGGCCGTCCATCCACAGTCGCTGAACTTCGTTGACTTCGTCCTCAAATCCTTGACGAGCGAACGCGTTTTTGTAGAAGTTGTTGTCGAACGAGCCCATCGCGCCGAACGTGAATCCGTATCCACGCGCGTGACGCTTGGCGACCTCGTCCACGTCGTCGGTGAACTCGACCGAGAGCGGCACGTGCAGGTCCATCGAGTCGAGAGTCTTGCCCGCTTTCGCGGCGCCCGCTCGGATGTGCTTCAGGAACACCTCGGCCGACTCGGGGATGAACGAACCGCCCATCCAGCCGTCGGCGAGTTCACCGGCGAGCTCCAGGTTACGAGGGCCCAGCGCCGCGATGTAGATAGGAATGTCGGCGAGGATCGCTGCGGAGCGGATCGCCCTGCCTTCGCCACCGGGTAATGGCAACGTGTAGATCTCACCGTCGTAGGACACGCGCTCGCCCCCGACGGCAAGCCGAAACACCTCGATCAGCTCGCGGGTGCGCTGGATCGGGCGCGCGAACGACACCCCGTGCCAACCTTCGACCACCTGAGGACCGCTCGTCCCAAGACCGAGCATGAACCGCCCGCCGGACATCGACGCGAGAGTCAGAGCCGTCATCGCCAGGTTCGCCGGGGTCCGGGTGCCAATCTGGACGATGCCTGTCCCAAGTCCGAGGCGGCTCGTTCGACCGGCGAGGAACGCTAGTGGCGTAACTGCGTCGTACCCCCACGCCTCGTTCGTCCAGATCGAGTGGACACCCAACCGTTCGGCCTCGACCGCGAACGTCACGACGCTCTCCCAATCGCCCGACGCGATGCTTCTGTTGCTGACTGCTATGTGCATGGTGTTGACGCCTCAAATTGCGTTCGATCGCTAGGTTACAAACCGTCCATTTCCTCGTTGCGAGAGCCGGTGGCCGACGCCCGCTCATGTCAACCGTCGTCGAAGACGGCCCGGAGGCCCTAACTGAGCAAGTGCCCAACAACAGAGACGTGTGTCTCTCCATCGAACTTGTCGTAGGTAAGGTCGAAGCCCGCGTAATTTCGGCTCTTCAACGTCTCGACCATTTCCTCGACGACGGCAACTCGGTGGTGTTCGAGGGAGGCGACCGACATGAACAGCTTCACGGGAAGCGAAGTGCGACCCGTCGCAAATTCGCGTTCGTGGTGGTGTATAACGCCGCCATGCCCACCCAGACTAGGACTGCCCGCGATGTAACGAATGAACATCTCAGGATAGTGGAACAGGACGTAAAGCGAAAACAAACCGCCCAATGAACGGCCAAACAGAGTTCGGTCTGCGGCATCTGCAGGGTAAGTGGACTCGACAAAAGGGATGAGTTCGTCGCGGATGAATCCAAGGAAATCCGGCGCCCCCTGCCCTTGTCGCGGATCGACCGGAATCGGCTCCATGTGTCTCCGCCTGGCTTCGCTGTATTTCTGCGCCACCGATGGGTCGGCGAGAAGGGAACCCACCGGGTGTCCGATACCCACAATGATCATTTCGGGCAACTCTCTTGCAAATATCATCAACCACGCGGTTTGGGCCGCCATCGCGAATTGGAGGTTCGCGTCGAGCACATAGACGACTGGGAGTCGTTTCCTCGATTCGACTTCGATTCGGAGAACAGTAACTGAGACTTCGAATTCGTCGTCCGCAATCGTTGACTTGAGCAGATGGAGGTCGGCGCCGGGAAGCAGCGCGTGCGTACGTGATTCAGTCATCGTACCGCTCCTCGTTGGTGTTGCTGCAATTGATTCCGATATCGTTGGCGCCTGATTCAATCCACGATTTCAACTGCGGCGCCTCGTCGTGGACAGATTGTGTGTTTGTTGATGTCAACCTGTACGCACTTCCGATGGACCGTTCGTTCAGGCTCCAGGATACCCCGGCTCTGCCTTGTTCTTGTCGATCTGCCCGATGTGATCCAGGTCGTGGACTCGCTGGAACAGATACCATGCCCGTGCGTGGAGCTCGCCGAATGCGAAGTGGGAGGAGGTCGCGTCGAAGGACGGCGGCTCGGGCAATCGTTCGGTCATGGCGCTCCATTCAATGGAGTCGGAGAGCAACCGCGCGCGCAGTGTGGCGATGGTTTCGATTTCGTGATCCTGCTGGTCCTCGACGTCGGCGGCGCTTCGTGTCCCGCCGTTGGCCAAAGCCTCGACCAACCTCGAAACTCGCCCCGAAACCGTGACGACGTGGCTTAACACCTCTTGGATGCTCCACTCTTCCGGGTCGAACTTGAAGGCCGCCTGTTCGTCGGTGACGCCCGTGGCGGCGTCGATCAAGTCCACTCTGGCCTTGACGAAACGAACCCACAACTCCGCGAATGTGTACCTCTCGCCCTGCGACAGCAGGTAGCCCCGGACTCGTTTGGACTCGCCGCGTTGAGTGGTCATGTCGCCCCCTGACAGGTGCTTCGCATTGCGTCCGAATACGTTTCTCGTGGACACCCGTGCGGTCCGACTATAGACAAGCCAGACCGACCAGTCAACTTGACTCGATCCCCGGCTGTCCATAGCATTGAAACGTCACTCACCGGCGCGAACCGTCAGCACCTACATCCGACTCTTGGAGAAGCAACGTGGTCAAAGCGGCAGTGCACTACGAAGCGAATCAACCGTTGGTGGTCGAAGACGTCGACCGGGATCCGCCGAAAGCCGGCGAGGTTCGAATCCGCACCGACGCCGCGGGTCTGTGCGCCGCCACATTCACATCATGCACGGCGCCGCGATCATGCCAATGCCCGTGGTGCTCGGTCACGAAGGTTCCGGAACCGTCGAGGAGGTCGGACCCGGCGTTACCAACGTGAAGCCCGGGGGTCGTTGCATCATGTCGTTCGTGTCCAATTGCGGCCACTGCCGGATGTGCCGTTCCGGATACCCGAACATCTGTGACACCAACGCCGTCACCGGAGCGAACCAATACGACGGAACGCCGCGCCTGCACAAAGACGGCAAAGACATATTTCAGATGGCCAAGCTGGGCGTGTTCGCCGAGCGCATGATCACGCCCGCCCAGGCATGCCATCCGATCCCCGACAACGTGCCGAGGGACGTTGCATCGCTGATGGGGTGCTGCGTCGCCACAGGCGTCGGCGCGGTCATCAACTCGCCTGCCATCCGACCGGGCGCGACCGTCACCGTGTTTGGTTGCGGCGGCGTGGGCTTGAACGCGATCCAGGCGCGAAGCTGATGAACGCCAGCAGGATCATCGCCGTCGACATCCTCGACCACAAACTGGAGTTCACGTACAAGTTCGGGGCGACCGACGTCGTGAACTCGCGTGAGGTCGACCCGATTGCGGCGATCCACGAGCTCACCGGCGGCGGAGTAGACATGGCGTTCGACACGTTCGGCGGCTCCGAGACGACGGTCAGCGCAATCGGCGCGCTGCGCAAGGGCGGCACGGCGGTCCAGGTCGGCCTG
>JASMDM010000084.1 GCA_030752795.1 SAR202 cluster bacterium | reverse complement strand
GTCGGAGCTCACATCAAGCTCTTGACCGCGCCAGCGCTTTTCCAGTGTCGGCGGTTTGACCAACATCATCCCGTATCCCACGATGAGCACGAGCAGCGCAACCAACGCCAACGGCCCGCTGACGCCGCTGACGAAAGCCTTTACGAAAAGCGATGTCAACAACAGCACGAAGCCCGCAAGCATCACTCGGCCCGGCGAAATAGACCAGAGTTCGCCGCTTAGAGACTGCCTGACATACAGCCAGACGAGGCGTTTGACGCTTTGTCGGGGTGGCTTGTATGTGGGCTGCGCGGTCTCTTCAAGACCACCGGCCTTCTCCAGGATGTCTTCAATCTCGCGCTGGTATTTACTGGACATTCTCATCCCCTTGACTGGGGCGCCTTCAGTGCGTCCCTCAAGATGGATCTTCGCTGGTCAATTGTGATTATTCGGCCAAAGAAGCAAACGCTCAGAGCTTTCAGCGTGGGGTCGGTCGACATTCGGTATGCGGGAGGATCTTGCTTCGATTGATCGGGCTCCGAAACACCGCAAAGCGTTTCATGTCTGTTGGAGAAACCGGACTTCGCGGACCATGTTCCCATGGATCTTCCAAATAAGGAGTCCGCCAGGTTGCCGGCATTTTTGTGTCGCACCGTACCCATGCATCGTAAACAACAACCATACCTCTGTCAAGGTAAATTCCAGGGAGCCACGAGCGGTCTCTAGCTACGGTTCCGCGTGCGTAATCGGCATCGAACGCGACGGTGCATCGGTGACGTGAAAGCAGGAGCAAGAACGCCTTTTTGCAATCAGACTGTGGGCTGCACTATGCTATAATCATGCTAGTTCAACCTTACCTCAACTTGCCGTTCAGGAGCCCCGCGTGAAGATCACTCAAGAAGAAATTGTGGACAGCCAAACCATAATCCACATCGAGCTTGAGGACCCCGATCTCTCACCGTACCTGGACCAAGGCTACCGCAAAGTAGTTCAGCAAGTCGCCATCCCCGGTTTTCGCAAAGGCAAAGCCCCTCGTCGGATAGTCGAAACGTTCATCGGGCGCGAGAGTCTGCTCAACGAGGTTCTGGATACGATGGTGTCCGAGGTCACCGACCTCGCCATTAAGGAACAGGATATCGACGCCGCCGGGTTGCCGTCGGTTGAGATGGTTGAGCTCGATCCCTTCACGCTGAAAGCCACCGTCCCGATTCGACCCGAAGTCGACCTGGGCGACTACAACGACATTCGAGTCGACTTCGAACCCGAAGCGGTCACCGACGGAGACGTCGACGGACGTGTCGAAGAGATACAGCACAGCCTGGGAACCTGGGAAGAGGTCGAGCGACCGATTGAGTTCGGTGACCTGGTCACACTCAGGGTGGTCGGCAAAGTAGACGACACGGCCGTCATTGATCAGGAAGACGGAGTCTTCTTCCTCGACGAAGACAGCGCGAACCCGCTTCCTGGATTCGCTCAAGAGATGGTCGGCGCGGAAGCCGGTCAGAGCCGTGAATTTACCCTCGCGATTCCTGATGACTACCGAGACCCTTCGGTCGCCGGCCAGGAATGCAGCTTCGAGGTCGAAGTCAAAGACATCAAAGCCCGCGACCTCCCGGAAATCGACGACGAGTTTGCCAAGGGGTTGCCCGAGGCGTACGAGAACTTGGAGGCCCTGAAAACGTCCGTCCACGACTCGCTTAGAGAAGAAGCCGACAACCGGGCCAACCGTCACTACGAGGAATTGGTCACGGAAGCGCTGCTGGAAGTGGCAACGATCGAGTTGTCGCCCGTGATGGTCGAGCACGAAATCGACCATATCGAAGAGAACCAGATGAGTTTCCTCCAGCAACTCAACATCCGGCGGGACGACTATCTTCAGTCGATCGGGAAGACCGCCGAAGAGCAGAGAGAAGAGTCCCGCGGCGAAGCGGAAAAGCGAATCCGCCGGACATTCGCGTTGAACAAACTGTCAGAAGCGGAAGATATTGAGATCGAAGATTCCGAGATCGACGACAAGATCGCTGAAATGGTGGAAGCTGAAGGTCCCGACGCTCACGAGGGCCACGACCACAGTTCCGAAGACCATCGCGACTCCGTTTCCAGAATGCTGAAATACGAAAAAGCGGTCGCCCGATTGGTGGAGATCGCCAAGGGCGAGTCGGAGGCCGAATCAGAGGCCGATGAAGCCACGGAAGACCAAACCGAAGAAGACCAGACAACTCGAGAAGGAGGCGGCGACGACGATGATTCAGAGGCCTGAGAATGTAATCCCCATGGTGGTTGAGACTGGGGCGCGAGGGGACCGGGCTTACGATATATACTCGCTCCTTCTCAAGGAGCGCATCGTTTTTCTTGGCTCGTCGATCTACGATCAGGTGGCCAACAACATCATCGCCCAGCTTCTGTTCCTGGACCGAGAAGACCCGGATCGGGACATCAGCCTGTACATTAACTCTCCCGGCGGCGTAATCAGCGCGGGCCTGGCGATTTACGACACGATGCGGCTGATTCGACCGGACGTCTCGACGATATGCGTGGGCATGGCCGCGTCCATGGCCACCGTTCTGCTGACCGCGGGCGCGGTCGGCAAGCGCTACGCCCTCGCTAACTCCACGATCCACATGCACCAGGCGCTCACCAGCGCCCAGGGCCAGGCGAGCGACATCGAGATCGCGGCGAAAGAGATTTTGCGACAGCAAGACACCATCCGGCAGATCATCTCGACTCAAACAGGGCAGACCTACGAAAAGGTCGCGCAAGATTCTGACCGCGATTTCTATCTGAGCGCGGAACAGGCGCAAGAATACGGCCTGATCGACGAGGTGCTGGTGTCCCAAAGCGCTGCCGCCGCCGCTGACTAATACACGACGAACGCCAAGAACAACCCTTGGGAAATGAGGTTCGCTTCCGCCTATGAATGGTCGCAACGACTACCAGTGTTCTTTCTGTGGCAAGACCCAGGCTCAGGTGCGACGGCTGATTGCCGGCCCGGAGCGTGTGTTCATCTGCGATGAGTGCGTAAATCTTTGTGAGCAGATCATCGCCGAGGAGAGCCCTGCGGAGAGTGCCACTGGCGAAAAGGCGGCTGTTGGATCCCAGGGCCTCAACCCCAAGTGGATATCGTCGCGCTTGGAGGAGTACGTCATCGGCCAAGAGCGAGCCAAAAAGGTGATGAGCGTAGCTGTCTACAACCATTACAAACGCGGCCGCTCTAACCAAAACAACGACGACGTCGAACTCCAGAAAGCCAACATCCTCATGTTGGGCCCTTCAGGGTCGGGCAAGACGCACCTCGCGCAAACTCTTGCGCGCATTCTCGACGTGCCGTTTGCCATTGCCGACGCCACCACGCTTACCGAGGCTGGCTACGTCGGCGAAGACGTAGAAAACATCCTGCTTCGATTGATCCAGGCCGCGGACTTCGACATCGCCCGCGCCGAACAAGGCATCATCTACCTCGACGAAATCGACAAGATCGCCCGCAAATCGCCCAATCTTTCGATTACTCGAGATGTTTCGGGAGAGGGTGTTCAGCAGGCCTTGCTGAAGATCATTGAAGGGTGCGTTGCCAACGTCCCGCCTCAGGGAGGCCGCAAGCATCCGCATCAGGACTTCCTGCAGATACGCACCGACAACATCCTGTTTATGTGCGGCGGCGCATTCGAGGGCGTTAACGAGATCATCGAACGGCGCGCGTTCAAGAACCGGCAAAGCATCGGTTTCAAGCCCGGACTCGCGACGAGTAGCAGGGATCGTTCATCCGACGAAATCCGTCAACACGTCAATCCTGACGACCTGATGGAGTACGGGTTCATCCCCGAATTCGTCGGCAGGCTTCCCGTGGTGGTGAGCCTAAACCATCTGACGGAGTCCGACCTGATCCGCGTGCTTACCGAGCCGAGAAACTCGTTCGTCAAGCAGTATCAGTCGCTGTTCAAGATGGACGACGTCGAACTTGTGTTCACCGAAGATGCGCTTCAAGCTGCCGCGGTTGAAGCCATGGGCCACAAGACCGGAGCTCGGGGCCTGCGCACGATCCTGGAGCAGACGCTGTTGGACGTGATGTACGAGCTGCCTAGCATGACAGGCGTGAGCCGTTGTGTGGTTGGAGCGGGAGCGATCAAGGGCGCCGCGAGCGTCCAGCTGCTCACCAAGGACGGCAGCCAGATTTCGTTGCCGTTGACGTCGCCGGAGCAGAAGTCCGCCTAGCGGCCGCTACCTCACTTGCGCCCCGAGCGTCGCCAACAGCGTTAACGCTTCATCTCTCTCGTCGCCGCGCAAATCGAGGCGCAATGCCAAGGATAGAGCGGTGACCGCGCCGTCCCTGTCGCCCAGGTCAGCCAACACCCTACCTCGCATGAAGTAGGCTTTCGGGTAACTCGGCCAACCTTCTACAGCCAGCGCGACCTCGTTCAAGGCAAGCACGTGCTCGCGATTCTCAAGGAGCTGTTCGGCGTTGTTCAGGTGCCGAATCGAGGCGCCCAGCGGGTGCGTCACCGTTCCGCCCGCCGTCGCCGCGACCAGCAGCACCACGGCCACGGGAACGATCCACCACCGAGCCGAGAACGGGTTGTCGTCCGAGAATTGGCGCACATCGTTGAAGAAGCTGATGATCGGGCGGTAAGCCGGTCCGATACCCATGCCCAAGGCGAAACCTGCGCCGAAACCTCCGACGTGTGCGAAGTTGTCGATGCCCGGCGTCGAAATTCCGACGACCAGGTTGATCGCCGCCAACAACAGCAGTCCTGTCAGGCTCTGCCGGCCCATCTCTCCGAGCATGTCTTTGTGGGTCGTGAAGAAAGCCACCAGTGCGCCAAGTATGCCGAAGATGGCTCCGCTGGCGCCCACGGCCACTCCTCCGGTGTTGAAGATGTAGCTTGCCGCGGAACCGGCCAATCCAGCTAGAACGTAGACGGTCGCGAAGCGGGCGTGGCCGAAGAATCGCTCGACTTGCATGCCGAAAATCAGTAGGCCGAAGCTGTTGAACGCGAGGTGAGTAATTCCGGCGTGAAGGAACATCGCCGCGAACAGACGCCAATACTCACCCTCCACGATATTCGGGCCGAACATCGCGCCGAACTTGAGCAAAGTCTCGGACTCGTTCGAACTGTCCGCGGCTCCAACTGCTTGCGTCAGCAGCCAAACGAAGACGTTGATCCCCAAGAGCGCGTACGTCACGTACGGCTTCAGTTCGGCTCCGGGCAACGACAGTTGGATTCTTACGACATGCTCCTCACGGCAGGCGGGTCACTCGAAACGAGCCACGCCTCATATAACGATAGCATGCGGCATCGGGATAGATGCAGCCGTCTAGACGCCCATTCTCGATTCATTCGACCCAATGCTGAAAACCGATCTGCGCTTGAAGAACACAAAAAGAGCGGGCAACCGCTCCTTCAGTGCTGTATCGCTCAACCCATTTGAACCGGGTGCACTCTGACTTTCCTACAACAGTTCGGACTCCGCGGCGGGTCGGTCTGACTGACCCGCCCCCCCGGGCCTTGACTCATCTCGGACGGTTGGCGCGCTTCGGGCATCGCTCGACTTGGATTCGACGCGGGTCCGGATCTACTTGAGCTCGGTCTCGATGAACGTGAAATCGAAGTCGTTGGCGTTGACCACGTTGTGCTCGGCGCCGGCGGCGCGATAGTACGGCTCGCCGACAACGAGTTCGGAGACGCTTTCGCCTTCCACCGTCACGATGCGTAGGTTGCCCGTCGTGAGCGGCACGACGACATAGGCGAGCGAGTGCACATGATGGCCGGTCTCAGCGCCCGGCGAGAAACGCCACTCGTGCACCGTGATGCGATCGTTGTCGATCAGCACCGTATGGCGCGCCC
>JASMDM010000083.1 GCA_030752795.1 SAR202 cluster bacterium | reverse complement strand
AGACCAACGGCAAGCTGGAGCGATATCACCAATCGATAAAACGGGATGTGAACCAGATCCCATACGATGCTCCCGCAAACCTGGATGCGGCCATCGCCGACTTCGTGAGCTACTACAACAATCGGCGATATCACAAGGCGTCGAGCAACGTGACTCCTTCGGACGTGTTGAACGGCCGGAGAGAACAGATATTAGAGAAACGCAAGGAGGTTCAAGTCCGAACGATACAGCGACGACGATTGTACAATCATCAACTCAGAGAGCTCGCGATATCAGCTCAAAGTCTCTATTAACAATCTGTCCCGTTTCTGCTGACTGCCAACACTTCAACATCCAACTTCGTACCGATTAAGCTAAATTGCCAACATCCTGCGAGAGTGCACACTGACGGCATGCGCTTTCGTACGATTGAGCGAGCGCGTATCATTTGCCCAACAAACGGAACACCTCATGCATAATTCGAACCTCGATATCCACCGCATCACCGCAGACCAGTTCGCCGAGTACGCGAAGCTCTCCATCGCGTTCACCGTCGAGTCTGTGTTGAGCGTCGACCTCGTCGACGGCGGGCTTGGAGGCGTTCGGCTCCGTGGGGGCCCGTCACGCCTTACGTGAAGGGCGCCGACGCGTACGATGAAGGCGGACCCGAGGCGTGGCCGTCGGAGTTCGACATCGCGAAGTGGGCGTTGTTCGTCGCGGTGCAGAACGGCCGCTGGGTCGGCGGCGCGGCGGTGGCGGTCGATGCGCCGGGCATCTACATCTTGCACGGACGAGATGACGTCGTCGCTCTGTGGGACCTTCGTGTCGATCCCGAAATTCGGCGGTCGGGCGTCGGCACACGGCTGTTCGGGTACGCGGCGGATTGGACTCGCGACCAAGGCTACAAACAACTGCGAATCGAGACGCAGAACGTGAACGTCCCCGCATGCCGCTTCTACGCGGCGCGCGGCTGCGAGCTTGGCGTCGTCGATCGATTCTTCTACGAAGGTCATCCCGAGGTCGGCCACGAGGTCATGCTCGCCTGGCATCTGGACTTGGATTAGATCGGCGTTCGCGCCGCCAACCATCGCGCGTGCCGCTTGACGCACATCGTCGGGGTGCTATGATTTGCCCACTATCGAGTGATCTCTGTACCCGAGGAGAATTTGGCATGGGTGAGCGATTGAGAGTCGTCCACTACCTGAACCAGTATTTCGCCGGAGTCGGCGGCGAAGAAGAGGCTAATGTCCCCGTGAAAGTCATCGACGGGACTGTCGGGCCAGGACGGCTGTTGCAGCAAATCCTGGGAGACGACGCCGAGGTCGTCGCGACGGTGATGTCCGGCGATAACTACGTGAATGAGGAGAGAGACGACGCCCTCGCGACGATCGCACAGGCGCTTTCGGACACGAAACCGGACCTCGTCATCGCCGGTCCCGCGTTCAACGCCGGGCGCTACGGGCTCGCATGCGGCGAGGTATGCCGGCTCGCGAAGGAGTCTGGCATCACGTCGGTGACGGCCATGTATCACGAGAACCCTGGCGTGCTCGAGCACGGGACTGAGGCGTACATGCTGCCGACCGGCGAATCGGCGGCTGAGATGCAGGCCGTGCTGCAGGCGATGACTCGTCTGGGACTGAAGCTGGCCCGCGGCGAGGAGATCGGCTCGGCTGACGTCGAAGGGTACATGCCGCGCGGAATCCGTCGCGCAGGGATGCGTGAGCAGCGAGCGGCCGTCCGCGCCGCCGACATGTTGGTCGCCCGACTCAACGACCGTCCGTTCGACACCGAGCTGCCGATCCGAATGCCCGAGGTCGTCGAGCCCGCCAGGCCGATCGTCGACCTCGCCGGTGCGAAGATCGGCCTGGTGACGACCGGAAGCCTCGTGCCTCGCGGCAACCCCGATCGGCTGGTTCGAGGCGGCGCCACCGAATGGTTCCGCTACTCGATCGACGGCCTCGACTCGCTGAGCGCCGAACACTGGGAAAGCGTGCATCGCGGATTCTACACGAACATCGTCAACCAGAATCCCAACTATGTACTGCCTCTGAACATTTTGCGCGAGATGGAGAACGAAGGCGCCTTCGCCGACATCCACCCCTGGTTCTTCTCGACAAGCGGGGTCGGCACCGCGGTCGGCGACTCAGAGAGGATGGGCGCCGAGATGGCAAAACAGTTCATCGAAGCCGGAGTCCAAGCCTGCGTACTCGTCGCGACTTGAGGGACCTGCAATCGTTGCGGCGCGACGATTGCAAAAGAGATCGAGCGAGCCGGAATCCCAACCAGCGTCATATCAGCGCTGTACAGCCTGGCTCTGACTACCGGTGCTCCGAGAGTCGTGCGCGGCTCCCGGATTGAGCACGTTTGTGGCAACCCCGCGCTCGGACCCGAGAAAGACGCGGAGTACGGCCGTCGGATCGTGCAGAGATCGCTCGAAGCGCTTCAGACGCCGGTCACGAAGCCGACCTTGTTCGAGTCCGCGTCGCAGCCCAGCAAGGAGGAAGCGCATGCTTCTTGAGATGCGTCGTGGGCGGCTTGGCCCTGCAGGGCCAGAGCACCGGACTGCGGACACTGGTGGCTCCGGCGTTCAGGCCGAGCCGTGGGAAGGAGGTGACCATGCGTCTTGAGATCGGCAGCTTCCCCGTCGACGAAGTTGATTTCGGCGCTCAGACTTCCTGGACCGATGGGCGGCTCGAGATCGATCGTGACGGCCTGTTGGCCTCCATCCGGAGCGACGCGCGGATCACCGGCGCCTCATTGGAGCTGGTGCGGCCCGGCGAGTCGGTGCGCGTAACGTCGGTTCGGGACGTGCTCGAGCCTCGGATCAAGGTGCAAGGGCAGGGCAGCGTCTACCCCGGCATATGCGGACGCCCAGTCCTTCCGGTAGGCGCCGGAAGGACGCATCGACTGGACGGAATCGGCGTGATCGAGGTCGCTGAGCTCGACATGTACGACGGCAACGACGGCTGGCTGGACGGCTTCATCGACATGAGCGTCGAATCCGCAACGCCCATCGCCTCCAATCCGAACCTGTGCGTCGTACTCGAAGTTGATGACGCCCTGGGATTGGAGGATCGAAACGAGGCCGCACATTCGGCGGCACTGGTGGTGTCGGACCAGCTCGCGGCGGCGACGGTCGGACTGGAACCGCCGGAACTCGAGACGTACGAGCTCACCGAAGTCGATCCCTCGTTGCCGAAGGCGGTCTACATCTGCTGCTTCCGGTCCCCACAACACTACGCCAACTCGTTGACGGCATTCTGGACGTCGATCTACGGCATGAGCCGTCAAACGCCGCCCTGGGTGCTGCATCCCAACGAGATTTTGGACGGCGCGATCAGCGTTAAAACCTCCTGGGAGCTTATCAACAATCCGACCGTCAAAGAGCTATACAGCCGACATGGTAAGGACATCAACTTCGTCGGTTGTATCGCGATCCGGACGCGGTGGAGCTCGCAGGACGAGAAGGACATCACATCGCTCCAGGCGGCCAAGACGGCACAGATGCTCGGAGCTCAGGGCGCGATCATCAGCTACGACGCGGGCGGCAACGACTTCATGGAGGTGATCCGCACCGTCCAGGCGTGCGAGAACGTCGGCATCAAGACCGTGTTCGTCACCGGCGAGGAAGACCCGTCGACCAACGGACCGCCGTTGCTCGAGCCGCTGCCCGAAGCCAGGGCGATTGTGAGCACCGGCATGGGCATCGAAGCCGGAAGCGGTGGTCCGATCCCTGGCGTCGACCGCGTCATCGGTCAGAAGCTGCTGATGGCGGACATGAGCCAGCGCCAGAACCTCGTGCCGTCTGACGGTCCGCTCCCCGGCATCCGCTGGACTGACCACTACGGCTTCTCGAAGATCAGCGCGTTCGAGTATTAGGGATGCCGACGTTCCGGCGATCTTGGGAGCATCCGACGATCGCCAAACAAAATTGGCTTGCCAAGGTCCTTCGACAGGCTCAGGACGAACGGGTTGGGGCGAGGACTGCCAGGCTTGATTCTACATTCAGTGAGCAATTCTAGGTCAGTCTCGATGCCGCGAGTCTCAAGCTGGATCGTTTGTGCGCACGGTGGATTGCCTCGAGGAGCGGTGCGCCGCCACCGGTCGTTCGTGGTGAGCTTGTCGAACCACCGCACCGAAACAACTCGCGCTGCCGACGAGCGTGAACCCACATGTGCGAAACAACGGAGACAATCATGCCCCAGATGACCAACGACGAACTACAAGAATTCCTGTCGACGGGCCGGCACATCATGAAGCTGGGCACGCTTGCGCCCGACGGCTGGCCGAATGTCGTGCCGGTTTGGTACAACTACGACGGCGAAACGTTCATGGTCGCGGGCCGGGGCAAGGCCGCCTGGGTGGCGAACATCAAGAACGACTCCCGCGTATTCGTGTGCATCGACACGTCGGACGCGCCGTACGCTCGCGTGCTGATCAAGGCTACGGCCGAGATCGACGACCCTGCGTGGATGCCAACGTCACCCGATCGCGCGATCCGGTATCTCGGCCAAGAAGCAGGCCAGCGATACTACGAGGAGAAGCGCCACGTTCCACGAACTCTGATCACGATCACGCCACAGGAGATCACGACCTGGGCCGGTGGCGGATGGCATCACAGGTATGAGGTGTAGGCGAGCGTAGGTTTCCAGCGAAGGTTTCGGGAGGGTTTCAAACCCTCCCGAAACCTTCGCTCCCAAATCCGCTTGTCACGACGGCGTCGCGGTTGCCGCCTCGCGACCGTGTTGCCGCCAGAACCGCCCGCGCGTTACTTTATCTCCCACACGCTCCCGGCTTGGGCGAGGTGCGTGATCGGCGTCACCGACTCCACGTTCCAGCCCTTCGCCTCGAGCCAGGCGTCGAACAGGCTCTGCTCGACCGCGTGGCATTCGGCGAGCATTCGACCGTCGGCCAGCGCGGTCACGGTCGTGATCGTGGTGCGAGGATCGGGGCGCCATTTGCTGGACTCGCTCATTTCGTCTCGAAACTTGTCGAGGTCGTCCCAGCCAGGCGCGGTCCCGATGGCTATCCAGCGTGGCATTGTATCTCCTTCGTTGTCAGTCGGCGGCCCATGTGAATCGCGGGTCGCCCGGCGCTATCGGCCATACTAGTCGTCAGAGGGGGGCACGAACGGGTAGGGCACCGACCGGCCGCCTTTGATCGGCAGCACGATGGTGCCGTGGCCGGGACAGGTTTCCGTCCCATTCTGCAACCTCATGCCCGTATCGAGATCGAGGAAGCCCAGGCCGTCTTTCTCGTACTTCTTGGTGACTCTCGCCCAGCAGGTGAGCGTGTCTCCTGGAACAATCATTGCGCGATGCTGGAACGACACCTTCCACGCCCAGCCTTCGGGGAGGCAGAGGTTCTTGAGGTACATCGGCATGATGCTCTGCTTCCACGATCCGTGAATCAACACGTTCGGGAGCCCGTCGTGGTACACGGCGAAGTCCTGATCGTAGTGGATGCGGTGCCAGTTCTCGATTGCCGCGCTCCACCGAAACGCGTGGGTCGTCGTCATCGGTCCGATATCGTAGGTCGGCAACTCCTGGCCGTCCTCGACATCGTCGAAGTAGAGCTGCTCCGGATTGCGAAGCTCGTCGGCTGTATACATGGCGATTCCTCCTGATGCGCCCGACTATCGGAGCAGGCCGACGGCTCTGAGAATGCACAAGAGCTCATCGTCCTGGTTCGTGTAGCGATGTTCGGTGATCGTGATCAGCATGTGGCTGCCGTCCCGCGTAACGCGCTCGCGAATGTCGGTTATCTTGGACTGCGAGAATATCTTGTCGCCGATGGTCGGATACTTGTAGACTTCGATCTCGTTGCCGCCGTTGAGGACTCGTTTGAGGTCCGTCGGAATCGAAGGCAGCCTTCCAGGGTCGTCGCGATGCAAGCCTCCGATGCCGTCCGACTCCGGGTTCTCGGCGAACGCGCGGGTGATCGGGTCGTCGGCGCCGGGAGGCGTTCGACGGTTCAGGTAAGAGCAGTAGATCGCCGGAGTCACCACTTCGCCGAACTTGGTGGTCTTAGCGAACTCCTCGTCCCAAAAGCGCGGATCGGGATCCATGATTGCCTGCGTGAAGCGTCGGAGCCCTTCTTTTTCGATTCCCCACATCGAGGCTTCGACGCGCTCGGCTGTCGCGCCGATCAGCGCTTTGACCTCGTTCGTGAGATAGGTCTTGGCACAAGACATTTTCGTACTCTCCTCAATTGATTGGCGCCCGGTCGCCTGGATTTTCACGGCTTGGACTGGGGGTTTGAAGCCGTCCCCTTCGACCGTTGAAATCAATTCGTGCGGGCGGGTTTCAAACCCGCCCGTTGTGCTGCCCCAAAACGCCTGTGTCATCGACAAGAGACATGGCCTTCAACCTGGGCCTCGTCGAGGATCCGAATTCGCCGTTGCAAAGCGCTCGATGATGCGGTATTTTGTGTCGCAGCATGCGCCCTGCATCGCACCAGTTCTGTTTCGAGTCGTCGCGGGCGGGTTTGAAACCCGCCCCTACGGGTTCCGTTTCGCCTACGTGAAATCTCTGGCCGCGTACGACTGTCACTGACGGCTTGAGTCGCGCCCGGTTACCCCGCAGGCTTCGGGAAGAAATCCTGCTTCCACGGCCAGTCGCCGTCGGCTTCGTACGGCAGCAAACCTTGCTCGACGCGGTCTCGGTACGGGCTCTCGATCGGGGCCCGCCACGGGTAGATCTGGCCCTCGTACATCCCGGGGCCGTTCTTGAAGTGCGTGACCTGCTCCAGCGTTTCGATGAACGGCGCGTTCATGTCGTACATGTCTTTCGGGTCGTGAGGACGCGGGCCCGTCCTGGAAACGTGACCCCAGAGCTGGCGGCCCAGCATCTTCTCGATCATCCAGACGCAATCGATTAACTTGTCCAGATTGACGCCGGTTTCGATCCCCATGCCGTCCATCATGTGCATGACGTCTTCGGTGGGCGACATGCCGGTTGCACGGCCATTGCCGCAGTACGGGCAGCCGCCGTATCCGCCGATTGTGCCGTCGACGTTCAACGTGTCGTCGGAACCCAGCGAAGTGATAGCCGCGTACATCGACGCGACCGCCATGCCTCGGCTGTTGTGCAGGTGAGCTCGGAAGTTGACGATCTCCGGCCACCGCTCCTTGATCCGATAGAAGATCTCTTCGACCTTCATTGGATGGCACCAACCCATCGGGTCGCCAACGCTAGCGGCGGTCACTTTGATGCCCGCACCGTCCCACAGGTCGTGCTGCTTTTCGAGGAACTTCATCACCATGTCGACCGTGAAATCGCCGACGAAGTTGGAGCCGAACGTCGCGTTAGTGCCGATGCCTGCTTCGGGCGCATTGAGCTCCTGGGCTTTCGCGATCGTCGGCGCCCACGCCTCCATCTCCTGCATCTGCGTGCGGTTCGTGTTGCGACGCGCGAAGACGTCGCACATGTGGCAACTTAGCGTCGGCCGGCCGCTTCCGCGTTCGATCGTGAGCGGCGGCGAATACTCGCGAGCTCGCTCGATGCCACGCTGATTCAGCGCCAGCGCCGTGTAGGTCACCCCTTCTTTCGGGGTGAACTTCTGGACGATCTCGTCAATCCGAGCCATCTGCGGCGTGTACCGCGGACTCACGAACGATCCGACGACGATGCGCTTCAACCCCGTCTCCGAGAGGGCGTCGAGCAGGTCTACCTTGTCGTCGACCGCTAGGTTGGCGTCCTCAATTTGCATTCCTTCCCGCATGCCCTCTTCCGTGTAGATTACCGTGGGGTATTTTGCTGCCATCGATGCCTCTCCCTGGTGTGTTTGTCAAAAGTACGACTTGGTCGCGAGTTTGCGCGCGGGCCTGTGGCTTGACAGGTCCCGACAAAGCCGAGATCCCGATGCGTCGGGACTTCCAAGAAACGGTGTCGAACTTGCTTGCTTGCGGGGGGCCTCAGAATGACACTGTCTTGTGGCGCCGTTGCTGCCTTATGCTTTGTCCGACCCTCGGACTTGACGTTGCTCGCGACGAACGGATCTAACCGCGAACATGTTGCTCACCCATCCGTTCACCCGTTCGACAAGCTCACGGCTGGCTCTGAGCCCGACGCATCGGGACCCCGGCCTTGTCGGGCCTTGTCGAAGGGTCGCGTCGTGCCAGGCGGTACTGAGACCTAGCCCCCCGTCGTCACCGCGTCCATGAGCGTGCTGATATCGTCCAGATCGGCAAGGTCTTCGACGAGCTGGATCGGCGCGCCAAGTTTCTCCTGCGCGAACACGTTGCCGGCGTTCGCTCGGAACTTGTCGAGCACCTCGTCGCCGGTGAGGTGGTACGCGGCGCCGAGCTCGACGTTGTGGAGTGTGCCGTCACGCATCTGAACCTTCAGTCGGGCGTCGCGGTTGCCGTCCGCTATGTGCTCATGGCGCAACTCCACGTCCGGGTTCTTCGTCAACCGGACTCGCTCCATGAACTCTTGCACGTCAGCCTGGGATGCGCGCTCATCGGTGAACGTCGACAGGTCGATCTTGCGGTCGATGATCGCGGCGGAGATGTTGTATCGCAGGCAGAACTTGCCCTCGAGTCCCTGGTTGACTTCGTCTCGAAGCAGCGCGCCGGTGCAAGGCGCGTCCGGTCCGACGTGCTCGATGCTCTCGACGTTGTCGGGATTGATCTCGTAATGCTCGATCAGGTCCAGCAGGCCGGTGAGCATCTGGTGGTTGCCGCCGCAGCATGGCCACGGCTTGATTCGCGTTCCCTGGGATGTAAGATAGTAGTAGTCGCCCAGCGTCTGTGAGATCGCCGGAATGTTGGCCTTGACCCCGCCGAAGTTGTCGACGTAGCCTTGTCGGCCTTCGATGATGTCGGGGTCGGCGGTGAAGCCCGTCGAAGCCAATTTCGCCGCTACGACTCCGCTTCGAGCCGCGTTCCCGGGGTGGAACGGCTTGGTCATGGTGCCGAAGTTCCGGCGAAGACCGGCCGCCTCGGAGCCAGCGATGCCCAACGCCATGCGCGTCTGTTGGACATCCAAGCCCATAAGTTTCGACGCGGCAACTGCCGACGCCATCGTGCCGAAGATCGCGGTCGGGTGCCAGTCGCGGTCTGGGTGCAGATTCGAGCTCAGCCGCGTACCGATCTCGTATCCGATGGCCCATGCGGCCAGAACCTCGCGGCCGGACAGGCCCATCTGTTCCGCGACTGCCAGCGTTGTCGGCGTGAGGACCGTCGCCGGGTGGCCTCCGACGCCGCCCAGATCGTCAAAGTCGTCGGCGTGTCCGATCGAGCCGTTGGCGAACGCGGCAGCCGCGCTCGAGGTTCGGATGTCGGTCGCGATCACTCGCGACTGAGGGTTGCCGCCCTGGTCTTGGGTGAAGTCGATGATCTGGCGGCCGACCTCGGTGGTCGTGCCCAAAATGGTGGTCCCGAGATAGTCCAGGATCGACTTCTTGGCCTGTTCGTACGCCTCGGGCGGGATGTCCTCGTAAGGGGTGTCCACGATCCACTTGGCGATAGTTTCAGTCGTGCCCATAGAAGCCTCCTAGCCGAGTCACATCGGACAGCCCGCGTAGGCGTTGCCGACGGCCTGAATCCTGCGTCCACCGATTAGGCGATGCTATGCCCTCGTACACGGCATGTCAAGCCCAGGATGTCGGTGACACAATCATCGCCAACGCGAGCGATTCAGGAAGACGAGAGATTCGAAACTTAGCGGGCTGCAGCTCCTACCACCAGTTGACCGGGTATCTTCTCGATGAGCTGATATTGTTCACGATCAGAGCAATCAGGAGAAGAATCACCGCTCCGAGAGCCGCCGGCGCGAGCACGTAGAAAAGACCCAGGTCGTGGATGACCTCTCCGCCGATCACGGCGATCAACGCCGTCGCGCCACCCGGTGGATGGAGCGTGTCTGTGGCCATCATGGCAGCGATCGCAAGCGACACAGCTAGGCCTGCTCCGACGAAATTGTCGCCGAAGATCTGGAACAGGGCGACACCGATTATCGCGGAAATGATGTGGCCGCCGATCAGGTTTCGAGGCTGCGAAAGCGGAGCTGCGATCGCCGCGTAAACCAAAACCGCTGACGCCCCAAACGAGCCGATCAACAGGAGCGAATCCGCGGGCTCGAAATACTCGTTCGACAGCACCGCGATTATCCCGATCCCGAGTGCCGACCCAACCCAGGCCCAGGCGATCTCGCTGACCGATGCGGCCCCTCGGATTCGGAAGGCTCTGCGATTCTCGCCTTTCATCTTGGAAAAATACCCGGCGACGCTCATCGAATTGGCCTGCCGAGCAAGCAATGACAAGGTGTCCGCTGAGCGCTAGGAAACACCATGGCGAAGTTCTCCCCTAGACGGTAGACGGCAGGACTTCCGATCATCTCGCGGTTCGAGACGTTCAAATCCCGAGCTTGCTCTTGAAATCGGGGTCGACATACGCCAGGCGGCCTTGTTTCACCATGTCGTCAAGGCTCATCGTTGGCGGCGGCTGGACGTTCGTTGGGCGATCGGCGAGGATGCCGGCAGTTTCGAGTTCGTCGCATTGGGCATCGGTGTAGCCAAGTACGCCTCGCAGCACCTCTCGGTTGTGATCGCCGAATTTCGGCGCGGGGCTGGTGATCGACATCGGGGTCTTGCTCAGCCGCCAGGGACGGCCCATGAGCGTGCGCGCTCCCATCTTGCGATCGGCGGGGTATTCGATCTTTTCGAGGAAACCGCGCTCCAGGTGGTGCGGGTCAAGGCTGGTGTCTTTCGAGTCGAAGATCGGGCCGCACGGCACCCCGACTCCCTGTAATCGCTCCATGACGGCGAATTTGTCGAGAGCCCTGGTCCAGGCGGATATCGCTGTGTCGATCTCGTCGTGATGCTCGACGCGATCCGCGTGAGTCGTGAACCGCGAGTCGGCGGCCATGTCCGGCCTGCCGATCTCCGAGCACAGCGCCGCCCACTCCTCGTCATCGCCGACCGAGATTACGCACCACTGGTCTTTGCCCGCGCACTGGTAACTGCCTTGTGGCGCCCGCCACGGGTGGCGGTTGCCGATGCGGTCGCTGATCCGGCCGTTTGCCAGCCAATCGAGGATGTATTCCGACGTCGTGAACGCGCCGAGTTGGTACATGCCGATGTCGAGCCAGAGGCCCTTGCCGGTGCGATTGCGATGTCTCAGGGCCAGTGCGACGCCCAACAGGCACGCCCAGCACGCCAGGAAATCGACGAACGATTGGCCGGCCTTTGACGGGATGTCTCCCGGGTATCCCGTAATGTGGGTGAGGCCGTGGGTCGCCTCTTGGGTCGTGGCTTGTGCAGGGTACTCCGAGTACGGGCCGGCTCCGTGGCCGTATCCGGTGTTCGAAACCATTACGACATCCGGTTTCAGCTTTTTCATGTTTGGGTAGTCGAGCTCCCAGCGTCGCATCACCCTGGGCGTGAAGTTCTCCATGACGATGTCGCTGACTTGGATGAGTTCCTTGAAGACGTTCAGGCCTTCGGGCTTGCTCAGATCGAGAACCACGGATTTCTTTCCGCGATTGAGCATGTTGAACGTGGCCGTTCGATTCCATGGATCATCGCCAGGATTGTTGTCGGCGTGCGCTCCGGCAAACCCGCCGGTCCGGGTCGTGTCCGGCCTACCGGGGCCTTCAACCTTGATGACTTCCGCGCCCAGGTCCGCCATCAATCCCGCGGCGTAGGGCAGGGCGAAGACGTAGCTGGATTCGAGAACCCTGATTCCCTCTAGTGGCAACCGAGCCATGTCGGGTTTCCTTTCATAACGCCTGTGTCGAGCGGGCGGTGCTTATATACTGATTGTTCGGCGGCGGGGTTAGACGACGCCCTGTTCCTTCAATTCGGCCAACTGTTCCGCCGAGTATCCGAGCGTCCCGGAGTACACTTCGTCGTTGTGTTGGCCCAGCAGCGGCGCCGCAGAACGTGGACCATCGACCGGTTCCGACATTCCGAACAGCTTCGAGGGCGCCTTCAGATTGCCGACAACCGGGTGATCGACTTCTTGATAGAAGTCTCGCGCCTCGAGTTGCGGGCAATCCGCCAAGTCTTTCGGAGTTTGGTCCATCCCGAGCAACATCCGGAATTGCTCTGCGCCGGTCTTGAACATTTCCGCCATGTTTCGATCCTTGACCGAGTCGATTACGATCTCGTCCATCTCGGCGGCGTTGACCAGCCGCTGCTCCACGTTCGCGAACCGCTCTTCTTTGAGTTCCTCGCGACCGAAGAAATCCGCCACGGCGTCCCAGCTCGCCCCTCCTCCGGGTTGGGCGATGAAATAGCCGTCCGCGCAGGGCATGATGTTACCGAACCCGGTCCCCACGGGTCGGCGACGGCCTTGCACCGCGCCGGTCCAGGTGTAGTACGGTTGATTGATGACGAGCGTCGATGCGACGACCTCCTGCGTTGAGATGTCGATGTGCTGCCCCTTGCCGGTCATGTCCCGCAGAAGCAGGGTAAACGCGGTGGATACCGCACCGTTCATGCCCGCTTCGTACTGCGCCTGGAAACCGCCGTGCTTCAACGGCTCGCGGTCGGCGGTGCCGCTGACGCTCATGATTCCGCTCATGGCGTACGCGACGATCTCCTCGCCTTTGAACTGGCTGTAGGGCCCGGTTTGTCCGAACGGCGTGATCGACGTCATCACAAGGCCGGGGTTGTCTTGTTCGAGGCGTTTGTGATCCAGCCCGATCGACGCCATGTGCCCGGGCCGATACGTCTCGACGATCACGTCGGCGTTTTTGGCGAGCTCACGGAACACTCGGCGCCCCGCATCCGAGCCCAGGTCCAATGTGATGCCGCGCTTGTTCAGATTGAGCATCAGGAAAAACAGGCTCTTCTCCGGGTCGGGGTCGTCGTCCTTGAACGGCGCCATAGTCCTGCCGAACTCGCCGTCAGGCGGCTCTATCTTGATGACGTCGGCGCCCAGGTCCGCCAATATCCTGGCGCAGAGCGGACCCGCGATGCCCTGGCTGATGTCGAGGACTCGAACGTCCGTCAGTGCAGAAAGCATCTCTGTTTGCGCTCCTGTGTGTCTAAGCAAAAAGTTTGGCCGTGAACGGCCAGAGCACCGGTGACGATCAGCATTGGCCTCGGCGTTCACGCCGAGCCTTTCGTGTTTTGCTTGGCCGTGAACGGCCAGAGCAACATTGGCGATCTATGGTAGCCTCGGCGTTCACGCCGAGCCCTTCGCGTTCCGCTGTGGCCGAAACTGACCGTATCATATCCAACAGCCAAAGGTCGCACAAGACCGCGCGGCTCCCCCCACTTGACACGGTGTTGGCCGCGCAAGAGAATGGGCACGCGATACGAGATCATACAGGGGGTAGGCAATGGATTTCGGTTTCTCACCGGAGCAAGAAGCCCTACGGCAAGAAGTCGTTCAGTTCATCAAGGAAAACGTCACGCCCGAGTTGCTGGCCGAGGCCGGCGGCGAAGACGAAGGCGGCGCGTCGCCAATGATGAAAGAGTTGCGGCGCAAGGTCGCAGAACGCGGCTGGGTCGGCATCTCCTGGCCGAAGGAGTACGGCGGCCAGGCCGGCAGCCGCATTGACCAGTACATCATCGAAGAGGAATTCGCTCGAGTCGGCATCGGCGTCGGCGGAGCGGGCAGCGGGGCGCCCGCGATCCTCGCCGCAGGGTCCGAAGAACAGAAAGAGTACTTCCTACCCGGAATGATCAGAGGCGAGATCACGCTCGCGCTGGGCTTCACCGAGCCGCAGGCGGGAGCCGACCTTGCGGGACTCCAATGCCAGGCCGTGAAGGACGGCGACGACTGGGTTATCAACGGCCAGAAGATGTACACGTCTTCGGCCCACTACGCGACGCACATCTACCTCATGGCGCGAACCGACCCGGATGCGCCAAGGCATCGCGGCATCTCGATCTTCCTGGTTCCGATGGACACGCCGGGCATCACGGTTCGGCCGCTTTGGACGATCCAGAACGACCCACAAGCGCCGAGGGGCACGACGTACGGCACCGCCAGGACCAACGAAACCTTCTTCGAGGACGTTCGGATCCCCGAATCGACCATGCTCGGCGAAGTGAACCGAGGGTGGTACGTCGGCGCGATGGGCCTGAACCTGGACCGCGTTGGCGCCAGCCGGTACCTGATCTCCGTCCAACGAGACGAAGACATCATCAACTGGGTAAAAGAGAACGACTTCGACGGCCGTTCGCCCGCCGATGACCCGGCGGTGCGCGACAAACTTGCCGAGCTCTGGATCGAAGCGCAGGTGTGCCGGCTCATGACCATGCGAAGCATGTCGATTGTCGAGTCCGGCGGCGAATTCACCTACGAAGGCTCCGCCGAGAAGGTCTTCGCGCCCGAGCACGGCGTGAAGACATCCGAGTCGATCACCCAGATGCTGGGCCCATACGGCCAACTGCTTAACGGCTCGCCGAGTGCAATCTCCGAAGGCATCTACGCTCACAACCTGATGGGCGCGTTCCAGTCCGGCATCAACCACGGCAGCGTCCAGGTGATGCGAGATCAGATCGCGCGCCGAGGACTAGGCATGCAGCGAGCCTAACAACCCGATCACGCGGCCAACCTCGTTTCAATCCGTTCGCCCCTTCGGTGATCTCAGGGCAAGCTCTGAGCCTGCCGAAGGGCCTCACCCAAACCGGCCGCCGGACCGGGCAGAAACGCAGGATTTCCGATTTCGAGACAATCTAGCAACACAGAGGCACGCCAATGGACGTACTGCTGAGCGAAGAACAGAGAATGCTGCAGACCAGCGCGCGGGACTTTCTCGGAGTCGAGTGCCCGTCCACCCTGGTTCGCGACATGGAAGAAGACGCGAACGGCTACCCGCCCGAATTGTGGCGGAAGATCGTTGACCTCGGCTGGGTTGGCCTCGCGCTACCCGAAGATTGCGGCGGGCAAGGGCTGCCGTTGACCTACCAGGCAATCGTCCTGGAAGAGGTCGGTCGGGCGCTTGCGCCGCTGCCGTTGCATAGCACCGTAGTGCCAGCATTGGCCATCGCGATGGACGGCACAGCGGAGCAGCGTCGCGATTGGCTACCGCCGGTTGCCGGAGGCAACGTCATCATGACGTGGGCGACCAACGAACTCGATCCTCAGCTTCGACCCGAGACCATTCACGCCGAGGCCGTTGCGGAAGGCGACGATTTCGTCATTAACGGCGTGAAGCAGTTCGTCGACAACTTCAACGTCGCCGACCGGTGCCTGGTCGTCTGCCGAACCGCCGAGGCTTCCGCCGACAGCGAAGGTCTGTCGATATTCCTGGTGGACACTGACAGTCGGGGCATTTCGCAGACGCCTCTAGTCACGATCGCGAAAGACAAGCAGAGCCACGTCCAGTTCGAGAACGTGCGCGTGCCGAAAGCCAACTTGCTCGGAGATCTCAACGGCGGTTGGCCCATCGCGGAGCGAATGCTGGACCGCGCGACCGTTTTGCTCTGCGCGCAGATGGTCGGTGCGGCGCGCAAAGACTCGGACATGGCGATCGAGTATTCGAAGGGCCGGGTCGCGTTCGGACGCCCCATCGCATCGTTCCAGTCGATTCAGCACCTTTGCGCAGATATGGCGATGTGGGTCGACGGCTGCCAGCTTCTCACGTACGAGGCGTTGTGGCGGCTTGACGAAGGGGCGCCGGCGGGCGTCGAGGTGTCGCAGGCCAAGGCGTTCTGCAACGAGAAATGTGAGGCCACCGTACGGTCCTGCCAGCAGATCCACGGCGGCATCGGGTTCATGATGGAGTTCGATGTCCATCTGTTCTTCCGCCGCGTTTCAGCGTGGACGATGAGACTTGGCACCACCTACGAACATCGATCCAGGATCGCCAACGCGCTTTTGGAATCCCCTGGCAAGGTTCGTCTCGGATTCAGCGTTTCGACCTGATTCGAACGAAATGAGCCACCATCGATCACGCGAACCGTTCGAATAGAAATCGACGGCTCGGCACAGCACAATCGCGAGGAATACGAAAGATGCCAAAAGATCCAGTTTGCGGAATAGACATCGACGAAGGAGCTGCTCGTGCGGAGACGGGGCAGACCAGGCACGGAGCAACAGAAGTCGACCCCGAAAAAGGAACCCGCAGATTCCATGCCGGAAAGTGGTACTACTTCTGCAGTCTCGATTGCCGCATCAAATTCATGGCCAGCCCCGAGACATACATGGAGGGCGCATAAACCAGATGGATGCCGCCCGGGCGTCTGATCTGCGAATGCCCCTTTTGTCCCTAGCGTCCCTTCGGTCCCTTGTCGCGTTGCGAACGATGACTCATGGGCCCCACTGAAGCACTCGCCCGATTCATCGCCGATTTGCGTTATGACGACCTGCCGTCTGACGTCATCGCTGCCGCCAAGATCGCCATCGCGGACGGCGTGTCAGTCATGATGGCCGGCTCCGCGCAACCCCTCGCTTCGATCGTCGGCGACTACGTTCGCGCTCTCGGCGGCGCTGCGCGCTGCACGGTCGCTGGTCGCGATTTCAAGACCAACGCCCCAACGGCCGCTTTCGCCAACGGCGTGTTCGGTCACAGTCTCGACTTCGAGATTCAAGGCCGCCCGCCGACCCACGGCACTTCGTCGTGCCTCCCAGCAGCGCTGGCTCTCGGCGAAGAGCGTGACGCTTCCGGCAAAGCTATCCTCGAAGCCTACGTCGTCGGTTGGGAGGTCCAAGTACGTGTTCGCGCCGCGACCGCGCCAATTACGAATCCGGCGTTCCACCCGCCGGGACTGGTCGGACCATTGGGCGCGGCCGCCGCTGGGGCGCGGATCCTGGGACTCGATCCCGAGCAAACCGGCACGGCCCTCGGCATCGCTGCGTCCCGAACGGGCGGACTGACCGCCAACACGGGAACGATGGTCAAATCGACACACCCAGGCAACGCCGCCAGGATGGGAACCGAGGCCGTGATGCTGGCGAAGTCGGGCTTCACCGCCAGCGCAGACATCCTCGAAACCAGGCACGGTTTCGGCGACGCGTTGTTTGGAGGCGAAGTCGACTGGTCCTCGATAGCCGATGGGTTGGGACAGCGATTCCGGCTCGTCGATCCGGGATTCGACATCAAGCGATTTCCGGCCCAGATTCACATGCAACGACCGATTGAGTCGGTACTCAACCTTCGGCAAAACGACGATCTCGATCCTGACACCGTCGAGAGTCTCACTGTCTATATGCGCGGCGCTGGCCACTCCGGCCTGATCCCGAGGACAGGGCTCGACGGCAAGTTCAGCGTCGAGTATTGCGCCGCCGCCGCGCTGCTGGACGGACGCGTGGGCATCGACACCTTTACCGACGAGCGACGGTTCGCGCCGGACATGGAAGCGATGCTGCCTAGGGTGAGCGTCGTCTCAGAGCCGGATCGCGACGGCGCGGAATCCGTGGCTGTCCTCAAGGACGGCAACACCGTGAGCGGAACTTGCATCGAGTTCCTCGGTTCCATTGGCAACCAGATGAACCCTGACGAGCGCCACGCCAAGTTCATGCACTGCGCCGAGATCGTCTTGCCCGAGCACGCGGCCCTGCAACTGTCCGGCACTCTCGCCAACCTCGAAGACGTTGGCGACATCTCGGACTTGATGACGCAGTTGGTCGTCGACGCTTCTTGATGGAATCATATCCGTTCAGCGAAGAGACCTACGAAGCAGAATGGGTGATCGAAGGAATCCTGGCACGCGCTCAACGGCCCGGCTACCCGGTCGATCGACCGCCTGCCGAGACCGTGCATCGCTGGGTCGACGCCGCGCTGGAGCTCGGTGTGCGGAGCGTCATCTGCATCCTCGATCACGACCAGCTCTCGCACTACGATCACGTCGGGCTTGCCGAAAACGGACTACTGGACCACTACTTCGCTCGGGGTTTCGAGGTCGCGCACGTCCCCGCCGACGACTACAAAACGCCGCCGCTCACGAACCCCGAGCTCGACGAAGTCTGGATTGCGTTCGAACATCTCGAGAAGCCAGTGCTGGTGCACTGCTCCGCCGGACGCGACCGATCCGGCGCAGCCATCGAACATATACGGGCGCGGCTGAGTGAGGTCGCAGACTGATTTCGAAAGGATCTACGCGATGGCATACGTGGCGGAACGTATCACAACGGACCCGGAACAGTGCGGCGGCCGACCATGCATCCGCGGCATGCGGATTCGTGTTACCGACGTTCTCGCTCTGCTCGCGAATGGGTTGGCACTCGATCAAATCCTTGAAGAAATGCCTGACTTGGAACCGGAAGACATCCGAGCTTCGCTCAGATACGCCGGCCAAAGAATGAACCGGCCGATTTCGACCGATTGAGGTGGGCACACACCGCTCAAATGCGGCTGTGTATCGTTCGGCGACGTGATCAGCTCGTAAAACCGAAAGGGCCCGCCCACCGTTCAAGTGCGCGGGCCCTTTTTCATTCGTCGCTCAAGTCCCTTACGTCCCTCGGTCACTTTGCCGAACGCGTCGTCGCTACTTCGCGAAGCCCAGTCCCAGCGCGTCTAGCTTCGCGTCGCTGGGTCGTGCCGTCGTCGTGTCCCAGTCGGCGGCCTCCATGTACTCTTTCTGCAGCGTCTTGATGTCGACATCGACTCCCCGGAGGTTGCCGGATTCCATGCCGCGAACCATGCGAGGGGAGTAGTCGAACTCGGCAGGGTTGAGGCCCTCGCGGAGGTTGAACATGTGTCGCAAGGTGCCGATGCGCTCGCCGGCTTCGACGCACCGGTCCGCGTCCCACTCTTCGCCACTGATGACCGTCATGAACTCGGTCAACAGGTTC
>JASMDM010000082.1 GCA_030752795.1 SAR202 cluster bacterium | reverse complement strand
GCGATTCCGAGGCTCCCGGGTGAGTTGGGGTCCTGGGCCAAAATCGCTCGCCCCGAGTTGGTTGTGTCGGTGGGAGATGACAGCACTTCCGCGCCCCATGTCTCCATCATGGATTTGCGGTAAGGCTTCTGGTCGTAGCTGACGCCCACCATGTAGACTTTGCACTCGATGCCCATGAAGCTGCAAGCCATGGCCATCGCGCTGCCCCATTGACCGGCACCGGTCTCGGTGGTGATGCGTTTGACGCCTTCCTGTTTGTTGTAATACGCCTGGGCAACAGCCGTGTTCGGCTTGTGGCTTCCTGCCGGGCTGGTGCCCTCGTACTTGAAATAGATCTTGGCCGGCGTGCCCAGCTCTTTCTCCAGTCGGTGAGCTCGGTAAAGAGGAGTTGGTCGCCAGATACGGTAAATATCTTGGACTTGGTCAGGGATCTCGATGTACCGCTCCTGGCTCATCTCCTGAGCGATCAAACCCATCGGGAATATTGGCGAAAGGTCGTCGGGTCCGGCCGGCTGATGGGTGCCTGGGTGCAACGGGGGCTCGGCAGGTCGGGGCAAGTCAGCTTGGATGTTGTACCAATGAGTAGGCATTTCGCTTTCGGTCAAAAGCGTTTTTGTGTCCATCTGGGGCCTCCTATGGTTGATGTTGGACGCGTAGTGGGTGGCTGAGCGGCGCGACTATTACGGTAGCCGCGACGGTATGCGATGTCAATCGGAGCGTCACGGTCAAATAGCCCGCGGCCGTGTGGACGTTCGGTCACTGGACATGCCGAACGACAGCCAGCACATTTGGACAAATGGAGCGTCACCGACTTCGCTCGCGGTGAATGGCACGCGGAACGCACTTGGAGTGGGAGAACGTGATGTTGGCTGATCGCTGGCAAAACGGCATAGATGTGACCACCCATCGGCGTTTGAGGGGTGCGTGGTGTTGGCGCGTACGTGCCGAACGTGCTATGGGCTTACGGTTGGGACAGACGTATCCCGATGGCTATCGGATCACCCGGTGAAGTAGACGGCATCGAGTGCGGTTGTCGAGGGCAGTGAGTCCGAAGGGCATACCTACAAAAGGCAACGAAATCTGATATGCGCCCACGGGTATGTGGTGTCCATATCGGGCGCAACAAACTCAATCGCCTATGAGCGGCGTTGGATGGCCCGGCGTGTTCTAACCGAGGTCGCTTTCGGTTTTGTGTGCTGCGGAACAACGAGGCCCGGCCGAACTCGTGTGCCGCAAGAACTGACGTGCAGCATCGACGCCAATCGATGAACCATGTGACGCCCAGAGTACCGATCTCTCGCATTCAGCGCGGCTCGATCGAGTGCATGAGCGCCGGTGAGATCGTCAGAACCTCCGGCTACCCGATCCAACGTTTCTCATGTTGACGCGTCCCTATTTAGCCCTTGACCGCCCACATGCTCGTGCTAAACAGCCCCCAACACCGGGGGTTGCCTATGCCAAGCGAACGGGGCCAGCGAAACATCGAGCGTCTGCTCGACGAGGCTGACGAAGCGATCTCCCGGTCTGATGGGTACTGGCTCGAGACCGCGCTCAGAACGCCGCTGCGCACCCAACCGTCAAACAGTTTGGCGGTCGATTCATACACGGCGCGCCCGGGTTGCCGAGTCGAGTCGGGGCCGGTGAGTTCCAGGTTGACCTCGTTGTACGGGTTCCTGCGTCGCAGCGCCTCAGCCTCATCCGGTGAAATAATGTCGAACAGCGGACACACGAAATCCGACGAGTTGCCGACCACGGATGAGTTGTATCGGATCCCCTTGAAGGGACGAATTACTGCCAAGGAGCTTGTTGACCGTCCGGCGAATCGCCTCGTGGGTCGTAAAGACCGTCAAGCGCGAAGTGATTGGCGTTTGACCAGATGATAGTATGAAGATTGGCGCAGGCGCGCGTCAAGGCGGCCGTCGATCGCGCCGGATCCCATGAAATCACAGCAGGAGTCGTATGCCATTCGCAAGCGTCAACGGAACTGAGGTCTACTACGAGGTCCACGGCGATGGTCCTGCCGTCGTGTTCGCTCACGGGTCCGGCGGGAACCACCTCGCCTGGTGGCAGCAAGTTCCGTACTTCGCGGAGCACTACACCTGCGTCATCTTCGACCATCGGAGCTTCGGCCTGACCGCTGACGAGGACGAACCTAAAGGCCGTAGCGCATTCGCGGACGATCTCAAAGGGTTGCTCGACCACCTCGACATTGAGCGAGCCGCCGTGGTCGCGCACTCGATGGGAGGCCGAACCGGGGTGGGCTTCACGCTGCGCAATCCCGGACGGGTCTGGGCGCTCGTGCTGTCAGGCTCGAACGGTGGCGCGGTCAACGACGACGCGAGAGCCGTCAGAGAGGCGCACCAACAACTTCCGCCGGACCGTCCGCCGAGCATGCTTAGAGCTCTATCGCTCGGATTCGCCGAAGCCAACCCTGAAATGGCGTTCCTCTACAGACAGCTCATGCGCCTCAACCCGAAACACGAGCCGGACTTCCTGGCGGTGCCTCAGGGCTTCCGAGGCTCCACGCACGAGCGTCTCACCGACTCAGGCGTCCCGATCCTCTACATCGTAGGCGACGAAGACGCGCTAATCGCCCCGCGCACCATCGAGATCGCATCGTCGTTGGTCACCCGATCGAAGCTCGTCACGATGACGGGCGCGGGCCACTCGGTCTACTACGAGCAACCCGCCGCGTTCAACGAACTCGTGCACCGATTCCTGGCGAAAGTCGTGCCGCCGGGTGTGGCCGAGGGGTCTGGCGCCGGTCGTCGCTGACTACTCGACTTCGACGTGCTCGTGTACGGCGGTCTCCGCGTCGCCGATGGCTAGACCGCCACAGACGACTTTGCCGGTGACGATCAGGTCGGGCGGGGAATCATCCGACGCCTGAGTTTGCTCGCGGATGTCATCGACGCCGCCCATGGTGACCGATGGAGTGAGGGCGACTTTCCAGTCGGACGGCGTTCGGACCATCACGCCGCCGCAAATCACCGTAACTTCAAGGATGGCCGGGGCTTCGGCGATGGTCGCAGCAGTCAGGTCGATGTCGACGCCGCCACAGATCGCGCGCACGGCCCCGCCCGTGAACGCCTGGCTGTCGATGTGTTCCTCGGCGCCGCTGAAGATCGCGACGGCGTTGACGGAGCACTCACCGTAGTTCTGGGCGCGGTATCGAGCGCGGAGGAGGAGCGAGCCGACATACGCTGCAATTTGCACGCCGACGAGCACGATGACGATTCGAACGACCAGCTTTCGCATGCTCATTTCGTCGCAACCCCTTTCATTGCCTAATCGTTATCCGAGAACCTCGCGGACACCGGCGATCACCTGGTCCCTGTCCGGAATGCAGAACTGCTCCATGATAGGCGCATAGGGAATCGGCACGTCCGGGGCGCACACTCGTTTGACCGGCGCCTTCAGCGCGTGGAACGTCTCGGTGTCCTCGGTGACCAGAGCCGCGATCTCAGCCGCCGCGCCGCAGGTGATGCACGCTTCGTCGACGATGACGATGCGCCCTGTCTTTCGCACCGACGCGCGGATGGCGCCCGAGTCCATCGGGACAAGCGTCCTTGGGTCGACGACCTCGGCGGAGATGCCTTCCACCGCCAAGGTTTCAGCAGCGGCCATCGCCTCGACCACCATCTTCGATATCGCGACTATTGTCACGTCCGTGCCCTCGCGTTTGACGTCGGCGACGCCGATTGGGACCGTGTACTCCTCTTCGGGCACGTGTCCGGTGATGCCCATTCGGGGCAGCATCTGGTCCTCGAAGAAGATTACGGGGTTGTTGTCGCGGATCGCGCTCTTCATCAGGCCTTTTGCGTCATATGGCGTTGTGGGCATGACGATCTTCAATCCCGCCAATCCCATGAACATCGGGTGCGGGCTCTGCGAGTGTTGCGCCGCCGCCGATCGGCCTCCACCGGTCGATGCCCGGAACACGATCGGGAACGCCGCTTGACCGCCGAACATGTAGTGAATCTTCGACATCTGGTTCACGATCATGTCCATCGCGGTGAAGGCGAACGTCATCATCCCCGGACTGACAATCGGCCGGAAGCCGCTTCCGGCAGCGCCGATGCTCGCGCCCACGTACGCCTCTTCGGAGATCGGGCACACTCGAATCCGAGCTTCGCCGAACTCTTCGGCTAGACTGTCGAGGTTTCCGACGGAGCCCGCCAGATGGAACACGCGGTCATCGCGCCTCATCTCCTCTTGGAAGGCTTCCAAAATCGCATCGTCAATGGTGAGTTCTCTCATGATCTCCGCTCTGTTTTCGGGCTGGTATTCCGGGTTGCAAGCTGGTTCCGGATTGGTGATAAGTGATCTTACGCAAAGTTCGGGTTCGACAGGTCCCGACAAAGCCGGGATCCCGATTCGTCGGGACTCACCCCGAGGGGACCTCGGCCCATTTCCGGTCACCGTGAGTCCCGATGCAATCGGGATTATGCCCGCCGGGAAGGCAACGTATTGGACAGCAACGGCGCTCTAAAATCCTGTCATTTTGAGGCCGCAGCCGAAGAATCTGGGGCCCCGCAGGGAAACAATTTTGGCGCCGTTGCTCCGAAGTCCCGACGCATCGGGATCCCGGCCTTGTCGGGACCTGTCGAAGGGCCGCCGACCCTGTTTTTCGTCGGGCTATGGCTTGACCCAGTTCGGCAGCGTCGGGTGTGCGCGGTCTCGCGATCAAGGTGCGAAGACCTCCAACAGGGCGTCCTCGGGTTTCGGCATCGGACTGTTTCTGGCGAATTCGACGGCCTGCTCGACCGCCGTCTCAACTTCGGATTCGATGCCGTCCAATACAGCTGTTGTCGCGATGTCCTGCTCCAGCAACCGTTTCGCCAGCCTGGGGATCGGGTCGAATTCGTTGTTGGAAGCGTCGGGAGGCGCTTCTTCGGAGGTGGTCTTCTGCTCCGCGTGTCCGCGCCACCGATGAGTCTTGCACTCAACAAGGGTTGGACCGCTGCCCGCCCTAGCCCTGAGCACGGCCTGTTCGACAGCCTCATGGACCGCGATGACGTCCGAGCCGTCCACTGTAATGCCGGGCATGTTGTACGAAACCGCCCGCGACGAAACGTCCTCGACCGACAGAGCGTAGGACGCGGGCACGCCGATTGCCATGCCGTTGTTCTCGCAGACGAATATCGCCGGGAGCTTCCAGATCGAAGCCAGGTTCAGCGAGCCGTGGAAGGCGCCCTCGTTGGAGGCTCCGTCGCCGAAGAACGCAACGGCCACGCCGTCGCTGCCTTCAAGTTGGGCAGCGAGCGCTGCGCCGGTGGCGATCGGCATGCCCGCGCCGACAATGCCGTTCGCGCCGAGCATCCCGACGCCGAAATCGGCGATGTGCATCGATCCGCCTCTGCCGTGGCAGTAGCCGTTGCTGCGTCCGAAAAGCTCGGCCATCATCAGGTTGATGTCGGCACCCTTGGCGATCGTGTGGCCATGGCCGCGGTGCGTGCTCACGATCTTGTCAGTGACCCGCAGCGCGGTGCAGACGCCGACCGCGACGCCTTCCTCTCCGATGTAGGCATGGACCACGCCCGGAATGTTGCCGGCGTGGAACTCCTCGACGGTGAACCGCTCGAAGGTGCGGATGGTGACCATCTTGCGGTACATTTCGAGCATGAGTTCGGGACTCAAAGCCATGGCGGCCTCCCTCGTGGTCTGCAGTGTTAGGTGTGTCGGCTTCGATGGGGCAATTGTACTCCGGGTACGGGCATTCGACTACAGCCGCTGCGCGGGGCGAGACCTCACCGTCCACTAGCGCGGTTGCCTATCGCTTTTGGGCAACGATGATCAGGTGCTCACCCGAATCAACGTATTCCGGACGGTCACATAGCGCGAGCTCGAGGTCGAGCAGCCGGCTGGCGGCGCCAGCGTTAGCGGAAATTCGTTGCATCTCCATGCCCCCGGCGGACAGCGGGTTTGCGGAGGCTAACGTCACAACGCCGCACCCTGCCTCCTCGAACGTGTCAGCCAAGTGCTTCGCTGAGAAAAGAGCGAACGGCACGTGAAATTCGTCGGAACCAGACCGCGTTAGAGCGTAGCCTGTGCCGTTCGGGATGTTCTCCAACTCCCAGTGGGACTCCATATCCACCAAGAACGACGCTACGTCTAGAATTCCGATTAACTTCAGCATCCCGTAAAGTGACATCACGCTGGCGATGACTGAGCCTCCCGGCTTGGTCACGCGAACGAGTTCGGTAATCGCGGCTCGATGACGATCTCGTACGTACGACAGCGCCCCGCCATAGCACACCACGATATCGAACTCTTCACCAAATCCGGTCAGGTTCGTGATATTGATTCGGTGGAACCCTTCGACACGATCGAGCAACCGCGCTTCGGATATCTTTTCTCGGGTGATATCCAGTTGAGTCGACGAGATGTCAGCCAGCGTGACGTGCGCTCCGGCGCGCAACATCGCGATCGCGAATCGGCCAGGACCGCAACCGGCGTCGAGCACCCGCGTCCCAGGAGATACAACGCCCAGCAGTTGCTTCAAATGTATTCGGAAACTGATCCGTCCCTCAGCGTCGCGTCGAGCCGGCCCCATTCCCCATGGGCGAGCTCGTCGAAGTAGCGAGCCACGCCTTCCGGGTCGTAGCCTGGGTCGTTTGTCATAAGCAGCCTCCGGAATTCATTGCGCCTGCTCGCCAATACTACGTTTATCGAGCGTTGCGAACAACTGACTGCGCATCTGCTCCGTGTACATTGCGACGCTGTACTTGGATGCAGGTTGCAGACTGCCACGCATGGTGCGATGATCCCGACGTACGAAGCTTTGCCGCCCACGGAGGACTTCCGATGCCCGAACGACCCAACCTCGTTTTCGTGTTCAGTGACCGCCAGAGATACGACACCATGCGGTGTTACGGCAACGACTGGATTCAGACGCCGCATCTCAACGCGTTGTCGGAGCAAAGCTTCGTTTTCGAGAACGCGTACGTGACCCAGGCCGTGTGTGCGCCGTCTCGTTCGTCGATCATGACCGGACTGTTTCCGCATGCAACCGGAGTGCCCAGGAACAAGCTGGTCATGCGACAGGACGCCAAGACCATAGCGGAGATGGTCTCACCGGACTACAAGCGCGCGTACTTCGGGAAATGGCACCTCGGCGACGAAGTCGTGGCTCAGCGCGGCTTCGATCACTGGATCAGCGGCATGGATCGCCTTTGGGAGGAGTACACCAACGACGATTACCTGGCATTTCGCACCGACTACCACCACTATCTCGTGGCGAACGGGTACGAGCCGGATCAGGACGCTCCTCCTGGCCGGATATTCTCCGATCACCTCCGCTCGCAGCTACCCGCGGAGCACCAGATGG
>JASMDM010000081.1 GCA_030752795.1 SAR202 cluster bacterium | reverse complement strand
GAAGACCGAACTGCCGAAAGGCGTCTTCAAGAGAGTCTTTGACGTAAGGCCCCGTGGGTTTTGGAAGATTCGAGCACACCAACAGGTACCGTGATGCGCTGTCCAACAATGTGAGCGGATCGCAACGTTGACCGTCTTGGGCGCGGAACCAACCTTTGAAGTCCACTGTCCACACGTCATTGGGGTGATCCGACGACACCGTAGTCCGCCATGGTGCGGAGCGTCTATTGGGCCTGCGAGACTTAGCCAGACCTGCACGTTTCAGCATTTGAGCGACCGTGCTCGGAGCCGGCCAATGTTGTAGGTCGGGATTCCGTTTTTGGAGCCAGGGAAGCAATTTCTTAGGTCCCCAGGCGGGATTTGTTCGGCGGGCGTCCAGGAGCAGCTCAACGGTCGACTCTGCAGTTTGATTGGGGTGATGTCTAGGCGCTCGGCTAGGGTCCTCGAGGCCTCTCCAACCGTGTTCACGGAACCGATGCACTCGCTTGTAGCCCGTCTTGCGACTGATGCCATACTTTCGGCACAGCCATGTGAAATTCAAACGGCCTTCTTTCCATTCCCCGATGAAGCGAATCTGCTCTTCTCTTGGACTGGTAGTTCTCCAAGGCAACACATGTCTCTTCATTTTTCCTCCATTCTCCACATGTGTTACCCATGCTCATAGACTGTTTGTTATCTATCTCCCCGGTCCGAACCCCCTGCCTCCGGTGGTTTCTTTCGCATTCAAAGGTGACCAATCCATCGAGGGCAACGAGATTACCCTTCGAACTCAAAGCATTCTACCGCGTGCGTCTTGTCATCGTGTATCACGGCCCCGAGGTCATTTGAAACGGAAGCCACTGAGACTCGAAAATCCGCATTAAAATAGGTTGCTCTCGATAGTCTGAATGCCCAGCGCAATGACCGCCGAGCATCGAACGGATCGCCGGAAGCCTGGGCGTGTCGTATCGACATCTCGCGTGCATCGTCGGTGGAATCAGGATGAGTGGGTCTTGCCGGACCCTGCTCCGATCATAGGAGGTCAACAAATCTTTGGCTGGCCGCTTGATGACCATGATCGGAACAGCATGCGCAGTCCGCGCATGAAATCATCTGGTGTTGGCGATGTCTGGGATTGACCGAGGTCGAATAACCGGCATACGATGTCGCCATCTCGCTTGGGTTGCCCTCGATGCCAGAGAGCGGTCCAAATGGGGAATCCGAAGACGTGCGACAAGCCACTCCTGCCGCCACAATCGAGAATGAGGAGGGTCCAACAGTGCCAGACTACGAGACGATCCTGTACGAGAAGCAGCGAAAGGGAGTGCTGATCACTCTCAACCGACCCGAGGTGATGAACGCCATCAACAGAGAGATGGAAACCGAGTTGCGGAGCGCCTTCACGGAGGCCGAAAACGATCCCGAGGTTCGGGCCGTCGTGCTCACCGGGGCCGGGCGGGCATTTTCCTCCGGGTACGACATCGGCGGAGGGCGACAACTCGAGTGGCCCTACGGGTTGCCCGAGGACACCAACATAGCCGGCGCCATCGACGTTCAGCGCGAGCGCAACCGCACAGAGAACGACTGCCTTCTCCAGATCTGGGAGTTGGGCAAACCCGTCATCGCGGCGGTCAACGGCTGGTGCCTGGCCGGCGCTTCCTGGTATTCGCTCGCTTGCCACATGACCTTCGCCTCGGACCAGGCGGTGTTTGGACAGCCAGAGGTACGAATGGGCGCCGACACCAACTTCTTGTGGGTCCACAATGCGGGCTACAAGAAGGCGCTCCGATATGCGCTGACCGGGGACCATCTTGACGCCCAGGAGGCGGAACGCATCGGCCTCATCACTGAAGTGGTGCCCCACGACGAGCTGCTGGAGACGTGCTTCAAGGTCGTCGACCGCATAGCCATGACGGCGCCCGAAACCGTGAAGATCAACCTGCAGGTGGCAACGCGTGGCCTGAACATGATGGGGTTCCGCAACGCCCTGCTGCTAAACAACGAGTTGAAGACGATGGCTCATATGTCGCGCAGCGTCGAATTCTTCAAACCGCTGGACGACGCCCGACGCGAAGGCGGCCTACGAGAGTTCCTTCGGGCGCGGGATGGCCCGTTCTTGCCTGAGCCGTTCGGCCCGCGTTCGAAGCCTCGGGAGGAATAGCCTGGCAGACTGACAGGCGAGCGACAACCGACGCGTTACTCGCTTCACAAGTCGTTAGAATGCACTACCGGAAAGTCAGATGCCAACCTGCGGCGGATCATTCCCGCCCAGGCAACGCCCCTCAATACGAATCGGCCGACTGGATCCCGTACCCGAAGATATCGGAGAAGTGGCGGGTGCCGTAGCGGCCATGGATGGCGGGTTTGGCGGCGTAGTGCGAGTCGGGGCCGTCGTGGTACGTGCCGACGACTCGGTCGACGGCGGGGGACGAGGCGAGGGTCGGCTGCGGCAATCAATCACGACGCGGGTGTTAGAACCCGGGCTGGCCAATTGGGAGCGGCTGCAAGATGGGCGTCGTCCTTCGGGCATCGAACCGCTCAGGTGAGGAGGTCGTGAAATGACACATCCGATTCATCGCGTGACCTCGTTCGAGGGCGCCGGTCCTCATACGCTACGGGTAGGTTTCGACGATGGCACAACGCAGGTCATAGATTTTCACCGGTTCTGGAGGGCGAGGTCTGCGGTTCTCTACGAGATCTGTCGATGTTCGATCGAGTGAAGATCGACGCGGAGGTTCATACGCTGGTGTGGCCCAACGGCGCTGACTTCGACCACGCGACGCTCCACGATTGGCCCGTTCACGTTGAACCGATGACGTCAATGGCCCGTAAGTGGGCGCTGACGCGTCAGTGATCCAGCAGACCCACGCCACCTCGAGACTTCATGATCACTGACGCCGTGGGGCGGGAACTACGGTGCGTATTTTGCCGTTCGGGCTAGCGGCTCGACGATTAGCTGCGCTGCGGGATAACCTCTCTCGCGATTCAGACCCACCCAGGCAACGCCACTCAATACGAATCGGCTGACTGCAACCCGTAGCCGAAGATGTCGGAGAAGTGTCGGGTGCCGTAGCGGCCGTGGATGGGGGGTTTTGCGGCGTAGTGCGAGTCGGGGGCGTCGTCGTACGCGCGAACCGGAATCTCGGTCGTGAACGGCCTGCCGTGGACGTAAGCGGCGAGCATGTCGAGCGCCCTGGGCGCGCCCGATTTCTCGCGCTCGACGAGCCGCCGATACCCTCGCGGCAGATAGCCGTCGACGTCCGCTGGTCCGAGCTCGCCGCCCGAGCCCAGCTTGATCGCCAACGGCGCGACCCTGCCGAGGATCGATTGCATCTCCGACGCGTCGACGCCGGTTGGCACGACGACCATGCCCTTGCCGTGGACGACGATGCCAGAGTTGTCGGGATGCATCGCGGTCACCGACGGTGTGCCGAGCTCGGCGCACAGCCCCGACACGATGCCGCACCCCATGCCGTAACGCCCTGCATCGAAAGCCGGCCCCGCCACGACAACCGACGGCTGCCACTCCCGCAACGCCTCGCGCATTGCGTCCGACGCGGTCTCCGTCTCCTCGATGACGTGGTTGTCGCCGGCGACAATCGTCGCCACGACGGTCGCGGCGTCGCCCAGGTGCCGTTGCAATGCCCGACCCGGACCGACCGGCCCTTCGCGCAGGTGTACCGGGACGTTGGCACGCTCCTCGCCGCCGATCCCGCCGACGAACTGGTTCAGGTAGTGCACGACTCGAATGGGTTCGCCCACGAAGGGCCTCTTTCGGCCGGTGTTCGCGACGGCAGTACTGCTACGTTCGTGGTGAGCCTGTCGAACCACTTCGACCATTGACATTCCGCCGTCGTGATTCGGCAACCCGGCGACTCCGAACACGGGGAGGCGGCAGCATCTCGGGTTTGGACTTGAGCCTACCTTATCCGGCCCTCACCGCGCGTAGTCGATTCCGACCGTGTCGTCGATGTCGTACAGGGCACGGACGTTGGTCGACATCTCGTCGAGGTTGGTTAGCGGCCTCGGATTGTCGACGCGACCGACCGGACGCGTGTTGGCGCCTTCGATGCCGGTGCAAGCGTCGCCAAGATCGTAACGGCACGCGTCGGCTAGCGCAGCCAGTCTGATGACGACATCGGGCCGCCTCGCGAATACGTCGTGCTGCTCACCGATGTCGGATTCGAGGTCGTAGAGCTCGTTCGCGATCAGGTGCAGCTTCCACTTACCGGAGCGGACAGCTTGCAGTTCGTGGTTTCTGGTTCCGTAGTAGAAGAAGGCGTCGTACGGGCTGCGCGCGTTGTCCTCGCCAAACATCAACGGGCGGATGTCGTGACCGTCGATGACCCGGTCGTCCGGGGCATCGACGCCCGCGAGTTTAGCCATGGTCGGCAGGAAGTCCATCGAGCTGACAACCTCATGGCTGACGCCGCCTGCCGGTATTGCCGCGGGCCAGCGCATGATGCACGGCTCCCGCATCCCGCCTTCCCACGTCGTTGCCTTCGTGCCGCGCAGCGGGGCGTTGCTGCCGCCCATCCGGGCGGTGGATCCGTTGTCGGATGTGAAAATCACCAGCGTGTTGTCGTCGATGCCCAACTCTTTGAGGGTGTCCAGGATGACGCCCGCGCTCCAATCGATGCACTCGACTTCGGCGCCGTACGGTCCGTTCTCAGCCTTGTCTAGGAACTCCTTCGGCGGGAAGAGCGGCGTATGTACGTACAGGTGAGCGAAGTACACGAAGAACGGTTGATCTTTGTTCTCTCGGATGAACGAGACGGCTTCTTCGGTGTATCGCTTCGTCAGGAACGTCTGGTCCGGTTCGAGCTCGGCAACTTGATCGTCCCGCATCAGCGGCATCGGGTTGAATCGATGCTGGCTGAATCGCTCGGGCAGGTGCGTCCGCTTCTCTGCCGGTCGTCCCGCGTAGTGGTCGTTGCTGTAAGGCAGCCCGAAATACGAATCGAAGCCGTGATCGGTGGGAAGGAATCCCGATTGATCGCCCAGGTGCCACTTGCCAAGCATCTTGGTGGCATATCCGGCCGACTTGAGCACGTCCGCGATGGTGATCTCGTCGGGGTGCAGTCCGATCGGATCGGCTGGCAGCAGCACCGAAAAGTCGTATCCGGAGTCCAGCCCGACTCGCTTTGGGTAGCAGCCGGTCATCAACCCTGCTCTCGAGGGCGAGCACACTGGCGACGGGACGTAGAAGTCCGTGAACCGAATGCCTTCCTCGGCCATGCGGTCCAAAACCGGTGTGCGGTTGACTTCCGACCCGAAGCATCCGATGTCGCCGTAACCTAGGTCGTCGCAGAAGATGATGATGATGTTGGGTTTGTCCACTCGATGCTCTCCTTAGGTAAAATTCGACCGGATTGCTGTTTCGTTTTTCGGCCAACGCGGTGACCGCAAACCCTCCACGTAAGAGGGCTATCTGAAGACGGAATATCCACTCAGTATTCGTCGATCGTCGAGTGACGACTGGACGATTATTACGTAAACGCCGGGCCTGTCAACCAGCGAGTGCAGGTCGGCCTCGATGTCGATGCTGCCGTCGCTCCGCTCGTTCCACGTTAAGGCCACGATATCTTCGGGATCGAGGCTGGAGTAATATGACCCCGATGTTGGCGGCTTCAGTACAACTGCGATTGGGCCAACATCGTCGCAATCATCCGTGAAACCACCGCCTGTGCAATAGCTGGTCAAGAGGTCGATTTCGGCTGGTGACTTGGGTGTTGGAGGTGGGTCATAGTACATGGCGATGTGACCGATGCCGTGCCCAGCGAGGGGCCGAGGACGCAACCGGAGCAGATCGCCATCGAGCACGGGCTCCTCAACGTGGGTCGACCCGTTGTACTCGAAGTGTTGGTAGAAAGCCAGGCGATGATCATTGGAGGCTATCCCAATATTTGCGGTGTCGTAGTTAGGGCTGATGATCGTGTCTCGATGGCCCCAGTCCGAATCGCCGTCGTCGTACATCATGGCCCATTGGGGCTCCGTGATCTTCGCAACGGGATCGACGAGCCCGCACACGACTCTCGGCTCCTCGCACGCCCCTGGCGGGAGGCCGCTCCCCGCAGCGTTCTCGGCAACCGTGCCTGTCCCTCCCGCCAATCGGTAGAGCATGTACGGCTTGCGACCGTCGGCCGTCCAATGACCGACCAAGTAGCCGGCTTTGAGCGCGTCCTCAGCATGCAGCTGGGCTGAGTCGTTCGTTCCGAGCGTCACCGGTGGCGCCCCGTATCTTTCGCGATCTATGTTAATCAGGTCCAGTGCCAAGAGCCTGAGGCTTTCCATGGACGGGCGCTCTGGCGTTTCGAACGGGCGGTCAGTTAAGTCTTTCAACAGGACTTTCGGGTCGTCCACGCGAATGAAATACTGGCTAGCCGGAACTTCCTGTTCGGTCCAAATGACGAACTCATATGTGCCGAGGCCCGGAAGCCGCCCTTCCAATGCGACCGCCAATTGGATTGATTCACCGTCGTCAGCCCAGTAGTCAGCAACAACAGAAATGTCGCTCGAGAGCACGACGCTGTAACCTGACCGCGGCGACTCGAAGATTGAAAGCACTTTTGTCTTGCTCTCGCCGGTTTGGCTCGAATTGTCCGCTGACAGACGATGCTGGAACACTTGGACCACCTCAACATTCTGTTTAGACTTCGGCCTAACCTCCAGGCTTAGGAAACCGCCACCGATGGTGGGCTCCCGAATATAGTCCAGTCCTTGACGTTCAATGTACTCCACGATGACAATCGTCAGCTCGGTATAGGCGATTCCCAGGTGCAGCTTACTCCATTCTGGCGAAACAAGACCTTCCCGTCCGTCGGCGAGGTCTTCAACTATGCCCCGGTTCAAGTACGAACTCACTGCTTTATCTGGGACGACCGACTCACAGATCACCAGTCGTGACCCGCAGTCGATTATCGACGATTCATCCCAATAGCCACTTATCCGCCCACTCCAGCGAATGTATCCTCTACCTCCGGTCGCGGCATAGAGCATCTCCGGAGAGAGCTCTCTCTCGGTGACATCGAGTAACTCCAGATTGGCGAGCGATTGATCGGCGTGCAACTCTGCCGCCACGCTGTTCCCGAGTTTCATGGGAGCAACACCCAGTTGGCGTCGCCGCTCATTGATGGTATCCAGAGCCATCTGTCTCAGGGGCGCGACAGTGTCTTGGAGTGCCGCAAAGGGTTTTGGAGGAGATGTTGCTGAGATGGTCAACGACAGCGCCGGGGTGGTCGGGTTCGCTGGCCTGGTGACTGATGGTGGGATTGCGACGGTCTTCGTGGTCGAATCTTCCGCGGAGTCAGGTCGATCATTTGGCGGTTGCGTGGGTGTACGATTAGCCGCTGTCGGTTCAGGGAGTGTACTTGGCGCGGCGCCCGAAAGCGGCGGCGGCGATACAGTAGTTACTGCCTTTGTTCCGTCGCAGACTTCCTGAACCCAACCATCACCACGAACCGCGGCTAACTCGCCCACCGTCGTGTCGAATACTGACCGGCTTACAAAGTCGAGAACTGCATTGTAATCGTCAGTGCATCCTGCAGCGACGCGATAGTCGTTGAACGCCATCTGCTAACTGGTTTCGAACGGCGCGCCGTTATTCCAGTGAAAGGCGACCAAGCCAACCGTGAGAACAACCGCGACAATGATTGCCGACCGCAGCAGGCCAAACAGCAAACGCCGAACCACGCGCCCCGCCTTCTGAGATCGTGGTTGTCTCCAGTTCCTGGCATGCTCGACTCGGTGACCTTCTGCTGGCCAAGGTCGGGTAACGCGTTCCAGACGACGCCTAACGCATGCGGCGCAAGTGCACGCAGGGGGATGGCGCCCGTAAATCCACTGTGGTCGAGGCATCGATTCTCTCGGTACGTGATACTGGCGCCTATGGTACAGAAGTCTGGGACATCGGGGGGCATACGGCGCCGGTTTCTAGCCGCAACCGGGTCCGGGAAAGCTGACCACGCTCCCGTCGCGTCGGCTGCGGATTGTGTCCGGTTCCGAGTCGATACAGCGGCGATACGACAGGAGCGCCCTTGGGCGCTATTGCGCAGTCAAATCTTGCCTCAACAGCGCGTACAGCAGGTGGTCGTGGTGCTCGCCGGTCGAATAGTGATACTGCCGCAGCAATCCATCCTTCCCGAACCCGAATTTCTCGAACAGGCTAATTGACCTGCTGTTATCAGGGTGGACTACGGCCTGGATTCTGTTCAATCCCATTCCCTCGAAACCGTGGCGAAGCTCTTCACGGAGGGCTTCGGTCATGTAGCCTTGGCCCCAGTATTCCGGGCTCAAGTCGTAGCCGATCTCCGCTCGAGAATCTCTCTTGTTCCAGTTATGGTACCCGCAAGTGCCCATCAAGACGCCGCCGGCTTTCCGCTCGATCGCCCAGCGATTGTACGACTTGCCGCCCGGTTGTAGATAGAACTTGACGATCTCTTCGGCTTGATCACGACTTGTGACGGGATCATCGTCCAGAAGATACCGATGAACATCAGGGTCGCCGAAGTGTCTGAAGGCGAAGTCGATATCATCGAGGGTTAGGTTTCTTAGGGTGAGTCTCTCCGTGTCGAGCGGTGGAAAATCGCGCGATTGGTCGACTGGGCTCACCGTTGCTCCGATACCGATTCGCCGTCCGAGGCAGACAAAATACGCCTACTCGTACGCCACCGTCTCGACGTGGTGGGCGTTGATGTAGTCCCAGTCGATCTCAACTCCCAGGCCGGGGCCATCCGGAACCACTACGTGGCCGATCGAGTCAACGCCCTCGAGCTCGTCGGTGAACTCGGGCGGATAGATCGGCGGCTTCGTGCCGGAGACTTTCGGGTTGAGCAGGCCGAGCTCGTAGTAGTTGGTGTTACGGACCGCGGCGATGCAGTGCCTGTGCGGCAAGCCGCCGCCGTGGAACTCGACGTCGAGACCGAAACCTTCCGCGGCATGCGCCACTTTCATGGCGCCGGTGATGCCGCCGTCCTCGTAGACGCCAACTCTCACCAGGTCCGTGCCGCCGTTGACGATAAAGTCCACGTGACCTTCGAGTCCGAAGACGTGCTCCGTCTGAAGGATCGGCGTCTTGATCTTCTCTCGCAACCGCTGGTTCCCGAACATCGACACGCCGCCGTCTTTGTACGCGTCCTCCAGCCACAGGAATCCCGCTTCGTCGCAAGCCTTGCCGACGCGAAGAGCGTCGATCCACGTGTTGTATTCGCAGGCCGGGTCGATCATCAGATCCATCTTGTCCCCGACTCGTCGGCCCGCCTCGAGCACGTTGGCCACTTCACGCGAGATCGGAGCGTTTCCCCGGCCGTGTATCTTGAACGCGCGATATCCGATGTCGTAACACTGCTCGGCGAAGTCCGCGAACTGCTCAGGCGTGCTCAGGCCGCCGTTCTCGTCGCCGTGGTATGTCGACGCGTAGGCGGGGATCGTCTTTCGCCAGCCGCCGAGAAGCTGATGGATCGGGACGCCGTAGACTTTGCCCGCGAAGTCCCACAGGGCGACGTCCACGATGCTGATCGCCGTTCGGTCCGTGTGCCGGAGCCCGCGTTTGAGATCGTTGTATATCTTCTCGCGGGAGAAAGGGTTCTTGCCGAGTAGATAGTTGGCCATCATGCCCAGCCCGTGCTTGGTGCGATCGGCGGGACCTGCCGGATACACGCCCGTGACGCCCGTGTCGGTGTGGAACCGCACGACGCAGTGCCGCGAATTGAGAACGCTTCCTTTTTCGTACACCTGGTTGAAACCGTTGTAGTCGGTACCCATGTCCTGGAGCGCGTGCTCGAACACGACCTCTTCTATCTTCGTAATCTTCGGATCGGTCATTTGGTCCCCTTCCTCGGCTAGTCGGTCACTGCTGTGACCACACGTTGCGTTGTAGAGATGTCAGGACCCAATTCTATGGCCGGTGAAGCAGGTGTCAAGTTCGAAGCCTTGCGGAGCCTTTCGATACATGGCGCGGACGGATATGTGGCCTTCTTCGCTCGATCCGGTATCTCGGTCACCGCGGCAGCAGCGGAGCCTGGTTTGCCCAGCGGCCAGGAGCGTTTGGGGCCGTGTCGTCGGGGCAACCCCAACCCGCGGGCGCACCTTCGGGACTAGACGTTGACAGTCGGTGGTATCTGCGGCGGGCGGCATTGTTTTCGACCAAACTGGAGTATGTCTGGCGTCGGCCGTCCCTTCGATCAGTCCCGATACTGTCGCATGTGGTAATCGCAAAGCCAGAGGATGTGGCCCTCAAGGGTTATCGTTCGGCTCAGACCGCCCCAACCATGGGCGGGGTCACTGTCATCCAGAAATCGTCGCAAAGCCCGCAGGGCTGACCCTGCAATCGGGTCGCGCGGATCGTGGGACTTGTCCGAGTAATCGCGAAAATCACGCTCCGGGCGACCCTCGACTTCCGGGAGTTTGTTGACCAGTTCCTTCATCAGATCGAGCTGATTCTTGAACATGTTCTGAAAGTCCGGTGTTGCAACACCGAGCCACGGACCGATCACGGGCGCCGTGTACTTCAATGCCGTCACAAGCCGTTGAACGTGGGGCGCCACCACCCCAAGCCACTCGGCGGGACGATCGATCTCAGAGCGTCCACCGTCCACGGTCGGGTGCCACACTCCCGGCTCCTGATAGTAAAGATGCAACGTCATCCGCTCGCCTTGAATCCGCTTACGCCACTGGCTTCTGCCAACAGGCTCCAGGGTAAACACATTGGGACACGTGGTATCCAGCACCGCCTGGTCTCGCCGATAGGAGTTGGCGAACTCGCGTTGGAGAAGGGCGCGCACGTCATCGAATTCCTCCGTCATGGTTTTTGTGCGGAGGCGAATTCAGCTCGGATCTGGTCTGCCAGTTCGTCGATCCGCGTGATGACTCGGTCATTGGTTATCCAGTGGAGTCCATAAAGGAGTTCACCCACCGAAACGTCCTCAAAAGTCTCCTGACATTGGACCGCGGTGACCTCAGTGCCATGTTCGATGGCCCTCAGGATACGGTCGTACTCGAAGAGATAATCACACGGGTTGCCGTCGTGACCTGGACACGGCAACCACCGTCGAACATCCAAGCCAGGGAATCTTTGCAACGTCACTTCTACGCCGTCTCGAAGAAGGGTGAAGAAGTTGTGCGGGTTCGGACCACGCATGGTGAGACGCACCTGTCGTTCCTGAGGAAGCGCCCGGACCAGTGCGATGTGCTTGCGTTCCGCGCCGTCGGCCAGCACGGCGCCGAGTTTCCAGTGGGTATCGGTGGTGAAGCGGTGCTGCCTGGCGATGAACCGGGTGGGGATGCCTGCTGGCAACGTTGTCTTGAGGTCGAAGATCATGGAAAGCTGCGCGGTTGCAGGCCAGAGTTCCCGCGTCGTATGCCTACACATCCGCGAAGTGGCTCGGCGGGTCTGAGGACAGCTTCTCGACGACAATGCTGATGTCCCGATTCGCAAACGCCCTGTAAGACAGGTCGAACTGCTCCATCAACCGCAGGAACAGTCCGCGGACGCCGGGGTCCAGGTCGCGCCAGATGTCATTCATGTGGTCCCGAGTGAATATCCCTCGTTCGTCGATCTCTCCGTGATCCAGCACTCGGTACACGTGGTCGGTGACCCAGTCCGCGTTCAGCATCACCACATCGTCCAGGTACTCGTCGTCCTGGAAATACAGAATGTCACCGAGGTCATGGAGCCATCGGGCCAGGATTCCTGTGTCCTCCGGTTTAACGCCTTTGTCGATCATCGTCTGACGCATGACTTCTGGCGTGACGTATTGGCTTTCATGCTTCTGCAGGGCGTCTGCCGCGGCCAGCCAGCTTTCAGGCCAGGACTCGCCCATCAACGGGAGCTCTGCGGCAACGGCCGTGATAGCTTCGCGCAGATCGTCGATACCCGTGCCTTGGATGCTACTGACTCCACGGTGTTGGCTCACCACCTGCGGGTACCGCCGCTGAATGTCCTCGAACGGAATATCCACGGGACGTTCATCGATATGGGTCGCTACCAACCAGCACGGGCGACTTCGGCGCTTTGGCCTGGATAGTGTCCAGCCAGTCGTAGAGCTTACCCTGCTCGTACCCATAACGGGCGTTCCACACCAGCACAAACAGGGAGCGTTCGGTGAGGAAGAACTGGTGCGTTGCATGGTAAATGTCCTGTCCTCCGAAATCCCAGGTATTGAGCTGCATCGTGACGCTTGGTTCCGTCGGGTGCGTCACCTCGAAGGGCCGCACTTCCCTCGGATCAAGATCATTGGTTGCGTGAGAGATTTCAATCCCGAGGGTGGACACCTCTAGCTCAGACACCGGTTCGCCCCGCAGCGCGTAAAGTAGGGACGTTTTGCCTACTCCACCCTCTCCTACAACAAGTATCTTTGAGACCCACTGCGGCCCCCAGAGGCTTGTTGTTCGTGGAGGTAAGAGTGGATTGCCCCCAGCCCCTGCTCGACGATCGCCGGTGGCGGGAAGATCAACGGGTTTCGATCCCGGTCCAGATGCTGGAGGTTGGTGAGGGCTGCAATCTCCGACGGCAATGCCGTCGGTTGATTGTTTGACAGGCTCAGAATCCAGAGATTGGTGAAGGCTGCGATCTCCGACGGCAAAGCTGTCAGTTGATTTCTCGATAGGTCCAGAGTACGGAGGTATGTGAGGGCCGCAATCTCCGAGGGCAACTCCGTCAGTTGATTTCCGTTCAGGTTTAGAGTCTCGAGTTCGGTTAAGGATGCAATCTCCGAGGGCAACTCTGTCAAGCCATGCCCTTCAAGGTCGAGTTCCGTTGCGCCTTCGCGGGCGGCCTCCTCGATCGACCTGACCGCCTTCGTACGCCATGTTCGTGAACTCCTGCCAATCGCCTTCATACGGGGGCTCTGGGCACGATTGTAGGCCTGACGCCGCGTGAGTTCAAGCGGATGTTTTGAACATGACGCGCGGATTGGGCGTTGGTCGGTGGCCTGGCGTGTTGGACCAACAAGTGGTTCGGTCCATCCCAGCGCCGCCCGGCCCGCGTAGTTGTCCTCTAGCTAGGCGGTTGCGTCACCTAGCTGGCGAAGAGGCGAGCTTCGTTAGACTAGATTTTCCCCCTCCTAGAAAGGATCAGAATATCCACTGGAGCGCAATTGACGTCGACTCCGAAGGTCGATGCGCAGGCGCCGCCATCCTTAGCCGAAACGTGGCCCTGGCGGGAGCCGGATCGGGAACGGGACGTTGGGGTTTTCGTCGACGAGTCTGCGCCAGGCGGCGTGACCGGCTTGTTCGGCGGCGGCGATCACCTGTTCTTCGTCGATGGTCGTTAGCTTCAAGTCGCGCATCAGCCATTGGCCGTCCACCATCACATCGGTGATGTCCGGTTGCTGGCCGTTGTGGACGAACGCGGACACGATTCGGAGCGTCGGCACGAGGTGGGCGCGCCTAAGATCGACAATGAACAGATCGGCTTGCTTGCCGATCTCCAGTGAGCCGACGCGATCGGCGATGCGGAGGGCTCTCGCCCCGCCCATGGTGGCCCACTCGAGGACGTCTTCGGGCTGTGGGTCCAACTCGTCATTGCGTCGAACACGCTCGTGGAATAGGCCGGCTCGCATCACTTCGACCATGTCCTCGGCCATGTTGTCCGAGCCCATGCCTATCGTGCACCCTGCGGCAATGAGTTCCTTCACGGGGGCAGCGGATCCTCGCCTGGCAGCGATGGCGGAGTTGTTGGACACGGCCGCTCCGGCCTGACCGAGCAGCGCGATCTCGGAGTCGTCGACGTACCGGCAGTGAGCGACGATGAGGCGCTCGTCAAGGAAGTCGTTTGCGAACAGATACTGTGTTGGACGCACGCCGCGCGTGCGCATGACGGCTTCGATCTCGATGTTGCTCTGCGACAGATGGATCGTGTAGCCGACGTCGTGGCGCTCGGCCATTTCGCGAACCTGTCGAAGCAGCTCTGGCGAGCAGTTCTCCGGAGCATGTGCCGCCGCGAACCCCATTATTCGGCCGTCGGCTTTCCCGTCCCAGGCTTCGATGAGATCACTGTTGCGCTGGAGCCCCGCCTCGCGTTTCTCGTCCAGGAAGCGATAACTGCCTCGGCGCGCTTCGGCGTCGTCAAAGTCGTTGATGTTCTCGGTCAGTCCGAACCTGAGTCCGGTCGATGCCAGGCTCTCCGCATAGTCGGTGGTGTTGTTCGATATCTCGAGCAGGCAGGTGTTTCCGTTCCGAATCGCCTCGGCGGACGCCAATAGTGCGAAGACGTTGCGTTCTTCGACGCTGAGCAATCCGCGCCCGGTCGTCGGGAACCGCAACGTGGTCGGAAACCCGAAATCCTCGAGGATGCCGCGGTCCGCTGTCGCCAGCATGTGCGTGTGACAGTTGATCAACCCGGGGAAGATCGCCTTGCCGCGACCGTCGATGACTTCCGCGCCCGGAAGACCGGCCTCGATCCGCGCGGACGGTCCGATCGCGACGATCTTCCCGCCGTCCACGGCCAGCGAAGTGTCGTAGAGCACGGTCCGTTCTGCTCCGCCGGTCACCATCGTCGTGTCCTTGATGATCGTCGCCATCGTTCACCTGCCGTCGAGTTTCGCCCGATGATAGCACAGCGTCACGGCGACTCTTCGAGGATGTTGCTGTGTGACCGCATTCCGTTGCGATTCCCTCCCACCCGATCCGACGAAAACGAAGAGGCAGTCGGGACGACGGATCACAGTTTTTGGTCGAGGACGTGAACGAGAGACGGCATCGACTCACGAGCGGCGTTCGGTTGTCAAGCCGGCGTCAGCCTTGCTTGGGCTTAGCTCGACACCGAGCTCACTCTTCGCGCATCGCGATGTACCGCCCGCTGGGCCTGGCGGGGTCGGGTGTGTAGACGTAGGTCTTCCCGGGTGTGAATATTTCTTGATATAGAATTTCTTCGTGGTCCCCATGACGGATGACCACGGCGTAGAAGTCTTTGAACGGCAGATTGAACTCCACGCGGCCATCGCCGTCGGTGCGAGCGTCATCCACGCCGACAATCGACACTTCAGCGTCTGCGACGATTTCGTTATGCAGATCAAGAATCTGAATTTTGGTCTGCGGATGCCCAGGAGCGGTCTCGAGAATTGCGGCTGGCGCTTTCGCTATCTGCGCGAAAACGTCTAGTTCGTATCCGTCTTGTTTCGGGGTTGTCCAGTTCGGGCCGTACTTTGTTCCCAGGTACTCTTCGGGCGGGTTCGGCACAAAATAGCTATCGCCCATAAACTCGATCTGTTTGAGGTCGGCGAACAATCGAGCGGGCATCCAGATCATCGGAAAATGGAATATTGCGTCGTCGATGATGTGAAAGAATGTCAGGTCTGTTCGAATCGAATTCTTTATCATGCAAGCGGAGATTTCGCGGTCGGAGTATTCCACTTCAACGAAATATCCCCGTTCTCGGAAGCCGTCGACTATGGGGTCGATCTGGTCTTCCGTGAATCCGTTCAGGCCGATCACGCAGCCCAGGTCGATGTCATCGTCCCATGGGATGAAGTCGTTGTCCCTGACGGCGCCAAGACAGGTGCCCTGCCGAAGCCAAAACGGAATCCCGAATCCATCCATGACTGCCTTGGCTTCTTTCAGCCTCAGTTTGGCCCCTGTCGGGTCAAGGCTTTGTAGGTTTTCGAACGATTTCAGCAGTGCTGCCTCATCTGATCCGTTTTCAGAAACCATTTATCCCCCTAAATCTACTATCGGCCGGATCGACGAACATTCTTAGCAACGGGCTGGCGCCCCAAAGCATGGCACGAAACAGCAACCATCTCGAACGCGTTGAGAAGTTTCTTGCCCGTTCATCGGCCTTGGTTCTTGGGACCCATTTCCAATGCCGTGCCAGATTCCGACTTGTCGAGATCTTGCTTGGCCCAGAACAGGATCTGGGATCGTTGTTCTCATCAGATCATATTATTACGGGTCGCCCGCCCAGGCTCGGAATCGGGTTTTCAGCCGTCAATCTCTTTTTTCACAAATGAGGACCCGCCTCCAGGAGTTCGATTCGTCAAAAGGGCTCCCCAACAAATCGCCATGAGTCTCGACGATCTTAAAGCCGACTCCTTCAAGCTGAGCGGCCAGTGAGGTGGGTGAATAGAGGTATTCCTGGCAGACCGTTTTCTCATGGTTAAACGCTGTTCCATCGCGCCTGAACACGTGCCATGTCTCGTTCCAATCATGACCTTCAACCGCGCTTTGGATCACGACAATCATGCTTTGATCCGCGTTATGATACACCTCTTGGTTATTGTTGCTCAGACCAATCTCAACCGAGTGATTTGGCAACTCCAACAAGAGGATCCCTTTCGATTCCAAATGCTGGTAGCAACGTTCCAGGCATTGTTGAATCTCTCGTTCGCTGTTTACGAAAACGAGGACCGAGCTCAGGGCGAGAATAGCATCATATCGCCTATTTATCGTGTAGTTTCGCATGTCCCCTTTATGAATCTTGAGTCTGGGCGCTCTCTGGCCAACAACGTCAATCATCACCTGACTGATCTCCAGTCCCTCCATGTCAAATCCAGCCTCATGCAATGGCACGGCAAAAAGCCCCGTCCCGATCCCTAATTCAAGAACCGAATGTTTACCATATGTTCTCAGAAGCTTTGTGACAAAAGGCACTTTCTCGGCCGTGTCGGGGTACACAAGATCATAGGCACTGCCAATCGCGTCGTAGATTGTCAAATGTTCCTCCGCAGTACTGTTTCGATTTATCTATAGGTTTTCGGTGTGCTCCGTGCGCCCTTGAAGGGAGTCAACGGATCTGGGTGACAGCTTCGACTTAGTCATTCGGGCGTACACAACACCGTCTTCGATTCTCGCCGCCGACCGAGATCTCGGGAAGACTTCAACAGCACAATTCGGCCTAGCGAGCAATTCTCCGGAAGAGCCGCCCGTGATCGGCTGGAGGGCGATGTTGCGAACACGACCAAGCTCACCATCGATTCGCGAAGCGTATTCCGATGCATGGCGATCATGCAGCCAGCCGTTCCATCGCGGCAAGGCTCAAACGGAGGCCTGCTCCGCGAGTGACACTGCTTTGGCGACATCCTCAGGGGTGTCGATCTCGGTCCATCTCAGGTCGTCGACTAGCTCATACCCCATGGCAACAGCGGCACAGACACCTTGGATGGCGTCTTCATAGCCGACGCCGTCTCCCTGTTCTTGGACTAACCTATTCACCGCGCTCAGGAATTCTCGGGTCCCATCTGTGTCCGTCTTCATAAATCCGATCCATTCGCCATGGACGTCGAAAGCGCCTTCCATGCCTCGCCCCACGGCGGCGACGCGTTCATCGATGACGCCCATCATGATCTCTTCGCCGGTGTTCACCGAAGAAGGATCGACAAGCATGCTGTTGGCGTTCGCCGACGCTAGCAGCCGATGCAGAACATCCGGCTCGAAGTAGACGTCGCCGTCCATGAGCATCATGTCGCCGTCGATCTCGAAGTTTTCGTACGCGGTCAGAAGCGACAGTGCACTTCCCTTTTCGTAGTCCGGATTCGTGGCATAGGCGACCGCGCCGCCGAATGCATGTTCCTGCACGTGACTCACGATGAGATCGCCCTTATATCCGACGACCATTCCGACTTTTGCGACACCGCTGTCGGGTTCGGCCAGGATGTCCAGGTATCGATGGATGAGCGACCGGCCGCCGATGCTCAAGAGACACTTCGGCTCATTAGTCTGGCCGCGCAACCGGCGTCCCACTCCCGCCACCAGAATGATCGCCATCATTTCGCGAGCACACTGCCCAGCGCGTTCAGGAATCCTCGGATATCATCTTCGGTCATCACACCGACGGTCCCGAGGCGGAACATCTTCTCCTGGAATGAACCCTGGGCGTTGTAGATGAGATAGCCCTGATCCTTCAGCTCGTCGTGCAGGCGGTCGTACGTGAAGCCTTCCGGCATGTTGATCGAAGTCATGGTGTTGGAGTACCACTCCCGAGGGAGGAGGAGTTCCAAACCGAGTTCGGCGAGGCCGTCTCTCAGTGCTGTGGCTATGCGTTCGTAATGCGCGATCCGGTTTTCGACGCCCTCTTCCAGCAGTTCCTCTAGGGCCACTCGCAACGCGGCAAAGACCTGGACTGCCGGAGTGAACGGCGTTTCCCCTTTTTCTTCTTGCTCCAGGTGCGAGACAAGGTCGGTTACGAACGTTGCCTGTCGTCGATCTTGCATCACGCTGGCCAACTGCTCGTTGACGACGACGAAGCCCGCGCCCGGGACGCCGCGAATGCACTTGTTGGCCGAGCCCATGATCAGGTCAACGCCCCAGCCGGCCATGTCGAGCTCTTCGCCGCACACGCTGCTGACCGCGTCGACCATCACCCACTTGTTGTGCCGCTTCCCGATAGCCGCGATCTCCTTCAATGGGTTCAGGACGCCGGTCGTTGTCTCGTGGTGAATCAGATAGACCGTGTCAGCGTCGGTGCTGCGGCATTTGGCGTCGATCTCGTCGAGGTCCAGTTGGCCGGTCCAACCGAAGTTCATGGTCTCGTGCGGGAGGTCGAAAACCGATGCGACTTTCGCGGCCCTCTCGCCATAGGAGCCGTTTGCGAGTATCAAGATTCCATTCGTAACACCCTTCATCGCCGTCAACGAGCTCTCGATGCCGGTGGTCCCTGATCCGGTCATGACAGCGCATCTATACCCGGACGACACACCACATGCCTCAAGCAGCATGGCTCGGACGTCCCGAAGAATCGCGCGGAACTCCGAGTCCCGATGACCGATGTCCGGTTGAGTCAGCGCCGCACGGACCCCATCGGTTATGTTGGCTGGACCTGGTGAGAGTATTAGCACTGCGCCTCGTTCTCCTTCAGCACGGAGGATTTGAAGCGGTCCCGTATCTCGGTGGGCGAATGGGAGACGCGTCCGATGCCTTCGACCGGAGCGATGCCCGACTTGACCACGACCAAGTAGGGGCCGCTGTCGCCTTGGCACTCCGAAATCGCACCCTCCAGGGCTTCGATGTCGTCCACTCGGGTCACATGCGGATAGCCCGCCGCTCGGCCGAGATCGGCGAGCTCGACGTTGGAGCTAATCGACGGCTGAGCGCCTGTCGATTCGTACGCCTCGTTGTCCAGGATGATGTGAACCAGATTTGCCGGATGCTCCGTGGCGATAAGCGGCAACGTGCCCAAGCTCATCAAGGCGCTTCCGTCGCCCTCGAGCACGTACACTTTTTGCTCGGGAGAGAGCAACGCCAAGCCCAGCCCGAACGAGGACAAAAGTCCCATTGAGCCGATCATGTAGAAGTTCGCGGTGCGATCGTCTGCCGTGAACACCTCGCGGGAGATCATCCCGGTGGTGCTCAGAACGAGGTCGTCAGGTTTCACGCGCTTGAGGATCTGTTGGATGGCCTGGTATCGATCTATCATTCGATCACCCCTGCACGCACCAGCAACGCTCCCGGGGTCGAGCCCTCGTCCATGGCCGCGATGAGTCGATCGAGAGCGGATTCGAGGTTGTCCGGCTCAAGCGTTTCGTGGGGCATCTCCAGCAGATCGAAGAACTCCGGCGATTTTGCGCCCATGATCCAGTGCTCCGGTGCATCGTTGGGTGGTCCGCCGTAGCCGCGCCAACCGACGATAAGCAGCACCGGTATCTTGTACATCAGGCTGAACGAAGTCAACGGGTTGACGACGTTGCCGACTCCGGAATTTTGCATGATTACACCGGCGCGTCGCCCGGTGAAGTAGGCGGCGCTAGCCACACCCAGCGCAACGTCTTCGCGCACCGCTGGAACGTAGCGAATGTCGGGGTCTGTCATCATCGTCTTGTAAGCTGAACCGAAGGTGGAATCGGGCACGCCAGCGAAAAAGGTGAATCCACGGCCTTTCAAGGCCTCCCAAAAGGTTTGGGCATCCATTTTGCCTCCACATCATGGTGTTTGTATCGATGAATGTTGCGGCGCCCTTCAGTCCGCGGCGGATTCGGCGGACACCAAAGACAGTACCTCCCTCTCGGCGACCGCGACATCCTTTTGGTTATGAATTTCCAGCCATCCCTTATGGATTTCGAGTCCGTGGACTGCGACATCTCGATTTATCAGTTCCTGCAACAAATCGGTTATGGACGCCATCTTGAACAACGCGGCCTCGTGAAACGGCCCGGCCGCCGTTCGTTGGCACTCGTAGTACGCTCGGCGCAACGCCTCGGCGCCGCGTTCGGAGAAGTAGGCCAAACCAACGAATTCGAATTCCGCCGCTTCTCGGTCGATGTTCTTGCCTAGTCGGGCGATCTCCATCAGCGCCGGTGGCTGTAGGCTCCGATGATGCGACTCGCGCCTGTTCGCGCTTACCGCAAGGTCCAGACGTTTTTCGATTTCATGCCTGTGGTATTGATATGAGCCGTCCAGCGCTAGGACGATATCCTCGTCGGTGTCGATGAGCCTCTGAAGGATATCTTGATCGAACAGGATGTCCGAGTAGATGAGTACGAATCCCCGTTGCATGTACTTGTCAGCTTGGAACAGCGAGAAAAGGTCGAAGGTGTCTTCGTAGTTCGGATTCTCGCAGAATGTGATCTTTTCGTCAGTCGGCCTGGTGTCGAACTGCAGGCCTTCGTGGCCTCTGACCACCACGATCTGGTTCATGCCGGCTTTGCTGATGGCCTCCAACTGGTAATCGATGACCGGCCGGCCGGCGATTGGAATCAGTGACTTTGGCGCATCCGGGAACGCCGCGTCCTTACCTGCCGCGGGAATGATCGCGCTAAGGCGCTGGACCTGAGACGTCTCCCTGTCTCGCTCGGTGACAAGATCGAATCCAACCGTGGCGAAGATCTCGGCGGTGGACGTGATCAACGGGTCAGCTTCCAGGCTCCTGTTGCTCTCGAGAATCGTTTGAGCAATCTCTTTCATCGCCTTGTGCGACGCCCTCAGCATGTGGTTGGCGTGGATGATGACGTTGAACCCGTTGGCGACGAGCTCGGTGTCGGAAATCGAGTTGTACGTCGTCGGGACGCTTACCAGAACGGGGCGCCTCCCCAGCCTGGCGCAAAGAGGTTCGTACGCTTTTGCGAACTCAAGAATCTCTTCCGGATCGCGTTTGCTGGTGTGAATCATGATGCCGTCAGCGCCAGCCACGATGTACTGTTCTGCCCTCTCAAGCGCGTCCTGGAGACCTACGCCCGCGATCAGGCTCTCCAGGCGGGCGATCACCATGAATTCCTCTGTTGCCCGGACTTCTCTTCCGGCTCGAATCTTGTTGGCGAACACTTCGGGGTCTTCCAGTGACTGACTCGCGGACGCGTCCAGGCTGTTCCGCTTTGGGTACACCTTATCTTCGATGATGACTGCGGATACGCCCAGGCGTTCCAGGTGCCTGACCAGATATCGAAACTGCGCCGGGTCACCGCCCGTGTCGCCGTCGACGACGATGGGCTTGCTGGTGACGTTGAGTATCTCGTCGATCGTGTGCACGCGAGAGTCGTTGCCCACGATGGAGGCGTCAGGAAAGCCTTTCGTGGCGGAGTCGGTTAGACTGCTTTCCCAGAAGCCGTCGAACTCCAACCTGCTTCCCTCATGTTCGATCGCAGCGTTCTCCGCGACGATGCCGCTCAGACCGCTGTGGGTCTCCAGGATGCGGGCGAATCCTTTGTTCTTGATACACTCCGTGAGTGCCCGAAGTCGCTGCTCCGGCATGACCTTGGCATCAATTGCCATAAACTCTTCTTTCTCACTGGACCGGGACGGCGCTGTCGCCCTCGGCCGTTGCCTGAACCGGTAAGCCTCTCCATCCGCACTCAGCGCTTTGACGTAGTCGGCCTTTGCGAACCTCCGAGCGGTCAAGTAAAGCGTAGCCACGCCGTGCACGCTCGAAAATGATCCCTGGCGGTCCGCGGAACATGTCGCGGACCGGCTGCGAAATTGTGGAGGGCTGACGCTAATGTACCACGGAAGCGAATCGAGCGTACAGGATGCGCGCCGATCACGCGACGAGCCGAGGCCTTAATCGGGGTCGATGCGACTGCCGAAGGTGAGCTCATATTGCCGGGTTGCGCCCGCCGCCATCGTCACCTAGTCGGATTCGTGCGATATCCGGCTCGGCGGTCAGGACAACCGAATATGTGTGGGAGGTACAATGCCTGGCGAAGCCGAGCATCCCGCGATCCGCCCCCAAACACCTTTGCAGGAGAAGCGCAATGGCCAAATACGATCTTCTGGTCAAAAACGGCACGGTAGTGGACCCGTCACAATCGTTGGACGCCCGACGAGACGTCGCGTTCGCAAACGGCGAAGTCGCCGCGGCCGAGCTCAGCATCTCGGACGGCATGGCCAACGAGGTGCTCGACGCGTCCGGCCTTATCGTCGCTCCGGGTCTGGTGGATCTCCACGTCCACGTGTACTGGGGCGTGGGCCACTACGGCATCGACGCCGACTCGACTCAGGTCGCACAAGGCGTCACAACCGCGGTCGACGCCGGTTCCGCCGGAGCGTAGACGTTCCCGGCGTTTCGCCGGTACGTGATCGAGCAGTCCACGACCCGATTGTTCGCTCTCCTGAACATCTCGTCGATGGGCATGATCTCGCCCAAGATCGGTGAGCTCGAGGATCTGCGCTGGGCAGACGTCGAAGAGGCGGTTGCGGCCGGAAAGCTGAATCGCGACCGCATTCTCGGGATCAAGGTCCGGGTCAGCAGACCGCTGGCCGCGGACCACGATGTAGCCGCGCTCGAGCGGGCCATCGAGGCTGCTGAGGCGCTCGACTCCTTCGTGATGATCCACGTTGGGAACACTCGCACGCCGATGGAGAACCTCGTCTCGATGCTCCGGCCCGGCGACGTGGTTACTCACGCCTACCATGGCAACGATCACGGGATCCTGGACGACTCAGGACGCATTTTGCCCGGCATCGTCGAGGCGCAGAATCGAGGCGTCGTGTTCGACATCGGCCACGGCGCGTGCAGCTTCTCTTTCGACGTGGCGGAGAAGGCCTTGTCTCAAGGATTCATGCCTAGCAACATCAGCAGCGACCTCCATGTTCACAACATCGAAGGGCCCGTGCACAACCAACTCGAAACGCTGTCGAAATTCCTGCACCTGGGGATGTCGCTTGACGAGGTGATCCGTCTCAGCACGTCCGCCACGGCCGAGATCATCGGTGACAGCGGCAGCCTGGGCACGCTGAAACCGGGCGCGGAAGGCGATGCCGTCGTCGCGCGGCTCGCGGACGGGAAGTTTGCGTTCACCGACTCCAAGGGCGTGTCGGTGGAGGGCGCCCGACGCCTCGGACACGTAGCCACGATAAAGGCGGGTCGGGTCTATCGGCAGTACCTGGGATAGTCGAGGCAAATACCGTCCGATCGAGCCCCGATTGTAAGGTTGCCCGCCCTATATCGATGGAGTATCCTACGCTCTGAGTGGAAAATGGAGCTCCCAAATCCCTCGGAACTTTTGCAGGCGCACGGATGACGCCTACGACATGAAAGGAGACTAGGTTGAACGGTAACCAAGCCATAGCGAAGATTCTTAAACTCGAGGGCGTTGAATGGGTTTCATGCTTCCCCTCTAACCCTCTCATCGAAGCGGTCGCCAACGAGGGCATCCGACTGGACATGTTTCGAACCGAGCGCGGCGCGATCATGGCCGCCGACGGCTATAGCCGAACCAGCGGACGCACGAAATTCGGCGTGACCATCACACAGGGCGGGACCGGCGCCGAAAACGCGATGGGCGGCATCGCCCAGGCGTACGCGGACAACATCCCAATCCTGCTGCTTCCGGGCGGATCGCCACTCGCCAGCCGCAACGTACGGCCAAGCTTCTTGGTTTCCGACGTGTACAGCCCCATCTCGAAACACGCGGAGCCCATCATGGCCTCCGGCCAAATCGGAGCGGTGTTGCGACGAGCGTTCCACGGCATGCGCAACGGCAGCGGCGGCCCCATGACCGTCGAGACGCCCGGCGACATCGCCGGCGCCGAAGTTCCGGATTCGGTCATCGAAAATTACAAGCCAGCCAAGCGAACTATCGTCTCGCCGTCGCTCTCGGATGTCAAAGACGCCGTGAAGATCTTCCTCGCGGCCAAAAACCCGGTGATCTGGGTCGGCGGCGGGGTCATCTTCGGCGGCGCCTGCGCCGAGCTCAAGGAGCTAGCCGAACTGACCGGCGTGCCCGTGTACACGACGATGCAGGGCAAGAGCGCATTCCCAGAGGATCATGAGCTGTCGTTGGGCGCGGGCAGCGGTGCCACTACCCTCCCCGCCAGCACCTGGCTTCGGGAGAGCGACGTACTGCTAGGGCTGGGCACCAGCCTGACCAAGACCAACTACGGACAGGCCATTCCTCCGGGGAAGACCATCATTCACAACACCGAGAACATCGACGAAATCAACAAGGATGAGTCGGTCGAAGTCGGTCTGCCCGGCGATGTCAAAGTCACAATCCAGATGCTCCTCGACGAGGTCAAAGCCGCCATCGGCGAAGGCGGCAGGACGACTGACGCCGCGGCGCGAATCGCTGAGCTGCGCACGAAGTGGATGGCCGATTGGACCCCTCTTCTGACCTCCGACGAGAATCCGCTGAACCATTACAGGGTCATTCACGAGATCGACACGAACCTGGACAAAGCCAACAGCGTCGTCACGCATGACGCCGGCACGCCCAGGGACACGATCATCCCCTTCTACCATGCCACCAAACCGGGCGGCTACGTGGGCTGGGGCAAGACCACGCACCTCGGATTCGGCATTCCTCTGATGATCGGAACCAAAATCGCGAACCCTGACAAGTTCTGCCTGAACTTCATGGGCGATGCCGCGTTCGGCCACTCATCGATCGACATCGAAGTGTCGGCTCGCATCGGGGCGCCGATCACGACCGTGGTGCTCAACAACGCGGGCATGGCGACCTACCCGTCGGGCTACGAGGCCGCGCAGGAGCGCTTCGGCGTGACCAACATGACCGGCAATTACGCCGACATGGCCGAGGCGATGGGCGCGACCGGTCTCATCGTGAAGACCCCCGACGAGATGGGCCCTGCCCTCGTCGAAGCGCAGAAGCTCAACGCCGACGGCAAGACGGTGTTGATCGATGTCAACGCGGGCTTCGAGTCGAAGAGGTCGCGCTTCTAGGCTAGTGCCGCAACGCAAGCGGCAACTACGTAACCGGAGACAGGCTCGGCGCGAACGAAGTCGTTGATACATCGTGCGTGGCGAGCCTGTCGTGCGATGGGCTGCACACGTTGCTCGTCGATGTCACGTTCGCGGCGGGATTGATTCTACGTTCGTCGTGAGCCTGTCGAACCACCCGTCCCGAGATACCGGCGGGACGCGGGAGCATTCTCGAGGGGCCGCTCGCGGTCGGCGAAACCTGTCCCACCAAGATCCTTCGACGGCCTCAGGACGAACGGACAAGAGTGATCGACGACGACGCTCTCGTCACCCGAACAGTCATCTGGCGCATGAACAAAGGAGAAACCAGCATGAACGGCGTCCAAGCAGTTGCCGAGATACTAAAACGAGAGGGAACCGAGTTTCTGGCGGCGTTCCCGAGCCAGCCGCTGATCGACGCTGTCGCGCGGCTAAACATCAGGCCGATCGTGTGCCGTCAGGAGCGTATCGGTGCCGCGATCGCGGACGGCATCAGTCGCACGACCAACGGCAAGCGCCTGGGCGTGTTTTCGATGCAGCAGGGACCGGGCTCCGAGAACTCGTTGCCGGGCGCGATCCAAGCCTTCGGCGACAACGTTCCGGTGTTGTTGCTTCCCGGCGGTTCAGCGACAGATCGTCTGGGCGTCGACCCGAACTTCTTCGCCGTTCCTCACTACGAGCGCGTAACCAAATGGGCCGCGCAGGTCAACCGGATCGAACGCGTGCCCGAGCTCATGCGCCGCGCGTTCTACCACCTTCGGACCGGAAAGGGTGGACCGGTGCTCGTCGAAATGCCCACCGATGTCGGAGCAGCCGAGTATCCCGGAGCCTTGGAATACAGTCCCGTGACTTCTAACCGGTCAGCGCCCGATTCTCAAGAGGTCAGCGAGGTCGCAACGGCGCTGCTGAACGCCAAGAACCTCGTGATCCACGCGGGCCAGGGTGTGATGTACGCAGAAGCGACGGCCGAACTCGAGCAGCTCGCGGAGTTGCTGCAGGTGCCGGTGATGACGACAATGGCAGGCAAAAGCGGCTTCCCTGAAAATCACCCGCTGTCTCTCGGAGCGTCGGCGGTCTCCACGACAAAGCCGATCTCCGTGTTCCTTGCCCAGGCAGATGTCGTGTTCGGAATCGGATGCAGCTTCGCTCGATCCAACTACGCGAAGGCCATCCCAGCGGGCAAGGTCATCATCCACTCGACCAACGACCCGATGGACGTACACAAAGACTATGCCGCCGACATGGCGCTTATCGGCGACGCCAAGCTCACGCTTCTGGCGTTGATCGCTGAGATCAATTCCCGAACAAGCGGCGTCGGCAATCTCAACGACGATGCAACCGCCGCCGCTGTCCAGGCGGTCAAGAAGGAATGGCTGGACGAGTGGATGCCGCAGTTCACATCCAACGAGACGCCGATGAACCAGTACCGAATCATCTGGGACCTGATGCGTCTCGTGGACCGGCCGAACACGATCATCACTCACGACGCCGGAAGCCCGCGCGACCAGCTCACGCCTTTTTGGGAGAGCGTCGCGCCCCGTTCTTACATGGGCTGGGGCAAATCGACGCAACTCGGTTACGGGCTTGGCATCACGATGGGCGCGAAGCTGGCCGAGCCGGATAAACTTTGCATCAACATCATGGGCGACGCCGCCATCGGCATGGTCGGAATGGACCTCGAGACCGCTGCCCGGAACAACATCGGCATCCTGACAATCGTGTTCAACAACGGCGCAATGGCCATCGAGCGGGACACGATGCCGATGGCGATCGAGAAGTATGGCTCCGTGTATCAGGGCGGCGACTACCGAGCGGTGGCCGAGGCCTTGGGCGGATGGGCGGTCCGCGTCGAGAAACCCGACGAGATCGTCCCTTCGCTAACCCAAGCGATCGAGATCACCAAGACCGGCTCGCCCGCGCTGGTCGAGTGCATCGTCAAGGAAGGCTTCGACTTCTCGCGGTATCCGTAAGCCGCCGGCTGGCGTGCGTCCTAGAACTTCTGGAAGCCGCCAGGAGTCTCACCTTCGGGGCCGCTCGACGGCGTCATGCCTTCGAGGAGCGCCTCGACCCAGTCGACGAGCTTGCTCTCGGAGATCGCGCCAACCCAGCGCCCTTCGACGACGCCTTCGGCGCTCACGAAGAACGTGACCGGCAGGCCGATGACGCCGTAGTCCACGGTTATCGTTCCGTCGGGGTCGCGGCCGTTCGGGAATGTCAGGCCGAACTCGTTAACGTAGGCTTGGGCGATGTCTTCTTCGTCCTGGATGTCGACGCCAACGAAAACGATTTCGGTGTCCTCAAACGCTCGCCAAGTTCGCTCGAGTCCTGGAGATTCTTGCCGACACGGCGGGCACCACGAAGCCCAGAAATTCAGCACCATGGGTTTCCCCAGATGTTGCGAAGCGTCGAACGTGCCTCCGCCGATCAACGGCATGGAGAACGTCTCGGCCGGCTTACCCACCCTGGTGATGCCGCTCCGCCCCGTCGGACCCTCTTTGTTCGTCAGGCCTATCGCCATCAATCCGACGAACAGCACCGCGAGAACCGATACGCCTCCGATACCGCCCAGTTTCTTCCCGCTCAGTTTCATACCGTCGTCTCCGCTGTTTAGTGGTCGCGGTCGATGACCATATACCTTAGTAAGCCGTCGATCGGTCGCCGTAAATTATCGTCCGTGGATATTGTAGAAAGTGGCAAGTACAGTGTCCATGCTATCCCAAAGACCGTGGCCTGCATCAAACACATGTTGGGAACAAGCCCGTTGGCGACCGTGGAAATCTCGCATACTTTTGATATGACAGTCCGACACGAGGCATCCGAAGAACAACAGCATCGCTCATCCGTCGAGTCGATTCGCGAAGATGCGCTCGATTCTAGCTTCCGCAAGCGCCGTCCGATCATAAAGCGCGCGAGGGTGGTGTACCTCTTTCTGCTCGTCAGCTTACTCTTCCTGACGCTGGCGTGCGAAAAGATTCCGTTTCTGAATGCAGAACCAGCAGCCGACACAGCCGAAGCCAGTTCAGCCGAAGGCGAACAGGTTGCCGAAGAAGGCGGCGGCGAAGGCGAACCGGCCGCGAGTGACGAGCAATCCCCGGACGCCGAGCAACCTGCCGATTCCGAACAGCCTGCTCCGGCGCCAGCGCCCGGCGAATCCGCCGGCGCACAAGGCGCTCAAGGTCCTCAAGGAGATACCGGTCCGGAGGGACCACCAGGTCCTGCCGGGGCGAAAGGCGACCCCGTTGAACTTAGGTTGCCGGGCGTCGACGGAGACCGCGGAGCTCAAGGCCTCCAAGGCGCCACAGGCGAAACCGGCGCGTTCGGAGACCGGGGCGTCCTCGGTCCACCCGGGCCCGACGGGCCAGACGGACCGCCCAGGCCAGCAGGCGTCGCGGGACCTGAGGGACCGCAGGGCATTCAAGGAATCCAAGGTGTCGTGGGACCTTTCGGGCCTACCGGACCCGCAGGGCCTGCCGGACCAATAGGTCCGGAGGGAGATCCGGGCGGACCGAAAGGCGACAAGGGCGATGCCGGGCCAACCGAAGTCGCCGGGCCAACCGGACCAACCGGACCGGCCGGACCAGCCGGAGCGCTCGGGCCGGTCGGACCCGGCGGTGGCGTGGGAGACCACGTGATCATCACTCAAAACATCGAAACTCAGGCAGCGGAACTGCCCATCGAAATTCCATGCGCCACGGGCAGCATCGTCCTGGGGGGTGGCTTCGCCGTGTACCGCGACGACGTGTTCGTCAAATTCAGTCTGCCGTTGCTCGACGGCACCGCTTGGCGGGTCAAGGCGGTGGGACCGGAAGGCATCGACTGGAGCATGCAGGTTTACGCCATCTGCGTCTTGAAGTAACAGCCAGCGGCGGCCTTAATCTCCATCGGTCGGAACCGGCGCAGGCCGAACCCGCGACGGTTCATCGGTAGACTTTCGGGGTCCTTGCAGAAACAGCGTTGCGACGAACGCGCTTGCCACAACTACGACACTGATCATGAACACGTCTCCGATCGCCTCCGCCAGCGCGGCTTTTAATACAGCGACCAATTGATCGGCCATCACCGCTCCTTCCGGACCAGCCTGCTCGAAACCGCCGCGAAGCGACGCCAATGCTTCGGGATTAACGAGAGCCTGCGGATTCGCCTGCAACGCTTCTAGCTGAGCCTGAGGCACCGCTTGGGCGAGCTCATCCGTGATCGACTCCGCGAGCCGCGACGCAAACCTGTTGGCCATCACGGCTCCGAGCACCGCCAGCCCCAACATTCCGCCGATCGAGCGGTAGAACTGTGTCGCCGACGTAGCGATGCCCATGACGCTAAACGACACCGAATTTTGAACCGCTAGGGTGAACACCGGGAACGTCGTGCCAAGGCCAAACCCCATCACGATCAGGAAACCCACCGCGGTCCCGAAGCTGGTGGTCTCGTCCATGCTCCCGATCAGATACATCCCGGTGGTCATGATCGATATGCCGATCAAAGCCTGAATCCTGTATCGTCCGCCCATTCTGGACAGAAGCTGCCCGGATATCGCTGCTCCGAAGACGACTCCCATCATCATTGGTGTCAAGAAGCTCCCGCTCGATGTGGCCGAAGCGCCTAGCACGCCCTGGAAGAACAGCGGAATGAATATGATTGCGCCGAACATTCCGAATCCGGTCAGAAATATCGCGATCAACGAGACCGAGACCATGCGATTGCGGTAGATCGTGAGCGGCATGATCGGAGCAGCAGTCCTCGACTCGACGACCACGAAAACGACCGTCATGACGCCGCCGAAAACCAGCGCGCCGACGACCTGCACCGACCCCCACTCGTACTGCACGCCGCCCCACGACAGCCCGAGAAGCAACGGCACCACAGCCAAGACCAGCGATGCCATGCCAGTGTAGTCCAACTGACGATCGTTCTCCGATCCGGCGCGCCTGGTGTCGGGAAAGAACTTGAAGAAAAGGACGATGATGGGAACAGCGATCGGCACGTTAATAAAGAAGACCCAGTTCCAAGACAGGTTGTCGGTAATGAATCCTCCGAGCGTCGGGCCGAGGACCGACGACAAGCCGAACACTCCGGCCATCAGTCCCTGGAATTTGCCGCGTTCTTCCGGCGGAAACAGGTCGGCAATCGACACGAACGAGATTGCCATGATCGTCCCGCCACCGAGACCCTGCAGTCCGCGCGAAAGGATGAGCTGGTCCATCGTCTGACTCTGCCCCGCCACTACCGATCCAACGACGAAGACGGCTATGCCGACGATGTAGAATTTCTTGCGCCCGTACATGTCGGTCATCCGCCCGACGACGGGCACGATGGTCGTTGAGGCTACGAGGTACGCTGTCGTCACCCATGTGAACCGATCGAAGCCGCCCAGATCCGCGATGATCCGAGGCATGGCCGTGCCGACGACGGTCTGATCCAACGAGGCAAGGAACATCGCCAGCATGACTCCGGCCATCGTGAGGACCACGGTGCGACGCGGAAGCTGAACGAAATCGTCATCGCGAGGGACCGAAGCGGGCGCTGAGCCTGCTCCGGCTTGTTGCGACGGGTTCTCCATCTAGCACTCCTTCAAAGTGACTTGGTCAAAGCATGGTCAAGGACACAGGCTCCATTATCTCGCACGCGCGGTCGTTCCGCCAATTGAGAGACGCTCGGTGATGCCGTTGGCGGCTGTGCGGTCGCAAGGGACCGAAGGGACATCAGGGACTGAAGAAGACGCGGCTAGGACTGAGACGGCGACGTTTTGTCAGCAATGCGGCGGCGATGCGACCGGGAAGCCTCACGGCGACGGATCCGGGTTCGTTGCCCTCAGGTAGGCCCTCGCGATGGTGATCTCGTCGTATGAGTAGCTGTCTCCGACGAAATCTCGAACGGTTCGCAGTGAAGCGTAACCGTGGACGCGGAACGCCTCTTGCATTCGGGCCAGCCTGGCTCCGGACGGCGTAAGGTATGTGGCCGACTCCACATCGCCGGACTCGATCAGTCGCGCCACGTGGCCGACGATCGTTCGCGTGGTCATTCCGCGCGACTGAGCGATCTCGTCGAGCGGTAATCGATCGAGAAGCAGCGCCCGCGTCTGCCGGACCGAATCGCTGATCGGATCGGATTCGCCACGTCGTGAACGTGATCCGCGCTTCGATCTCGCGGGGCCTGCAGTCGTACCTGCGAGCAGGTCCTCGTGGCCGTGGAGTCGGGCATGGTCTCTGATCGCGTTTAAAAACGCGGCGCCAAGGAGGTGCAATTTGACCTCGCCGACGCCGGAGATCTGAAGAAACGTCTCCTCGGACTGCGGATAGTATCGCGCCATCTGCTGCAACGGCACGTCGCCGAAGATCACGTATGGCGGGACCACGCGGTCTCGAGCGAGTTTCACCCGCAAGTTTCGCAGCTTCTCGAAAAGCGACGTGTCGTATTCGGTCCCGGTCGAGCCGAAAGCCGTTTCCGGTTCGGCGGTCTCGAGCACGGGCAACATTACTTCGGCATCCGGTTTGAGCGCAGATCGACCCTGTTCGGTCACAGACAGCGTCGGAAAATGGCCGCTGTTCAAGAGCAATCCTTGCCCGACCAACATCGAGATGATTTCGCGAATCTGCGTATCGGAGTAGTCCTCGACGATGTTGTACACGGACAGGTGGTCATGCCCGAACTCAAGGATCTGCTTCGTTTTGCCGCCGCGCAACACTCTGGCAACATAGCTGGCGCCGAATCGTTCTCCCGTGCGGATCACGGCCGACAGAATCTTTTGCGCGATCACCGTGGCGTCGAAGCGTTCGACGTCCACGGACACGCAAACGTCGCACCCGCCGCAATCACCGTCCAGCTCTTCGCCGAAATAGTCCAGGAGGCGTGCTCGCCTGCACGTGGACAGCTCCGCGTACGCGACCAGCGTGTCGAGGCGCCGGCGTGCGCCTTCGCGCTCTGATTCGCTCTCCATCTGGCTGATGAAGTACTCTTGGGTCCCGCGATCTCCGGGGGAATAGAACAGCACGCAATCGGACGGCAAACCGTCTCGACCGGCGCGTCCGGTCTCTTGATAGTACTGCTCGATAGACGACGGAAGATCGTAGTGAACCACCAGGCGTATGTCCGGCTTGTCGATTCCCATGCCGAACGCAACCGTCGCCACGACAATCAGAACGTGGTCGCCGATAAATCGGTCTTGGATCGCCGCCCGGTCGTCTTCCAAGCCGGCATGATAGGCGACCGCGTTGAAGCCGTCCGAGTTCAGCATGCCTGCCAGCTCTTCAGTGCCTCGGCGGGTCGTCCGATAGATGATCGCCGACCGGTCGGAGTGCTTGCGCAGATAGGCGGTCAATCGGCGGTACTGGTTGGTCTTGGTGTGCACCGCGTACGTCAGGTTGGGTCGATTCAGGCTCGCGACGAACACGTTCGGCTCGCGCAGCTTGAGTTGGTCGAGAATGTCCTGCCGCACCCGTTCCGTGGCCGTAGCCGTGAGCGCGACGACCGGCACGTCCGGGAACGCCGTCCTCAAGGAGCTCAGCATGCGATAGTCCGGGCGAAACTCGTGACCCCACTCGGAGATGCAGTGGGCCTCGTCGACCGCGATCAGGCTCAAGGTCACCGATTGCAGGAACCGTCGAAATGTCGACAGCGCCAATCTCTCGGGAGCAGCGTAGAGAATCTTCAACTCGCCGTTGAACGCTCGACGCTGAACGTCGCTCATCTCGATTTGCGACAGCGTGCTGTTGATGTAAGCTGCCTGAATGCCGTTGCCCAGCAGCGCGTCGACCTGGTCTTTCATCAGCGCGATCAGCGGAGATACGACTAGCGTCATGCCGTCCAACGCGAGCGCGGGGAGCTGGTAGCACAGTGACTTGCCGCCGCCGGTCGGCCTGAGAACCAACGTGTCGTGACTTGCCACAACGCTCGCTACGACTTCTTCCTGCTGAGGAAGGAAGCTGTCGTAGCCAAAGTGCTTCTTGAGAAGGTCGGTTAGCAGAATCTCAACTCCCGCGATGCAACCGGTGTTCGCCGTTCCGTGTTCAGCCCGGAGATTCTCCGACGATCTTGAGGGCAGCCGGTTTGAGTAGAGCGTACACGGTCGTGTGCACCGGCGTCGGAACGTTGTGTTCGCGACCGAGTCTGACCACCGCTCCCGTCAAACCTTCGATTTCTACGGGGCGTCCGGCCTGAAAGTCGTTCGCGAGGCTTGTTCGCCCTTGAGCCGGGAACGCGTCGAGTGAGGACTCGCACCAGTCGAGCACGTCGTCGCCCGGGTCGGCCCCGCTCGCATGCGCGACGGCGACGATCTCACGCCACGCGGTCTTGATCAGTTCTCGCGTTTCGGGGATCGCGCGCATCTCGCCGTACGTAATCTGAGTAGCGGCGTTGACGCTGGCCGAGCCGGTGAGGTACACGAACTTGCGCCACAAAGCGCGCATCGCGTTGTCGGAGAGTTCGACTTTCCATGACGCCGTTTGGAAGACGTCAAGGAGCGTCTGACCTCGGCTTTTGATGCCGCCCGACATCTCGCCGAACGTGATGCTGCCGACTTGCCCGCGCTGGACGACGAGTCCGGGTTTCTCGATTCCGGCCAGAACCACAGCCGTGCCCACCATCACATGATTGGCGCCCAGATCCGCCGCCAACAAATGCCCGTTGTCGACACCGTTCTGGAGCGTGAGTACGACGGTCTCGGGGCCGATCATCGGACGCACCGCGGGAATCGCCTCGGCGTTGTGGTACATCTTCACCGTGTAGAGGACCAAGTCGACGGGCCCGACCGAGGCCGTGTCGTCCGTGGCGGCGCCTTCGACGGTGAAGTTTCCGGAAAGTTCCGAGGTTACCGCGAGACCGTTGGCTTTGATCGCCTCAAGGTGCGGGCCTCGGGCGATGAACGTCACGTCCTGACCGGCCTTGGCCAGCAGCCCTCCGAAGTAGCCGCCGACTCCGCCAGCGCCCATGACGGCAATTCTCATAAGTGTCCTCCGATTATGATCGCGCAGTTTCAATCCGGTCCCGTATCGACGTTGAGACAGATTCCCCAGGCGACCTGTCAGCTTGGCCGTGATGGTCATCAACTAAATAGACTGTGCTTAACGCTTCCCTCGACGCAGAGTCTTTCGCAGATTGAGAAGCCTTCGCAGATCTGCTGGCAACAGTGACTGTTCAGCGACCAGATTCTTCGGCTGCGGCCTCTGAATGACATACTTTGCTAGCCGCCACTTATTTTGTTGATCGCCAAAACGGCCGAGCCCGCTTTGTCACCGCGCGACCACGTACCGCCGTCGCGCCGAGTCGATACGCACACAGGCCCCGACTCGTGAGCCGAGGCCTGTTCTTCATTCGACCGTCGCGTCTTCGGTTCGCCAGTTACCTCGGCGCTGCCGGGGGCACAGGGTTGGTCAATCCGTTCGCCAGCGAGATCGGGATGAGTTGGTCGAGCTCGTCCAGCGTCCAGCGGCCGTTCTTGTGGATGCTCTTGGTCACGTGGCGTGGCCCGTAGAGCGTCACTTGCCACCCGCTGACACCAACGACCTGTCCGGTGATGTTGCCGGCAGCTTCGGTGCAAAGGTACACGGTCTTAGGTGCGTTGTTTGCCGGGTCGCTGGCCTCGGGCGGGCCCTGAATCGGAGCGCCCTGGGCCTGCATGACCGGAGCCTGGGGAACTTGCGTCGAGCCTCGCAGGTCGCGAGTCGACTGCGGAACCGTCGCGGTCATGCGAGTCGCGCCGCCTGGATAGACTGCATTCACCGTGATGCCGTGCGACGCCAGATCCTTGGCCAGGGATCGCGCGAATCCGACCATGCCTTCTTTGGCCGCCGAGTAGTTGGTCTGTCCGGACGAACCCAAACCCGAACCCGACGAGAACAGCACGATTCGGCCGTATTGCTGTCGGATCATGCGCGGGACCGCGTGGCGGACCATGTTGAACGCGCCGTAGAGGTGAACCTGCAGCACCGCATCCCACTCAGCCTCGGTCATGTTGAACACCATGCGGTCCCGGAGGATTCCCGCGACGTGGCACACAGCGTCAAGCCTGCCGTAGTTGTCGATTGCCGTCTGAACGATGCGACCAGCGGTCTCGTATTCGGCCACCGAGTCAAAGTTCGCAACGGCCGTTCCGCCGGCGCCGCGGATCGCCTGCACTATCTGTTCCGCTGGCGACTGGTCGTCGCCCTCACCGTCGACCGCGCCGCCCAGGTCGTTAACCACGACCGACGCTCCGTCCGCTGCCATCCACTTGGCGACTTCGGCTCCGATTCCGCGGCCTGCGCCGGTTACGATGACGACTCTGCCTTCCATTCGATTACCCATGAACTTTTACCTCACTTGTGGCGCCTGGGCCCTGTGGCGGTAAATGCTGCAGGCGCCCGTGGTTAATTTCGGTAGACGACTAGAAGCCATCGCCGAGCATTTTCGGAATCAGCACGTCCATCTCTTCCATGTTGAAGTTGCCCCACTTCAGGACAGACCGCTCGACGGCGGGGTGCGAATACAGGAAGATGCTTCCTCCGCGCACTCCGAAGACGGTGCAGTTGACATTCGGGGATGCGTCGGTGCACAGGTAAACGGCCAGGGGCGCGACGTTCTCGGGGTCGTCGGGCCAGCCGGCGCCTTCCCATTCGCCCAAGGCGGGGGATTCGCCGATTCCGGCGCGTTCGTCGCGGCTGGGTCCGGGCGCCGCTGCGACTCGGTGCTCTTCGACGGTGCCGGGGGATAGCCTGGTCTCGACCATCGGGGAGATCGCGTTGCATGTTACGCCGTACCTGCCCAGGTCTCGGCCCACGGTGCGCGTGACGCCGATGATGCCCTCGGAGGCCGCTGCGAATGCGGAGCGACCCATGTCGCCGAGTCCGGCGTCGGAGGTCATGTTCACGATTCGTCCGCTTCGCTGTTGTCGGAACAGGATGGCGGCGAACTTGCTGGTGGTGAATACGCTCTTCGTGTTGTTGCGGACCACCTTGTCCCAGTCGCTCGGGGACATCTGGTAGATCATGCGATCCCGAGTGATTCCAGCGCTGTTGACCAGCGCATCTAGTCGGCCGTACGTGTCGTTGGCCTGCTTGATTACGTTCTCGCCGCCGTCCATGAGAGCGACGTCGTCGTAGTTGGCGACCGCCTGGCCGCCTCGTGCTTGGATTTCGGCCACAACGGCGTCAGCCGGATCGTGGGATGCGCCGGTGCCGTCGACTTCGCACCCGAGGTCGTTCACGACCACTTTTGCGCCCTCTTCCGCCAAGAGCAGGGCCACGCCTCGTCCCACGCCTCGCCCGGCGCCCGTGACTACCGCCACTTTGCCATCAAGACGGTTGCCCATTCGTCACCTCCAGTGATTTCGTTTCAGCGCTACAACGCGGCTGAATTATTACGTTAGCGCGAGATTCGTCTCATGCATGGCGCCAATATACCTCATGCACACCGATATGAAAAGATCGGTTTGACGCGCCGCGAAAATCGCCGCCGACGCGCCGCTTGATACGACGCTGTGCTATGTTGGTCCGGCAGCCGAACACCAAGGAGCGAGCGTTGATCCACAAAGACTTCAGGTGCGATTTCTACTTCATCCGGCACGGCGAATCGGCTTCGAACGCCGACCCTCGATTCGTCGCGGGCGTCAACTGGGACGCTCCGTTGACCGATAAGGGATTCGAGCAGGCCAAGGCTCTCGGTGTCCGTATGAAGGAAGAAGGCGTGAAGTTCGATCGAATCTACAGCTCCACGATGTCGCGCGCGATCTCGACCGCCGAAACCATGTTGGAAGCGATGGGTGAGGGCGGCCGCAATTTCCCGAAGATCGAGGCGATCATGGAACAGCAGATACCCGGTTGGCGGGGTGTGCCCAGGGAAGAGGTCATGACGCCCGAAACAGTGACGCGAATGGCGACGAAAGGCCCCGATTTCGTTGGTCCGCAGGGCGAGTCCATGCGTCAGGTGCGACGGCGGTTCACCAACTGGCTGGAGGACGAACTCATCTACAACGAAGAGCTAACTGCCACTCCGACATCGATGACGGTGGCGATCGTCGGACACGGCAACGCGCTCCGATGCCTGTACCAGTACATCCTCGGATTCGGCGACGCGTTCCTCTACCGGATGGCGATCGACAACACGTCCATCGGCCGATTCATTTTCGACTACCGAGGCTGGTCCGTCGTCCGCCTCAACGACGCGATGCACCTCGGCAATGTGGCCACGAGTTTCGAATCGAGAAGGTGACGCCGGTGGTGGCTACTGCCAGCGCTTCAGACCGGCCAGGGTCTGACGAGCCGTGGCCGCGGCGTCCGACCCCGTCGGGATCGCGTCAGCGGGGATCATGTTGGATATGAAATCCGCCATGCTCTCCATCGTCTGATCCGGCGCCACGAATGCGCTCTGCTGATAGCAGTAGGTGCAATACTCGTCGTGCGCCGACCCGTCGGCGTTCGTGCCGTGATCCTCGGGCTTGGCCAATGTCATTGCGCAACTCTGACAAACGGACATATCTGGGATAGTCATGGCATACTCCTTCGGTGGCGAGGTGCTCTTATTTGGCCATCGATTCGACGTTGTCGTTGCGTTGCTGTCGCGGCAAGATCGAAAGGTTGTTGGTCACCAACAGTGTTTCACAAACATACGTTCTGGTCAACTGGTCGCTGACGGCTCAACCCGTCACTCGCGCGGCGGCAGGGACAACCCCTCGACGAACTCCAGGTTCGGGACCTTCTGCATCTCGCTTGGGTCCATGCGCAGCTTCGAGGACCGGCTGCCCGAGCCCAGGATCACGTAGTCGAGGTCGAGGATCTTTTGGTCGACGTAGATCGGCAGGTCGTCGGGCAGCGCGAACGGCGTGACGCCGCCGATTAGCATTCCGGTGAGCTCGGTTGTTTCGTCGGCTGAAGCGAACGAAACGCGGGACACTTCCATCAAGCCTTTGACTCGCCTGTTGACGTCCAGCCTGTCCGTCCCTTTGACGATGCACGCGCAGTACTTCTTCGCGCCGCGCTTCGAGGCGACCACGATGGTGTTGCCGCACCCCTCCAGCGGGAAGTCGTATCGTTCGCAGAACGCGGCGGTGTCGGCGAAATCGGAGTCGATCTCGAATCTTTCGTATTCCACGCCCAAAGATTGCAGCGCCGATTCCACGACGCTCTCGATGTTTTGTTCCGAAGTCATTCTGATCTCCCGGCAGAGGATGTGCAGAGCGGCTCGCGCTGATATTATATCCGGCACACGCAACCCGCAATTCGAGAGGCGTCAGATGAGACTAGAAGGCAAAACCGCAATCATCACCGGGGCCACCCAGGGTTTGGGACGAGCGATCGCTCTGGATTTCGCCACCGAGGGCGCGTCGATGCTCCTGGCTGACATCCAAGGAGAGAAGGTCGCACAGGTAGCGGCGCTAATCGGCGAAAACGGCGGACGCGCGGAGGCCATCGAGGCGGACGTCACGAACGCGACTGACATCGATCGCATGATCGCCAGGGCGATCGAGTTGCATGGCAGCGTCGAGATATTGGTCAACGACGCCGGCGGCAGCGGCAACCAGGGCATCCAGGACATCACCGATGTGACCGAAGAGCAGTGGGGCGCGACCGTCGACGTCAATCTCAAGAGCGCGTTCATGTGCGCCAAGGCCATCGTGCCCCACATGCGAGAGCGCGGATACGGCCGGATCGTGAACATCTCGTCGTTCAGTGCCAAGGGCAACTTCGGTGAGCTCGGCACGACGGCGGTGAGACTGCCGTACGCCGCGGCAAAGTCAGGAATCCTGGGGTTCACGTACCAACTGGCGCGAGACCTCGGTTCCGACGGCATCAACGTCAACGCCGTGATGCCCGGATTCATCCTGACGGAACTGGGCGCCAGGGTGCACGACCGCTACGAAGAGTTGCCCGAAGACGTTCAAGAGCGCATGATCCGTACCGTGCCGCTCGGCCGGGCGGGCAGGCCCGACGACGTCGCCAAAGCGGTGACGTTCCTGGCCTCGGACGACGCCAGCTACACGACGGGCGCGGTGCTCGAGGTCACGGGTGGGCGGTAATGCGTGAACGCGTCGATCTGATCGTCGCCGACATCACGACGCTTCGCGTGGATGCGATCGTGAACGCCGCGAACTCTTCGCTGCTTGGCGGCGCAGGTGTCGACGGCGCCATCCACGCGGCTGCCGGTCCCGAGCTGCTCGCCGAGTGCCGGACGCTGGGCGGGTGCCCGACCGGCGAAGCCAAGGTCTCGCGTGGATACAACTTGCCGGCGAAGCATGTCATCCACACTGTTGGGCCGATCTGGCGCGGCGGTGGATCCAACGAGGACGAACTGCTCGCGGCATGCTACCGGAATTCGCTCACCGTCGCCGTCGACAACGATGTCGAGACGATCGCGTTTTCGGCGATCAGCACCGGCGTGTTCGGCTTCCCGAAAGAGCGCGCCGCCGAAATCGCAGTTCGCGAAGTCGCTCGATTCCTGGCCGCCGGCAGCATGCTCCGCAAGGTGACTTTCGTCTGCTTCTCGGAGCGCGATTTCGATATCTACCAACTCGTCCTCGGTCGCGATCCGGGTTAGTTCGCGCATCCGTCTATCCGCCTCTGTTCAACTCAACGAAAACGGGAGTCCCGGTGTCCGGAACTCCCGTTGCGCTAGGCAGTGCCATTCTGTCGCTGCCTCCTCAGCTTCTCTCGTTCCCAGCCGCTGAGGGGCGGCTTGCCTCGCGGCGGATGTTTGCGCGAGTGATCGATGAACGATCTGCCGAGGTGCTTTTCGACCTCGATCTGAACGTCGGCTGAATCCACCGTAAACGCTGTCAAAAAAGGAGCGGGCGTCGGCCTGTTCGGCGATCCTGATTTCGCCGTCAATTTCGCCGTGGACTCGTTCTTCGACATCATCGTGGAACCGCTGCCTCCGAGCGCCGGCACAATAGAGACCGAGATGGTCAGCCTGTCGCTCAAGGCCGCGCCCACCGACCCGGACAACCTCAATCCAGGAGCAGTGATCGACGGCGTGGCTGCAGCGATTGCTGAGGCAATGGGAGGAAAGGGCCAGCTTCACAGAGGACACATAACGGTCCTCAAATAGGCGTCCTGAAGATCAAATGAACCTCAAGTAAACGGTTACTTTCGGCCTCTGGCTGGGCCCACCGTGGGGTCAGGCAAAGACCGATTGGATAGACGGACCGCATGTGACACGCGATCCGTCCGTCTTTGCTCGGCCGGTGATTTAAATGAGGCGCAGAACCGCCGCGGGTCAGACCGTGCGCGCTGGCAGGTCTCGCTTGTGTTCCACCGTTCCCGTTGTCGACGTGTAGTAGTCCTCGCCGAGGTACAGGATCGGCTTCACCGCGTCCAGGTCCAGCGATGCATCGGAGCTGAACGCGGACGGCTCCCACTGGACGGCCACGATCTCGCCCAGAAACGCGTCGTGGTCGCCGTACGTGTGCTGGCCGACGACCTTGCACTCATACGCGGCCTGGGCGCCGTCGAGCACGGCCGCCTTGACCTGGCTGCCGGGCTGGCTTTTGATGCCGAGCTCGGCGAACTTGTCGATGTCGGCGCCGCTGCAACCGGCAATCTGACCGACCAACGGCCCGCTGTCCATCGACATGAAATTGACCGTGAATTCGCCCGACTCGACCAGTAGTTTGTGCGTGAATCGCTTCGGCGAGATCGAAACGAGATAGATGGGCGTGTCGCGAGATATGGCGGTGTGCCAGGCGACGGCCATCGCGTTGTCCCGGCCGTTAGAGTGCGTCGTCACAATCGTCGCGCCAGCAGGGTAGTGATAGTAATAGCTTTCGAGCTCCGTCTGTACGATTTTCGTCATCTGTTTCCTCCGATTGGCTGCATGCGTCGCATTCTGTCAGATGGCGGATGCTCTCGGCAAGAACGGCGAGCGATTCGCTACAAACCGTTCGTCATGTGTCCCGACTCATCGGGATCCTGGCGTTGTCGGGACTTGTCGAAGGACCGCCACAAGCCGCGTTTCGTAAACGAATCCGGAGCCATAGTCGCGGACCGGCTGAGCTTGACCACTCCCCGGCTGGCGCAACCGACAACCTTCCAATAGAATTCGTGGGGCGAATGTCCACGCACGAGCCACCAAGGGAGGCCGATGATGCCGGGTAACCTGAACGAGATACTGCCGGAGCCGATCAGCGACGAGAGCCAGGAGATCATCCTCGAACTGCTGAAGCGGAAGATGACCGGGTCTGCCCAGGTCGCGGTGCGGCTTCTGCACGCGATGGAAGAGCGGTTCGGTTCCGAGGCGCGGGACGTGATGCGCGAGATGGTCGCCAGTCCGCCGGCCACTCCCAGGCAGAACGTCGGCGATCCCGTTTCGGACCTGCAGGAGTTCATCACGGACTTGGAGCGTGGCTGCGTGGGCTCGCATCGTTGGGAGCGCATCACCGACGAGCCGGACCGAATCGGATACCTCTTCTTCGGGTGCCTGTGGGCTGAGATCTATCGCGAGCTCGGCGAACCGGAGCTGGGCTTCGCGTTCTGCGCGACCGACGAGCCCAACGTCAAAGCGCACAATCCGGCGCTCGGTTTCACGAGGACGGAGGTGCTGATGAACGGCGACGAGGCTTGCAATCACGTCTTCTTCGTGGAGCGCTAGGCCCGCTCAAGCGCGATCGCGGACATCACGGCGCAGACGAAACCGGCGCCCTTCAGGAGTGTCGGCAACGTCGCCCTGTCGCCGTCTGTTCGGCGAAGTCCGCCGTGGGCAGCAACCTTCGTTCCGGACATCACGCCAACTGATTGCAGTTTTCGCTTCACGCTTGATGCTCCGACAACTTGTCTGGCACGCAAATTTCGTGCCGACGCCGTGCAAGTCGCCAACGCTAACACCTGGACGGGCGTTTCGGGAGATAATGGACGTAACAACATGGACCGCGCCTCGAATCTTAGCGTGGCCGTCATCGGCGCCGCCGAACCGTGGATGGTGGACAAGGTGTTAATGAGCGGAGTATGGGTAAGAAGTCAATTCCGGCGATAGTGTTCGTTCTTGCAGCCGTGCTGGCGGCTGCTTGCGGGAACTTGAGCGACGCCGACGAGCACTATTTCGCAGGCGTGACTGCGCAAGGACAAGGCCACTTCAGAACTGCCGTTACCCGGTACAGCCGAGCCCTCGCCATAGACCCGTCGCACGCGGAAGCTTACCGCAACAGGGGCGTGTCGTACGCGAATATTCGCCAGTATTACGACGCCATCGACGACCTCGACAAAGCCATCAGTCTCAATCCCGCGGACGCCCGAGCGTTTGCAAGCCGCGGCAGCGTGCTCGACAGCGTCGGTCAATACGACAACGCCATCGAGGACTTCGATGCTGCGATTCGCCTCGACGCTACGTTCACGATCGCATACGCGAACCGAGCAAGCGTCTACGGTGAACTCGGCCGAACCCAGGACGCAATCGACGATCTCAACGAGGCGATTCGCCTCGACCCTCAATTTGCTCCGGCCTACGCGGTGCGAGCGATGGCGTTCGCCGAACTGGGTCAGGACGGGGAGTCCCAGAGCGACGCCGATCGAGCGCTGGAACTCGGGTACGACGCCGAGGTTCTGGAAGAAGAGCTGGACAAAATCAAGGCGGAACGATAGAGGCGCACGCATCGACCGGGCCGTCATTGGGTGGGAATTCGCTCAGCGTAGGCTTCGCGCCTGGCGCCTCGAAGAGGTCCCAAAGGCTGCCAGCCAACGAGTCTGCACTTGAACTTCGCGTTGAATCGGACTCCGGTCTCGTAGCGGGATTGTCGAACTACCGGCCGCGATCCCTTCGCTGAGCTCCCAGGCGAAGGCGTGATGTCCATCGCGCCGCCTACTCTGCCTAATCTCCTCGGTAGTCGACGACGACTCGGCCTTCTTTCAGGACCAGCTTGAGGGTGCGGAGGTTGCTGATGTCGTCGAGGGGATTGTCGCGGACCGCGATAAGGTCCGCCTGTTTGCCCGGCTCAACGGTCCCCAGGCGGTCGCCCGCCAGGCAGACCTCGGCGGCGTGCTTGGTGGCGGCGACGATGGCGCCATGGGCGCCGAGGCCGCAGCGGGCCAGAAGCTCGATTTCGAGCAACGCGGCGTCGCGGGGCGGCCCCTGGTCGGAGCCCGACGCGATGTTGATGCCCGCTTCCAGAGCCATGCTGAGCGATTTCTCGTGGACCGGCGCGAAGTGGTTGGCGCGCTCGCGGAAGGCGTCCGGGAGTCGATTGCGCTCGCAGTAGGCCCGCTCGTGCGGAGTGCCGGCCTGGTCGGCGGTGAGATGGCTGAGGGCCAACGTCGGAACGTAATACGTCCCACGCTCTGCCATAAGTCGCACCGCCTCTTCGTCGAGGATGTAGCCGTGTTCGATGCTGTGGGCGCCCGCGCCCACGCACCATTTGACGCCCTCGGGGTTCGTGGCGTGCGCAGCCACCGGCAAGCCTCGCTGGATGGAGATGCGGGCGGCCGCCTCGATCTCCTCCTTGAGCATCATGCCCGCCGACATCACGTCGTGGCCGGCGCCCATGATGCCGCCGGTGGTTAGCAGCTTCGTCTGGTCGACGCCGTTTTTGATGTTGGTGCGAACGGCCTTCACGAAGGCCTCGGGGCCGTCGAGGTCTCCAGCTAATCCGGAGGAAACACGCAAGAGAGACGCGCCATGGCCAGCCGTCGGGCTCAGGATTGTGCCGCAACAGAACAGGCGTGGACCGGCGAACCGTCCCGACGCAAACGCCTCTCTCCACGCGACATCCGCCCATCCCTGGACGCCCACGACGCGCATCGAGGTCACGCCGGCCTCGAGGGCGTCCATGGCGTTGCGGCCATTGGTCAGTACATCTTCGGCCGGGCTCTCATAGGACGGCATGCCGGACCAAGTGCCCGACTTGAGGTGGGTGTGCACGTCCCACAGACCCGGCAGAAGGAAGGACCCGCCGAGGTCGATGGTTTCATCGGCGCTCGCGGCTCCACCGGCGCCAACCTCGACGATGGACCCGTCCTCCACAATGACGTGGGCGTTCTCGCGCGGCGCCGGCTCGTTGGCGTCTATGATCGAGCAGTTTCGAAGGAGCAGCCTCATTTTGCCTCCTCCCTGTGGTCAGCCACAAGCCGGCCTTCTTTGAACACAAAATCCAGCTTCCGCAGGTTTTCGATGTCGTCGAGCGGGTTGTCTCGGACGACGATCAGGTCCGCCAGCTTGCCCGCCTCGACCGTGCCCAGGTCGTCGCCGGCGCCGCATAACTCGGCGGCGCTCCTGGTGGCGGCAACGAGGGTCTGCCACGTGCTCGCCCCGTCCTTCACCCACAACCCCATCTCCAGGTTCACCGCCTGGCTCGGCGGCCGCAGGTCGGATCCCAGAGCCATCTTCACCCCAGAGTCCAGGGCACGCCGGAACCACTTGCGATGTTCGTCGGTGGCCGCGTCGGCTCTCTCAGCGAGATCGGACGGAAGGTCTCGCTCTTCAGCCCATTCCTGCTCCCACGACGTCGTGGCCTGGTCGCGAGTGAGGTGCGTGATCCCGAGGGTCGGAACGTACCAGGCGTCCTTCTCGAGGAAGAGCTCGATGCACTCGTCGTCCATGATGTAGCCGTGTTCGACCGAGTGGGCGCCTAACCTCAGTGCATCCTTCACCGCCTGTGGGCTGGCCGCGTGCGCCATGACCGGATACCCACGCTGGCTCGCGATGGCGAAGGCGGCTTCCAGCTCTTCGGGCAGGAAGAAGGAGTGCCAGTGCCGGTCCCACGAAGGACCCATGACTCCACCGGTGAGGTTGAGCTTGATGTGATCGACGCCCGAGCGGATCTGATCCCGTACGGCGCTAACGAACCCATCGGCGCCGTCGACTTCCAGGGCCGCGCCCGACGCTAGGAAATGACCAGCCGTGGTAGTCAGGAACCAGCCGCCAGCGAAGATCCTGGGCCCGACGTGCTGCCCCGAGTTGAAGGCGTCTCTGAGCGCCACGTCTATGAAAGCCGGAGTGCCTCCGGTCCGTAGACCGACCACGCCCGCCTCGGTAAGTCCCCGGGCCGCGTTGTACGCGTATTGGACCGTCAACTCAGCAACATTGGCGTCGGGCGTCCGTGGATGCTCAAGGTGAACGTGGGCGTCCCACAGGCCTGGCAGCAGGTAACCTCCGTCCAGATCGACGACATTCGATTCGTCGAGGGGCGGAGAGCGGCCATCGTCGTGAACCTCGACGATGCGGCCGTCCTCCACGGAGACGCTGCACTCCGTTCGGACTCCGGGATCGACGCAGTCGATCAGGTTGGCGTTCGTCAATACCAGTCGCATATCGTTCAGCTCCCGGCTCAAATCGAGGTGAATCGGCGAGGTTGAATCGAGGTCCTCTCATCCTGGTGGGCAGCAATTATCTCCCAGGCAGGGGCCGTATACAACCTCCGGCGCCGCCGTATTAAAGGACGACAGACTCCCAACACCGTCCTGTGCGTGGCACGACCGGACCGTGTTGTCCAGTTTCGGCTCCGGTGGCAACTGCTTCAAGTCTAGGCACTCGATCAAAATTGATACTTTCGAAAAAGAAACGCTGGTGGGGCGCCGTTGAAGCCTCCTGCGATGTCACAGGGGTTCGGGCGAGAGGGGACTCACTGCGAGTGGTTGACGTCTACGGGCGTGTCTGGGACTTGGCGCCGAAATTCCGTCGCGCCTAAATTGTCTGCCATTTTAGCGACGCTCGAGCGCACCGTAAGCCGCAACCGCGCAAAACACGCCTGACGCCATCAGGAATATCGGGAGGGCGAGGTCGTCGCTTCTGAGCAGCCGAATCAGGCCGCCTAGCGCGATACCCAACCCGAATATCAGCGCAATCAACGGCAAATTAGGTTTCATGACGAAATCCTTCGGAATCGGTGACGGAACGGCATCGCCGAATCTCGTAAATACAAAAACCCCCGAGGTGATCTCGGAGGTCTTTTCGTGAAACCGGAAGATGGAGGCGACGGGCGGATTCGAACCGCCGAATAGAGGTTTTGCAGACCTCCGCCTTAGACCGCTTGGCTACGTCGCCACATAATTCTGCCTACAGAATGAGCGATGGTTGGTGCCGAGGAGGAGACTCGAACTCCTACAGCCTATTCGGCCACAGCGCCCTCAACGCTGCGTGTCTACCAATTCCACCACCTCGGCACGATGGCCGTGAACGCGTCTGAAACTGCCTGCATTCGCGGGCTCGGGCACCGACTTCATTATATCCAAAGCCTTGATTCGTGTCCACACATTCGCAGCCATCCGTAGATACGCGGCTCGTTATCTCGGGATCGCGATGCGAGCACGCAAAATGACGCCAGTCGCGCTTTCCGACGGCAGGGTTGTGCGGTAAAATCGATGCTTGAACATCGTGCGCGACATCGGTCGCGTTTGTGGGAGAGTGGAAATTCCAGTTGGCAATCGTCGTCGAATACTCGGTGGTTCTTTCGTGGCGGCCGCTGTCAGCACGGCGGTCGCATTATCCGCCTGGTTTGGCGTCTCGCCCGGATGGACCGGCGCCCCGGTCCAGGCCCAGTTCGCTACGACAACATCGCCCACACTGACGACGCCCGTCAAACACGCGAAATTCTCCTCGAACGTCGCGCTCCTCGCTGAATACGGCGCCCGGATGCGCCGAGGCCGCGCTGCATCGTTTGCTGGCATACCTCCTGGTGATGTGCGGGTCCAGGCGCTGCTGGACGGCGGATTGTTGCGGATGGACGACGCCGGTCGCGCTCAGTTATACGTGCGCCTGGCTCAACCCGGATCAACCGCGATCGCCGACTTGGAGTCGTTGGGCGCGCAGATCGAACTCGAAAACGTGTCGGGTGAGTTGGTGCAGCTGACGGTCTCCGTTGACCGGCTTGCGGACGTAAACGGGCTGTGGTCTTGCCTCCGTGCGGCTGCCGAACTATGGGCGCACGAACGCCGGATCGAGACCCACCGAGGGCGACGCGGCGCTACAGTTCAACGACCTTCGCAACACATATTCCGTCACCGGCGCCGGTGTTGCGGTTGGCCTGATATCGGACGGCATCTTCGGCATCACCGACGCGTTGGCTTCCGGTAATCTCCCTGCATCGGCGTTGAATCGAGACGGCGGCGACAAGCTGATCTCGACCACCGGAGGCGTTACGGCCGTGTCGTTCCGCGCCGACGGCGACCTGGAAGCCGGACTGTCCAACGGGAGCAAAGGAGCCGAAGGGACCGCGATGCTGGAGATCGTGCACGACATCGCGCCAGACGCAAACCTCCGCTTTGCCAACTTCGCGACCGACCTTGAGTTCATGGCGGCTGTCGATTACCTGGCCGCAATCAGCGACATCGTCATCGATGACATCGCCTGGTTCGGCCTCGCGTACGACCAATCGAGCTCGATATCGGTTAACACGGCGACCGAGCTCAATCGCGCATCAAATCCGATTCGAGGCTACTACACATCGGTCGGCAATCATGCTCGTCGTCACTACCAAGGGCCGTACGCTGATTCCGGGATCGCCGGGGCGCCAACTGTCGGTTTCAGTGGGAATCTACACCTATTTCAACCGACCGCTGACACCACCGCGTGCTTGGATGGGACTTCCAGTGTCGCGAACTTTATGGTTCTCTTCGGCGGACAAACCGCGGCGGTGTTTTTGAGCTGGGACGACACGTTCGGCGCCGCGGCCAACGACTACGACTTGTTCGTGTATGACCCCTTGGCCGGTTCCGTTGTGGCCTCCAGCATTTCGGACAATCCAGGCGTCACGCCGGACCCGTTTGAAATGGTTGCGTTCACGAACACAACTGGGGCCAATCGAACTTACTACATCTACGTCCAGAACTCAGCGAATCTGGCCAGCCCGAAGACCATCGAGTTGTTCGTCTTTGGCGGCGTGTCGTGCACCGACGGCACGACGATGAATTTCAACACGCTTGGCAGCAGCGTGCCCGCTCAAGGCGACGCCGGCGGCGGGGTGGTTTCGGTCGGAGCGATCAGCGCTTCCGACCCAGGATTCGATTCGATCGAGTTGTTCTCCAGCCGTGGACCGACCAACAACGGCGTGATGAAACCTGACGTGTCCGCGGCGGACGGCGTATCGGTGACCGGCTCGGGGGGTTTCTCGTCCAGTTTCTTCGGCACGTCAGCCGCCGCGCCCCACGTCGCAGCTCTCGCAGCGCTGCTCCTCGAAATCAGGCCGGACCTGATGTCGGGCGAGCAGGGCGACGACCCGGCCGCAGACCGAGCGACGCGCAGATCGGCAATCGTCGACACGACCATCGACCTGGGCGCGTCGGGTCCGGACAACACGTTCGGGTCGGGGCGCGTCAACGGACCAATCGCGGGCCCAAGCCTAGCGCCGGCGCCTGGACCGGAGCCGGTGCCGTCGCTTTCCGCAATCGGCCTGGCCGCCGCGTGGGTGGCTATGGCGATCGCATTCGCGACGGCGATCCAGCGCAGTCGGCGACTCGGGCACGTTGGGCGGCGCTGAGGAGGGCTCGGTGTAAACGGCCAAGCTTCTCAGTCCAGGCTGGGCCTAAAGACCCAGGCCACCGGCCTCCGTCGCCGTTGCTCTGGCCGCTATGACGATAACAAAATCAGTGGCATTGCCCAAAAAGTGTCATTCTGATCCTTCCGGGGAAGGATCAGAATCTGGTCGCCGAACAAGGCTTGTTGCCTGAGCAACCCAAACGACTCTTTTCTCCAGACCACCCGGCATGTTAAGAAACGTTGAGCTGCACATCGGGTTAATGACCGTAACGGATCACGTGACACTTGCGTGTGGGCGGCCCTTCGACAAGCTTCCAAGTAACAGCGTCAAAATTGAATGCCTGCGGGGCCCCAGATTCTTCGGGTGCGGCCTCAGAATGACATTATGTTGAGGCGTCGTTGCTGCCTCATACTTTGTCCGATCGTCGGACATGATGTTGTTCAGGGCGAACGGATGGGTGCGTGGCTCACCATGGACGGATGCCCAGCATCGCGAGGAGCGTTAGGCACAACATATTTGGTTGATGACCATTACGGCCAAGCTTCCCCGCCCAGGCTGAGCCTAACGCCAAGGCCACCACCGGGCATAAGCCGGTGCTCTGGTCCTTCCGCCGGAAGGACCAAGCCATTCGTGACTTACTGCGCCACCACGAACTGGCCGACTCGGCGCCACAGATCGACGCCATGCAGCCTGAGAGTCACCGTACTGCCGGGTTCGGCGGTGCTGGGCAACGCGGCGCGGACCCTGAACGGATAGTCGTTCAGCTCAAGCGAACCGGCTCGGTTTGGGGCGTTCTCGAGCACGACAGCGTCGAATAGGCTTTCCTCGCCCATCTCTTCGAGTTCTTGCCTTTGGCGGTCGAGGTACTTGAGCAGCCAGTACGTCCGTCGCTGCTCCTCCAAGCGCCCGAGCTCACGGATCTGCACGTCCGCGCGCTGTGCCACCGACGCGATGGCTTCCTCGTCGTAGAGATGTTCACCCGTCGCCAAAAAGTGCGAGATCTGCCGCTGGACCACGAGATCCGGATAGCGCCGCAACGGCGATGACGCTTGGATGTACGCGGACACGCCCAAGCCGCCATGCGCCCCCGGCTCGGTGTTGATCGTGGCCGGCGCCATCTTGCGCACGATCTGATACCAGCGCAACGGGCCTTCGGGCGTTTGCGCGATCACGTCCCGAACGTCCGGCGCCTTTTGCGATCGATATGGCGCGGGCAATTCGTTCTTCTTGCAAAACTCCGCCAACAGCGAGTTGCACAGGATCATGTACTCGGCGACCATGCTCCGCGCCGGCGCCGCCCGCGCAACAACCCGGACCGACACGTCTCCGTCATCGGACACCTTGATCGACAGCTCGTCCCGCTCGAGATTCAGTGCGCCCGCCGCTTCTCGCCTCGTGCGCATTGCCCGCGAGAGGGTCTCCAGCACCGTCAGCGATTCGTGCATCGGAGCATCAGCATTCGTAAGCGCCGCGTCGACCTCCTCGTAAGGGAGCGCCGCCCGGCTTTCGACCACCGACGGCACAACCTCCCAGTCCAGGATTTCGCCTTCTGAGTCCAGCTGTGCCATCACGCTCAGTGCGGCGCGTTGCTGTCCTGGGTTGAGACTGCCTTTATCGGCGCTGACGGAAGGCGGCAGCATCGAGATGGTTCGCTCGGGCAGATACAAGGTAGACATACGCCGATCGGCCTCGACATCGAGAGCCGACTCGCGCTCAACCACCGCGCCCGCGTCTGTGATGTGGACGCCGATTTTGTACACCGTCGCTGAACCGGCATCGCTCGATTCGATCTCGATCGACAGCCCGTCGTCGCGATCTCGCGTCCCCTTGTCGTCGATGGTGACGACTTCAAGTCCGGTCAGGTCACGTCGTCGCGGAGCCTCGAGAGGCGGGGCGACTGCAATCGCGTCAGCTTCGGCCACCGTGGCTTCGTCGAACTCGATCGGAATCGACGCTCGTTCGAGGTCGAGGCACTCATCTTCGTTGATGTATCCGGCTCTCGTGAGCGCCATGAACGCTGCGCGTTGAGAGTCTCTGGCACTGCCCGCGAACGATTCGAGGAACTTCTTCGCGGCGCCGGCTCGCGTGTAGTCGTCTCCGTACAGGACAAGACCCCTGAGTTGGTCGAGCTGGTTGATTTGATGTGAGCTCAGGTCCGGGGGAAGTTTGCCCGCGCCGAGGTCGCTGCCCAACGCCTCACCCTCTTCGCGGTTGCGTTCGCGACGGAGTTTCCGGGCTTCGAGCTCAGCCACGTCGTCGCGAGATCGGGGAGCGTACTCGGCGCCGTCTTTCGCGAACCGCAGATCGTCCCGAGAGAGGTGCAGCATCAAGCCGACCAGTTGAGCCGGAGTCGTCGTGCTCCAGTAGAGTTCGGCGATGTCCGCGAGTGCCATGGAATCGCCGTCGTCGCACACGATGTCCCAGAGCTCCTCGAGATCGACGCGAGCCGCGACCGCTTCCGACTCGCGCGTCAAACTCTCGACTTCGTCGTGACTGCTCGCCGACAGGCCGGTCTCGAGCAACACACGCGCGAACGGCAATCGCGCCTCGCGGTTCCGGCCGATGGCGATTCGAATGCGCTGCGAGTCCATGTCGACGAGCCGGCCTAATCCGGGACCGCCGCTGAGCTGAACAACAAGGATATCGCCCGGGTCCATTGATTCTCCATGAGATGACAGATCGAGATGACGACGGAAGGCCGGAAACCGACTGTCCAAACATGATAGCTGAATTCGTGGCCCCGATGCCGTGGCGGACATCACACTGATCGAGTCCGTGCTGCCCACGCTTCAGACTGGTGTCAGCCACGGTCCGAATAGTCGGAGTGTTTGCTAACTTGAATGAAGAGGGGCGATGGGCACTGCCGAGGCCAACGTGTGGGAGTATGGGTTGTTGGGCGTCAACCTGAAAGCTGAGCTTGCGTCGCGTGACGGCGGTCATGACGGCGCGCCGGATTTTCAGCGCCTCGCCCGATTTTCATTCGGCCTCGGCTGTGCCTTGATCGACAACGGGTCACACCTGTGTCGCGATAGGCGAATCGTCTCGACAATATGGGGACGCACATGTAATCACTCGGACGGTCTGAAGTGCACGTAGTCGCTGCTTTTCTGAAAAGTATGGGAATCATGCTATCGGTGGTTCTCACCGTTGGCGACTCGCTGCTGTCAACTTTCGGCGACATCTCCGAGGAGTGGTTGGGACAGCAGAAGAAGACCGAAATGAAAGCGGACACGATAGTCTCGGGACCGTTCGGACTCGAGGTGACCGCGAGCTCGACCGCCCAGGTAACGCTCTCCAACGACGGTGAGGAACCCCTGGCGATGTTCGAAGACTGGGACCTGATTTTCGAAATCCAGGAAAGCCCAGGCATCGACGTACTCTATCTCACGTACAGCTCAACCACGCCTCCGGCAACCAGCACCTGGGCCATCGAAGGGCTCTACCTGGACGCCGCTTCGTCGACGGCCGAGATCATCGAACCGGGCGTGTTCAACCCCGGCGAAGAGATGGTCATCATCGCGAAACCATCCCAGGCCATTGTCGCCAACACCTACGACCGGATCACCTTCGTTACCGACAACGGCACGGTGACAAAAGTGACCTTCAAAGTGAACCCGTAGCTGGTCGCGACAAAGCGAAACAATCGTCAGCTCGCTCGATCCGCCCGCCCCAGTCCGTTCGTATTGAGTCCCGATGCAATCGGGATCATGTCCGCGTAACGGACAACGCATGAGGTAGAAACGGCGCTTGAAGTGTCGCCATTCTGATCCTTCCGCGTGCGGAAGGACGAAGAATCTCGGTCCCCGCAGGGAGACAATTTTCGCATACAACCAGGTCCTTCGCTGTGGCTCAGGATGGCGAAATGAGGCGCTGCTACTTGGAAGTCCCGACGCATCAGGATCCCGGCTTTCTCGGGAACTGTCGAACCACCTCGATGCCGACAATCCCGCTGACCGCTGAAGGCTGACTGCTGAGCGCTACCCGCCGCCCGCCGCTCCCGCTTGCCTGCGCCCGTCCTCGCTGGTACGCTTCCCGCACTCGTAAACCAGCAAGGAGATCGGCCATGAACGATCACGGACGTCGAGCGCTCGAGATTCTGGAGGAGCTCGGTCGAAAACCCGCCGCGCCGTTCCACGAGGGTGGCCCGGCGAAGTACTTGGCCCAATTCGCGCGCGACCTGGGCGTCGTTGTGCAGGTCGACTCGTTCGGCAACGTGATCGCTCACTACGTAAACGGTGCGGGCGACGACCGTCCACCTACGGCGTACGTGGCGCACATGGACCACCCCGGCTACGAGATCGCGGAGGTCCGCGACGGCCAGATCGTAGTTCGGGCACTCGGCGGCGTGCCCGCGGCATCTCTCCGAAAGCGCGTGCCGGTGCAGGTCTTGCTGCCGGACGGGAGCCGCGCGAAGGGTGAGCTCGTACCGCCCGAAACGCCATTGTCCGAGGACGCGTCCGAGCGTCTGACGCTGCTCGAAGTCAGCGACGACGTTTCGGTCGAGCCCTGCCTGCCCATCGTGTTCGACCTGCCGGACTTCGAGCTCGACGGCGACTACATCAAGATGCGCGCCCTCGACGACCTCGCCGGGTGCGCCGCCACGGCCGCAGCGCTCGAACGGCTCGTTCATGACGGAGTCGAAGCCGACCTATACGCGGTGTTCACAAGAGCCGAGGAAGGCGGACTGTTCGGAGCAAGGCTGCTGGCCGAAGCCCGTACGCTGCCCATGGACACGCTGGTCGTGTCCATCGAGTCCAGCCCGGTGATCCAGGGCGTCGCACAGGGCGACGGCCCTGTCATCCGCACCGGCGACGCGATGTACACGTTCGACGCCGAGGCTGAGCAAATCCTGGCCGTTGCCGTTGACACGATCCGCGAACGCGACCCCGAGTTCAGATTCCAGCGCCGACTGATGAGCGGCGGCTCATGTGAGGGCACTGCCTTCGCCGTCTTCGGCTACCGCGCGACCGGCCTCGCCTTCCCGCTGGTCAACCACCACAACGCGACAACATCGATCCCCGACCCGGACGGCGACGTCGGAGCCGAAACCATCGCGCTCACCGACTTCCTAGGCGGCGTCGAGCTCCTCGCCGAAGCCGCCACAACCGCCAACCGCATCGACGACTCCCCCGTCCGCCAACGCATCCGCACAACGCCCGAAGAGGTGCGCCAACGGCTCGAGGGGTCGGTGGGGTGGTAAAGGGGCGGACCCAGTCCCACAGATCAATGTCCGCGGGTATGTTTAGGTCGCGAAAAGCGAGTGTGACGGGAACAGAACTCCTGTAATACGGCGTTCACCGTCGGATTGCGGACTAGCCAACTGACAGGCTCGGTCAGCCGCCTGGCAATCTCCGAATTGTTTTCCATTTCCAAGCATGGATGTCACCAGGGCCATCTACGCCGCCATACCTCGGTCCCTTAGGCCTAATCTGGATCACCGGCTTCTTGAGGTTTGTGGCGATTTTCACCTCCTCAAGCACCCCTGGGGCATTCTGTGTGTCTTGCCCGATCAATACGATTACGAAATCGCTTCTTCGGATCGCTTCTCGCGCCTTCCCGACCCAAACCGTGGTGTGATAAGCCCCTGGTAACGAAGTGTCTTGGATCGACAACAGTTCTTGGTGTTCACGCGCCTGCCCAATGAGACTGTTTTTCAAATGAGAATCGCGTTCGAACTCGAAGCTCACGAACACTATTACGACTGTCACAAACGCACCTCGATGTTGGGAGTTCACGCCGTGATGCCGGTCAATCAGATTCCGAGTAATCTTGAAGACGACGCTCGATCCGTCGCCCAGGTTCGACCATCAATCTGAGGCATTGAACCTGCAAATGCACATCGTAGGTTTCCAGCCGCCGTCGCCCAGACGGGACGTCATAGCACCGAGTCAAAAAGTGCCTTGGGCATCGATTTAGGTCGTGCTTTCGGGGTGGTGCACAACATCGGGTTTCTGGCGAAATGACCGCGATGGGTCTTGCATTTGAGATGGACGCAGAGCCGTCATTCCAAGAGAATCGCTGGCAAGGTAGCTACGGCACCGGACGAGCGCCCGTCCCCCCTACGCCTCGCTGACGTCCCACCCCTCGAGCGCCCAGTAGCCGACGCGGGGGAGATCGGCGGGAGTTGGGAGCGACTGCGCTCGCTTGAGGCGTTGGATGTTGAAGAGGTGGGTTATCTCTTCGAAGTAGATGTGGCGCATCGTGGCTTCGAGGAGCATGTCGCCTTTGCCGGGCTCGCCGGTGGGGGTGATTCCAGTCGGGTGGGCTTTCAGCATCAGATCCCAGTGCGGGCCCTGGTCCTGGACGTAAAAGTGCGAGCGCAGGAAGCCGACAGTTCGGTCGGCGAGGACTCGGCGGGCTAGGTCGATGCCTTGCTCCAGCTTTTCGAGGATGATCGGCAGGTCGTGGTACTTGTTGTCGTTCATGCGTCGGTCGAAGTCGGGGTGGTTGAGGTCGCCGACATCGTCGATTCTGTGTTCGTCGTTCGGGAACAGGGTGTGGCCCCAGCGCGAGATCAGCCAGCGGTAGATGAGCGACGACATGTGGCTGAGTTGGATGCGGATGCTCCACTCGGCCCATCCCCACTGGTCGGACGAGAAGTCGAGCTGTTCGTCGGTCAGACCTCGGACTTCGGAGGCGATGAGTTCGTAGAGCGTGTCGTACTCGGGGAAGAGGATCGCACCGGGGGCGTCGTCGGAGATCGGTTGGTTGGTCATGTCGTGGCTCCTTTTGTACTCGGGGTCAACAACCTGGCTCTTCGTTATCATGGATATGCCCGCGTTGCGGACAGTGAATCAGTTCGGTAAAGCGGTGCTCTTCGCAGGAGAATTACCGGCGGTCCAGAGGTACGCCTAAGGGGTCTTGTTATGAAGGTAGATCTGTCCCACCCGCCCCCGAAGGTATTTTAGGACTGTATGAACCCTAGGGACACCCTAGAACCCGCTGGGGCTCTGCCCCTGGACTCCATTTCGACGCGGTTTCGCTCCACTCCAATTCCGTAAAGCTCGAAGTATCTAGGTCCGGGTTTTGTCCGGGCTCGTTGATCCACCGACTGCGGCCCTATGGCAGGCTTCCGATTGATCGGAAGACGACGCGATCAGCAACGCCTATCCGTATTTGTCGAGTGCCGCTTTCAGGTGTTCGAGCGATACGTTGCCGCCGCTCATGATGAGGGCGACTTTCTTGCCTTCGAGGCGGTCTTTCATCTTGACGGCGCCGGCCAGCGACGCCGCGCCGGCGTGCTCGGTGAGGTTGTGTGTCATCCGGAGGTGGTGGACGATCGCCTGGTCCATCTCGTCATCGGTTACTAGGATGAAGTCGTCGAGGTGTTCGCGGAGGATGCCGAGCGTGAGGTCGAAGCCGGTGCCGGTGGCGAGGCCCTCGGCCTTCGACCGCATTGGCGCTTGCACGACCTTGCCTTCCTGCCAGGAGAGGAACACCGCAGGGGCTTGCTCGGCTTGCACGCCGATGACCTGCACGTTCGGGTTGACGGACTTGGCGACGATGCACGCGCCGCACGCGCCGCTGCCCCCGCCGACGGGCACGATGATGACGTCGACGTCGGGCAAGTCTTCCATGATCTCGAGGGTGTACGTCCCGACTCCGGCGACGAGTTGCGACTCGTTGACGGCGTCGATGTATCGGTAGCCTTCCTCGCGCGATAGCCGGTCCATGTACGCACGGGTCTCGTCGTAGAACGCGCCGTGGTGTATGACCTCCGCGCCAAGATTGCGCATCGATTCCACCTTGCCGGGATTCGCGCCCTCCGGCACGCCGACGACGGCTATCGCTCCGAAGACCGACGCGGCATACGCTATCGACTGGCCGTGGTTCCCGCTGGATGCCGTCGAGACGCCCCGGCTGAGCTCCATCGGTGAAAGCTGGGACAGCAGGTTGATGCCGCCTCGCATCTTGAACGCTCCGAGGCGTTGGTGGTTCTCGTGCTTGACGTGCACTTCGGACGCGCCCAGAAGCTTCTCGAGGGCGATGTATCGGTGCAACGGCGTGCGCGTGACGTAGCCGGTGATGCGTTTTCGTGCCTGGATAACGTCGTGAATCGTAGGCGTCTGGGTCAAGGGGTTCTCCTCCGAAGATCGCGGATGCGAGGGGCGAACGGCCGGTTTCGGGACCGATGCGATTCCAGGGCTTAGGATACCGTGTTCGACCCGAACGCGAAAGCTTCGAATCGTGGGATCGGTCAGATACGGCGATGGCTAGTTGCCGCGCGCCTCCCTGACACGGTCGACGTCGCCTTGCAGAGCTGTCGCGCTGAAACCGAGCTCGACGGCTCTGGCAATGTCGGAATCCGCCGACTCGTCGTCGGCCACGATGGCGTGAGCGACGGCTCGAAGGGCGAAGGCGCCGGGTCGGTTTGGGTCCAGCAGGATCGCGCGGTCTAGACTTTCGAGGGCTTGCGCGAACTGACTCAGGTTTATCAGCGTCGCGCCTTTGGCCACGTGTGCCTCGGTCAGCGCCGGGTCCTGCGTCGTCGCCGCCTCGAAGTCGGCTATCGCCCGCCATTCCTGGCCCAAGTTGCCCCAGGTCAAGCCTCGATTATGCATCGCGTCGGCGTAATCCGGCTTGAGTTCGAGAGCCCTGTCGAAATCGTCGATCGCGGTTCGTAGGTTCCCTGAATTGGCGTTGACGATCCCGCGGTTGTAGTGGGCCTCGTACCGGTCCGGCTCGAGGCGAATCACTTCCGTGAACTCGGTGATTGCCTCTTCCAGTTCGTCGGCTTCCTGGTGTGCGACGCCGAGGTCGTAGTGCTCGTCCGCTTCCGCCTGGAGGTCGCTACAAGCGGCGATGAGCATCAATGTTGCGATTGCGACCGCAGCAAACTTCAAGCCAATCAAGGTTTGGCCTCCTTGACGATTTGTACGTTTCGCGATGCGGACCGGTTTCGTTTCGATCGATATTCCGGCCCGGCTTGACTGTGATGCTAGCATGTGCGCAGATGTACGCCAGCATACGGATCGGAGGGGTACTAATATGGTGATGGATTCGGCGTCGCAGGTCAACACGGGCAGAAGCACGGTCTACACCAAAGGCGGCGTGGTTGTGTCGATCTCGCCGCTGGCGGCCTCTGCGGGCTTGCGCGTTCTGGCCGACGGCGGCAACGCGTTCGACGCGGCGATCGCCACCGCGGCGGCTGAGGCGGTCACGGTTCCGGCGGGTTGCGGTCTGGGCGGCGAGCCATTCGTCATCATGTACGAAGCCAAGACCGGGCGCGTCTACGGCATGAACGGCAGCGGCAAGGCGCCGTTGGCGGCGAATCGCGATTACTTCGTCAGGCAAGGACTCGACAAGATGCCGCTCGACGGTCCGATTGCGGCAGCGATTCCGGGCGAGGTGCACGGCTGGGTCACGATCCTCGACCGTCTGGGCACGTTGCCGTTGGCCAAGCTCCTGGAGCCCGCGATCGGCTACGCGGAAGACGGCTACGCTCTGTCGGAGAAGAGCGCCAACGGCTTCGCGGCACTGAACGACAAGCTGAACAAGTTCGCGGACTCGGCCGCCATCTTCACGAAGAACGGCGCTGCGTTCCAGGCCGGCGACGTGCTCTTGCAGAAGAACCTGGCTCGGACTCTGCGGCGCGTTGCCGACGGCGGTGTCGATGAGTTCTACCGGGGGGAGACGGCCAAGGAGATGGTCCGAGCGATTCAGGCCGGCGGCGGGCTGTACACCGAAGCGGAGTTCGCGGCACACGAGACGACCTGGTACGAGCCTCCGATATCGACGACGTACCGCGGCCACACCGTGTACGAGACCGCGCCGCCGTCACAGGGGCACCTGATCCTGCAAATGCTCAATATCCTTGAAGGCTTCGACCTGACGGGGATGGGTTTCTACAGCGCCGAGGCGGTTCACGCGATGCTCGAGGCGAAAAACCTGGCTTTCGCCGATCGAAACCGATACATGGGCGACCCTGATTTCATCGCGAATCCGCTCGACGAGATCATCTCGAAGTCGTTCGCGGAGCAGCGTCGCAATCTCATCGAGCCGAACGCAACGACGGTCCACGAACCCGGCCCTCTGGCCGCGCCGATACCGGGCGACGACAACACCAGCTACTTCTGCGTCGTCGACAAAGACGGCAACGCGGCGTCGTTCATCCACAGCTTGTCGATGGGATTCGGCTGCGGATTCGTCGCGGGCAGCACCGGTGTGCTGCTCAACAATCGCGCCGGACGTGGCTTCTCGCTCGTCGACGGACACCCGAACGTCATCGAAGGCGGCAAGCGCACAATGCACACCCTCAACGCGTACATGGTTTTCAAGGACGACGAACCGGTGCTCGTCGGCGGCACGCCCGGCGGCGATCGTCAGATCCCGTGGAACGTCCAGGTGATCAGCAACGTCATCGACCACGGCATGGACGCTCAGCAGGCGGTCGAAGCGCCTCGCTGGGTTAGCACTCCAGGCTCGGACCCTGCGTCGATCGACGACGCGCCGCGAGTCGAGCTCGACCCCGGGATGTCCGTGATTGAGGTCGAGAAGCTGCGAGCGAAAGGCCACAAAGTAGATGTCAAAGCGGCCTTGGGTCACGGCGGCTCGGCGAAGTTGATCGTGATCGACCAGCAAACCGGCGTCAAAACGGCGGGATCGGATCCACGCTCGGACGGCCACGCCGCGGCGTTGTAAACCAGCCTCGGTTCGTGCGGATCGGTGATGGTATCATTGGCGAGGGCTGGCTCAACCGGCCGATTAGCTTTGGGAAGAGGATTGCATATTGGGGCTCAACGTATTTTTCGATGTCGATTACACGATTCTGGCAGTGGACGGCAGCCTGCGGCCCAGGACCCGCGAAACTTTTGAACGATTGGTAAACGACGGGCACAACCTTTTCATCTGGTCAGGCGTCGGACTGCGAAAATGGGAAGTCAAAAAGCACGACCTGGAGAGTTTTGTCACGGGGATCTACCAGAAACCGATCCAGGATTTCGTGGCTGGCCTCGAAGAGATGAAAGTGCCGCTGTGGCCGGATTTCGTGATCGACGACTATCCTGAGATCGTCGACGTCTTCGGCGGCATCTTGGTGTCGCCGTACTTCTTCAAGTCGGACTCTGACGATCAGATGGACCGCATTTACAACATCATCACCGAGTTTGCTGAGACCGGCGAATCCGGCCGTGTTGGGTATCGAGCAGCCACGGCCACACGTCCCGCCGGAGGATGACCGGCGCCATCCGTCTCCTGCGCCCGGACGTAGCGTCGAAGATCGCTGCAGGCGAGGTCATCGAGCGTCCCGCATCGGCGACAAAAGAGTTGCTCGAGAACGCCCTTGACGCCGGCGCCACCCGCATCTCGATTGAAGTACGAGGCGGTGGCGTCGAACTGATTCGGGTGTCCGACAACGGCTCGGGCATACCTTCGGATCAGGTCGAGTTAGCATTCGAACGATTCGCCACTAGCAAAGTGACGCGCGCCGAGGACTTGGACGCGATAACCACGCTCGGATTCCGCGGCGAAGCACTCCCCAGCATCGCCTCTGTGTCACGAGTCACGCTGTCGACCCGAGCTCAAGACGAGGAGTCCGGCACACGCATCGACGTTAGCGACGGAAGCGTCGTTCGCCTTGAAGCCACCGGCGCACCGACCGGGACGACGATCGGTGTGTCAGGCCTTTTTCGAAACTTCCCAGCACGCCAAAAGTTCCTCCGATCGGCAGGAGCGGAAACCTCTCGCATCCAAACCGTCGTGACTCGATACGCCCTGGCATATCCCGAGGTGGCCTTCGAACTTGATCTCGATCGCGGAAAGCGGTTCGCCAGTCCAGGTTCTGGCTCACTCCGAGAGGCCGTGGCTGCCGTGTACGGGCTCAAGACCGCGCAGGCGATGCTTGAGATGTCGCCCGAAGAAGCCGATGACGACAGCCAGTCGACCGCCCGGGGACTCACCGGCGATCCATCGATGTCCAGAGCCAACCGCTCCTATGTCAGTTTCTTTGTCAACAGACGCTGGATTCAAAACCGAGCGCTCGGGGTCGCCGTCGACCAGGCATACCACGGCTTCATGGCCGAACGCAGGTTCCCGCTGGCCGTGATTAACATCGACGTGCCGCCCGGCGAGGTGGACGTCAACGCACACCCGTCGAAGACCGAGGTGCGGTTTCGGCAAGAAGGGCAGATTTTCGCCACGGTTCAACAAGCCGTGCGGCGAGCGTTGATCGCCCACGCTCCGGTGCCGGAAGTTCGTGGCGTCAGACAGGGCCAAGCTCACACGCAACCGTCGTCGAGCTCGACCGCCTCCGGCTCGTTCTGGCCCGCGCCGCCGTTCCTCAGGCAAGAGAGGCCCAGCGCAGGTATGGCATCGCCGCCCATTGGATGGCCCGACGCGCCAACCGGCAGGCAAAACGAATCTCCCGTGCCGGACATCCCACAGGAGCCCGTGGTTCCGCGAAACACACTGCCTGTCTTGCGCGTGCTGGGCCAAGTGCAGAGCACGTACATCGTCGCCGAGGGTCCCGACGGGATGTACCTGATCGATCAGCACGCGGCACACGAACGAGTCATATTCGAGCAAGTCAAAGCCGAGGCCATGTCCGGTGAGCCCGACGTACAGACGCTGCTGGAACCCATCGTCGTCGAGGTGAATCCGGAGCTGCACAACCTGGTTCGCACGCAAGCCAAAGCCGTCGCGTCGCTAGGCTTTCTCGTCGAGCCGTTCGGGGGCGACGCCTACCTGGTGCGAGGCGTGCCGGTACTGCTGGGGGCTTCCGACCCTGCTCAGGCGTTCGTCGACATCCTTGAGCTCATGGCGGACGGCGGCGGCTTCGAGACGTGGGAGGAGCGTGCGGCGTACTCCATCGCGTGCCACTCGGCCATACGAGCGGGCAAGACGCTGGTCCACGAAGAGATGACGGGCCTCGTCCGGCGCCTGGAAGCGTGTGTTCAGCCGAACACCTGCCCCCACGGCCGCCCGACGATGATCCACATGACGACGGGGCAGTTGGAGCGCGAATTTGGCCGCCGGTGATCTGCTCTGACTAAGTGGTCGGAACTCACGGCGTCTTTCCACATCGAAACCCCGTGAAGAAATCGTTGCCGGGCGTTTCGACTCACCGAAGAATCTGTGCTCGATTGATAGCCCATTTCGCGGGTTGTTCTGTCCCTCCCGCCCGCCCGAGAGGTTACTTTGGGGACACCCCAAACCCCGGCATGGCCTTCGTCCCGGCACCCCTGCTTTGTTGACACAAAGCATGTCCGACCGTTCCAGACTGGCAGCCCTGGGCGCCAATGCCAGGTTGGACGGGTGCAACATTCGTTCCATCTCGGGAAGGCGTTCTGGCCGGTGCCCGGCCAACCATCCGACAAGCTCCCAGAATAGCGAGGCTGTCCGCGGACAACCTAGTCGGTTGACCAACATCAGCGTCGACTGACGACGCAACGTCACACCACCGTGGCGCCCTCGACGGAGTTGATTGGCGGCAGGTGGCGAACCATCGATTGCCAGCTATCTCCGGCGTCGCGGCTGTTGAAGATTTCGCCGGAAGTCGTGCCAACGTAGACGCCGCACGAGTCGAGATCGTCCGTCGCCATGCCTTCGCGCATCGTGTGCAAGTAAGCGTGCTCTGGAGGGAGGTCGTTGGTCAGCGGCTCCCAGTCGCCGCCGCCATTCTTGCTGCGGTAGATGCGCATGCTGGCGTCCGTGACATACCGCTTGTTGCCGCCGATCTGATCGCCTTGAGCCGAATCCTCTGGCATCACGAAGATCGTGTCCGGGTCTTGCGAATGCACGCCAAGAACGAAGCCGAATCGGGACGGCAAGCCTTCGGTCACGTCGCGCCAATTGTCGCCGGCTTCGTCGCTGCGGAAGACGCCGCAGTGGTTCTGCTGATAGAGGACCTCAGGATGCGCCGGATGAGACAGCATCTTGTGCGGACATTGGCCGAACTCGGGGAACGTCTCGGGGAGGAAATCGGCGCGCACACCCAGGTTCTTCGGCTCTCAGGTTTCGCCGCCGTCGTCGGTGCGGAACGTACCGGCCGCCGAGATCCCGACCCACATCCGTTGTTTCGACGATCGGTCGAGCACGATGCTGTGGAGGCACAGACCGCCGTTCCCTTCCTCCCACCGGTCGCGCGATGGGTGGCGTGTCAGGCTGCTGAACTGCTCCCAGTTGGCGCCCCAGTCGTGGCTTCGAAACAGAGACGCTGGTTCGGCGCCGAGGTAGAGCACGCCCGGTTCGTTAGCTCTGCCGGGTTCAATGTGCCAGATTCGACCCAGGGCCAGTTCGCTTCCGTCGGAGATCTTCGGATTGCCCTCAGACGCCGTCCAGGTTGCTCCCAGATCCGTACCGATCTGCACCTGACTGCCCCAGAAGACGTTGTTCACGGCCGCCAAGAGCGCGCCGTTCCTGGGGTCGTACGTCATGTGGAAGACGTCGCCGTCCGCGCAGTGAGGACCCGATATGCGCCACCGGTCTCGGGATCCGTCGCCACTCAACAGGAACGCGCCCTTGCGCGTCCCGACCATCACCATCACGTCGCCCTTACGAATTTCCGTTCCTTCGACCATGACGTTTCCTCCTCCACCCACAAATACGGTATTCGACTGGCGATGCCCGGTACGCCAACGTGCTGATCGAAACTGCCGACAGGTTCCGAATCATCGAGGGCGAAAACCCGCCGGCGCCGTGCGATCCCGACTATCGGATCGAGGACATGTTCTTCGCCGCGATGATCTTGGGTCGGGCGTACGGTGTGACCGGGGACATCGCGTACATCGACATTCTGACGAAGTTCCTTCTGGACGCGGGGATCCAGCAGTCGAACGGGTTGTTCTGGCATGCTCGGTCTGTCCCGTACTTCTGGGGACGCCGCAACACGTTCGCGGCCCTAGGGTAGCCGAAGCACCGTCATATGTGCCGGAAAATCACCCCGACAGGGACAAGCTCATCGCGATCCACATCCGGCATCTCGACGCGTTGGCCGCGTACCAGCGCTCGTCGGGCATGCTGATGGAGGTGTTGGACGTGCCCGGCTCGTACCAAGAGCACACGGCGACCACGATGTTCGGGTTCGCGGTGGCTCGCGGCCTAAGACGCGGGTGGCTCGACGAGCGGCACCCGCCATTTTTAGATCTGGCGTGGCGCGGCGTCGCGGAGCGAATATCGCTGGACGGTGGACTTGTCGACGGATGCACAAGCACAGGACCGCAACCCGATCTGCGAGCCTACCTCGACCGCGCAGCCGAATTCGGCCGTGACGAACGCACCGGCGCTTTGGCGCTCTGGTTCGCCGTCGAGATGGAGCATCTGCGGCGGGCGTAGCGAACAACCGTCATTGCGCATCATGCGTTGGTTCGGCACGATCTACCGTCGTTGCGATGATCGCCCAAACGTTGCGCCAGTGTCGCCTTGCTCGCTCAGAGCTCAGCGTGACAACGGCCGTGCCCGCGATCAACGCCCATAACGCCATCGGCATCCCGGCCAACTGAAGGGGGATCGCCGCGACCAGGATAGCGGTAAACGCGCCTGCCCTGTTCGCGCCCGCCATGGTCTTCGCTAGCACCTGCTTGAAGGGCATTGCCAGCGCGTGGGCGCCGACGGTGAGTGTGTACACGACCGGGAGCTCCTGAATCAGCGCAATAATCGGCGACACCGCGAACGCGATCACGACTACCGGCACAGACGAAATCACGGATTGCCCAGTAGCGGTAAGCTGACGGGCCAGCATCGGATCCGGCGCCGACAACCGTGGTTGTGCCGCCGACGCCGTCCGCGTGCCCGCCGCCGAGGGCGTTGACGATCGTGGCCGCGCCTGCGACGAACCCGAACAGGTTACCTTTGATTTGATAGCCTTCGTATCGGAGGACCGCCAGCGATTGCGTGTTGCCTACACGACCACGAGGATAAGGGGCGGAATGCCGAGAGCGATCATCGCCGCGGGATGGAGCTCAATCGCGAGCGGGAAGAATTCGGGCAGTCCGACAGAGCTGGTTACGTTCGGAACGCCGTCGGTCAGCAGGACGCCCAGCAATCCGACCGCCGCGGCGAGCGCGACGGCCAGCAACTGGTTTCGCGTCGCCGCTAACGTCAACACGAATCCCGCCAGGATCGGCCCCGCGATCGCGATGTCCGTAACGGCCAATTGAGACGTCTTCAGCATGAACAGGAGCATACTGCCGGCGAAGACGCCGATCGCGACTTGACCTGGAAAGAGGCGTGCGAAAGCGTCCGCTACGCGAAACGTCGATAGCCCAATGGCGACGACTCCGACCAGGAGGTTGGCGCCGATAATCTGAGGCAGGCTGTACCCGCCAGCGGCTCCGGCAAGGAAGATCAGCGCCGGAATCGACAACTTGATGGACACTGGCTGCTTGGTGAAGAGCGCCAGGCCGAACGAGAACAGTCCAGTCGTCATCCAGGTGACGAAAAACCAACTGCTCGATTCAGCCGGCGACAGGCCGAGTTGGGTCATGACGCCGATCTGTATGGGCAAGCCCGCGAACAGATACAGCAGCAATACGCTGATGCCCGCGGACAGGTTCGATCGGTTGATTTGCCGAACGGATTCTCGAATGTGGGGAACGGTTGTCAGAGAGGCAATTGTCGACATCGGTAGACTCCTTGTCGCTGGCGCCACGGTCTTCGCTTGGACCGGTAACAAGAAGTCTACGAGCGTTGTCGGAGACGCACATCTCCGATATTGACGATTCTTGAGTCGTGAAAATCCGGCGGATCACTAGCCATGACCATGTGCAGTCTAGCCATCATTGGCTACCGAGTAACGAGCGCCGAATCAGGAGGGGCTAGTTCAGTCCATGCCTGGTCGCGAATGCCGCCGCTTCAGTTCGATTGGCGGAGGCCGTCTTGGAGAGGATGTTCGATACGTGGTTGGCCACGATGTTCGACGTGATGAACAACTCGTCGGCGATCTCGCGGTTCGTGCGGCCGGTGCGAGATGACGCAGCACCTCCACCTCCCTGGTCGTGAGGTCGGCTGGGATCGGACTCGCGGCGGCGGCGCCGAACTCGGTCGCCACGCCGTTGTCATTTCTTGCATCGCCGCCCGGGAACGCACGAATCTCGGCGATGGCGATCGGCCAGGCGGGCTCGCTCGCCAGAAGGAAATGGTTGTTGCCGTCCAGGGCGACAAACCGAGCGTCCGGGATCAACGACGAGAGTTGCCGTCCCTGCTCGAACGGCACTTGCATGTCGCCCGTAGCATGCAGCACCAACGTCGGTACATCGACATCCCCCAGTATCGGCAGTACATCGATCCGGGAAAGCGTCGCCATTACGTCCGCGGCGTTCTCGCCAGAGGTCGATACGCGCTGCAGATCGTTGCACCACGTCATCTGTTCAATCGTGGCTCCCGGCATGAACCTGGACGTGAACATTTGGCGGTAGGCGGGATCATCGCGGCCCCATCCGGCCCGTGTCAAGGTTAACATGGCCTCAAACTTTTCATCGGTCGTACCGCCACGCATAGCCTGCCCTCTTGGGTACGCTCCGTACATTACGAGCCGATCGACGCGACCTGGGTTCTGTACGATGTATGCCGCCGCGAAAGCGCCGCCCTGAGATATCCCTAACATTGAGAATCGGTCGAGGCCAAGGTCGTCTACGACGGCCGCCAAATCTCCGAGCCAGAGGTCAAACGAATGCTCATTGACAATACGATCCGAAAGGCCGGAGCCGCGCTGGTCGAACCTGATCAACGTGAAGTCCCGAGCGAGCTCCTCCCACCAGTGCCGCCAGACCGGGCTGTTCCACTCGAACTCGAGGTGAGTGAGCCAGTTGGGCGCCTTAACCAATGGAGGTCCGTCACCGACTACCGCGAACGCTATGCGAGTTCCGTCGGGGGCAGCACAAAATCGAATTTCTTGATTCATCGCCTGATACCTGGATCGTGGGGAGATTCGACCATGGGATGGCAACTACTTTATGCACCGGCGCCGATCGCGTCAATCGGCGAATCGCGGACGTCGCCGCCCAGGCCAACGAGGTTCGTTCGCTCCTAAGGAGACGTCCCACGCAGGCGGCCGTGGTCGTTCAGACGAAAACCGCGATTTCGTCGAGGCTCTTCTTAGCGATCTTCGGGACCATGGCGTCCTCGGCGGGGTAGCCGACCACTAGCAGCAGGAACGGCCGCTCGTTCGGAGGGCGGCCCAGGATGTCGTTGAGGAACCGCATCGGGCTAGGCGTATGAGTCAGCGACACTAACCCCGCGTTGTGCACAGCCGCGATTAACATACCGGTTGCGATACCGACCGACTCGTTGGCGTAGTAGTGCTTCACTTGCTCGCCGTCTTTCGTGACTCCGTAGCTCTGGACGAAGATCGCTATCAGGTACGGGGCAGTCTCGATGAACGGTTTATTCGGGTCCGTGCCGAGCGGCTCCAGCGCGTCGAGCCATTCCTGGGGCGCTCTGCTGGCGTAGAACTCCCGCTCTTCTTCTTCGGCGGCCACCCTAATCTTGGCTTTGACCGCGGGATCCGAAACGACGGCGAAGGTCCACGGCTGCATATTCGCCCCGCTTGGCGCTGTTCCCGCTGCTTGGATGCAATCCTCGATCACGGACTTCGGGACGGCACGATCGGAGAAATCGCGCACGGTTCTGCGTCTGCGAACGTCCTCGTAGAAATCGGACGCTCGCCGTCGCATCTCATCTGGCTCGTATTCTCGGTAACCGGTCAGCGGTTCGTGGACGGGTGGACTCATCTTGACTCTCCGGATTGTCCCTTGAAGATGTTAGTTGCAGACAGACCGGGACCAAGCCGACCGCGGCACAGACACCGACTCCGGTGGGGCCACAAACGCTCTGCCAGCGACCAGATGCTTCAAGGCCGCCCAACACTGGGAATAATCAACTGCGGAAGCTGCCTGAGCGTCAGATCTGACTCACCAACGCCTCAGCAAGTTCTATTGGAACAGTGACCATCGCGTCGTGACCGGATTCGATCTCGACGTAATCCCCGTCTTTGTTCGCTCGCATTCTTGCAGCCGTTTCATTCACGTTGGGTGCGCCTTCTTTGCATCGGACGTAAGAGCGCGGAATGGTTTCGATTGTCGACCTGTGGAATTGCAACGGTTGACGGATGGAGGCGAGAGGATGGTCGCGCAACTTGGGCTCGACCCACGCGACGTCCTCCGGGTCGTAAACGCCCATGGTCGATAGTGGAAAAGGGGGCACGCGCCAACCGTCGCCGTCAATTTCAGAGGCTTCGAGTACAGCATCGCGAAAGGCTGGCGGATTCATGCTCAACAGCGATTCACCCACTGTCGGGGCTGTGGCGTCAAGGTAGACAAGGCGTGCCAGCTTCATAGGCGCTTCGTCGGCGACGCCGGTGATAACCATGCCGCCATAACTGTGTCCAACCAGAATCACGTCACTCAAGTCTTCGTAGTTCAATAGTGCCTCGACATCTTGTATGTGCGTGTCGAGGTCGATGTCCTGGGTCAATAGATGAGACCGGTCCCCCAGACCGGTGAGGGTCGGCGTGGACACATCATGGCCTTGCTGCGTAGGAGAGGAACAACCTTCTTCCAGCACCAACCTCCATGCCAACCTCCGTGGACGAGTACGAATGTTGCCACCACGATCCTCCTGGTGCGCACAGATATCTCAGAACCATTACGGTCTTGCTGTTCGAGAGGTTGCAGGTTCAGCAGTAACGCATATGGCAACCCATCGGCCAGCTCGCTGCTTCTCGCCGTAAACGCGCCCCGGATCGTCTCGTCGCCGCGTGCCGAGTCCCAATCTTGAACGTGCAGAACATTCCCTACGCAGTCGATCTCGACTCTGATCGTTTACCCGTCCCGAAAACCCCTATTGACATCGATGACCTAGCTGCCTTGGCCGATTTCGATGGGGCCCCGTCCGGGTCCACGAAGCCCACCTCAACCGCTCCGGGTCCTCCCAGCGCCATTGAACGGTTTGCGTCGACTCAACGGTTGCATGCGCAGATCCAAGCGCCAAGGCTTCCGTAAATGACGGACCAACTGACAGATCACATCCACCGACCCGACCCCGAAGCTCGTACGTGTCGGTGATCGGCGTCAGTGTAGTCCTGTGATCACATGTGGTCAAACCCACACCGGTCCGTGATTGTTCGAGACAGCCGAGATGATTGGGGCCCGCTCAGAACTCTGACAGGTTCTGTCAGCAACGAGCCAGCGTTTGGAGAGCCGTTGGTCACGCGTTGGCATCGATTCTAGGCTCGAATCGATGCATAGCAAATCAGTGAGATCGCTACCGGCGAATCGGCTGAACTTCAGGGAAGGGAACCGAAACAGTCGGAGCAATTCGAGAGGAGAACTTCAATGGCATCGATTACACTTCAGGCGTGCCCACGTTGCAACGGAGCAGTTTTGGACTATGCGCGGTCTGCTGAAGACGGACCCATGTGCATCACCTGCGGATGGCGAGACAACCGCGTATCGGCATCGGTCCAAGCCGAGGTCGACGAGCACATCGGCGACGAATTCGTCGAGCATGTGTACACGCACCACTGCGCCGGACGCGGCAAACCTCCGCTGAGCGGGTGGGAGCGCGAGAAGAGGCGAAGGCTGCGCGCCGGCACTGGCGAGCGCCAACTGAATACCGCCTAGCGCAGAGCGGATTTGTAACTAAAAACAGATCGCCCCTCGCGTCGATGACGCGAGGGGCGATCGAAGTTGCGACTGGTTTCGGGTTCTAGGCCCTGGCTTCGTCCCATCCTTCGGTCCGGAAGCAGCCAACCCAATGTTCCGGGGACACCTCGCGGAGTTCGGGGACTCCGTCCTGGCACGAGTCGATCGTGATCGGGCAACGCGTATGGAACACACAGCCAGGCGGCGGGTTCATCGGGCTGGGCACGTCGCCGGTCAGGATGATGCGTTCGCGTTGAGCCTCGACCAACGGATCGGGAATCGGGATGGCGGACAGAAGCGCTCGCGTGTACGGGTGGAGCGGGTTGTCGTAGAGTTCGTTGCGGTCCGCGATCTCGACGATGTGGCCGAGGTACATCACGGCGACGCGGTCGCTGATGTGGCGGACGACCGAAAGGTCGTGAGCGATGAACAGGTAGGTCAACCCGAACTGCTCTTGCAGGTCTTCGAGCAGGTTGATGACCTGAGCCTGAATCGAAACGTCCAACGCCGAAACCGGCTCGTCGCAGACGATGAAGCTCGGGTTAACTGCCAGCGCCCGAGCGATGCCGATTCGCTGACGCTGCCCGCCGCTGAACTCGTGGGGGTAGCGATCGGCCATGTACGGGTTCAGCCCTACGGTTTGCAGCAACTCCGTCACGCGATCGCGGTACTCGCCTTTTCCGGTGGTCAGCTTGTGGACCGTGAGAGGCTCGCCGACGATGTCGCCGCAGGTCATCCTCGGGTTCAGGGAACCGTACGGGTCCTGGAAGATGATTTGCATCTGACGGCGCATGGCGCGCATTCGGCGGGTGTCGAGATCGTTGAGCCGCTCGCCATCGAACATCACGTCGCCGGCGGTGGGTTTGTAGAGCTGGAGAATGCACCTGCCGGCAGTGGTCTTGCCGCAGCCGCTCTCGCCCACGAGGCCCAGGGTCTCGCCACGTTTGATCGTGAAACTGATGCCGTCAACCGCTTTGACATCGGCGACTTTGCGCTGGAAGACGATCCCGGAGGTCACCGGGAAGTGCATCTTCAAGTCTTTGACTTCAAGCAGAGCGTCGTCAGCGCCGTTTCGGTCTGTCGACGTCATTTCCTGACTTTGTGTCATGTGTTCGTGCGTCCTCTCTAGCTAGCGGCGCCTTGTGCGGTCAGCTCGTTCAGTTCGTGGTGTCGCCAACAGGCCGTCGTGTGATTGGGAGCCGTCTCTACGAGGACGGGACCCTCCGCGAGACATTGCTCGTTTGCGAACCTGCATCGCGGCGCAAACGAGCAGCCGATAGGCAGGTCCACGAGATCGGGGGGCAGGCCTTCGATCGCGTCCAGTCGTACGTGCTCGACCGAGTCGAGCCTGGGCACGGAGTTCAAGAGAGCGATGGTGTATGGATGCTTTGCATCGTGGTAGATGTCTTCCGCCGATCCGACTTCGATTATCTTGCCCGCGTACATGACGATGACGCGGGTCGCATACCGAGCAACGACTCCAAGGTTGTGGGTAATGACGATCATCGCCGTGCCAAACTCGGTGGACAGATCGCGCATCAATTCCAGAATCTGGGCTTGAATCGTTACGTCCAGCGCGGTGGTCGGTTCGTCGGCGATGATCAGCCGCGGATTGCAACTCAGCGCCATGGCGATCATGACCCGCTGACGCATGCCTCCACTAAATTGGTGGGGGTAGTCACTCAGCCGCCGGGCCGCGTCGGGGATGCCGACCGTTTGAAGCAGCTCGGCTGCTCGTTCACGAGCCTGGCTTTTGCTCATGCCCTGGTGCAACTCAAGGGTCTCTGTCAATTGGCGGCCAATCGTCAGGACTGGATTCAGAGAGGTCATTGGCTCTTGGAAAACCATCGCGATGCGGTTGCCGCGAATGTGCCTCATCTCGGCGTCGTCCATCTCCAGGATGTTTTCGCCGTCGAATATGATCGAGCCGTCGACTATCCTGCCCGGAGGGTTGGCGACCAACCGCATGATAGACAGGGCGTGGACGCTCTTGCCGCACCCGCTTTCGCCTACTACGCCCAGCACTTCGCCTTCTTCGATTTCGTACGAAATACCGTCTACGGCTTTCACAACGCCGTCAGGGGTGAAGAAGTGTGTTGTGAGGTTGGACACCTCAAGTAGCTTGGCCATAGGCCTCCCCTTAATTGAACAGACCGATTACGGTGTAGCGCGCTGAAACCACAGCACGTGCCACCTCCAGGCTACGCCCAAAAGGTGCGCCAACAAGCTCTTCTGGTTGCTACCGCGTCACGATATGGCATGGCCGCAGCCGTTGTCAAGCGTATTCGTCGCTCCCACGCACGCACCGTGACTGGCCGGTGCATGCAACGGCGCGATGCGCCGAAGCTCTGAGTCTCGACCATTGCTGGTCACAGATTCTTCGCGTAGGTCATGAATTTCATGCCATTCCGGTTGGTTCGAATCCAGCCGAACTCGGACACAATACGACGCCGGTGCGCTTGTGGCAACACCGACGTCTGATGAGCTTCGATATCCAAATCACGCGGATCCTGCGCCGTCATCTCCCAGGCGACGGAAAGTCGAGATGCAGTAGCCGGCCATCGCCCCGGCGCCGTCTCGCTAACCAGGCGCCGGGGGCGGGCGGATCGCGAGTAGCGCTCGAGGCGAGGCGGCTTGTTAGACGGTGGCTATGGCCTCGCGCCGGAATTTGCCCGCAACCAGCGCGTTCGACGCCTGGACGACCATGTCCACGGCGGCGTCGCGCGACACGCTGCTTGTGTTCACCATCATGTGGTACAACTCCGGGTCATCGGGCGTGTCGATGTCGAAGAAGTTCTTGAAGTAGTGTTCTCTGGCGTCGTCGCGGGCGACAACGCATTGCTCGGCGTCGCTCTGACTCAGCCTCTCCCGGCTCATGAGAGTCCTGACCCGGTCTTCGGCGCTGGCGATGACGCCGACACGAAGAACGTTGGGATCGTTTTTCAATATGATGTGTGCGCCACGTCCGACGACCACGACATTGCCTTGGTTGGCTAGTTCGTGAATCACGTCATGCACGGCAGTGAAGTACTTTTCGTCTTCGAGTTCATGCCCGCGAGTGATAGTTGGTTGCGGTACGTCTTCGTACTCTTCAGTGAGGTACGCCGGAATGCCCGGGCCGAAGTACGGGTCGCCGCCAGCGCCGGTCACGGCTGACCGTTCGAGGATCCGCTGCAAAATGCGCGAATACCGTTCACCTCGCGTCGGCTGGCGTTCCTCACGCTGATGCAGCGCTTCGACGGTCGCCCCGACGTGCCTGGACACGTTGGCGAGGATCAATCGATCCACGTAGTCTGAGCCGATCTTTTCTGCAACGATAGGTCCGAGGGATCTGGCTCCGCCGCCAGCGAGGCCGCCCATAGTGATTACAGCCACGGTACACCTCCGATTCTGTGTGGCGCCAATGCCTTCAATGCGTGAAAATGCGCTTCGATAACTACCGATTCGTCCCAAACGATTCGATGATTGATTCAGGGCGCTTTCCAATAGTTCTTACGGCGCCGTCACAACCTTTACAATTCAGCAACGGGCCCAATGCCAGATGCCGGATGTGAGATCGCATTGGGTCAGCGTGGCGCTTCAAGTTTTTTGCGGATTCGTCGATGTTCCAGCGATTGTCTCTCGCGAGATTAAACCGGTGAAATTCCGGTCAGCACGCAGTTACATACTGCCCGAAAATGACGCTTTTGTCAAATAATGGGGCATCGATGCGGCAGGATTCGCAGGAATTCAGGACTTAAGACAAGGTTATCACCAATCATGAAACGCTAATCAGGATTCGGCAATCTAGTCATTGTGTGCCGTTGCAGATCCCGGTTTGTCGAATCCGATCCTTCACGGGCTGGCGGCAAGGCTATCGGGCGGGCCTCAACTCTGCGATGTGTCCATTCCAATGCCTGGTGATCTGATCGACCCTATCGAATGTCGATGCGGAGGAGCCGTCTTTACGAATGAAGACTGTCGAAGTAGGGTCGTCGACCTTGCGGACAGCCGCAACCAGTTTGGCTTGAAGATCGCGCACATCTTCGGCGAGCTCGTCCGAACTGCGCCCCGACATGGTGGCGATGATACGATCGTTTACTTCATCGGTTTCGCCTTTGATGTGATGTGGACCGCCTCCGCTGGCAATCGACTCCACGCCATCGACCGTGGCTTGATGCCAGTAGATCATGTGGCAGAGCACTTCCCAGACGCCCCAATCGCCAACTTTGGCGTCTGAATCCCTGCCTTGACCCAAGAAAAATGTGAGGCCGTCGTCCACGGCCGAGTCCAGGAGCTTGATCAACTCTTCGCGGTCGTTTTGCTCAGGCACAGCTTCTCCTTATTTGTTGGGACTCAGTACTGTATCAACGAGTGGAGATCGTACCCGGCCAGGATGTCCCGCCCGGCGAGGTCGGTCAATTCAACGACGACAGCGCAACCGACGATCTCCCCGCCAGCCTGCTCAATGAGCTTCAACGAAGCGGCCAGCGTGCCCGCGGTGGCTATGACGTCGTCCACCACCAGCACGCGCCATCCGGCGGTCACCGCGTCGATGTGCATCTCGACGATGTCGGTGCCGTACTCGAGCGCGTATTCGACGCTGAGCGTGTGGAACGGCAACTTGCCCTTCTTTCGCACCGGCACCATGGATACGCCGAGCTTCACCGCAAGCGGCGCGGCGAACAGAAATCCTCTGGCCTCGATTCCAACTATAGCGTCGATTTCGGTGTCCTGATAGCGCTCGGCCAGGAGGTCGACCGCATGAGTGAACGCTTCCGCGTCGGCCAGCAACGGGGTGATATCCTTGTATAAAATCCCCGGCGAAGGAAAGTCCGGAACGTCGCGTATGTATTGTTTGATATCGATTTTCAGGCTCTCGTGTCTTGGGTTGAGAGTGAATAATAAAACCCACCTTATTGGAGGTCAACCCGCGCCGTCTCCCGTTCCCGGCGTCGGACGTGGCAGATCTCGACAGACACGATACGAAGAGGCGCCTGAAACTGGCATCGTCCAGGTCCCGGAGCGGCGCCCGCGACCGACCTGAATGTTACCTCGCAACGGAGCATATCGATCGCTTTGCAACGGGAACCGTTGGCGAACAGCGTCGATCCGGCGAATACGAAAAAATCCACGGAGGAAAGATGAGCAACCCCCTTTCAGCGAGCGAACGTTTTGAGGCCGACTACAGCAACGCCCTGGCAATGTTGCTCGAGCGCCGTCCCGACGACTCCGCCGTCGATGACCTACTAGACGCGGAAGAGGCGCTGGCCAGCATGGGCACGGCTGATTCGTCGCCGTCATGGATCCGACCCTTTGCAGCCGTGGTGGCAAACGTTGCCCAGGAAAACATCGTTCGCCTTGCATCCACGAGCGGCGGTCTCGCGACCGTGATTCCCGACGCGATCGGCCCGGCGCTGATGAAAGCGGTACAGCTCGGATATACCGATGGATACCTCGCGGGGAGACGTGGATGACCGTGGAGGTGGCGTGAAGTGAGTGCCCTTGATTGGCTGATCCCAGGGAGAGGCCGACGTACGACACTGGCCCGGGAAATCCGGGCGGTCACGGCGTCGGCGATCAAACAATCGGAATCGTCGCGATTGACGCAGCGTGAGTCCGTGCTTTGGGAATTGTTCTGTTCCGGAGCCGGCAAGGTTGTGCACCAGCTCTTGGTGAAGAGCCGGGATCGCCGATTGGACTGGGGTGTTCGAAGTCGTTGGCGCAATATCGACGGCCCTAGGGTTCTGACGATTTACTGGTGGATGCTCCTGTACCACCTTGTTCTCTATCGCAACCGTGGCGTCGACGGGCACGATCCGCAGGAAGACTTACCCGTGTTTCGTGAAGCAGCTCAAGCGTTTCTGCAGCGCGAGCTCGATCCTCTTCCGCTGGAGCACAGCCCAAGTCCGTGGGCTGAAAAATGGGACGAACAATTCGTGCTGGAATCGGCGATGGAAATCTACGACAACGTGTACGGACTGCTCGGCAGACACGTCGATCTGACAACGAGGATCAACCGAGTTTCTTTGTTCACGACGGCCACTGAGCAGGGGTTCAACAAAGCGATCCGGGAATTGTAATTCACTTTGGGTTTGGCTACGCCCCCAGATGGCTGCCGAGCAGATCGATTGCCGCTTGAGCCGCCTGTCGCTTGTTGCCGTCGCGATCTTCGGCGTCGGCGTGTATGCGCTCGGCGACCTCAAGCCCGTCCGGACCCACCAGTCCGAGGTAGAACGTTCCGATCGGAAGCCCGGATCGCCCTCCGGTGGGGCCGGCGATGCCTGTGACCGATATCGCGTAATCGGTGCCAGTCACGTTTCGAGCGCCGTCGGCCATCGCGATCGCCATCTCGGGGCTGACACTGCCTTTTGTGTCGTACAGGTCTTCGGGCACGCCGAGCACCTTCTCCTTCAGGCCGCCTGTGTAGGCGATGATGCCCCCTGGGAAGTATCCGGAGCTTCCGGGCACCGTGCTTAGCATGTATCCGATCAAACCGCACGTATCTGCCTCGGCGGTCGAGACGGTGCGACTCTGGGACACCAATTTTTCTGCAATTTCATACACGTCCAACGTCTAACTCCTTCCGATGCCGAAGAGTTCTCTATGGCGTACTTCGCAGAGAATACATCAGCGCGGCTCAGCCGTCCACGACCAGCGCATCCGAATAGACGGGAGGAGATGCGTGCCGGTTGGGGCGCGGCAAGACTGGCCGATTACATGGTTGGCTTTTCAGGAGGGCGTCGCCCAATGCAGGCCTAAGGGTCAGTTCGCTCGACGACACGGACCTCGGTTTTGGCGATATGGATCGCTGGCTGATCACCCAGTGCGACGCGCGCGGGTGACGAGTAGTACTCGGCTTCTTTAACCGGAATCGCTTCCGCGCTATCGAAGCTTCGCACCCATATGAACTCTGTCCGACCTTCGTTGACCCAGGAGGCCTCGATGGGAATGCCGAGTTTCTCATGGTTGGGTTTCAGATGTTCATGGAACAGCTTGAGCCATGAGTCCATCATGCCTCGGTTAATGGTGTAGATGCGTAACTGCGAAACCACAGTTCTCCTCCTAAATAAACGTTTCATTTCAGAATCTTCCGGTGGCCATCTTCGTCGTCCGCGACGACTAGGCTGGCCGCGTGACGTGAATGTAGCTGCCCCGGCCAATGATTCGGGATCGCCGCGGACATTTCGAGAGCGCCCGCTACGTCCCGATCTGAACGTGGGATGTTATTCGGCGGAGAGTCGCCAAAGCCGACAACGCCGTCAGGACCCCGGTCTTGGGATTCGAGGCCGACGGCACGTTCTCGATCTTGATCGTCAGCCTGCCGAACTCGCCCTCCGCCAATATCTCGTGGGTGTTGCGGCTCACGGTGGGATCGGCGTAGATGCTGATGCTTGTCCCGTGGGGACCGATCCCCGCCAGGCTCAACGCCGCTGAGACGTTCACGTTGGCGGGGAACAGACGACAAGCCTCGATCACCGGACCGTCGAACACCAGCGTCGGTTCATCGACCGTGTCCAGGTTCACGCCTGACGCCTCGATGCCGGGCGCGCCGCGAAGCCCTTCGGGCGGTTTGCGCGTCACCATCGTAATCGAATCGACCTGCCCCGCCGCCGCTGACGCGACCCCGTCCAATCCTGCGATGGCGCCCGAAGGCACGAAGATGGTCGCGCCGGTGCGTTCCGCCAGATCGAACAGGTCTGCCCTGTCCAGGAGCGCTCCGCAACTCAACACCATCAGATCTTTGCCCGCTGACAACGTCGCTGTTGCGATCTCATGCAACGCACCCGCTGGCGCCGCCTCGACGACCAAGTCGATCATCGGCGCCATATCGTTCAAAGAAACTACCGGAGGAGGAGTCTGCAGAGTTGATGCGAACGCTCGGGCCTTGTCGAGATCGCGAGACGTGAGGGCCGCGAGCCTCGCGCCGGAAACTGCTCCCGCGTCGAGCTCGGTCGCAACCTTGCGGCCTATCGTGCCGCATCCGGCGATGCCTATCGATCTGACGGAGTCCATGAACCCATGGTAGAGCGAGGCGTAGGCAGTGTCAAAGGATCACGATCGACGGAGAAATCGATCGAGATAAAGGAGGTCGGGACGCCGCCATCGGTTGCCCGCCCCGAGGGCCTTTGTTACACTTCCGGCTGACAATTCAGTCACAGGAGACCATGAATGGATCCGATTTCCTTCGACGAGGTGAAACACCTCAGCGCGCTGACTCGCGTGGGCATGACCGATGACGAAATCGAGCTGATGCGCGATCAGATGACGAACATCCTCGAGAACATCAGCGTCCTGAACCAGGTCGACACCGAATGCGTCGAGCCTACCGGCCACTCCGTCGACGTTTCGAGCGTCATGCGCGACGATGTTGTCTCGCCGTCGGCGCCCGTCGAAGATGTACTCGCGAACGCACCCAACCGCGAGGTCGATCACATCCGAGTGCGGGCGGTGCTGGAGTAATGACCAACCAACAACTCGCCATGCTCACGGCTCACGAGGCCCGTGACCTGCTCGACAAACGCGAGGTGTCATCCGTCGAGCTCACAGAGGCTTCGCTGGAACGCATCGACCAGGTCGAGGACCGAGTCGGCGCGTTCGTCACGGTCACACGCGAGGTGGCTTTGGAACAGGCGAAACAAGCCGATCAATGCATAGCCAGAGGCGATGCCGCGCCGCTGACCGGCGTGCCGATGCAGCTTAAAGACGTCATCTGCACCGAAGGGATCCGCACGACCTGCTCATCCAAGATGTTGGAGTCGTTCGTGCCCCCGTACGACGCGACGGTCACCGAGAGACTGTACCGAGCGGGTGCAGTCTTGGTGGGCAAGGGCAACATGGACGAATTCGCCATGGGCTCGTCAACTGAGAACTCAGCGTTTTTTCCGACGCACAACCCGTGGGACCTGAACCGCGTACCCGGCGGAAGCAGTGGCGGGCCAGCGGCTTCGGTCGCGGCGGGCGAGTGCTTCTACTCGTTGGGCTCGGACACCGGGGGCAGCATACGGCAACCGGGCGCGCTGTGCGGCGTCGTCGGCATGAAGCCGACGTACGGTCTTGTGAGCCGGTTCGGCCTGGTGGCGTTCGCCAGCAGCCTCGACCAGATCGGTCCGCTGACACGGGACGTTCGCGACTGCGCCACCGTGCTCAACGCCATCGCCGGGCACGACCCTCGCGACTCGACCTCAATCGAATACGACCCGCCCGATTACACGGCATCGCTGCAAACAGACCTCAAAGGCCTGCGTATCGGTGTGCCCAAAGAGTACTTCGTCGAGGGTATGGAGCCGGGCGTTGAGCAGGCAACCCGTGACGCGATCACGGTCCTCGAGGGTCTTGGTGCGGAGACCGGCGAGGTGTCATTGCCAAGCACACCGTACGCGCTCGCCGTCTACTACATCATCGCGCCGTCCGAGTGCTCGGCCAACCTGGCGCGGTACGACGGCGTCAAGTACGGCTTCTCGGCGCAAGAGGCGGACAGCATGTGGGACGCGCTGGAGAAGACGCGCCAGGAAGGCTTCGGTCCCGAAGTCAAGCGCCGGATCATGCTGGGCACCTATGCGCTCTCGGCGGGCTACTATGATGCGTTCTACCTGAAGGCACAGCGGGTCCGCACCCTGATCCGCCGTGAGTACGAGGAAGTGTTCGGCGAGTTCGACGCACTCGTCACCGCGACGAGTCCGTCGGTGGCGTTCGAGCTCGGGTCGAAGACGGACGACCCAATGCAGATGTACCTCAACGACGTGCTGACGCTTCCGGCCAACATCGCTGGCATTCCGGGCATCTCCGTTCCGGCGGGACTGTCCAACGGATTGCCCGTCGGACTCCAAATCCTGGGCAAGCACCTCGGCGAGGAGACGATGCTCCGCGTCGCGTACGCCTTCGAACAAGCCACGAATTTCAGAGCCACGCACGGAGACGCGCCGCTTTAGGCGAGACTGCCTTGTGCGCAGCCGACCGTCGGTGTTCGGACCTTCGATTGACGTTCAGAGCATCTCGGGCGGTTGGCGTCGCCGGTACTTCGGAGTGAAGAAAAGGCTTGGCCCTGATGGTCATCAACTAAATAAGTTGTGCCAACGCTCCTCGCGATGCTGGGCATCCGTCCATGGTGAGCCACGCACCCATCCGTTCGCCCCTTCGGAAATCTCAGGGCGGGCTCTGAGCCTGTCGAAGGGGCGCCCACATGTAAGAGTCGCTTGAGACGTTACGGTCATTGACCCAATACGTTGTTCTCAACGTTTCTTACCGTGCTGGGTGGCTCGGAGAGAAAGAAGCGTTTGGAGTTGCTCAGGCAACAAGCTGTGTTCAGCGACCAGATTCTTCGGCTGCAGCCTCAGAATGACATATTTTGGACAATGCCACATTTGTTGTTAGTCGCCATTAGGGCCAAGCCTAGTTGTTACAGGGGTGGCAGCCGCCACGCGTCATTTTGAGCCCGCAGGCGAAGAATCTAGTCGCAAGACACACAGGACCGCCTGCAAGGCCCCAGATCTTTCGTCCTTCCGCGCGCGGAAGGATCAAAATGGCGACATCTCAGGCGCCGTTTCTACCTCAAGCGTTGACCGTCCTGCAGACATAGCGTTGCTCAGAGCCTGCACTGAGATCTTCGAAGGGGCGAACGGAAAGGAGCATGGCTCACGATGGGCGGAGGCTTGGCGTCGCGAGAAACCGTGAGAACAACATGTTTAGTTGAAGACTATCAGGCCAACTCTAGTCACCCAGTAATCATCTCGAGTCAACCGAAACGGCGCCAACTAGACATGGCCGTGCGTCTGCAGAGCGTGATCTCAATCAGCTACCGCGTCTGGTTCAGCGCCACCGATCGGGCCGTGTCGGGATCGAGTCCCCACTGAGCGAGTTCGGTTGTGGGACTGGCGCTGGCCGTTGCCGACAACGGCAGCTTCACCCAGGCAGTCGTGCCTTCGCCTTGCTCGCTGTCGAGGCCGATCTCGCCTCCCTGCTCGGCGAGGATCTTGTGGCATATGAACAGCCCGAGGCCGGTACCTTTGCCGGGTTCCTTGGTTGTGAAGAACGGCTCGAACAGCTTCTCGCGGATGTCCTTCGGTATCCCGACGCCATTGTCTTTGATGTAGGCAACCGCCATGTCGTCTTCTATGTGGCAACCGAGGGTGATTTTGCCCCACTCAGGGATGGCGTCCACCGCGTTGCCGATCAGGTTCACGAACACCTGTTGAATCTGGTTTTCGATTCCTGTCACAGATGGCGACACCGTGAACTCGCGTTCGACCTCCAGGTTCTTGGAGTTGAACTTCGCGGTGAGCGGGCTGACAGCGCTCTCCATCGCGCCGTTGACTTGGAAATCCGTCGTTTCGTCGTTGGTTCGTGAGTATTCCAGGATGCGCCGAACGATCGTCGTGATCCGGTCGGTCATCTCCTTGATGGTCTGGAGGTCGTTGATGGCGGACTCGCTGGCGAGGTGTTTGTCCTTGCCTCTGAGAAGGAGCTCCGTTCGACCCGATATGGCGAAGATCGGGTTGTTGATCTCGTGTGCCACTCCCGCGGCCAAGGTGCCAACGCTGGTGAGCTTGGCGGATTGCACGAGCTGCGCCTGCACGAACTTCAATTCGTCGATGCTGGCTTTTAGTTCTTCGGCCATCTGCGTCTTCTCGGCGGCGTCGGTTACGATCCGTTCGAATCCCCAACGGGCCAAGACGAGGGGCACTACGAGCAGCGATCCGGCCCACCACGACTGTGCGACGAGCAGCGCGCCGATCAGACCCAGCGTCAACAGCCCGCCTTCTTGGAACGCCTCGAACGTGTACGTCTTCGACCAAGCCTTGAGGAACCCGAATCCCTTGCGAATCGATATCATGCCCAGGACGAATCCCAGGTTGACGCCGTGTTGGATCATCGCCGCAACGGCCGCCGTTGCCATCGGGACCGGCGTCAGCGTCAACGTGCCGCTGCTTTGCCCGAGCCCGTACCAGGCGACTCTCGCGGCGCCAGCGGCTAACCCGAAGACACCGGAATTGAGCACGACGGCCTTCACCGGCGTCCGGCACAATCGCTGAGCCACACCTACACCTAGGGCGGAGATCAGCACGGCTTCAACCGGATGCACCATCAGCACGGCCATGAACACGGGAACCGTAACCAGTGTGGCCTCGGCTTGGCGTTGAAATCGGATCGGGAATCGCTGCGCCAGGATCACCAGCGCCAGCAGCATCTCCCCGATCAGCACGTGCGGAGTGTTCGGCGCGATGGGCCACAGGACTATCGACGCAACCGCAACGACCACCATCGCGGTCGCAACGCTGGCTATGTACAGGTTTGTCCGAGTGTCCAACTTCATGGTTATGTTGGCTTTCCTGAGGGCGGGGCCGAACCTAACTGGATGTTGCGTCCGATTTAACCCATCGAGGCGACGGTTCTGAGAGCCGCCCTCAATTCAACGAAATTGCCGAAAACGAGTCTACCAATCCGATAATCGGTAGGTTGAGTTCAGCGCTTTCGGTGACCCTGAGCGTTGCTATTGCTATCCGCAAGATCGTCGTCGAGTTCGACGGTGCACGAGACGCCGCGCTTGGCTCGACCGGCGCAGGTCGCTTGCTCTTCGCCATCGACGCTGATCATGACCTGGAACGGGAAGTTCTCGCTCCTGTTGACAGTTCCGAAACGCGCTTGGACCGAGAACGTGTCATCCCTGCTGTACGTCATCACGGTGTCCGTGGTCACGCCGCAGAGGCCGACCTGTTCTTCGATCAGTTTCGAGCCGTGTGGCGCTCTGATTTTGACGTCGATGGGTCCGTCGATCTTGCACCACGTTCCGGGCGGGACGGAAAAATCCACGTTGATGATCCAGCCGTCCGGAAGCCCGATGATCGGGTCCATGCCGGACCACGACAGCCCCCCGTATACGACGGACCTTCCCGCCAAGAAGACGGCAAACACAAACATGACGGACAGTAGTTTCAAGCTTTTCATGATACCCCCTGGACTCACGCCCATTCACCACACCAAAGACAATTCGGATAGGCGAAGAAGCGATGGTTCAGCTACGACGTCTTCAGATTAGACGAGGAAGAAGCTGCATCAAATCACCCGGGCGGCACTCCGAATGTCACGTTGCCGACATTGCGGCGTCGAGGTTACCAGCTCGTGGCCGAATCGTGACATTGCCGGCGCCGAGATTATGCCTGGCAAGGTGGACAGCGGGGAAAGCCAGGCGGTCGGAATTTTCTCGGAGTGGTCTTTTCGATGGTACTGAACGGCGCTGATGATTCGGACCCTTATCAGCACCCATGCAGACCCGTACTGGTACCTATGTGGACATTAAAGCGGGCATCCAAACATCGAATCACGTCAAGTTTTGGTTCGGCTCTTTATTGAGTAATCCGCTTCTTTCGTGGGAGCTCGCCCCACTAAACCGCCGCCAGCCGCGTCGGATGCAGAGCCTGCTCGACGAACGTCAACCCTCCCACACGTTGGCGTCGTTGAGAGAACCATCGGATACCTGCGGGATGACGCAGGATGGCATCCCAGCCGGGTCCTCCATCACCCACCACGTGTGGATGAATTCTTTCTTGCGTGCGCCCAGCGACACCAAACGCTCCGCTTCCGCCTCGACGTCGAGGTGGACCCGGCTAGCGTCGCCGATCTTCTGCATCTCGACGTGCATTGAGTCGACGCGGCCTTTGAAGTTTACGTATGGGCTGCCTGGATCGCGGGGAGCTGCCTCGGGCATTCCGAGCGCCTGACTCCAGAAGCGGGTTGCCGCCTCCATAGATTCCTCGTCGCAGTCGATCAATATTCCTGACAGTTTGCTTCGATGCATCACTCTACCTTTGTCCGGCGCGATTCTTGAATCTCGTTAATTGGCGCCCTGCGCTTTCGATCGTCGATAGAACGCCCGGGCTTTCGCCTGATTGCCGCACGTCTTCATGTCGCACCATCGGCGACTGTGATTGCGAGATTCGTCCAGGAATATCCATTCGCAAGTCTGGCCGCTGCATAAAGTTACCCGGTCGAGCAGATCGGATGTCAGGAGATCCACCGCGGAACGAACGATCGGCCATACCACGCGATCGAGCGCCTCGGTGTCGTCTCGCCAGGAGATGACGAAGCGACCGCCTTTGGGAACGAGGTAACTCGGGGCGAGAGCATCGGCGAGCGCGGCATTCAGCGTGTCGATGTCGGCCGCGGCCGGACTCTCGCCCCACGCGACGGCAACGAAGATTCGGTACATCGATTCGCGCAGGTCTCGGAATCCGACGACGGCGATCGCCGCGGCGCCCATGTCGTCTGCCGCGATGTCCAGAAGGGAGTTCACCTGGTCATCGGTCAACGCTCCGGCCTGCTTGGCCCACTCGAGCACGTCCGGATAGCGTTGCAGGCGCTCGACCGGCTCGGGCGAGGGGCGATCTTCAAGCGTATTGACGAAGTCGAGGCACAGGGCTCCTACGATGATTTCGTATTCCGGAAGCTTGCCCAAGTCGCTTGTCACGTGCGTTCCTCCCTCGTGTCTGGTATTCTAACCCGCAAAGAATACTGGACAGGTTAGAGTGGGCCGGCTATCATGACTTATATAACCACCATAACACTCTATACAGGTTACATCAACCGGACGCGGAGTGAATGATGGCCAGCCACACGTTGACCATCACCATCACGCTGAAATTGCCAACGATGGGCAAGAAGGCGACAAAGAAATCCGGTCAATCTGTATGGCCGCCCTTTGATCCCGTTGCCGTGGGGAGGTTTGATCCGGACTCATGGACCGGCCTCTCGCCGAGAGAACGCGACGAGATCAAAGCCACGGCTTCCGGACCAACGCGCTTCTGAATCTCACACGGCGCCCGGCAGCGTCTCCCCGCGGACGAAGGCCTGTATCGCTCCGGACACTGCGCTGGGACGGTTCATGTACATGTTGTGGCTGCTGTCGTTGATCGTGATCACGTTGAACGCGGGCAGCTCTTGAGACATTCGGTCCAACCCGCTGAACGGCCGTTCGTGCCGGCGTTCGTCGCTCATGATGAACATGATCGGAATGCCCAACCGCCATAGGATCGGGTTGAGATCGACGTAGTCGCCCTCGCGTTCGCCCCAGTCCATCGACGCGGTTGCCCACTTCATGTCCAGCGAGCCGTCGGGCAGCTCCATCGCCTCGTGAGCCACTACGTCGCGGACGACGTCGTCCCGCCAGCGCCCCGTCACCGGGTGGGCTTTCAGGTACTCGTACAGGGTCGGGCGATCCGGCCATGTGCGTCGCGGGCCCTCGGCGCGCTTGGACACCATGCGCTGGAATTCCTCGCCCACGGTCACCATCGGCTCGAGCAAGGTGAGGCGCGAGAAGATATCTGGCCGCGAGTCCGCGAGCAAGCTCATGACCACCCCGCCGCTGGAATGGCCGACGCCGTGAATGTTGCGAAGGCCCAGCGTGTCGCAGAACGCCTCGAGGTCTTGGACTCGCTCGGCGAATTTGTAGCCTTCCGTGGGCCATTCGCTGTCGCCGTGGCCTTTGGCGTCAAGTGACAGCACGTGAAAGTCGTGACGAATGTCGCGGACCATGGCGTCCCAGCTTCGCGCTGTACGCATGTCGCCGTGCTGAAGGAGCATCAGCGGTCCGTCGCCGCCCCAGTCCACGTAACGAAGACGCACGCCCCGCACGACGACGAAGCGGTCTTCGCCGTCGGCGGGAAGTTCCGTTATCGAGTCCTCAGCGCTCAATTCGCGAGACCGAGCTCCTTGAGGATTGCCGGGATCTCGAGCTTCTCTTCGTCGGTGAGTTGTCGCATCGGCCTCGACAAAGTGTCGGTGTCGATGACACCCATGATCTTGAGGGCCGACTTCATTCCGCCGAAGCTTGCCGCGTTCGGTCCGCCGCCCTTGGCCACGAGACTGATCTTGGAAGCGGCCACCAGTATGGCGTTGCACTCTCTGACCGTGTCGGCGTCGCCCGCCACACCGGCTTCCCAGCCGCGCGAGCACGCGTCCGGAATCAGGTTGCCGATGCCTGGGATCACGCCGTGCACGCCCACACCGGCGGTGTTGGTGATGCGGAACTGAGTGCCCAGGAAGCGAAGCAGGTCGATGTCGCCCTGCTCGCAGAGGACGTTGAGTTGAGCGAGAAGCTCACCGGCGCCCGAGCTGTCCTTGACGCCCACGACGGCGCCTTCACTGGCAAGCGTCGCGACGGTGCCGGGCGCGACCGCGGTCTTGACTGTCTGCGGGATGTTGTACACCCACAGTGGTTGGCCGACTCGATCCTGAATGTAGCGATAGTGGTCCAGGAGCTCGTCTTGACCGCTGGGGTAATAGTACGGCGGCGTGGCGGCGATCCCGTCGAGTCCGCTCTCACGAACCCCGTTGGCCAGCGAGATCGACAGCTCGGTGCTTGCGCCGGAGATGTTGCCGATCACCGGGACTCGCCCGTCAACCTGCTCCACAACCGCGTCGATGCTTCGCACGCGTTCGTCATCCGGCAGGTTGCCGAACTCGCCGGTGGTGCCCGAAGCCCAGATGCCGTGCACGCCGTTGTCGATGAGGTAGTCGACCAATCGGCGCAGCGACTGTACGTCCACTGTCTCGTCCGCCTTGAGCGGCGTGAGGATTGGGATGACGACCCCTTTGATCTCTTTTTCGGTCACTGAGGTGCTCCTTCTGCCTAGTTTGGTTTCTTGTTGTTGCCGGGCGTTCGCATCCACACCAATCGTTCGAGGACGCCCCCTCCTCGCCTAATCCGTCGCGGTGTCTCAGCCGCCGCCGATCGCGGGCACGAAGTGCACTTCGCTGTCTTCGCCCACTTTCTGCAACATGCCCAGCGTGGTGATCTCGCCGTTCACGGCGACCGAGATGTTGCCCTTGACCTGGTTGCCGTCCACCAGGCGATCTTTCATGCCTGGGTGTTTGCTTTCCAAATTCTCGATTATTTGACGCACGGTCGCGCCGGGTATCTCGAGGTTGACCTTGCCGTCGGTCAGCTTCTGCATCAACGAAGGGATGAAGACAGTAGCCATAGTCTAACCTCCATATATCCAGGGGCCATTGCCCTGAATAAGCGCGCGCCAGATTCGATGATACGAACCTGGCGCGCGGATTGCAAGGTTCATTCGCTGAGTCGGAGAAACGAGCTCGGTGCTCGGGCGGTCTCGTCGATCGTTAGTTGCCGTTCTTGCTCCGAATCGCGCTCCTGACCGCTGCCGGATTCATCGGCAGCTCGGTCATGCGCGTTCCGATCGCGTCGGCGACCGCGTTCGCCACAGCGGCCAGCGGCGGCACGATGTTGGCCTCCCCGACGCCTCGAACGCCGAACGGGTGCCCCGGATTTGCGACCTCGACGATGACGGTGTCGATCATCGGCAGGTCCAGGATCGTCGGGATGCGGTAATCTAGCAGCGACGAGTTGTCCATGCCACCGTCCGGGTTCATGAAGTACTCTTCGTTGACCGCCCAGCCGATTCCCTGCACGCTGCCGCCCTGCATCTGGCCTTCCACGTAACTGAGGTGGATGGCTTTGCCTGCATCTTGAACCGTGGTGAACCTGGTAACGGTCACCTTGCCCGTGTCCGGGTCGACGTCGACGTCGACGATGTTTCCGGCGTAGGAGCCGCCCGCGCCCTGCGGATTGACGGCCGCTCGCCCGGTGATCGGGTCGCCAGTGGCCGAAAGCTGCGCCGACAAGTCAGCGAAACTGAGGCTGAGCTCCGGGTCCGACTTGGACTTGAACACGCCGTCACCGTCAACGTCCCAGATCTGAGAAGCACGCTCGGTCATCTGGCGTTTCGCGTCTTGGGCCGCTTCGTAGGCAGCCCAGCCCGTCTCGAATGTCGTGCGGCTTCCGTCGGTCATGGCCGTGTATCCCACCGTGTCGGTGTCGGCGACGGACGGGTGGACGCTTTCCGCGGGTATGCCGAGCACTTCGGCCGCCTGCATGGCAATCGATGTTCGCGAGCCGCCGATGTCGGTCGAGCCCTCGACCAGCGTGATCGTGCCGTCCGCGTTCACGCCGATGTGGCACCTGGAGTCGAAGCCGATGTTGAACCAGAAACCGATGGCCACGCCTCGTCCCTTGTACGTACCGTCCACCGGCGTGTCATAGTGCGCATGGTTCTTCATCGTTTCGAGAACCTCGACGCAACCGATTCGAGGGTTCTTCAGACCGTCCGGCCTTACAGTGCCCTCGTGAGCGGCGTTCTTCAATCGGAAGTCGATCGGGTCCAGCCCGAGTTCGGCCGCGAGCTCGTTTACCACTTATTCCGCCGCGTAAGCCGCGTTGGGAGCGCCGGGCGCACGGTAGGGCTCTGCCTTGGGCTTGTTGGTGACGACATCGTAGCCGTCGATGAGAACGTTCGGAATCACGTACGCCGTGAAGACGCACATCGCGGCCATTCCGACCGCCGACCCGGGATAGGCCCCGGCTTCGAACTCGAGGTTCGCGGCCGCCGCGACGATCTTGCCGTCGTTGGTCGCGCCCATCTTGATCGTCATGTGGCTTCCCGACGTCGGGCCGGTAGCCTCGAACAGGTCCTTGCGGCTCATCAAAATCTTCACGGGTCGCCCGGACCTCTTCGACAACAGCGCCGCCGTCGAGTCCAGGTAAGTCGGGATCTTGCCACCGAATTCGCCGCCGATTTCCATCGGAGTGACCTTGATCTGCGACACGGGAAGGTCCAACGCTTGCGCCAGCGTGTCGTGGACTGTGAACGCGCCCTGGGTGCTGCGATCTGGAGCCGGCCGTCGTTGTTCCAGAGAGCGGTCGAGTTGTGGGGCTCGATGTATCCCTGGTGGACCGTTTTCGTGTTGAACTCGCGCTCGATTACAACGTCGGCTGCCGCGAATCCGCCTTGGGTGTCGCCCAGCTTCTGCCGCAGGTGGTACGCTACGTTGGTGGTCTTGTCGCCGGTTTCGCCAAGGTCGTCGGTCCGCAAGGTCTCGTGCAGCAGCGGAGCGCCGTCTTTCATCGCGTCCGGCGCGGTCAGGACCGCTGGCAGTGCGTCGTACTCAACCTCGATCAGCGTGATGGCTTCTTCGGCGACGTGGGCGTTGATTGCCGCGACCGCCGCGATCGCGTGCCCCTGATAGAGCGCCTTGTCCGACGCCATCAGGTTGTCGCGCATGCACTTGGCGGCGTTGTCGCCGCCGGAATCGGGGTAGTCTGCGGCCGTCACGACAGCGTGGACCCCGTCGAGGGCTTCGGCTTTAGAGGTGTCGATGGACTTGATGACAGCGTGGGCGTGAGGGCTCCTGAGGACTTTCCCGTGAAGCAGCCCAGCCGCTGCGAAGTCCGCCCCGTAAAGGGCTCGACCGGTAACCTTGTCCGCTCCGTCGTGTCGGACGGGGCGTGTTCCTACGACGTTAAACTCTTTCGTGGACAGAACCGCGTTTGGCTCGTATTCCCTGACTGCCATGCCTCTCCTCCTCCTACATCCTCACCGCCGCATCCAGCACGGCCTGATTTATTTTTTCATCTCCGATACAACACTCTAGGCTTGCCGGTAAATTCGCTCGATCTTACTCGTTGCTCTTGTCCCAAATTGCTTTCGCGACTGTCGTCGGCTTCATCGGGAGTTCGCCGACCCGGGCTCCGACCGCGTTGTGAATGGCGTTCGCGATCGCGCCAGCCGGCGGGACGATGCTTGCTTCACCGACGCCTCTGACTCCGAACGGGTGCGCCGGGTTCGGAACTTCGACGATGACCGCGTCTATCATCGGCAGATCGAGGCTGGTGGGCATCCGGTAGTCTAAGAGGGTTGGATTCGCCATCCTGCCGTCGTCGGTCATGAAGTACTCTTCGTTGAGGGCCCAACCGATGCCCTGGGTGGTTCCGCCCTGTATCTGACCTTCCACCTGCCCAGGATGGACGGCCTTGCCGACATCTTGAACGGCGGTGAATCTGAGGATGTCTACCTTGCCGGTCTCCGGATCGACCTCCACGTCGACGATGTCGCCGATAAACGAGCCTCCGGCGCCGGACGGATTCACCGAGCCGCGGCCAAGAACGGTCTCCCCGGTCGCTTCGATCTGGTCGGCCAGTTCCTTGAACGTCATCCTGAGCTCGGGGTCTGCCGTGGACATGAAGACGCCGTGCTCCAGTTTCAGCGCATCGGCGTTGACGTCCCAAATCAATGCTGCCCGCGCGATCATCTGCCGTGCAACGTCCTGGGCGGCCTCGTAAGCGGCCCAGCCCGTGGCGAACGTGGTGCGGCTTCCGCCGGTCAAGAAGGTGAAGCCCACCGAGTCGGTGTCTCCCACCGACGGATGGACGTCCTCGGCGGGAATGCCGAGCACTTCAGCGGCTTGCATTGCGACGGTCGTTCGGCTGCCCGACAGATCGGAGGAGCCTTCGACCAGGGCCGCCGTGCCGTCGGCGTTTACGGTGATGGTGCAACTGGAGTGAAAGCCGATGCTGCCAGAGAACCCGACCGCGACGCCTCGGCCACGGTTTGGCCCTTCAAGAGGCGTCGTGTAGTGGGGATGGTGTTTCATCGCCTCCAACACCTCGACGCCGCCGATGAGAGCGTGGGGTGGACTTTCGGCCCGTGGAGTGCCCTCTTTGGCCGCGTTCCGGAGCCGGAACTCAATAGGATCGATTCCGAGGCGGTCGGCGATGTCGTCGACCACCGACTCAACGGCGAACGCGGCGTTGGTGGCGCCGGGCGCGCGATACGGCTCGGTCTTGGGTTTGTTCGTCAGCACGTCAAAGCCGTCGATCGTCACGTTCGGAATGTCGTACGCGACGAAGACGCTCATTGCCGGAATCGTGACCAACGAACCAGGGAAGCCGCCGGCTTCGTACGCCAAAGACGCCTGGGCCGCGGTGATGGCGCCCTCTTGGGTCGCGCCTATCTTGACTTTGATGTGAGAGCCCGGAGTCGGTCCTGTGCCCTCAAAGACCTCCTGGCGCGTCATCACCATCTTCACTGGCTGCCCCGTTTGCTTCGAGAGGAGCGCCGCCACGGGATCGAGGTACAGGGCGGTCTTGCCGCCGAACCCGCCGCCGATCTCCAACGGCGTGACTTTGACCTGAGACACGGGCAGATCCAGTATCCAGGCGACCGCGGTCCGCGCGCCGAAAGCGCCCTGGGTGCTGGCCCAAATGTGCAGCCGGCCGTCCGTGTTCCATAGCGCGGTGCAATTGTGAGGTTCGATGTAGCCCTGGTGCACAGCGCTGGTGTCGAACTCACGCTCGACGATCACATCGGCGTCCTCGAACCCGTTGCCGGCATCTCCCAGACTGAGCCGGAGCCGGCTGGCGACGTTGCTTGGTTTGTCGCTCGCCTCGCCGAGCCCTGACGTTTTGAGATTGTCGTACAACAAGGGCGCGTCGGGCTTCATCGCTTCGGAAATCGTCATCACCGAAGGAAGCGCCTCGTACTCGACGTCGATGAGTGCCAAGGCTTCTTCGGCGGCGTGGGCGCTGATCGCCGCGACACCGGCCACGGCGTGGCCCTTGTACAGAACTTTCTCTCTGGCCAGGATGTTGTTGCGCAGGAATTCGACCCGTATCGGGCCGATGCCAAGGTCCACGAGTCGGTCACCGCCGTTGCTGGGGAGGTCGTTCGCCGTCACCACGGCATAGACGCCGGGAGCGGCCTTAGCCTTGGCGGTGTCGATTGACTTGATTCGAGCGTGGGCGTGGGGGCTGCGCAACATCTTGCCGTGAAGCAGTCCCGCGGACTGGAAGTCCGGCCCGAACACGGCGCGCCCCGTTACCTTGTCGGCCCCATCGTGGCGAATGGGACTAGTGCCCACAACGTCAAATTCTGTCGTCGCGGGCACTGTATCGCGCTCTGAATCAGGGGCGGCCAAACTTAGGCCTCTTGCATCTTCACGGCAGCGTCTTGCACGGCTCGGACGATCTTGTCGTAACCGGTGCAGCGGCAGAGGTTGTTCGCAAGCCAGTACCGGATTTCGTGCTCGGTCGGCGTCGGGTTCTGATCGAGCAGAGCCTTCGACGACACGATGAATCCCGGCGTGCAGATGCCGCACTGAAGCGCGGCGTTTTCGAGGTATGCTTGCTGGACGGGATGGAGCGTGTTTCCATCCGCGATTCCCTCGATCGTGGTGATCTCTTTGCCTTCGGCTTCGACGCCGAGAACCAGGCACGACGTCACGATGCGGCCGTCGAACACGACCGTGCACGCGCCGCAGTTGCCGTCGTTGCAGCCTTCTTTGCTGCCGGTCAGCCCGATCACGTCGCGGAGGCACTCGAGCAGGCTCTGGCGAGGCTCGCACAGGAAGTCGATGTGCTCTCCGTTGATTATCGTCTGTACGTGGGTCTTTCCTGGCATCTAGTTGTTCTCCTTAGCTCGCTCGATGGCGGTGTTCAGCGCCCGGCGAGTGAGCACCTCGCACAGATGCTTTCTAAACTCGATGGTGCCGCGCATGTCGGTGATGGGCTTGGCGGCGTCTCGGGCGATGCTGGCGGCCACGGCGATGGACTCGTCGTTAGCAGGCTTGCCCGCGAGCGCGTCCCCGGCCTCTTTCACGAATAGCGGTGTCGGCGCAACGGCGGACAGGATCACTCGGGCGCTGGCGATGTTGCCGTTGTTCAGCGTCACCGAGACACCCGCGCCCGCAACCGCGATGTCCATCTCGTTTCTGGGAGTGAAGCGCAGGTAGTGAGCCCCGGTGTTGGCCTCGGGAGGCGGGAAATGGATCGAGGTGAGAATCTCACCCTGACCGATAACCGTCTGCCTGACGCCGGTGCAAAAGTCTTCGACGGCCACTTCTCGTGTGCCGTTCGGGCCCGCGATTCGCGCTGTCGCATTGAGCGCGATCATCGGAGGTATCGAGTCGGCGCTGGGAGCGGCGTTGCACAGGTTGCCTCCGAGCGAGGCGCGTCCCTGAATCTGCGTTCCGCCAATCGCCGAAATCGCGTCGATCAACCCAGGATATGCCTGGGCCACGGCGGCGTTGCCGTATATTCGGTAGCACGGCACAGCGGCGCCGACGGTCAACCCGTTTATCGGGTCGTATGTGAGCTCGTTCAAATCGGGGATGCCTTTGCCATCCACGACCAGGTCGAGGTCATAGGCTCGCAGCCTGAGCTGCACCAGCAGGTCCGTCCCGCCCGCCATGATCCTCGCTTTGTCGCCAGCCTGGCCTAACAGGTCAACGGCCCCCCTCACCGAGTGGGGAGCGGCGTAATCAATCCACTTCAATAGCCGGCCTCCTTTCAACAGGTCAATCGATACCGCGATGCCTATCCGAGTCCCAAAAACCGATACGTTCAGCGAGTCGTTGGAGTCGTAAAAAGAGACTCGTCGGCCCCGTCTCAACCCACACACAACCCACCGGCGCAACCGGGGAACTAGAGATGTTCGTTACCGGAAATGAAAGCGCAACAAACGCGGTTCTGGCGCCAACTCCCGGAGATGTTCGACAGTATATCAGAGCGATGTTTAGTGAACAACAATTAACACGTGTTGCTCAAAACAACGGTTTTGTGCCCGTGACGCCGTCGTCGGAGAGCTTCGACATGGCTTCCGGCGACATTCCGAGCAGGTCGCCGAAGACACGGTCGTTGTGCTCGCCCATGCGAGGACTGGGCCATCGAACCCGACCTGGGGTTCGCGACATCTTCCATGCGATGCCGGGGATGAAGTACGGGCCCGTGGACGGGTGGTCGACGAGCTCGAGCACGCCTCGCTCCTGGTACTGCGGGTCGTCGAAGATGTCCTGCCCGGTCATCACCGGGGTGGCTGGCACGCCCCGCTCCTGAAGCGCGTGCATGACATCGTACGGGTCGCGTTCGCGCGTCCACGCGGCTATGATCGAGTCAAGGTCGTCGTGGTTTTCGTGTCGCGACAGCGTGTCGGCGTATTTTGGGTCGTCAGCCAGCTCGGGTTTGCCAAGAACATCGCACAGCGCGCGCCATTGAGCGTCCGACGTCACCGCGATCGTGACCCATCGGTCTTCGCCCGCGCAGGGATAGGCGCCGTGGGGTGCGAAAACCGGGTGACGATTCCCCCGGTTCCGCGGAGGCTCACCGCCCATCTGCTGTCCGACAATGTGCTCGCCGATGACCGATATGGATGATTCGAGCTGCGCCAGGTCGATGAACGCACCCTTTCCGGTGCGACGCCGGCGCCACAACGCGGACAGCACGGCCCCCGCCGCGTGCGCGCCCGCAACCGGGTCGCCGAAGTTGACACCCGACTTGACCGGTCCATCGCGGTCCAGGTACCCGTTCATAGACGCGATGCCGCCGAGTTGCTCCTGCCCGATGCCATACTGTATGAAGTCGCGCCACTGCCCGGTGTTGCCCAGCGCGGGCATCGACACGACGACGATGTCGGGTCGGAGCTCACGCAACCGCTCGTAGCCGAAACCACGCCGCGCGAGCGCTCCGGCTCGGAAGTTCTCGATCACCACGTCGCTGATGGCGACGATCTCTTCTAGGATAGCCTTGCCTTTGGGTTCTCGAATCTCGACCGTGATGCCGTACTTACTCAGGTGCAAGGTGTTGAACCATCCGGAGCGGTTCCAACGATCGGGACCGGGGTCGCCGTCCGGGAGGTTGCCGGAGCCGTCGATCATCCGGTGCGGGTCCCAGGCGCGAGCTGACTCCACCTTGATGATCTCGGCGCCCATGTCGGCCAGCAGCTTGGTCGCGTGTGGGCCGGCCCAGATGCGCGAGAAGTCCAGTATGCGAACGCCTTCCAGGGCGAGGCGGGCGTCCGGCATCAGTGCCTGCCGCCGTGTATCCCCGACAAGCTGCCGGTGACAAGATAGATTACCCGCTCCGCGATGTTGGTGGTCCCGTCGGCGATGCGCTCCAAGGCGTTGTCACTCTTCGTCCTCTGGACGTACTCATCATGTCTAGTCATAGACTTATCTTCTCCCAACGGCCTCGATCGCATCTCTCAATTGCAGACAAGAGGTTTTAGGTAGGGTTAACGTATCTTCGGCCTTCTTTTAATGCAAGAATGCGGACGGTCCCAGACCGGAAAGCCCCGCAATGTTGCGAGTCGGTCGCTCAGACATTATGAAGCTAATTGGCAGGAGCATCGGGCAACGGGCCGGGTTATTTGGCACCAATGACGTCGTGATCGCCTGATCCCGACCGCAACCGCGTTTACACTGAACTCATGACGCTAGATATCCGTCATGACAGGCTCCCTACGCCATCTCTTCTCATACACCACCTCTTGGGAGTTTGCTTCTTGGCGCCGACCTAGAAAGCCTGGCCAGGGTCATGGGGAAGTATAACCTCCGATTCTCGGTAGGGGTGGTTCATCTGCGATGTCTCCATGTAGGTCATGAAGACTCGATTCAGAAGAACGTTCTGCGACATCAGCACACCGACCCGTACCCGTCTTTGTTCGGATCCGATGGCTCACGGAAACAGGCCACGTCCTCCGCGATTTGTACGTTCGTGGTCGTCGAAACGAATGTCTTGTTTCGGGACGGCTCCACAAGCCCGCGAGAGTGTACCCCACGGGAAGAGATACCCAGGCGCCCCTGTAGATGGCACGAACGAAAGCCATTCTCCGAATGACATGCTCGCGACGTCGCGCGCGGGCGAACTCGCCCTGGAGCGCCGATTCATCACGAAGAACCTTACCCTCGTAAGGCACAAGGCCCATCTCGGCGATAGTAATGCGGTGAGCCTTCACGAACTCACTGTAGTGGAACTTACCAACGTAGTGGGCGGCGAAGATCGCCTCGATATGGGCGAGACCATGGTGGCTCATGTAGGCTTCGATGTCGGCGTAGAGCCCCTCGATGCCCATGGGGCGTGAGAAGTCGGGCCGGACGCCAGCGTGCAGCGCTGTCGATCGAAGGCGGATCCACTCAACCGCCGCCTGTTCAGCCTCCGCGAGATCCGCAACTGTTGCATACCGAGCGCCTTCATCGCAGGTGACCGCAGCCGGCCGATCTAGCCGATCCGCGATGGCTGCGTAGCGCGCCACTGCCTCGGGGTCAGCCCGACGAGAGTCCAGCGCGAATTGGAAACCGGCAATGTCCTCGATCGGGATGTCCCACGTGTTTCCTTTGTCCTCGAGGTCGAGGATCTCCAGGATGACCAAGCCGGCTGCTTCTCGGAGTTCTCGCACTCGAAGCGGTGTCCGCCTATAGTCAAGCAATCGACATTCGTTGCCGATCACGAGGCGCTCGAGCGACCCTTTTTCGAAGTGGGAATCGGAAAGTCTGTCGGGATTGTATTGATAGGGATTCACGGTTCACCCAATTTGTGGTCCGCGTCAGGGCAAGAATATGGCGGAGGGAGAATGACTGCTCGCGGAGGCCCGATCATCCGTGTGTTGCACCGAGGCGGATGCTGACCGCCCCGGCGTCGCTAACCGACCCGGCTGATCGTGCGTGAGCCACAACATCAGCAGCGCTAGCCGTTGAACGAAGGCTGGACAATTCGAGACACATCAAGCCTCTGACAACCGCTCTCGTCATCGGACTAACATTCCGGCGGCGGGCCGCATACCCAATCAAGCATAGAAGGGTTGCACCTCTTGATCGCGGAGTACGTCGATGGCGTACAGCTTTTCAAGCTTGGCCAGCATGCGACGCACCAACTCAGAGCCGATGCTGTGTCCCTGGTGCTGCGGCAAGACCTCCAACAATGAGATGTAGGCGTATATCACGCCGTCGGTCAGGGCCGTTATGAAGCCAACTAGATCGCCTGTGTAGTCGTCGACCGCCAACACGACCTCGTCGCTACCCTGCAGCACCTTCAGGTGGGTCTCAGGCGAGGGCGGATTGGGCCAGCCCACGAAGAACCCTCGCAGGTGATCCACTGTCACTCCAGCTGACGAGTTTGCGTAATAGATCATACCGCAACTAAGATTATTGGAGTGTCAATCGCTTGATGTAACGTCACAGCCGTTAATCCCCAAATGGAATCCAGTGACTTCGTAAACTCACCATTCCGAGATGGCATAGACTGTATGACCGCCTGTTGAAGTTGTCAACTGCCGCCTACCATACCAATCTCACGTTACATACGCCCTCCTGTCAAGTGATGAACCCGCATCAGAAATCGTCTTCCCCTGCTGCGGTTGGGACCGGCGGTCGGACGCCGATCCTGCCCTTGGACTTCGCCTACATGCCGCGGATATCCGCCTCCTGCCTCGCTCTTACCTCTGCCGTCTGGGGTCCGGCCAGGGTACCCCATAAAGCATGGCCCTCAAGTTGGCAGCGGGAGGTAGCTCATCGAGGTTGACGGTACTGCCACTCAGGTT